>JBGAQA010000023.1:36227-68421 GCA_044220955.1 Sandaracinaceae bacterium
CGGGGGGGGGGTGTGCCCCCCGGGGGGGCCGGGCTGGGGCGCCCCCACCCGGGCGCGGCGGGGTGGCACCGCAGGGGCGAGCCGATGGGATCGAAGAACGAGTTCTTTCGAGGACCCGACGTGTTCGTCGTGGTCGGAGCCGAGAAGAAGGAACGGCTCTCGTGGGTGCTCTGGGAGGAGCTGCGCCTGCCCGACGTGGTGATCGAGCTGACCAGCCCGAGCACCCGTGACGAGGACTACGGCAGGAAGAAGGACGTCTACGAGCGCGTCTGGAAGACCGCCGTCTACGTGATCTACGACCCGGCGACGCATCAGCTCGACGCGTGGGTGCTCGAGGGCGGCCGCTACGCCCCCGCCAGGCGCGACGCGCGCGGGGACGTCGAGGTCGCGATCCTCGGCCTCTCCCTCGGCCTGCGCGACCTGCCGCTCGCGCCCACCCTGCCCGCGCCGAGCCTGCGCTGGATCGACGCCAGCGGTGAGCCGCTCGCGCACTACGACGCGCTCGCCACGCGAGCGCGCGACGCCGAGGCGCGGACGCGCGATGCCGAGGCGCGCGCCGACGCGCTGGCCGCCGAGCTCGAGCGCGTCCGGCGCGGCTGATCGCGACCGTCAGCCGGTGCGGCGAGGAGGCAGGCGCTCGATGATGCGGGGATCCATCGAGGTCCGTGCGCGGGCGATACACGCGCGGATCGCCACGTCGAGTCGAAGTCGATCGGTCACATGATCCAGATCATGCGGCGAATCGTCGCGGCGACTACCTCCTGCGCGTTGCGGCCCGCTCCGGTGCCGCCTGTTCCAAAAGTGGAGGCACCCGATGTCGAAGGACGACACGAAGACGACGACGGACCGAACGGGTCGGCGCAATTTCCTGCGCAGTACGGGGTTGATCGGCGCGGCCGCAGCGGTCGGCTGTGGCACGGCGCCCGAGCCGACGACGGGAGGCACGACGGGGACGCCCACGCCGCCCGAGACCAGCGCCGCGGAGGCGGCGTTCCCGCACGTCGCGCCGGGTCAGCTCGACGAGTACTACGGCTTCTGGAGCGGTGGTCAGTCCGGTGAGATCCGCATCCTCGGGCTTCCGTCGATGCGCGAGCTGAAGCGGATCCCCGTGTTCAACCGCGAGAGCGCGACCGGCCACGGCCTGACCGACTGGTCCAAGCAGGTGATGAACGGGATGAGCTCGGGCGACACGCACCACGTGCACCTCTCGTACGAGAACGGCACGTACGACGGTCGCTACGTGTACGTGAACGACAAGGCCAACGCGCGCCTCGCGCGCATCCGCATCGACGTGATGGAGACCGACGCGATCACGGAGATCCCCAACTCGCAGGGAACGCACGGCATCTTCCCGCAGCGCCACCACACCGGCCTGGTGTTCTGCAACGGCGAGTTCCAGGTCCCGGTGCCCAACGACGGGACCGTGCTCGACGATCCCACCCAGTACTACGCCCTGCACACCGCGGTCGACGGCGAGACGATGCAGGTCCGCTGGCAGGTCAAGGTGGAGGGCAACCTCGACCTCTGCGCCACCGACTACCAGGGGAACTACTCGTTCGCGACCTGCTACAACAGCGAGCGCGGCACGCACCTCGAAGAGATGATGAGCGCAGAGCAGGACTGGCTCTACGTCTTCAACCTCGCCGAGATCGAGCGCGCCGTGACGGAGGGTCGCACGACCCAGCTCGGCACCTCGACGGTGCCGGTGGTCGACGGCACCGGCGACACGAACCCCTGCGTCCTGAAGATCCCGGTCGCCAAGAGCCCGCACGGCGTGAACATCGACCCGACCGGGCACTACGCGGTGGTCGCCGGCAAGCTGTCCCCGACGGCGTCGGTGATCGACATCACGAAGCTGGCGGACGCCTTCGCGCGGACGATCCAGCCGAACGAGTGCGTCGTCGCGCAGCCGGAGCTCGGGCTCGGGCCGCTCCACACGGCGTTCGACGGCCGGGGCAACGCCTACACGTCGATCTTCATCGACTCGAACATCACGAAGTGGAACATCGACGCCGCGATCCGCGCGCACGCGGGTGAGGAAGTCGAGTACGTCGTCGACCGCTGCGACGTCCAGTACCAGGTCGGCCACACGAACGCGTCGATGAGCGAGACGCGCGAGGCGGACGGCCGGTGGTTGGTCGCGCTCTGCAAGTTCTCGAAGGACCGCTTCCTCAACGTCGGCCCGCTGAAGCCCGAGAACGATCAGCTGATCAACATCTCCGGCGAGCACATGCAGCTCGTGCACGATGGTCCGACCTTCTCGGAGCCGCACGACGCGGTCATCGTGCGGGCGGACCTCATCCACCCGACGAGCATCCAGAACCGCCAGCACCCGCGCTTCGCGATGTACGAGCAGTGGGCGACCGAGGACGGGATCAACCTGCTCGCCGACAGTCGCGTCATCCGCAAGAGCGACAACGAGGTGCGGATCTACATCACGAGCCACGCGCCGAGCTTCGCCCTGACCGAGCTCACGGTGAAGACCGGCGACCGCGTCCAGGTGATCGCGACGAACCTGGACGACGTCGAGGATCTGAGCCATGGATTCTGCGTGTCGCGACACGACGTCTGCATGGTGATGAACCCCCGCGACACGAACAGCGTCACGTTCACGGCGGGCGCCCCGGGCGTCTACTGGTACTATTGTCCCTGGTTCTGTCACGCGCTCCACCTCGAGATGCGCGGGCGACTGTTCGTCGAGCCGCGCTGAACCTCCGGCGTGCGCGACCGTTCGGGCTCGCGCACGCCGCTCACCTCTTTGCGAGTCGTCATGTCTGGGACACGCCTGAGCTCGGGGGGGCTCCTCCTCCTCGCGCTGCTGTCTTGTGGTGGTGCGCCCAGGGTCGCATTCGCGCAGTACGGGGCCGCGCCTACGCGGCTCGACTGCGCGACGATGCCTTGCACGGACGTGCTCCCTGGCGCGGTGCGCTTCGCGAGGGAGGAGGGACACGCCTTCGACACCGGCTACGACGCCGCGGGCGCCGTGGTCGGCTGGGTCGGGCTCACGAACGAGCTCGTGGACGTCGTGGCCTACTCGGGCCACCCGGTGATCATACTCTTCGGGCTGGACGCCTCGGGCGTCATCACGGGCACGCACCTCGAGCACCACAGCGAGCCCATCCTCCTCGCCGGGATCCCCGTCTCCGAGCTCGTCGCGTTCATCGCGTTCTACCGCGGTCATCGCGCCGACGAGCACATCACCGTCGGAGGCGCCGCGCGCGACGAAGACTCGGTCACGATCACGCGGACCGCGCACGAGGAGGGCGAGGAAGGGCAGGAGCACGAGGAGCACGAGGAGCAGCTCCGCTTCTCGGCGGTCGACGTCATCAGCGGGGCGACCGTCACCGCTCTGGCTGCCAACCGCACGATCCTCGACGCCGCGCGCGTCGTCGGCCGGAGCGTCGGCGCCATCCCTCTGACCACCGAGCGCACCGGGCGCTTCGTCGCCGAGGGCGAGCCGTGGACGTGGGCCCGGATGACGCAGGAGGGCGTGTTCGGACGCCTCACCGTCTCCGAGCGGCAGATGGACTCCGACTCCGACGCGACGTTCATGGACCTCTGGTTCACGATCGCGGACGCGCCCGCGATCGGCAGCGCCCTGATCCCGCCCGGAGACTACGCGTACCTCCTCGCGCGGCTGCACCCGGGCGAGCACCTGCTCGTGGTGCTCGGTAACGGGACGAGCTCGTTCAAGGGATCGGGCTTCGTGCGCGGCGGCATCTTCGACCGCGTCCGCCTCGAGCAGGGGCTCGGCGAGATCCAGTTCCGCGACACGGACTACATGAACCTGCCGCGCCTCTGGGCGGCCGACGCTCCGCGCTTCCACGAGGGTGCGGTCTTCATCACGCGCGACGGGCACCTCGACCCGGGCTCGCCCTTCTCGCTCGTGTTCCTCGGGAGCCGTCACGGGCACGGCCTCGATCGCGAGTTCCGCTCGTTCTCCGCGACCCACACGCTCCCGACGAGCGTCTACCAGCTCGACGAGGAACCGGAGGAGCTCTCGGTCTGGCGGCAGGCATGGCGAAACCACGCCGTCGACGTGACCGTGCTCTCGATCTGGCTGCTGATCGTCACCGCGATCTTCGCGGCGCGCCGCCACACGTTCCGGCGCCTCGAGAGGCTCAAGCGCCTGCACCTCGCCAGCATGGTCGTCTCGTTCGCGCTCGTCGGTCTGCACCTGCGGGCGCAGCCCTCCGTCACGCAGATGCTCACGCTCATCGACGGATTCGTGCACGGCATCCGCGGAGAGCTCTTCCTCTCCGAGCCGCTCCTCTTCGTCCTCTGGATCTTCATCGCGGTGACCTCGCTCGTCTTCGGGCGCGGCGTCTTCTGCGGCTGGGTCTGCCCGTACGGCGTGATGAGCGAGCTCACCCACAAGCTCGGCGCGGTGCTGAAGGTGAAGCCGCGCGAGCTGCCGGAGCGCGTCCACCGCTCGCTGCGCTACGTGCGCTACGGAGTGCTCGGCGTCCTGATCGTGGTCTTCCTGGTGTCCCCGGCCGCGGGTGAGCGCGCCGCCGAGATCGAGCCCTTCAAGTCGACCTTCCTCGTCCCGTTCTGGACCCGGGAGTGGTTCTTCGGGGCCTGGTGGCTCGTCCTCTTCGGGCTCTCGCTCGTGACGTGGCGCCCCTTCTGTCGGTACCTCTGTCCGATGGGCGCGGGCCTGGCCGTCTTCAACAGCTTCCGCGTCGCGGGCCCCAAGCGGCGTCGCTACTGCTCGCACTGCAAGATCTGCCAGCGAGGCTGCGAGCCCAAGGCGATCGCGGACGACGGGACGATCGACGCGCGCGAGTGCCTCAACTGCATGGAGTGCGAGGCGACCTACCACGAGGAGACCGTGTGCCCGCCCCTCGTCGGGATCGACCGCCTCCTGCAGAAGAAGGACCGGACGCCGAAGGACGTCGAGAAGCTCGCGCAGCTCGAGAAGGAGAAGGAGGCCATCGGATGGCACGCTCCGCGGCGCTGATCGGCCTGACCCTCGCGATGCTTGCCCCCGCGCCCGTGCGCGCCGAGACGCTGCGCCTCGGTGTCGATGCGCCGACGCTCGCCGACGCGCTGAGCGCCGCCGCCGACGGCGACGAGATCGTGCTCCCGGCCGGCACCTGGGCCGGTGGCGTGCGGATCGAGCGACCGATCACGCTGCGTGGCGAGCCCGGCGCCATCGTCGACGGCGGCGGCGTCGGGACGGTGATCGAGGTGCTCGCCCCCGACGTCACCCTGCGCGACCTCGAGATCCGCGGCTCCGGCAACGCGATGACGAACGCGCGGACGAACGTGGACGCGTGCATCTGGACGGCGCCGAGCGCGCTTCGCGTGCAGGTGATCGACGACGTGCTCCCCGACTGCCTGTTCGGCATCTACGTCCAGCGCTCGGATCACGCGCTGGTGTCGGGAAACACCGTGCGCGGGCGGGCGCACCTGCGCGAGGCGGACAGGGGCAACGGCATCCACGTGTTCGACGCGTCGTTCGTGACGGTGGAGGGCAACGACATCGAGGACGCACGGGACGGTCTCTACGTCTCGGCGGCCGACGACTGCGTGTTCGAGCGGAACACGATCCGTCGGGTTCGCTACGCCATCCACTACATGTGGTCGCACCGGAACGTGCTGCGGGGCAACGAGACCACCGACTCGCTCGTCGGCTTCGCGCTCATGCAGAGCCACGACCTGCTCGTCGAGGACAACCGCATCGCACGGAACCGGCGCGCCGGACTGCTGCTGCGCGACGGCGAGCGCAGCGTGTACCGCCACAACCAGGTCGTGGCGAACGGCAGCGGCGTGTTCGTCTACAACTCGCAGCACGAGCGGCTCGAGGAGAACCTGGTCGCCCACAACGACGTCGGCCTGCGCGTCTGGGGGGCGATGGTGGTCGACGGCGTGTTCACCGGAAACGCGGTCGTCGGCAACGCGGAGCAGATCTTCTACTTCGGCAACAGAGACCTCGGGTGGGGCGTTGACCAGCCGGGGAACCACTACAGCGACTACCTCGGCTGGGACCAGGACGACGACGGCATCGGCGACCGGCCCTATCGGGTGGACAACCTCACGGCGAGCCTCCTGCATCGTTTCCCGCCCGCGGTGCTCCTGTTGCGCAGCCCCGCCCTCGAGCTCCTCTCTCACATGGAGGAGCGGCTGCCCATCTTCCGCGTCCACACGGTCACCGACTACGCGCCTCGGATCGCCCCGACTCCGTCCCTGGCGGACATCCCGGAGCTCGAGCGAGGACGTCGAACCGACGATCCCCGGCCGTCCTCGGACGCCGAGATGGGGTCGATGTGAGAAAAGATCGCGGACGCCCGACATGACCTGGATCAAGTGGCGCGGCGCGCCGGTGCGTAGCCCATGCGGGGTCGGACGATGAAGACCCTCGAGCTCCGCGACATCGCCGTTCGCTTCGGGAAGCTGCAAGCTCTCGGCGGGCTCGATCTGGTTCTCCCCGGCGGCGCCGTGACCCTCATCGCCGGGCCGAACGGCGCGGGGAAGTCGACGCTGATCCGTGTTCTCTTGGGGCTGGTGCGCCCGGACCGCGGGCGCATCGTCGTGGACGGTCACGAGGTGCGGGTCGATCGTGCGCTGAAGGCGCGCCTCGGCTACCTGCCCGAGTCGGTGGCGTTCAGCGAGGTCCTGAGCGGGCGCGAGGTGCTCGCGTTCTTCGCCTCCGCGCGAGGCGTGGCGCGGACGCGCATCGCGACGACGCTCGACCGCGTGGGGCTCTCGG
Source organism: Sandaracinaceae bacterium (assembly GCA_044220955.1). Lineage (GTDB taxonomy): Bacteria > Myxococcota_A > Polyangia > Polyangiales > Sandaracinaceae > JBBSAT01. The sequence goes on from JBGAQA010000023.1 coordinate 42,943, forward strand.
CGGCCGCGGATCGCCCGGTGCGCGACTACTCGCGCGGCATGCGCCAGAGGCTCGGCCTCGGTGTGGCGATCCTCGCCGAGCCCGAGCTCCTCGTGCTCGACGAGCCGAGCGGCGGCCTCGATCAGGACGGGCTCTCGATTCTCTGGTCGGTGCTCGACGAGTGGCGCTCGGCGGGTCGCATCGTGCTCCTCGCGAGCCACGAGATCGCGCTGCTCGAGACGCGGGTCGACGCCGTCTGCCTGCTGGCGGACGGTCACGTCGTCGCCAAGGGCACGCCCGCCGAGCTGAGGCGCAGCGCCTCGCTGCCGCTGCGCATCCACATGCAGCTCGACCAGAACGGCCACGCCGCGTCGGCGCAGGAGCTGCTCTTCTCGCTGCGCCGCGCGCGGCCCGGAACCGAGATCATTCCGCGCGGGCGCGAGCTCGAGCTGACGATCGGTCAGAGCGAGCTGCTCTCGTTGATCGATCTGGGCGCGCAGCACCCCGGGGCGCTGACGGACCTGCGCGTGAAGGAGCCACCCTTCGACGAGGTCTACAAGCGGCTCCTCGAGCGCTCGAAGGAGGCCTCATGATGCGCGTCGGACTCGCGCTCTGCTTCCACGAGTTCCGCGAGCGGACCCGCGATCGCTGGGTGCTGGTGATCAGCGCCCTCTTCGCCTTGCTCGCCAGCGCCGTGGGCCTCTACGGGCGCAGCGCCGAGGGCAACGCGGCGGCGCTCACCGGGCCGAGCCTCGTCACCCTCGCCAGCCTCTTCGTGCCCCTCGTCGCGCTCGCCCTCGGCTACGACGCGATCGTGGGCGAGCGCGAGCGGAACACGCTCGGACTGCTCCTCTCTCTACCCGTCTCGCGGACCGAGGTCGTGGTGGCGAAGTTCCTCGGACGCGGGCTGGCGCTCGCGCTCGCGGTGCTCGTGGGCCTCGGCGCCGCGATGCTCGCGGCCGCGGAGGGCGAGGCGCGGACGCTCGCCACCCTGATCGGACCGACGCTCTTGCTCGGCGTGGCCTTCATGGCGATCGGGATGCTCGTCTCGACGATCGCTCCCCGGCAGTCGGTCGCGACCAGCTTCGTGGTCGTGATCTGGTTCCTGCTCGTCTTCTTCTACGACCTCGGGCTGCTCGGGCTCCTCGTCGCGACCGACGGGGACGTCTCGCAAGGCCTGATCGCCGGCCTGGTCGTCGCGAACCCCGCGGGCCTCTACCGCACCGAGCTCATCGCGGCGCTCTCGGGGGCCAACGCGCTCGCCGACCTCGGGCTCGTCGCTTCGCTGCCCGGTCCCGCGGCCACGGCCGCGATCTGGGCGGCATGGATCGTCGGGCCCGTCGGCCTCTCCGCGGCGATCCTCTCGCTCGGAAGGGCTTTTCGATGAAGCGGCGCCTCCTTCTGCAGCTCCTCGTCGTCTCGCTCGCGGCCTGCTCCGGCGCCGCGAGCGCGCCGGAGGGCGCGGCCGCCTCGCCCGAGCCCATCGCCGATCACGAGTGCGGAACGTGCGGCATGATCGTCCGCGAGCAGGTCTCGCCGCGCGCGCAGATCGTTCACCGCGACGGGACCCGCGAGTGGTTCTGCTCGATGGCCGACGTGGTGGCGTATCTCGGCTCGCCGTCTGCCCACGGGCGAATCGAGCACGTGTGGGTCGAGGCGCTCCCGGCCGACGTCGATCCCGCGTCCGGCGACGCGTCGGAGCGACCCTGGATCCAGGCGGACGACGCCTTCTTCGTGATCGGCTTCGAGCGCGTCGGCGTCATGGGAACACCCGTGCTCGCGTTCGCGAGCGAGGCCGAGGCGAACGGCGCGGCAACGCGCCTGCACGCGCGCGCACTGCGATGGACCGAGGTCGTCACGACGCTCGGCGGGATCCCGTGAGACCGGGATGGACGAGGGAAGGAACAGGAGACGGAAATGAGACATCGAAACGCGCTCGCGAGCCTCGGCTGCGGCATCATCCTCGCGCTCGTCATCGTCAGCTGCGGAGGTGAGGCCAGCGAACCTGCTCCCTCGACGGCACCGCCGCCCTCGTCGACGACGACCACGACACATCGGCGGCCCAGCGCGTCGGACGACGGACCCTTCGTCGGCCCCGAGTACGAGGGCGATCACTCCCTCCCCGGGGACCCGGTGGCCGGGGCGCTCGTGTTCCAGGCGCACTGCGTCGCGTGCCACGGCGCCAACGGCCGCGGAAACGGTGGCCTGACAGGCGCGGACTTCGTCGGCGACCACCGACGCCTCGCCAAGAACAACGACACGCTGCTTCACTCGATTCGGGAGGGCATCCCGAACACGCCCGCGATGCCCGCGCACGCGTCGATCCTGACCGACACGGAGATGCGTGACGCGCTCTCGTACATCCGCCAGACGTTCGGACCTCCGGCGGACCCGGCGGCGCCGGCGGCTCCCGCGGCTCCCGCGGCTCCCGCGGCGCCGGCCGACCCGGCGGCGCCGGCCGACCCGGCAGCTCCGGCGGCGACGCCCTGACCTGAGGGCGGCCCCGCGACCTTCTGCCGCAGTGCCGGCCCGGCGCCGGCGTCTAGGTAGTCGGCGTGCGCTCGTGGTCCGGTCTCGCGCTCGGCCTGGTCATGCTCCTCGGAGCATCGCCCGCGCGCGCGTGCCCGTGTCAGGCAGGCGACCCGACGCTCTCGGGCACGTCCTGGGGCGCGGCGCGCGCCGGCCGCGTGCGGCTGAGCCTCGAGGGCCGGTGGTCGACCGAGGGCTACGGCACGCGCGGACGGGACCGCGCGGACGTCGAGGATCTCCGGCTCGAGCCGAGCGTCGTGTGGTCGCCGATGGACTGGCTCGTGTTCTCGATCGTCGCGCCCGTCGCGTATCGCACGGTGTCGCGCACGAACCTGACGCACGAGGAGCACGTGGGCCTGGCCGATCCCGAGGTGCGCCTGCGCGTGCGTCTGCTCTCGGACGCGGGACGGATCCCACGCAACACGCTCGGTGTGAGCCTGGGCATCGACGTCCCGCTGATGGGCGAGGCCCACGCGCAGGACGGAACGCCGGTGTCGATGGAGGCGATGATCGGCAGCGGCTCGGCCGATCCCTCCGCTGGCATCTGGTACGTCCACCACGAAGGCGCCTGGACCCTCTTCGCGGTCGCGGGGTGGCGCTTCCCGACCACCGGCCTGGCCGGCATGCGGATGGGCCTGGCGTTCGACGCGGTGGCGACGCTGCAGTGGCAGCCCCTCCCCGAGCTCGCGTTCCGCCTCGGCCCCGACGCACGGCTCGAGGTGCCCGGCACGATGAGCGGCGCCATCATGACGAACACGGGTGGGTTCTCCGCCCGCCTCGGCGGTGACGTCGTGTACGCACCGACCCCGGAGGTGATGCTGACCCTCGGAGCGCGCGTGCCCTTCGTGCAGGCGCTGCACGGCGCCCACGACCTCGGCGTCACCGTGCTCGGCTCGGTGATCGGAGACCTCTTCCCATGATGCGATCTCGTGCCGTGCTCGTGTCGACGTCCGCCGCGATGGCCATGGCCGCGTGGGCGGGCGTGGGCGGTTGCCTGCGCGTGGATCACGGCATCCTCGTGGAGCTCACGCTGAGCGCGCTGCCGGCGGGCGCCGCGAGCCGCGTCTGGTCGGAGGACGGCTCGGAGCTCGTGGTGGACGCGGGGGAGATCACGGTGACGGAGGCGCACCTGCTCGCGTGCCGGCCGGACGCGAGCGCGCGCCTCGAGGAGATGGCGCGCGCGCTGCTCGCGCCCTCGAGCGCGCACGCGCAGCACGATCACTCGGGGAGCCACGCAGACAACCCCCTGGTGATCCGCGGCCCCTTCCGCGTCTCGCTCGTCGACGAGCCAGCCGTGCTGGGCGCGTTCGCGGCACCGCCGGGCCGGTACTGCTCCGTACACCTCGCGCTGGGCGCGGCGCCGGACGAGTCGGACGCCTCGCCCTGGACGCTGGCGATGCACGCGCACACCCCGGCAGGGGCCTACGTCGCGGCGTGGAGCGACGCGCCGGGCATCGGCCACGTCGAGCTGGCCGAGCCGATCGTGCTCGATCGCGGGGGCACCACCCGCCTGCACGCGAGCCTGTTCGTCGAGCGTCCGTTCGCGCGCCTCGCGGGGCTCACGCAGCCCCCGCCCGAGCTCGGCGCCGCGATCCTGCGCGGCGTCGCCGCCCAGAGCGCGATCGTCGAAGAGCCGATGCCGACCCGCGACATGCCCTGACGAGCTGGCGGAGGCAGATCGTCAGCGCTCGCGCGCGAGCTTGATGCGCGAAGCCGACGCGAGCGCGGACGCGGCGGTCCGGTGAACGAGCGGCCCGTCGGCGTGCGGCGCGAGCCGGACCTGCGGGTACGCGGACGCCTGATCCGCGAGCGCCACGGACATCGCGGAGGCGAGCGCCGCCTCGCACTCGGCGTACACGCCGTCCGGGCCCTCTTCCTTGGAGTCGTGCGGCTCCAGGATCGAGGCGATCTCCGCGCAGAGCGCGGCGTCGGGCGTGGGAACGAGCAGGGATGTGAGCGCGCCGTGGTCGACGCGGAGCTCGCGGGCGCGCGTGAGGGGCTCGCCCTCGCGCGCACGCCGGACCGCCGGGAAGAGGATCTTCTCCTCGATCGCGATGTGGCGCAGGAGCCCGGCGCGGAAGGCCGCGAACGCCGTGGTGTCGAAGCTCGCCCCCTCACTCGCGCCCACGAGCAGTCCGTGCAGGCGACGGTGGTCGGCGACGAGGTAGTCCGTGATGCGCGCCCCGCTCGAGCTCATCGGGGGCTCATACCACCCCGAGCGGCCCGAGGTATCGATCTGCCGGGCAGCTCAGAGCTTCTTGCCGAGCACGACGCGGATCGCCAGGGCGGAGGCCGGGAACGGAAGCGCGAACGCGAGCACACCCTCGAGCATCGACTCCCCAGGTCCGGGCACGAGGTGCCAGGCGAGGAAGAGCGCGAAGGGCGAGAGGAGGGAGCCGAGCCACGCCCCGAACCCGGTCGGCAGACGGCGCCACCTCGCGGCGAGCAGAGCCACGTCGGCGAGGATCAAGCTGACCACGATCGCGCAGGCGACGAAGCCGGTGATCAGCATCGTCACGAGCCACGAGTCGAATCGCTGACCGAGCAAGAACACGCCATCGGCCGCGTTCCCGACCGCCATGTGCGAGATCGTCACGAGCGCGAACATCGTGAGGAACGGCGGACGGAGCCAGGACCCGAGGTCGGTGATGTGCGCATCGCTCATGCGGCAGAGCGTGGCCCGCGCGCGCGCGGTGCGCCATGGTGGGCGCATGACCGAGCGTCCGCATGCGGTGACCCTCTTCGGCGCGACCGGCTTCACCGGCGGCCTCGCAGCGCGCTATCTCGCCGATCACGCCCCTCCGGGCCTGCGATGGGCGATCGCGGGACGCAACAAGACCAAGCTCGAGACGGTCCGGCGCGAGCTCGAGGGCCTGCCCTGTCCGCCCTCCGCGATCCTCGAGGCGGACGCGGCCAACAGCGGCGCCTTGCTCGAGGTCGCGCGCGCGAGCCGCGTCGTGATGACGACCGTCGGACCCTACGTGCAGCACGGCATGCCCGTCGTCCGAGCTGCGGTGGCGGGAGGCGCGGACTACGTCGACATCACCGGCGAGCCGGCGTTCGTCGCGCGAACCCTCGACGAGCTCGACGGCGACGCGCGGCGCGAGCGGCTGCGCATCGTGAGCTGCTGCGGCTTCGACTCGATCCCGCACGATCTCGGCGCCCAGCTCTGCGTGGAGACCCTCCGGGCGCGGGGCGGCGCGGAGCACCCGATGCGCGTCGAAGGGTTCGTGCGTAGCCGCGGCACGTTCTCGGGCGGCACGTGGCACTCGGCGATCGGCGCGTTCTCGCAGCTGCGTGCCGCGATGCCGAAGGCGCCACGCGACGCCGGGCCACGCCGCGCACGCGGCCTGCCGGCGAGGATCCGCTGGGTGCCGGAGCTCTCGTCGTGGGTGATGCCGCTGCCGACGGTCGACCCCGCCATCGTGCTGCGCAGCGCGAGCGCGCTGCCCGAGTACGGGCCCGACTTCCGCTACGGCCACTACGCGCGCGTGAAGCGGCTGGGGACGGCCATCGCGGGCGCCGCCGCGATCGGCTCCATCGTCGCCCTCGCCCAGCTACGCCCCACGCGCTCGCTCCTGCTCAAAGTGCGCGAGCCCGGCGAGGGCCCGAGCGCCGAGCAGCGCCACCGCTCTTGGTTCGAGGTGACGATGATCGGCACGGCCGGCCCCGCGAAGGCGACGATCTCCGTGAGCGGGGGGGATCCCGGGTACGGCGAGACCGCGAAGATGATCTCTCAGAGCGCGCTCTGTCTGGCGCTCGATCGCGATCGACTGCCGGACCGCCACGGCGTGCTCACCACGGCCAGCGCGATGGGCCCGCTGCTGCGCGAGCGACTCGTGAAGGCAGGGATGCGCTTCGACGTGAAGGCCTGAGCGCGGGAGCGCGGAGGCGAGCGCGCGTCAGCTCGCGTTGGCGAACACGAGCGCGCTGGCGGCATCGCCGGCCGTCGCCGCGAGCTCCGACGCCTCGCGCATCAGAGACTCCGCCGCGTCGGACTCGCCGCTCGCCCGCTTGATGCGCGCGCGCACGCCGGTCGCGCGCGCGACGAGCGCCGTGGATCCGGCCGCGCGCGCCCGCGCCTGCGCGACGACGAGCGGATCGTTGGCCTGCTCGGCGTCACCCGCCTCCACGAGGGTCTCCGCGTGCTGCAGCGACGCGAGCGCGAGGAGCGCGTCGGCCCCGTTGGGCTCCGCCGTGAGCAGCTCGCACGCCCGCCGGTACGCGGTCACCGCCGACGGAAGGTCCGACTCCTTGCGCCGCAGCGCGCCGAGCTCGAGGTGGGCCTCGGCCTCGGTGCGCCGGTCGGCCAGGCGTCCGGCGATCTCGATCGCCTGCCCGAGCAGCCGCGTCGCGTCGCGCGCCCGATCGCGCCGTGCCGCGACGCGTCCGAGCTGGAGCGACATCCGCGCGCGCTCCTTGCTCGAAGGACCGACCAGCTCCAGCGCCTCGCGGAGCACGCCGTCGGCGCCGGAGTAGTCCCCCGCCGCCTCGAGCGCTTCGGCGAGCTTCCGGCTGAACGTGACCACGGCGCGATCGAGCGCGTCGTCGCCCGAGATCATCAGCTCCCTGCGGGCGAGGTCGAGCCCGCGACGGAACGCGAGCACGGCGGCGTGCGGATCGCCGCGCGTGAGCGCCGCGTCGCCCATGCGCTCGAGCAGGAGCAGCGCCGACATCGGCTCGCCGGCGCGGTAGGCGTGCTCGGCGCGCACCTCGAGCGGCGCGTCGTCGCTGGCGGTGGACGCGAGCGCGTGCGCGTGGAGCCCCCTGCGGGCCTCCGCGGGGATCGAGGCCTCGACGAGCTCGCGGATGAACGGGTGCGCGATCACCACGTCGCCGTTGTGGATCTTGACGAGCGCCAGACGCGTGAGCGCCTCGAGCGGCGCGAGATCCTTGCCCGGCGCCATGTCCTTGACGACCTCGAGCGGCGCGCGCTCACCCAGCACGCTGATGGTCTGCAGGAGCCGGCGGGCCGGCAGCTCGAGGCGCTCGACGCGCGCCATGACCGCGTCGGCCAGGCGGGGAGGCAGCGACTCGTCGTGTGCGCTGGTGCCACCGAGCGCCTTGACCTGCTCCAGGTAGAGGGGAAGGAAGAGCCGAGTGCCGGGATCCGTGGTCGTCTCCCGGGACACCGGGCGCGATCGGTCGGGCGCCGTCCCGGCGAGGAAGTGGCGCGACTCGTCCTCGTCGAGGCCGCGCAGCGCCATGTTCACGAGCGTGGAGTGCATCGGACCGGTCTCCCGGGTCGGCACGCTCGCCGTCACGACCAGCAGCGAGGACAGCCCCTCGCTGTCGAGCAGCGCGTTCAGGGCAGACTGCGAGAGCCCGTCGGTGCCGTGCAGGTCGTCGACGACCAGGATCACGAGGCCGCTGCCGCTCTTGCGCGCGGCGATCCGGACCCCCTGCGCCAGCGCCGCACCGACGGCCCCCGCCCGCGAGCTGCCCGGGAGGCCCGCGAGTCCCCTGGGATCGAGCACCTCGGAGACGCCCGCGCGCACCAGCGGATCGAGCATCGAGTTGTTCGCGAGCTCGGGCAGGCGCGAAGGATCGACGTCGAAGAGCTTCGCCAGCAGAGCGCGGATCGGGTGGTATGGCACGGGCGCCCAGGACGGATGCGCGCCCGCCAGCACGACGAAGTCCGCGGCAGCCTCGGCGCGCGCCGCCATCTCGGAGAGCAAGCGCGACTTGCCCACGCCCGGCTCTCCGACGACGCGCAGCCACGACACGCGCTCGTGCACGCCCGTGCGTACCTCGACGAACTTGTCGATCTCGGCCCGACGGCCGACGAGGGGCCCGCGCGGGACGGGCGGCGCGGTCGAGGTCCGCATCGGCGCAGGCGCGCCGCTCACGCGTGGACCGGTCGGGAACACGCCCGTCAGGCGCGCGCCGCAGTCTCCGCAGAAACGCACCGTCGTCGGGTTGTTCGCGCCGCACGACGGGCACTTCGCGCCCGCGGTCTTGACCTCCGGGGGGCCGCTCGCGCCGCGGAGCGCCTCGTCGAGCTCGTCGGCCGACTGGAAGCGGTCGCTCGCGTCCTTGGCCAGCAGCTTCTTGGCGATGTCGGCGAGCGCGACCGGGATGTCGCGGAACGGCGCGATCTCCCGGGGCTCGGGGATCGGATCGTGGATGTGGCGGAGCACGACCTTCGTCGGCGTGTCGTCGGTGTAGGGGAGACGGTCGGTCAGGAGCTCGAAGAGCATCACCCCGAGCGAGTAGAGATCCGCGCGCGCATCGAGCGGATCGCCACGACCCTGCTCGGGGCTCATGTAGTCGGGCGTCCCGCAGACGAGCCCCGGCGTGGTGATGGAGGTGGACTGGGCGCCCGTGATCGTCGCGAGGCCGAAGTCGACCACCTTCACCTGATCGTCGCCGCGGCGCGAGCGCAGGATCAGGATGTTCTCGGGCTTGAGGTCGCGGTGGATCACGCCGAGCGCGTGGGCTTCACCGAGCGCCGACGTGACACGCCGCAGGATGCTCACGATCCGGGGGAAAGGCAGCGGCCCTTCCTCCGCGATGACCGTCGCGAGATCCTTTCCCGCGAGATGCTCCATCACGAGGTAGAGGATCCCGTCGTCCGTGCGGCCGAAGTCGATGATGCCGACGCTCGAGGGGTGGTTCAGGCGGCTCGCCGCGCGCGCCTCGTTGTAGAAGCGGGCCACGGTCTGCTCGTCCCCGAGCAGGTGGGGATGGATCACCTTCAGGGCGACGGTGCGGCCGAGCGCGTTCTGCACGCCGCGGTAGACTCGCCCCATCCCACCGACGCCGATGAGCTCTTGCAGCAGATACGCGCCCCCGATCGTCCGACCGATGAGCGGATCACCGGGACTGGACGGATCTTCGCGCTCGACGCCGGCTCCGCATGCGGAACAGAACCGCGCAGCTTCCACGGTCATCGTGCCGCACTGATGGCACCGCACGGGGCGGAGTGTATGCGATGGTGACCTCGGATCCCAAGGGCGAAGGCGAAAACAGCAGTGCAGCGTCCACGGAAACGTCCGGGGACGGGCACGGCGCGCTGGTACGTCTGCTCGCGCTCGGGTCGAACGCGTGGGCCGTCGCCGTGGCGCTCCCTGCCCGAGCGGGCGGCGTGCACGGCGTGGCGGACTGGGTGCTGATCGCGCTGCCGCTCGTCGCGCTCGCGCTCGGGGTGCGCGCCTTGGCGCGGCGGAGCGGTGCGGCGCTCGGCCTGCTGGCGGTGGGCGTGCCGGTGCTGCTCGTCACGGGCGTCGCGGCGCGCGCCGATCCCCAGCTGAGCGACCACTACACGCCGGCGACGACGGTGCTCGCGGCGCTCTCGGTGCTGGCCTACGTCGTGGCCGTCGCCCACGCGCTCGGCCGCCCGCCGCTGCTGCACGCGACGCGGGAGACGAAGCTCGCGCTCGCGGCCCGCGCTCGACCCGCCGCGCGGAGCCTGCGCGCCCTGGTGCTGGGCACGACCGGTACCGTGGCGCTCCTGCTCGCGGTCGCGGTCCCGGCCCTCGGATCCCACGAGACGGCCGTACAGGCCTGGGGCGAGGCGGCCGACGAAGGGCGCGTGCTCACCGCCATCGTGGGCGCGACGATCGCGTGCATCGCGACGGGCGCGATCGTCGGTCCCTCCCTCCGTGCAGAGCGGCCAGGCGCGGCGCGCGACGCGGCCTTGCCCATCACCCTCTCGCTCGTCGTCGCGGCCACGGGCGCGATCGCGTGGGCCATCCTGCGCAGCATCGGCCCGTGAGAGGATCCTCAGCATGCCCGGCATCACGCTCTCGCTCTCGGTCGCGCTCGCCCTCTCGGCCGTGCTCCCCGCTCCGGCGCTCGCGCAGGAGTCGTCGCCGGCCGCCCGCGCGGCGCTCGCGCGCTCGCTCTACGACACGGCCATCGGTGCTCTCGCGAGCGGCACCGGCTCGCCATCGGAGGCCTACGAGTGGTCGGTCCGCTGGATGCGCGCCGACCTCGAGGCTCACGTTCCGAACGCGGCGCAGCTGCACTTCGAGCGGATGACCACCCTCGCCGCGCGCGTCCACGCCCAGGTCGCTGCGGGGACACTCCGTGGATCGGCAGAGACCGAGTGCCAGTACTACACCGCCGAGGCTCGCGCGTGGCTCGCCCGGCCCCCGACCGTGCCCTGAGCGACCGACCCGAACGCCGCCGGTCGATCTACTCGCTCGGGCCGATCCGCAGCCGCGGCGACTCGATCGCGACGCGGCTCCCCGCGGGTACGCTCTGCGTCAAGAACACCGAGCCGCCGATCACGGCGCCGCGCCCGATCGTGGTGTCGCCTCCGAGCACGATCGCGTTCGCGTAGATCGTGACGTCGTCCTCGACCGTCGGGTGCCGCTTGGTCCCGCGCCGCACCGAGCCGTTCTCGTCCCGCGGCACCGTGAGCGCGCCGAGCGTGACGCCCTGGTAGAGGCGCACCCGGTCGCCGATCACCGTCGTCTCGCCGACGACGACGCCCGTGCCGTGATCGACGAAGAAGCTCGCGCCGATGCTCGCGCCTGGGTGGATGTCGACGCCCGTCCGCGTGTGCGCGTGCTCGCTCATGATGCGGGGCATCAGCGGTACGCCGAGCAGGTGCAGCTCGTGCGCGAGCCGATGCACGGTGATCGCGTAGAGCCCGGGGTACGCGAGGATGATCTCGTCCACGCTGCCGGCCGCCGGGTCGCCCTCGAGCGCGGCCGCGACGTCGAGGACGAGCATCGCGCGGATACGCGGCAGCTCCGCCAGGAAGTCCGCGGCGACCTCGCGCCCGTGCTGACGGCACCTGGGTACGTCGAGCCGCGAGGCCGTCTCGTCCGCGTGACAGAGGCAGCACTCGATCTGGCGCTCGAGCTTCTCGCGCAGCATCGCGACGCGCTCACCCACGTGATACGCGAGGTTCTCTTCGTCGAGGTCGAGCTTGCCGGTGAAGCCGGGGTAGCAGAGCTCGACCAGGATCTCGATCACCGCGAGGATCTCGCGGCGGTCCGGGATGAAGCGCTTGCCGACGTGGTGCGCCGTGGGGTGCTTTCGGTAGTCGGCGAGGAGCGCGTCGACGACCGAGCGCAGCTCGCTCTTGGGCACGTTCGAGGGGCTGTCCTGGCTCATGCGGCCGGGAGCATAGCCCCGCGCCGATCCCGGAGCAGGATCTCAGGGCAGCGTGATGCGTCCCGGCGCCATCATCGCGCCGTCCTGCGTGTGACAGCTGTTGCAGTCGCCGCTGCTGGCGGGCGTGATCATGTCGCGCCGCCGGCCGAGGCGCGACGTCTGGTCGCCCCATGGCCCGTCCTTCCCGGTCTGAGTCCTCGCACCCTGCGCAAGCGCTTGCACAATTCATGGCGCGCCCGCCGCAACGGACAGGTGACGTGACATCGGTCACCCTTATCGTGACGCCATGCCCACGAGCCCCACCGTCCCGTCCACGCTCCCGGTCCTGCCGCTCCGGCACGGCGTCGTCCTGCCTGGACGGCAGACGACCATCCCCGTCGGCCGCCCGCGCTCTCGGGTCCTGGCCGAGTCGCTCACCTCGGGCGATCTCGTGGTGCTCGCCGTGCAGCGCGACCCGGCGCTCGAGGATCCGGCCCTGGTCGATCTGCACCCGATCGCCACGCTCGCGCGCGTGCTCGAGCGCACCGACCGCGGGGCGCGCGGCATCGTGCTGGTGGTCGACACGCTGCAGCGCGTGAAGCTCGTCGCGCTCGCGCAGTCGAGCCCCTACTGGATGGCGCGGCTCGACGGCGTCGAAGAGACGACCGGCGAGACGGAGGCGAACGACCTCGCCGCCGCGCTCAAGAAGCACCTGCGCGAGCTCGCCCCGGGCGACCAGAGCCTTCACTCCATGCTCGGCGAGACGCGCGAGCCGGGCATGCTCGCCGACCGCGTCGCGGGCTGGCTCGACCTCGAGGACGTGCGCAAGGTGCAGGTGCTGCTCGAGACCGATCACACCGCCCGCATCCGCCTCGTCTCGCAGCTGCTCAACGAGGCGCGCGCCAAGGCCGAGATGCGGCAGAAGATCGACTCCGAGGTCCGCAAGGAGATCGGCAAGTCGCAGAAGGAGGCGATGCTCCGCCAGCAGCTCCGCGCCATCCAGAAGGAGCTCGGCGAGGAGGACGAGAACAAGGACAAGCTGCGCGACAAGCTCGACGCCGCCGACCTCCCCGAGGAGGTTCGCCAGGTCGTCGACCGCGAGCTGCGCCGGCTCGACCAGGTCGGCCCGAACCAGGCCGAGGGCAACGTCATCCGCACCTACCTCGAGTGGATCGCGGATCTGCCCTGGAACGTGCGGGCCGACACCAAGAGCGACCTCGGCGCGGTGGAGGACAAGCTCGAGAGCGACCACTTCGGCCTCGAGGACGTCAAGCGCCGCATCCTCGAGCACATGGCCGTTCTCAAGCTGAACGGCACCGCGCGCGGCACGATCCTCTGCCTCGTGGGCCCGCCCGGCGTCGGCAAGACCTCGCTCGCCCAGTCGATCGCCGACGCGACCGGCCGCCCGCTCGCGCGCGTCTCGCTCGGCGGCGTGCGCGACGAAGCCGAGATCCGCGGCCACCGGCGCACGTACATCGGCGCCCTGCCGGGCCGCGTGGTGCATGCGATGCGCAAGGCGAAGGCCAAGAACCCCGTCGTCGTGCTCGACGAGATCGACAAGATGGGCAAGGGCTGGCAGGGCGATCCCGAGGCCGCGCTGCTCGAGGTGCTCGACCCCGAGCAGAACAAGACGTTCACCGATCACTACATGGAGCTGCCCTTCGACCTCTCGGAGGCGCTCTTCATCGCGACCGCGAACGACCTCTCCACGCTCAGCGCGCCGCTGCGCGACCGCCTCGAGATCATCGAGATCAGCGGGTACACGACCGACGAGAAGGTCGCGATCGCCAGGCGCCACCTCGTGCCGCAGAAGCTCGAGCGAACCGGGCTCGCGAAGGACTCGGTGCTCTTCCCCGACGAGTCGCTGGCGATCGTCGTGCGCGACTACACCCGAGAGGCGGGCGTGCGCCAGGTCGGCCGCGAGATCGAGCGCATCATGCGCAGCGTCGCGCTCGACGTCGTCAAGAAGACCGAGAAGGGCGAGGGCCCCGTCACCGTGGACGAGGCGACCGTCCGCCGCGTGCTCGGCAAGCCGAAGTTCCTCGCCGATCTCGCGGAGCGCGGCAACGCGCCCGGCATCGCGGCGGGCCTCGCGTGGACGCCGGTCGGCGGCGACATCCTCTACATCGAGACCACGAAGATGGCGGGCAAGGGCCGCATCGAGATCACCGGCCAGCTCGGCGACGTGATGAAGGAGTCGGCGCGCGCCGCGCTCGCCTACCTCCGCAGCCACGCGAGCGAGCTCGGCGTCGACCCCGAGTTCATGGAGAAGCACGACCTGCACATCCACGTGCCGGCCGGCGCCGTGCCGAAGGACGGCCCCTCGGCGGGCATCACGATGTTCACGGCGCTCGCCTCGCTCGTCACCGGACGGCGGGTGCGCAGCGACGTGGCGATGACCGGCGAGGCCACGCTCCGCGGCCGCGTGCTGCCGATCGGCGGCCTCAAGAGCAAGGTGCTCGCCGCGCACCGCGCGGGCTTCAAGAAGATCGTCTGCCCGAAGCTGAACGAGCGCGATCTGCCCGAGATCCCCGAGGCCGTGCGCGGCGACCTCGAGTTCATCTTCGCCGAGGACATGCGCGAGGTGCTCGCCGCCGCGCTCGAGCCGGAGCCGGTCGCGCCCGGGACGGGCTCGGGGTCGCACACCGCCACGACCGGCGGCGCGCCCGTCGTCGCCTGAAGCGAGTCAGTTCGTGCTGCCGCTCGCGCCCGAGACGCCCGGAGTGCCGGAGGTCCCGAGCGAGGGACCGCCGCCACCACCCGAGCCGCCGCCGCCGGAGGTCGGGAACGTGTTGCCCGTCGCGCCGTACCCCGTCGTGCCCGCGGTGTAGACGGCGTACGAGACGCCGCCCGCGCCGCCGCCGCCGCCGCCGCCGTGGCCGCCGTTGCCGCCCGCGCCGCCGTAGCCGCCGTCGCCGGTGCAGAAGCTCGCGTTCGCGTTCGACTTGAGGCCGCCCGGCGCGCCCGCGCCGCCGACGCCGCCTGCGCCGCCGCGGCCACCGTTGCCGCCGACGCCGCCGAACCCGCGGTAGATCGTGTTGCCCATCAGCACCGGGTAGCTCGTCGTGCCGACGATGAAGATGCCGAACGAGCCGCCGCCCGCCGAGCCGCCGATGCCCTGCGAGCCCGCGCAGCCGCCCGAGCCGCCGCCGCCGCCCGTCGCGCCGAGGTCGTCCGTGCAACTGCCGCTCTGACCGTCGCCGCCGCCGCCCGAGCCGCCGCCGCCGCCGCCGCTGCCGTGGACGGCCGCACCGCCGGGCCCGCCCGAGCTGCCGACCCAGTCGGAGCCCGACACGCCGCCCGCGCCCGACGCCGCGCCCGCGCCCGAGCCGCCGTTGGAGCCCGTGGCGCCGGCCATCCCGTTGCCGCCGGTCATCGTGCCACCACCACCGAGGAAGCAGGTCAGGCACGACGACGACTGCTGCGTCTGCCCGTCGTACGCAGGTACGCCGCCGGAGCCGCCGCTCGGGCCCGCGCCCGAGCCGCCACCGCGCGAGCTGCCCACCACGACCAGCGACGAGAACAGCATCGGGCACACGGCCGAGCCGCCGGAGCCGCCGCTCACCGACGTGCCGCCGCACGAGAGCGAGCCGCCCGCGCCTCCCAGGCTGCTGCTGCCGCAGCTCCCGGTCCCGGTGTCGAAAGCCATCGCGCCGCCCGCGCCCGCCGAGCCGCGCGCGCCGTCCGTGCCCGGCGTGCCCGGCGTGCCCGGCGCGCCGTCGCCCGCGTAGACGATGTTGTTGCGGATCTGCAGGCCGCTCGTCCCGCCCGACACGTAGACGGCGTACGAGTTCGCGCCGAGCGAGGTCGCGCTCGCGCCCACGATCACGAAGCCCTCGAGCAGGCCGCTCGTGATGCCCGTCGCGGTGATCGTGCGCCGGTGGCCGGAGCCGGTCGTGCCGCGGATCGTCGTCAGCGTCGTCGTGAGGTGCCGCTCCCACGTGTCCGCGCGGTAGCCGCCCATCAGGCTCTGGCCCTGCACGAGCGTGAGGCTCTCGTTGTAGAGCGCGTCGGCGACCAGCACGCGCGAGCGACCCGACGCCGTCGCGCGGCCCTGGCCGTACGCGATCGTGCGGCACGGGTGGTTTCCCATCCCGCTCGCGACCGGTCCGAGCCCGCAGCTCGCGTCGTCCGCGGCGGCGGCGTCCTCGCCCGACACGTAGATGGCGCTCGGGTCGAGCGCGAACTCGCAGCCGTCGTCCGGGATGCCGTTGAGGTTGAAGGCGCCCGGCATGCAGTTCATCACGCACGTCGCGCGACCCGCCGCGACGCTGCACGTCCCGAACGAGCCCGGGTGCGCGTAGATCGTGGTGCAGTCGATCCCGCACGCGCCGCAGTCGGTGTCGGCGTCGTACACGCCGGCCGAGTCGACGAACGCGTCGTCGACGGTGCCGTTGCAGTCGTCGTCGACGTAGTTGCACGTCTCGGCGGCCGGGGTCGCGGAGACGGCGTTGCAGACGGCGCTCGCGTGGTCGGCCGAGCACACGACGGCGCCCGCGCGACGGCACGCGCCGAGGCCGACGGAGCAGGCGTTGTGGAGCGGGAAGCTCACCGTCGGGAAGAGCGGGTCGCCCATGAACGCGAAGCCCTCGTCGACGGGCCCGTCGCAGTCGTCGTCCTGGCCGTCGCACGTCTCGGTCATCGCGCCGACCGCGACGATCGGATCGCAGGTGATCGCGCCCGCGGTGCACATCGTCATGCCCGCCGAGCACACGCCCGGCGCCGGGCTCGCGCAGAGGTTGCCGCCGCCGGGGTTGCCGTCGTCGGGCGTGCCGTCGCAGTCGTCGTCCGAGCCGTTGCACGCCTCGGGCGCGCCGAAGTAGACGGCCGGGTTGCCCTCGTCGCAGTCGGGGCCGCGGCACCCGACGCCGAAGCCGTAGTCGTCCTCGTCCGAGTCGATGCAGCAGCGCTCGCCGACCGGCGTGCAGACCGGGCCGGGCAGCGGCGTGAGCACGCTGTTCAGGCAGTCGAAGCGGCGCGGGCACGTCGGCAGCTCGGTGTCGCAGCTCTGCAGACAGACGCGGTCTCCCGAGCTCGCGAGCTGCACGCAGAACGAGCCGGCACGGCAGTCCGCGTTCGTGGTGCAGGCGGTGCACATGAGGCCGGCGCCCCCGCCGACCGCGTCGACCATGGTGTTCGTGTCCTGGGGCGGGTTCGTGTCGCGCGGCAGGTTCGCGTCGACGGGTCCCCCCGCGTCCATCCCGGCGTCGCCCGCGTCGGCGACCACGCCCGTGTCGGTCGTCGGACCGACGCCCGTGTCGCGGCGGCCCGCGGGACCGTTCTCGACGGTGCAGCCGGCCAGAGACGCGACGAGCGAGAGGAACGAGAGGAAGAAGAGGAGAAAGGTCGAAGTGCGCGCGATCCGCCCGAAGCCAGCGTGAGCCATGGGTCGAACGTACCCCTCGCCGCCGGGGGTTGTCGATGGGGCGGGGCCCACCGGCAGCGGACGATCCGACCACGGGACGTCGAGCGCATGGCGCCGGGCGGATCCGTTGTATCTGCAACCAGGAAACCTGTACGATGGGCGCTTCGCTCTTTCGACCCGGAGGTTCCGATGCCTGCTTCGACCAAGATGAGCTCGCGCCTGCTCTGTCTGCTGGCACTGGCGACGGCCGGCCTCGCGATCCCCGCGTGCAGCGACAACACGGTGCCGGTGATCCCCGACACGGGCACGACCGACGGCTCGGCGTCCGACGGAGGCGCGCGCGACAGCGCCGTCGACGTGGGCCCGCGGCCGGACATGGGTCCGATGCCCGACATGGGTCCGATGCCCGACATGGGTCCGATGCCCGACACCGGCGTGACCCCCGACATGGGCACGATGGACGACGCGAACCTGCCGGATACGGGAACGGTGGACGACGCCGGCACGGACGCCGCCGTGGCCGACGACGCAGGCATGGACGCGTTCGTCCCGCCCGTCGACATGGGCACCGACGCCTTCGTCCCGCCCGTCGACATGGGCACCGACGCCTTCGTCCCGCCCGTCGACATGGGCACCGACGCCTTCGTCCCGCGTGACATGGGCACCGACGCCTTCGTCGCGACGGACGCGTACGTGCCGGGCTGTGGCAACGGCATCCTCGACGCCGGCGAGCAGTGCGACGACGGCGACCGCTACAACCTCGACGGGTGCGACTCGACCTGCCGATACGAGGTGGTGTCGCGCATCACGAACATCACCATCAGCCGGAGCATGGCGCCGGCGATGTGCGTGCACCGGACCAACCGCTTCGGCATGGCCATCAACGCGCTCGCGGTCGGCACGCTGAACACCCAGCTCAACAACGGCATCAGCGCGGGCACGACGAACATCCTCATCCAGGCGCTCGGCGTCGACGACCTCACGGGCGTCGCGGACCCGATGCTCCAGCTCGGCATCGCGGGCGCCGTCTGCGATCCGGCGAGCGGCATGGCCTGCCCGCGCACCGGCAACCCGCTCGACAGCTGGTACATCGTCGATCACGCGGGGCTCGACGCGATGGGCCACTCGACGTCCCTGATCACGGGCGCCATCGCGGCGCGCGCGCTCACCACGAGCGGTTCACCCACGGTGTCGTTCCCCTTCACGCTCGGGGCTTCGAGCCTGCTCCTGCAGATGAACAACGTGCACGTGATCGCCACGATCGGGAACGCCACGAGCCGACCGGCCCCGCCGCCAGCGTCGCTCCGCGCGGGCACGGTGGTGTTCGAGACGATCAACGGCACGGGCGCCTCGCAGGGCATCTGCGGGGACATCACCGTGGCGTCGCTCGCGCAGATCCCGGTGCCGACCGACCTCGCGATGGGCGGCGGGACGGCGTGCGGCGCGTGTGGCGGCGCGGGCGCGCGTCGGTACACGAGCTGCGGGACGGGCCCGGTCACCCCCGCGTGCAACTCGCTGCTCGACGTCTTCGTCGGTGGCTGCCAGGTGTCTCAGATCATCTGCGTGCAGGCGATCGCTCCGAGTCAGCCGGACGTGGCGGTCACGGGAGCGCCGCGCATGCTCACGCTCGACTCGGGCAACCACGTCATGGCCTCGCAGCTGGCGGGCAACACGGACGCGTACTCGGCGTTCTTCAACTTCTCCGCGAACCGCGTCCACATCACCAACGAGAGCTGTGCGACCGCGGCCGACTGCCAGACGGGCCAGGCCTGCACGGCGAACGTCTGCATGTGATCGTCCGCTGATCGCCCCGGGGCGGGGCCCCGCCCCGAACCCGAGAGCCTCCGTCGCGCGCGCGCCGGGGGCTCTCGCGTTTCTGCGCGGGGCGCTACCATCGGGCGGTGACGACACGTCCTCTGCTCGCCTCGCTCGCCCTCGGCCTCGGCTTGCTCGCCGCCGGCTGTGACTGTGCCGGACCGACGATGGGCGGGCCGACGTGCCGGAGCAGCTCCGAGTGCACCGGCGGCCGCGTCTGCCTCGACTCGCACTGCGTGGCGATGCCCGACGCGGGATCCGCCGACGCGCGTCCGCTCGCAGACACGGGCGCCGACGCGAGCTGCCCCGCGCTCGTCTGCGGCGGCGAGTGCTGCGCGACGGGCGAGGTCTGCGTCGCATCGACGTGCTGCGCGCCCGATCACACGTGCGGCGGCGCGTGCTGCGGGGCCGATCAGGCGTGCGTCCTCGGCGCCTGCCGGCTCGTCTGCACCGGCGGCGCGGCGGCGTGCGGCGAGGGTGCGGCGGCCACGTGCTGCAGCGCGGGCGACGTCTGCCTGAGCGGCGCGTGCACCACACCGGGCGCCGCGTGCGGCGGCGGCCTGCGCTGCCCCGACGACCAGTACTGCGAGCTCACGCTCGGGCGCTGCCTGCCGCGCGTGATGACGACGATGTGCACGTACACGCCGCCGCCCGGCACGTTCGACCCGTCGATCGAGTGGGCGTGGACGGGCGATGCCACGGTCGTCCCCACGCACGATCAGGTGATGATGGCGCCCGCGATCGCCAACCTCACCGACGACAACGCCGACGGCGTGATCGACGAGCTCGACGTGCCCGACGTCGTCTTCAACACCTTCTCGAGCGCCGGCGTCTACTACAACGATGGCGTCCTGCGTGCGATCTCGGGGGACTCGGGCGCACGCATCTTCCCGACCGCGGCACCGACCTACCGCACGATGCCGGGGGCGAGCGTCGCGATCGCCGAGCTCGACGCGAGCTCGCCCGGCCCCGAGATCCTCACCTGCGCGCAGCGCATCTCGGGTGCGACCTGCTGCGACGGCGTGGTCGACGGGATGTTGATGCTCGCCGCCGACGGTACGCTGATCCGCCGCTTCCCGACCGTGCACTGCGGCTACTCGGCGCCCGCCGTCGCCGACATGGATCACGACGGCACGCCCGAGATCGCCGTCCGCTATCACGTGGTGCACGCCGACGGCACGGACGTGTTCAACGTCGCTGCGCGCGACGCGACGTCGCCCGCGGCGGGCGGCGACTTCGTCACGTTCGCGGACGTCGACGAGGACGGTCAGCTCGAGCTCGTGGGTGGCAACTCCGCGTGGAACGTCGACGGCACCGCCGTCTGGGAGCGCACCGACGTGCTCGACGGCTACCCGGCGGTCGCCGACATCGACATGGACGGGCGGCCCGAGGTCGTCGTCGTCGCCAGCGGCGACCACTCGCTGCGCGCGCTCAACGGCGAGGACGGCACGAGCGTCTGGGGCCCCTTCGACGTGAACCAAGGTCACGCGACCGGCTCGCCCAGCGGCGGCGGACCGCCGACCATCGCCGACTTCGACGGCGACGGCCTGCCCGAGATCGCGGCGGCGGGCGGCTACGGCTACGTCGTCTTCGAGAACGACGGCGCGCCGCGCTGGTTCGTCGCGACGCGCGACCTCAGCTCGCGGGTCACCGGCTCGAGCGTGTTCGACTTCGACGGCAACGGTGCCGCCGAGGTCGTCTACAACGACGAGCTCTTCCTGCGCGTCTACGACGGGAGCGACGGCTCCGTGCTGCTCGAGGAGTGCAGCACGACCGGGACGCTCTGGGAGTACCCGCTCATCGTGGACGTCGACGGCGACGAGCACGCCGAGATCATCATCGTCAGCAACGACTACGGTGGGCAGCGCTGCATGGACGGATCGCCCGGCCGCCACGGCGTGCGCGCGTACGGCAGCGCCACCGCGAACTGGGTGCGGACCCGCCACGTCTGGAACCAGCACACTTATCACGTCACCAACGTGAGCGAGGACGCGACCATCCCGCTGACGGAGGCACGCAACTGGGAGACGACCGGCCTCAACGACTTCCGCCAGAACGTGCAGCCGGACGGCGCGCTGGCCGCGCCCGATCTCGTGATCCGCGACCTCGCGCTCGAGACGGCCACGTGCATGGTCGCGACGCGCATCTCGCTGCGCGTGGCGAACGTCGGCGAGGCCGGCGCGCCCGCGGGGATCCCGGTCGAGATCTTCGACATGGACCCCACCACGATGGCGCTCACCGCGATCGCCACGACCACGACCACGCGCGCCCTCTTGCCGGGCGAGTCCGAGGTGCTCGAGGTGGACCTGCCCACGATCGCGCCGACGCCGGGCACGCCCTTCACGATCTGGGCGACCGTCAACTCGGGCCCCTCGCGCCTCACGACGCTGCACGAGTGCCGCGAGGGAGACGACACGACGCACGCCGATCTCTTCTGCCCGGACCTCGTATGAGGGCGGGGCGCGCGCGCTGGACGGTCGCGGCGGGCGCGCTCCTGCTGGTCCTGGGCTGTCGCCGAGCGTGGACTCCGCCCGTGGATCTGGGGACGCCCGCGCCCCCCGAGATCCCGTGGCTCGCGTCAGGAGATCCCCCGGTCGCGCCGCCGGCGCTGACGCCCTGCCCTACGGGCTGGCACGAGACGACGGACGAGGACGGCATCCCGTTCTGCGACGCCTACGGGCCGAGTGGGCCCGACACGTGCGCCGACGACGAGGCGCACTTCCCGGGCGAGCCCGGCTGCAGGCGCATCGGACCGACCTGCGACGCGGTCGATCCCTTCCCGCAAGATCTGCCGACCGGACGCGTGATCGTGTACGTGCTCGCAGGCGAGCCCGCCAGGGGCGACGGATCGCGCGATCACCCCTTCGGGTCGCTCACCGCGGCCATCCAGGCGGCGCCCGAGGGCGCCGTGGTGGCCGTCGGTCGCGGCGAGTACGACGAGGCGCCCATCGTGACGCGCTCGATGGACATCGTCGGTGCGTGCGTCGCCGAGACGCTCATCGCGCCCACGCAGCCCCCGGGTCGTGCGCTCGTGATCCGCGGAGCGGGCGTGGAGGTATCCGTGTCGTCGCTCGGGTTCACCGGTGACGGGGGCGCCGTGGAGGTGATCGCGGGGGCGCACGCGACCGTGGACGACGTCGCCGTGCTCGGCGCAGCCGGATCGGCGATCTGGGTGGAGAGCCCGGGCAGCCGGTGCGTCGTGTCGGACCTCGTCGTACGGCCGCCTCCCGATCCGCGTCCGCTGTCGGGACTCACGGTGGCCACCGGCGCGACGCTCGAGGCGCGGAGGGTGGTGCTCGACGGGGTCGCCGATGGCGCCGCGCTCTTCGTCAGCGGAGCGGGAGCCCGCGCGACCATCGAGGATCTCGCGGTGTCGGGCGCTGCTGGCGCCACCGTGGGCGCGACGGACGGCGGCTCGGTCACGTGCACGCGCGCCTGGCTCTCCGGCGGAACGTGCCTGTCGGCGGGAGCCGGAGCGAGCATGACGGCGACGGATGTCGTCGTCGTCGGCCCCGCCCAGGTCGACGCCGTGAACGTCTTCGACGCGAGCGCGGAGATCGCTCGCCTGCGCGCCGAGGGCACCGCCGGGATCGGCGTGTGGGGGGTCGACTCGGTCGTGCGCATCTCGGACATGCTCGTCCGGGATGGCCCTGCCGACCTCGTCCCCGTCGTGGTCGCCCGCGGAGCCGAGGCGACCCTCTCGCGATCGGCCGTGCTCCGCGTCTCGGGGGGCGCCGTGTGGGTCGGCAACTCGGGCAGCTCGCTGACGCTGAGCGACCTGCGCGTGTCGGACGTCGTCGAGACCGACGACACCTTCGGCAACGGCCTCACGGTTCGCGACGGCGCTGCCCTCGTGCTCGATCGGGGGCTCATCGAGCGCTGCGTCTGGACGGGGATCTGGTGCCAGTCGATCGGGGCGCGCGTCGACGTGTCGGACGTGCTCGTCCGGGACGTCACGACCACCGAGTCGGGCACGCGCCTCGGCGCGGGGCTCGAGGGCTCCTCCTGCCGGGCGCACGTCGAGCGCTTCGTCGTCGAGCGCGTCGGAGGCGCAGGGATCCGCACCGCCGGGGGCGTGCTCCAGGCCTCCGACGTGGTCGTGCGCGACGTGGGCCCCGAGGTCTGCACCGACCCGGACTGGTGCCACGGCGGCGCGGGCATCGCCGCGACCGGTGGGGAGGTCGACGTCCACCGCTTCCGCATCGAGCGCGTCGCGCGTGCCGGCCTCGCGGCGACATCAACCCGCAACAGCCTCTTCGCGGACGGGATGATCGGGAGCGCGCCGAGCGGGTTGCTCTCGTACGACCTGACGCTGCGGACCGAGCGGATCGAGCTCCTCGACGTGCCGGACGTGTCGAGCCCGGGGTTCGTGAGTGGGTACTGAGCGACGAACGCTCGGGGGCCTCGCGCTGCTCGTGGTCGGCGTGTCGTGCGCGAGCCCGGTGCACACGCGCGTCTCCGATGCGGCGCGCGACGACGCTGGCCCCCACGACGCTGCGCCGCGGCCCGACGTCGGGCCCACGGTCGGCACGATGATCCCGTGGCTCGACCGGGGTGCGCCGTCCATCGATCCGCCGGCGATCGACTGGCTCGCGACGGGCGCTCCGCCGGTCGCGCCGCCCTCGCTCCCGTGTCCGGGCGGCTGGCGCGCGCTGCCGACCGCGGACCGCAGCGCGACGTACTGCGATCCATGGCCCGTGACCGGCGCCATCGACTGTGGCGCCGGCGAGGCCCACTTCCCGGGCGAGCCGGGCTGCGCGCCGGTGGGACGTCCCTACCCGGCGGGCGACGACCCGGTGGGCCTGCCGCCCGGTGCGACGGTGGTCCACGTGCGCGCTGGCGCCGGGCCCGGAGGCGACGGAAGCGCCGCGGCGCCATACCGAACGGTCGCCGAGGGCATCGCGGCCGCGCCCGACGGAGCGATCGTGGCGATCGCGCGCGGCGTCTACGACGAAGCCGTCCGGCTCACGCGACCGCTCACGCTCCGGGGCGCGTGCAGCGCGGCGAGCATCCTCGCGCCCTCCAGCAGCGGGGAGGACGTCGGCGCGATCACGATCGCGACCGAGGGCGCCGTCGTCGAGGATCTCGGCGTCGGCCCGACGCCGTCGATGGGGATCGACATCGAGAGCGGAGCGGCCACCGTGCGGGGCGTCGAGATCTCCGGCGCGCATGGTCGCGCGATCCAGGTGGACGGCCTGGCGTCTGCGCTCGATGGCGCGGCGCTCGCGGTGCGCGACACCGGGTCGTTCGTCGACGGAACGCGAGGACGCGCGCTCGTCGTCGGTGGCGGCGCGCACGCGCACGTCGCCCGCGCCGCCTTCGAGCGCAGCTCGGATGCAGGCGCGTTCGTGGGCACCGGCGCGGCCCTCACGCTCGAGGACACCGCGATTCGCGGGGTCGTTCCCTCCCCCAGCGACCCCGAGTTCTGCGCGGGCGTGCGCACGTACGATCCGGCGACCCAGGTCTCGCTGAGGCGCGTCGTGGTCGAGGACGTCACGCGCTACGCGATCGCCGTGGGCGCCTCGGTCTCGGTCGACATCGAGGACGTGCTCGTCCGCCGCGCCGGCACGGGCACCGCCTACGGAGGCGGGATCGTGGCTGCAGGGCAAGCGACCCTCTCGCACGTGGCCGTCGTGGAGGTCGGGGGCTCGAGCGTGTGGGCCACCGACGTCGGCGCGATCCTGAGCGCCACCGATCTCGTCGTCGAGGCCGCCCGCGAGTCGGCCGGCTTCGGCGCGACCGGCGCGCGCGTCCAGGGCGGGACACTCTCGCTCGAGCGGGCTCACCTGAGCGACCTCCGAGGGATCGGCATCGACGTGAGCGCAGGTGGTCGCGCGAGCGTCGCGGACGTCAGCGTCGAGGACGCGCTCCGCACGATCGGGCCTTACGGTGCCGGCATCCGGCTGCGGGATGCCGCGTCGAGCCTCACGGGCACTCGCATCGTCGTGCGAGACGCCTCGAGCGTGGGCGTCTACGTCACGGCCGGCACCTGCACGCTCGACCAAGTGGCGCTCGTGCACGTGGGCACCACGTCGATGCTGAGGTACGAGGGGTATGGTGTGGAGCTGGACGGGGGCGCTCACCTCACGCTCGACCATGCGTTGATCGACGACACGCGCGGCGCCGGGATCATCGTGAGCGCGGCCCCCGGCAGCCCTGCGGCGCGCACCGAGCTCGAGGACGTCGTCGTTCGCCACGTCCGGGCCCGTACGTGGGACCACTCCGGCGGGCGAGGTGTGAGCATCGAGGCCGGCGAGTCGAGGCTGGTTCGGGTCCGGATCGAGGACGTCGCGGAGATCGGGCTGGCGGTGCTCTCGGGCCCCGCGACCGCCGACCACGTCACCATCCGCGGTGTCGCGCCGAACGAGCGGGATGGCCGCTTCGGGCGCGGCATCAACTTCCAGGCCGGCATGCTCACGCTCGCGAACGTCTCGATCGAGGACGTACACGACAGGGGCATCTATGCGGACGGCACCACCGCCTCCGAGGGCGTCACGGCGACGGACGTCGTCATCCGCGACGTGCACGGACGTGGGCTCGACCAGATGGCCGGCCTCGGCGTCTCTCTGATCGGGGGTACGAACGTCCTCGAGCGCGTGTTGATCGAGCGCGTCCACGAGTGTGGGCTGTGCGCGACCTCCGATGGTGTCGACACGGTCTCGGACATCGTGGTGCGCGACGTGGTCGACACCGAGTGCTCGCGCACGACCTGCCCCGGGGTCGGTGCCAGCGTCGGAGTTGGC
>JBGAQA010000023.1:68431-73003 GCA_044220955.1 Sandaracinaceae bacterium
TCGTGGTGCGCGACGTGGTCGACACCGAGTGCTCGCGCACGACCTGCCCCGGGGTCGGTGCCAGCGTCGGAGTTGGCGTCTCCGACGCCGCGCACCTCGTCGCGAGGCGCTTCCGGATCGAGCGCGTCCAGTCGGTCGGGGCCCAGGTCGCCGAGCTGGCTGGCCTCGACCTCGCGGACGGCCTCATCTCGTCCGCGCCCATCGGCGTCAACGTGCAGGTGCCCAGCTACGCCTTCGACCGGCTCACGACGCTGGTGACCTTCGAGGACGTCGTCGTCCCGCTCGACGCGCAGTACCTGCCGGTACCGAGCGCCGGCTCCGACGCGATGTGACGAGCGCGTTCCTTCCCACCCGCGCACTGGGGTAGGCTCGACGGGCAGTGCAGGCCGGGGAAATCGTCGGCGCTCGGTTCGTGCTCGAAGAGCTGGCGGGCCGCGGCGGGATGGGCGAGGTCTGGCGCGCGCGCGACCAGCGGAGCGGCGCCCGTGTCGCGCTGAAGCTGATGCTCGCCGTGGGCAGCGACGAGGCCAAGCGCTTCCTGCGCGAGGCCGACACCATGGCGTCGCTCGTGCACCCGAGCATCGTCGGGTTCATCGCGGCAGGGACGGAGTCGGACGCGCCCTGGCTCGCGATGGAGTGGGTCGAGGGCAGGAGCCTGGAGTCACGGCTCGAGGAAGGGCCGCTCCCGCTCGACCAGGCGATCACGGTGGTGAAGGAGGCCGCCGCGGCGCTCGACTTCGCGCACGGGCGGGGCGTCGTACATCGCGACGTCAAGCCCGCCAACCTCTTGCTCACGTCCTCGGCCGCGGGGCTCGGCGTGAAGCTGATCGACTTCGGCATCGCCCGCGCGGCGGGTGACGGTCGCGGGCGCCTCACCCGGACCGGCGCCGTCCTCGGGACGCCGCAGTACATGGCGCCGGAGCAGGCGCGCGGGGCGGCCTGCGACGCGCGCACGGACGTGTACGCGCTCGGGTGCGTCCTGTTCCAGGCGATCACCGGCGTCCCACCCTTCGACGGTCCCGAGATCGTGGCCATCCTCGCCAAGACGCTCTTCGAGGACGCGCCGCGCGTCAGCACCCTCGCCAAGGTGCCCGAGGCGCTCGACGCGCTCGTCGCGCGGATGCTGGCCAAGCCGCCCGACGCGCGCCCGGCGACGTGCGCCGACGTGGTGCGCGCGCTCGCGAGCTGCGACATCCCCGTCACGCGCGCGCCCGCGCCACCGAGCGAGTCCCTGGGACGTGTCGAGCGGCGCGTGGCGGTCGCGCTCGCGAGCGGCTCGCTCGACTCGCTCGCCTCGCTGGCCCCGACGCTCGACACGACGGGACAGGCGCCGCTCCACGAGGAGATCCGCCAGGTCGTGGCTGCGCACGAAGGTGCGCTCGAGCTCCTCGCGGGCGGCTCGCTCATCGCGCTCTTCTCGGGCGCCGGTCCGACGGACCTGCTCTCGCGCGCCGCGCGCTGTGCGCTCGCTCTGCGCGATCTGCTGCCCGACATCCCCTTCGGGATCGCGACCGGAAGGGCCGAGCAGGGCGGGAGCGCGCCCGTGGGAGACGTGCTCGACGCGGTCGTCCGGCTCGTCAGCGACGCCGACGCACGGCGCGCGGCGCACGTGCGGCTGGACGCGACGGCGGCCTCGTTGCTCGGCAGCTCGTTCGTCCTCGACTCGGACTGGGCGGGGCGCCCGATCCTCGCCGGCGCGCGGCAGGCCGGAGCGGCACCGCCCATGGAGGGCGCCTGCGTCGGTCGCCGACGCGAGCTGGCCGCGCTCGAGGCGATGCTCGGAGAGGTGGCCGACGAGAGCGTGTGCCGCGTCGCGGTGGTCACGGCCGCCGCGGGCATCGGCAAGTCACGGCTCGCGCGCGAGCTGGTCGGCCGCGCTGGCGCGCTCGGCTTCCGCACGCTCTTCGGGCGGGCCGACCCGCTCGCCGCGGACGCGCCCTTCGCACTGCTGGCGCAGCTGCTGCGCGGCGCGATCGGGGCACGCTCGGGCGAGACGCGAGAGAGCCTGCATCCGAAGCTCCGTGCCGAGCTCGGCGTCAGCCTCACGGGCGCACGCGTGGAGCAGGCGTGCGCGTACCTCGAAGAGCTGCTCGGTGCGACGCAGACACCGATGGAGCCGACGCCGAGCGCGCGGCGGGACGTGAGCCTGACCGGCGACCTGATCCAGCGCTCCGTGGCGGACTGGCTCGACGCCTCGACGCGGGCGAAGCCGACCCTGCTCGTCCTCGACGACGTGCAGTGGGCCGACCGGACGACGCTGCAGCTCGTCGATCACGCGCTTCGAACGCTCGGCGACCGGCGCATCGGCGTCGTCGCGCTCGGGCGCCCCGAGCTGCACGAGCGCTTCCCCAAGCTCTTCCTCGAGCGCGATCGCACGGAGATGCGGCTCTCGTCGCTCTCGCGCTCGGCGGCGCTCGAGCTCGCACGCGCGCGCGCCGGTCCGAGCGCCTCGGACGAGGCGATCGAGCGCATCGTGCAGCGCGCCGACGGAAACGCCTTCTTCCTCGAAGAGCTGGCGCGCGCGACGCGCGAGGGCAGCAGCGACGCGCTCCCGGCCACCGTGCTCGGCACGCTCGAGGCGCGCCTCGACGCCCTGCCCGCCGAGTCCCGCCGCGTGCTCCGAGCGGCCTCGGTCTTCGGCATGTCGTTCTGGGTGGACGGCCTCGACACCCTGCTCGGTGGGCGCACCGGTCGCGAGGTGCGCGAGCGCATCTCGGAGCTCTTCGCGACCGAGTGGCTCGAGCCGCGCCCCTCGTCGCGTCTCTCGGGGCAGACGGAGCTCGCGTTCCGTCACGCGCTCGTGCGCGAGGCCGCGTACGCCACGCTGACGCCGCGCGACCGGGAGGTCGGCCACCGCCTCGCGGCCGAGTGGCTCGTGCGTGCCGGCGAGAACGACGCGCGCGTCGTCGCCGAGCACTTCGCGCGCAGCGACCGCAAGGCCGTCGCCCCCGAGTGGTTCGCGCGCGCGGCCGAGCGAGCCCTGGCGGGCCACGACTTCGAGAGCGCGATCGACGCCGCGGAGCGCTCCCTCGCCGCGGGCGTGGGCGACCGCGGGTACCTGCTCTTTTTGCAGGCCGAGGCGTGGCGCTGGCGCGGCGAGTACGAGAAGGCGATCGACGCCGCGACGACGGCGCTCGGGCTGCTCGCCGTCGGCTCCGAGCCCTGGTTCGAGTGCATGGGCGCGCTCTTCCTCGCGCGCGGCTACCTCGGCCAGCACGATCGCATCCCGCGCGAGCTCACCGACGCCCTCGCCGCGATGCCCACGCCCACGGCGCGCGCGGCGCAGGCCATCTGCCTCTGCCGCGGCGGTTGGCAGCTCCTGCAGGGCGCCCGCTACGACGAGGTCGACCGCGTCATCGCCCACGTCGAGGCGCTGGATCGCGCCGAGCCTCTCACTCCCCTCGCGCTGGCGTGGCTCGCGTGGATCCGCTCGACGCGCGCGCAGCACCGGGGCGACCACGCCGCCTACGTCGCGGGCCGCGAGGTCGCGCTCGCGCGCTTCGTCGAGGGCGGAGACGAGCGGAACGCCGCCAACCTCGAGATGAGCCTCGGCTACGCGCACGCGCAGGCGGGAGACTACGCACGCGCGGAGGCGCTCCTGCGCTCGGCCCTCGCGACGGGCGAGCGCCTCGGCGTACCGATGACGATCTGCTACGCGCTCCACAACCTCGGCTACGTGCTCCTGCGTGTGGGCCGGACCCTCGAGGCACGTGCCGCCGAGGAGCGGGCCATCGAGATCGCCCGGACGCTCCGGCACGCGCGGCTCGAGGGAGGCTCGCGCCTCTACCTCGCGCTCGTGCACCTCGCGGAGGGCGACCCGCCGCGCGCCGAGAAGGAAGCGGTCGCCGCGCGCGAGCTGCTCGCCACCTCCAAGCCGCTCCTGCCGCTCGCCATCGGCATCGAGGCGCGGGCGCTGCTGGCTCGAGGAGAGGGCGTGCGTGCGTGGGTCGCGGCGCGGGACGCGATGGCGATGCTCGACTCCATGGGTGGGACGGACGAGGGGGATGCGCTCGTCCGGCTCGTCTACGTCGAGAGCCTGCTGGCCGTGGGCCGCGAGCCGGAGGCCCGGGTCGTGCTGCGGGCGGCACGCGCGCGCTTGCTGGAGCGATCGCGGCGGCTGCCGGGCGAGGACGCGCAGGCGCAGTGGCTGCACTCGGTGCCCGATCACCGCGTGACGCTGGAGCTCGCCTCGAAGTACCTTGACGACAAGCGGACGGAGGCGTGATGCAGGCTCGAAGACAGCAATCCTCTCGGGGCGGGTGGGCGCTCGCCGCGTCCCTCCTGCTCGGCTCGTGCGCCTCGACGCCCGGGCCGGTCTGCTCCGAGTCCGAGCTCCGCGCGGCGCTCGAGGACTCCTACGTCGGGCAGGTCATCCGGATCGGCGCCTGCCGCGTGGACGTCAACTCCACGCTCGTCGTACCCGCAGGCGTCCGCCTCGAGGGACAGAGCGAGACGACCTCGGTCCTGGTCTCGAGCGGTACCACCGCGACGAGCGACGACCTGCTCGCCCTGCCTCCGGGCGACGGCGACACGGCGCTGGCCCAGCTCTCGATCGAGTACGCGGGAACCGCC
>JBGAQA010000023.1:73157-84683 GCA_044220955.1 Sandaracinaceae bacterium
AGAGCGCGATGAGCCTCTCGGCGGAGCCGACCACCGCGGACACGGCGACCGTCGGGATCGCCCTCGTCAGCGTCGGGAGCACGACGACGCCCGCGACGATCGAGGATCTCACGGTGACCGGGTTCGGCGGACGCGGCGCGGCCTACGTGGACGGCATCATCCGGTGGAACGTCGGGATGATCGCCGGCAACGCCGGCGTCGGCGTCGTGGTTCAGGGCGGCAACGTCGTGATGGACGGGGTCACGATCGACGGAACGCTCCCGCTCTCGGGCGGGCTCGTGCCGGGTCTCTCGATGGCCGCGTCCGGCGGCGCGGAGATCGGCGGTGCCGGGCTGGAGATCGGCAACGCCACCGGCTACGGGCTCGTGCTCTTCGACGGGACGGCGGCGCTCGACGATCTCTCCGTGCACGACAACTCGCTCGCCGGCGTCTGGTCGCAGGGCTCCGTGAGCCTGACGCTCCGGGGGGCCGGCACGTCGGTGGCCCGAAATGGTGGGGCGGGCGTCGCCGCGCTCGGCACGCGCACGCTGGCGATCGAGGGTGGACGGATCGAGGACACGCGCGCCATCCCGCGGGTGATCGGCGGGATGGGCGTGCAGATGGTCGGCGACGGTCTGCACGTCGTGTCCGGCACCGACATCGACCACGTCGACGGGATCATCCTCGCGGGCAACGCCCGCGTGGGCATGCTGCTCGACGCCGGCGGGGGCGCCCTCTCCGGAGCGATCACGAACGTCACCGTCTCGGGCACCGGCACGGAGCTCGGCGCGGTCGCGCAGAACGGCACCATCCCCTCGAGCTGGGACTCCGGGATCATGCGCTCCGGTGACGTCGTCGCGAACGACGCGGCATTCACCGGCACGCTGCCGATCCTCGGCGATCGGCTGACCGCGCCAGCGCTCGGGGCCGTCGACGGGATCTGAGGCGGTGATCAGAAGTCGACGCTGACCGACGCGTAGGCGCCGCCCTCGGTGGGCGCGAGCGCGATGCGCAGGTTGGGCACGTTCGCCTCGTCCCACGAAGGGTTGGTGGCGATGAGCGTGATGCCGGAGATCAGCGCGAGCAGGCCCGCGCCGCCGGCGAGGCCCGCCGCCGCGAACCACCCCGTCGCGTCGTGGCCGGAGCACTCCGACCAGCAGATCGGGTGCGCGACGAGCGAGCCGACGAGCGCGAGCACGAGGCCGCCGCCCATGCCGAGCGCGCCGACCGGCACGAGCGCGTAGCCGGCGATGCGGCTCGGGTTGCGGCGCGGGCCGTGGAGGTCGAGCGACTCGCTCGCGCGAGCGTCGTGCGAGGACGCCTCGGGAGCCGTGTGCTCGACGGCGGGCGCGACCGGCTCGCGCTGCGCCGCGGCGACGCCACCGAGCTGCCCCCACGCGAGCAGGAAGGTCACCGCGAACGCCCACACCGTGCCTCGAGTCGTCATGTTCGTCTCCGTCTGCCGATGGACGAAGCAGTCCGCGTGCCCCCGAAATCCCGCGTCGATTCCGGGGGCTCCGTGCAACTCGATGCACGTCGGGCGCGCTCGGCGCGGAGGGTGTGCATCGCGCGACACACGTCGATAGAGTCCGCTCGTGGCCCAGAAGCGCGCCGACGATCGACCCTTCGAGCGTGTCTGGGGGCTCGTCCGGGCCATCCCGCGCGGGCGGGTCGCGACCTACGGGCAGCTCTCGGCGATGATCGCGCACCGGCTCACCCCGATCGGCGTCGGCTGGGCCATCCGCGCCGCGCCCGAGGGCACGATCCCTTGGCACCGCGTCGTCGCCGCGAGGGGTCGTGTCTCCACGGATCGCGAGCACCCGGGCTTGCAGCGCGAGATGCTCGAGAGCGAGCGCGTGCGCTTCGACGACGAGGGCTGCGTCGACCTCGACGAGCACGCGTGGAAGCCGCGTGCGGCGGGCAGGCTACGTCTGGCGGGGCCGATGCGCGGCCGCCGCCGTTCCGGCTGAGTCGGAACGGGGCAGCTCTTCAGCCCTGCCCGATGATCTTGTTCACCGTGTCGTTCGCGCGCCCCTCGATCAGCTGATTGAGCAGCGTTCGCACGCGAGGCGCCTGATCGAGCACGCGCTGCACCCGGTGCCGCGCGAACATCGCGATCGTCACGTTCGTGATGGCGGTGACGGTCGCCGTGCGGGGTGCGCCCGTGATCACGGACACCTCGCCGACGCATGCGCCGCGACCGAGCTCGGCGAGGTGCACGCTCCCGCCGGCGCCCGCCGTCTCGACGCGGACCGTCCCGTCCATGACGATGAACATCGTGTCGCCGGGATCTCCCTCGCGCAGGATCGTCTCGCCGGCGTCGCACTGCATCACGAACGCGCTCGTGATCAGGTGCGCGCGCGACGCGAGGTCGAGCGACTTGAAGAGGTGGCTGCCGAGGACGATCGCCTCCATGTCGCGCTCGAGCGCTGCTTGCTCTGCCTCGTCGAGCGCGCGGCCACCGCTCGGGATCACGGACGGGCGATGCGTCACGCGTGCATCGTACCCGATCACGCGCTCAGGACGTGAACGACGTGCGCGATCGCCCGCGGGTCGGTGACGAGCCAGCGGTGCAGAGCGATGGGGAGGGTCGTCTCGCTCTTCGCGCGCGGCAGGCGGCTGGACCGCGGCGGCACGATCATGAGGTCGAAGGGCGTCCACAGCGTGTGCACCTCGACCTCGCCCCAGGGGTCCGCGTCGCCCGCGAGATCGCGGAGCAGCGGGCTCCCCGGCCGCATGTCGCGCACGCCGCGCGCGCGGGGCCCCGCGCTGCGCGCCCAGATCGTCCCCGCGTGGGGCCCGGCGATCGACACGAAGCGACGCACGCGCTCGCGCCCGCCGAGCCGCTGCACGTACGCCCGGCAGACGAGCGCGCCCATGCTGAATCCGACCAGGTCGACCCGCGGCCCGAGCGCCTCGGCCGCCGCTGCCACCTCGCGCCCGAGCTCCAGCAAGGGCGCGCTCCCGTCGGTCCTCGAGAGGGTGATCGCGTCGGTCGCCGGTGCCCCGGCGGCCGAGAGCGCGCGGGCGATCGGCCCGAGCTTGGCGCCGGTGTCCCAGATCCCGTGAACCAAGAGGACGGGCAGCATGCGCTCCGAACATAGCGGGTCGTGGTACGAACCGCCCCGAGTGGCAGGCGAGACGGCGGCAGGACCGGGCGAGCGGCAGGAGGCGATCGACGCGCTGCGGGGGCTCTGCCTCGTCGGGATCGCGATCGTCAACGTGCCCTGGATCGGCTTCGGCGAGAACCTGCTCCTGCAGCTCGGCGGCTGGTGGGAGGGCACGCGCGCGCTCGCCGCCGTCGACGTCGTCACCGCGGTCGGCATCGAGTGGCTCTTCGAGGGGAAGTTCTACCCGCAGTTCTCGATGCTCTTCGGGTTCGGCGCGGGCGTGCTCATGGCGCGCGGGATGGCGATCTACGCGCGCAGGCTCGCGGTGCTCTTGGTCTTCGGTGTGCTGCACTCGACCTTCGGCTGGTGGGGCGACATCCTCTTGAACTACGCGCTCATGGGCGCGCTGCTCGCGCTCCTGTGGAAGGCGCCCGCGCGGGTGACGCTCGCCGTCGCGGTGCTGGGCTACGTCGCCTCGACCGGGATCTCGGTCGCCGTCGACTTCGACGGCTGGCTGAACCCGACGAGCAGCGACCTGACGGAGGCGCTCGCACGCGCGGCCCAGGAGACGGCCGTCTACCGCGACGGGACGTTCGCTTCGATCACCGAGCACCGCATCGACGAGCTGAGGGCGTTCTTCGCGCCCTGGGAGTGGAGCTACCGCGCCAACACCGTCGCGATGGGCGCGTTCGGCCTCTGGATCCAGAAGACCGGCTGGCTCGCCGACGTGAGCCGGCGGCGCGCGGCGCTCGGCCGCATCGCGGGCTGGACGCTGGGCTTCGGCGTCCCGCTCGCGATCATTCCCTTTCTCTACATCCCGATCGGCGACGTGCTCGCGGTCGGCTACGCGTCGTTCTTCCTCTGGCTCGCCGCCCGCGGCTCGCTCGACCGCGTGATCCCCGTGCTCGTCCCGCTCGGCCGCTGCGCGATCAGCGGCTACCTCGGGCAGACGCTGGCATTCACCCTCTTCTTCTACGGCTACGGCCTGGCGATGTACGGCGGCATCACGCCGTGGCAGGGCGCGCTCTTGTCCGTCTCGGTCTGGTCGGCGGAGGTCTTGCTCGCGCGGCTCTGGCTCGCTCGCTTCGCGCTCGGTCCGGTCGAGTGGCTCTGGCGCTCGCTCACCTACCAACGCGTGCTGCCGCTGCGCCGCGCGTGAGCTAGGGTCGAGCCGTGAGCTTCGGAAAGAATCCGTTCGTCGCCAAGGCGCAGGCGGCCGAGCAGAAGGCTGCCGACGCGACCGACGCGATCGCCCGCGTGAGCGCGTACCGCGAGGCAGCGCACCTCTGGGACCGCGCCGCGGAGCGCGAGAAGCCCGGCAAGGCGCGCAAGGAGTACGAGGACCACGCCGAGCGCAACCGTGCGCTCGCCGACGGCGACGACGCGCCCACCGAGCGCATCTCCATCAAGCCCCGGTCCCCCACCCTGAACTAGAGGGGGTCACCCTGAACTAGAGGGGGTCACTCCAGCCCTACCCAACCATCTGGAATCATTACGTTCTGGCGGGTAGGTGCGCGATCTCTAGCTCTCGCCTTCGCCGCCCGCGAGCTCGGGGAGCTTGCGGTAGATCGTGCGGGCCGAGATCCCGAGCAGCTGCGCTGCGAGCTGCTTGTCGCCTTGCGTGTGATCGAGGGTGGCCTTGATCACGCGCCGCTCGATCTCGTCGAGCGGCGTGCCGAGCGCGAAGCTCAGCTCCTGCGAGCGGCGCTCGGCCTGCGCGACGTGCGCGGGCAGATCGCTCGGGAGCAGCTGCGTGCCCTTGCCCAGCACGACGGCGCGCTCGATCACGTTCTCGAGCTCCCGGACGTTGCCGGGCCACGAGTAGCCGACGAGCAGCTCCATCGCCTCGCGGCTCGGCGCCATGCGCGGCTTTCCGTTCTTCTTGCAGTACACGTCCACGAAGTGATCGACGAGCAGCGGCACGTCGCCTGCGCGGCTGCGGAGCGGCGGGCTCGTGATCGCGATGACGTTGAGCCGGTAGTAGAGATCCTCGCGGAAGCGACCCTCTTGGACGAGCTGCGCGAGGTCCTTGTTGGTCGCCGCGATCAACCGGAAGTCGGCCTTGCGCGTCTTTCCGCCGAGCGGCTCGTACTCGCTCTCCTGGATGACGCGGAGCAGCTTCACCTGCACCGCGAGCGAGAGCTCGCCGATCTCGTCGAGAAAGAGGGTGCCGCCCTCGGCCTGCGCGATGCGGCCGTCGCGACGCCCGACCGCGCCCGTGAACGCGCCCTTCTCGTAGCCGAAGAGCTCGCCCTCGACGATCGTCTCGGGCAAGGCCGCGAGGTTCACCGCGACGAACGCTCCTCTGCGCCCGCTGCGGTCGTGGATGGCGCGCGCGAGCAGCTCCTTGCCGGTGCCGCTCTCGCCGAGCACGAGGACGTTCGCCGTCGAGGGCGCGGCCTGGTTCACGACCTCGATCGCGCCGCGCAGCGCGGGCGAGCTCCCGATGATCGGGCGCGTGCGCAGCGCCGTCAGCTCCTCCTTGAGCGACTTGTTCTCGACGACGAGGGCGTGCCGCTCGAGCGCCTTCTCGACGCACTTGACGATCTGCATGCGCTTGAGCGGCTTCTCGACGAAGTCGTAGGCGCCGCCGCGCATCGCCTCGACCGCCGTCTCGATCGTGCCGTACGCCGTCATCAGCACGACCTCCGCGTCGGGCGCGACGGTCTCGAGCGCCCGGAGCAGCTCGAGGCCCGTCATGCCCGGCATCATCAGGTCGGTGACGACCACGTGGACGCGGTGCGCGCGGCACAGGTCGAGCGCCCGTCGACCGGACTCGGCCGTGAGCACGCGATAGCCCTCTCGCACGAAGATGCGCTCGAGCGACTCGCGGTTGCCCGCCTCGTCGTCGACGAGCAGCACGGTTCCCTTCGTCGGCAGCGTCGCTGCGCTCGCAGGTTCACCCGTCGTTTCGGGGGAGTCACTCGTCGTCATGGCAAGGTGTCCATCAGCCATGACATTGTGACGCTCGGCGACATAATGTCTATTCCGGTCTTCGCGTGGAGAGCCGCCGCCGGGCGCCCGCCCAGGTTCCGGTCGCCCGTGCGGCCTGGCCCCGCCGCGTGCTGCGCTCGCGGCCCCGATCTGCTGCCTCCGCGCCGCAGGGGCGCACTGCGGGTCGCGGCATCCGCCTTGCGAAGCGTGCCCCCGTGCGCCGCCTCGTCGTGCTGCTCCCGTTCCTCGCCGGCTGCCTCGCGCGAGCGGCGCCCGAGCACGCCGACCGCTGCGAGCTGCCGCCGCTCGAGGTCTCGGCTGCCGACGTCGAGGCGCTCTCGTCGATCTCGTGCGGCGCGCACACCGACACCGGATACCGGTCGGGCTCGGCCTTCACGATCACCGTCGTCACGGTCGACGGCCACCCGGTCGAGCGCGCCACCGCGAACGCCTACTACGTGATGGCCCAGGCCGCCTCGCGCGACGGCGTCGAGATCCGGATCGTCTCGGGCTTCCGCACGATGGCCGAGCAGCAGCACCTCTACTACTGCTACACGAGCTGCTCCTGCAACAGCTGCAACCTCGCGGCGCGCCCCGGGTACTCGAACCACCAGAGCGGTCACGCGCTCGACCTCAACACCTCGAGCGGCGGGGTGTACGCGTGGCTGAACGCGCACGGCGCGCACTACGGGTTCTCGCGCACCGTGCCGAGCGAGGCGTGGCACTGGGAATGGTGGGGCGGCGGCCCGGGCGGCGGGCCCTGCGGCGGCGGGCCTCCCCCTCCTCCGCCACCGCCCCCCGACGCGGACGGCGACGGGGTCCGATCCGATCGCGACTGCGACGACCACGATGCTCACCGCTTCCCCGGCAACCCCGAGCGCTGCGACGGCGTCGACGACGACTGCGACGGCAGCATCGACGACCACCTGACCCGCGCCTGCGGGACCGACGTGGGCGAGTGCGTCGCGGGCACGCAGACGTGCCGCAGCGGCGACTGGGGCCAGTGCCAGGGCAGCGTCGATCCCGTGACCGAGACCTGCGATCGCCTCGACGACGACTGCGACGGCGTGACCGACGAGGACCGCGTCTGCGAGCGCGAGGAGGCGCTGCTGGCGCCCGGCACCGAGGGGCCGACGCTCGAGAGCGACGTCGACGGTGACGGGCGCGCGGACGCGTGTGCGCTGGTGAACGGGCGCTTCACGTGCTTGCTCGGAGGCCCCCACGGGATGGAGCGCGTGATGAGCGGGCCCGCGCTCGACGCCGCCGACGTGAGGGCCGCCGCGCGCGTCCGCATGGCCGACGTGGACGGCGACGGACGCGCCGACGTGTGCGCACCGCGCGGCGAGCGTCTGGCGTGCTTCGGCGCCGGCGACGCCGCCCTCGACCGTGCGATCGACGGGCCGGTGATCGGGACCTCGCTGACGAACCTCGAGCTCGCCGACGTGGACGGCGACGGGCGCGTCGACGTCTGCACCCGCGACGCCGGCGGGCTGCGCTGTCACCTCGCGAGCGGACACGGCTTCGAGCGGCTCGTCTCGCTCGACGCGCTCTCGGACGCGGGCGGCTACGCCGATCCGATCCACCACGGCACGCTGCGCTTCGGCGACCTCGACGGCGACGGACGCGTGGACGTCTGCGCCCGGGACGCCGAGGGCGTCGACTGCTGGCGCTCGCTCGGCGATCACTGGGGCGCGCGCGTCGTCGGACCGCGCTGGAGCGACGCGGCCGGCTGGGACGCGATCGACCGCTGGAGCACGATCCGCATGATCGACGTGGACGGCGATGCGCGCGCCGACGTCTGCGGGCGCGACGCCGGGCGCTTCGCGTGCGTGCGCTCGACCGGGACGGGCTTCGGAGAGACGTTCAGCGGACCGGCGATGCCCGACGCCGAGGGCTGGGCCGAGCCCGAGGTCTACACGACGATCCGCATGGCCGACGTGAGCGGCGACGGATACACGGACCTCTGCGCGCGCGAGCGGGGCGGCGTGCGCTGCTGGATCTTCGACGGGCGCGGCTTCGACCGCGTGGTGGTCGGACCCGCCCTCGACGACGCGAGCGGCTGGACGAGCCCGACGCGCTACCGCTCGATCCGCCTCGCGGACGTCGATGCGGACGGACGCGCCGACCTGTGCGCGCGGGCGGCCGACGGCCTGCGCTGCTTCACGAGCGCGGAGAGCACCTTCGATCGCGTGTGGATCGCCCCGGCGTACCGCGACGAGGCCGGGCTGATCGACGCCCGCGCGTGGGCGAGCCTGCGCCTCGCCGGAGGTCATGGCGCGCAGGGCTCGGCCGCCGCCACGCTGCGCGGCGGATGCAGCGTCGCGCACGGAGAAGGGGATGCGCCGCTCGGCGCCCTCTCGCTCCTCCTTCTCGCGGGCTGCGCGCGTCGCGCGCGGAGGTCCGAGGGGCGAGCCCAGCCTACGTCGGGCCGGCGCGTCAGCTCGCGGGGGCCGATACGCGGCCCCCTCCGCTCCGAGTGAATCGTAGTGAGCTCTTCAGTTCTGGCAGAGAATGCGCTCGAGGCCGCTGACGCTGCTCGAGAGCAGCGCGTCGCGCGCCACCGAGCCCCCGGCGGTCACGAGGTAGAGGCTCTGCCCATGGACGTGGATCGAGCGACAGGCGAGCTCGGCGCCGCGCAGCAGGGGCAGCTGCGGCATCGAGAAGACGCTGCGCGAGAGCCAGGGCGCGACGGCCGCGAGCTCGGCGCAGATCGCCGGGTCGCCGGCCGCCGCCACCGGAAGGCCCTCCTCGCTCGCGAGGACGACGGCCTCGAGGCGGCCCTTCTCGCGCGTGTGCTCGAGCTGGTAGCGGAGGGCGACGGTGGGGGACTCACTGCGGCGGAGGCGGCGTTCGACGAGCAACATGGTGTTCGTGATCGTGGCTGGCCGCTTCGCGCGATCGCAAGAAAGCGCGATCGGATATGCTCCGAGGCGAAGCCCGCATGGGACGCATCGCTTCGCTCACGCTGATCCTGACGCTCGCGCTGGCGCTCGCGCTCGCCGCCGGCTGCCGCAGCCGGAGCCTGCCGGCCTCGGGGCCGATCCGCATCGGGGTGGTGCTGCCGCAGTCCGGCGGCCTCGCGGAGGACGGACAGGCGTGGGTGCGCGGCGTGCGGCTCGCGGCCGCCGAGGTGAACGCGGCCGGCGGCCTGCTCGGCGGGCGCAGGGTCGAGCTGCTCGTCGTGGACAGCGCGACCGACTCGATGGCCGGCGTCAACGGCGCGATCGAGGTGTTGGATCAAGGAGCTGCGGTCGTCATCGGCGACGGCGGCAGCGGCGGCTCGCTCGCCATCTACGAGATGGTGACGCAGGCCGCGGCCGTCCCGCAGATCAGCGGCTCGGCGACCTCGACCTCGCTCACCACGGCCAACGGCATGCTCGCGGTAGGCGAGCGCTACTTCTTCCGGACGGCCCCGCCCGACAACTACCAGGCGCAGATCGTCGATCGCATCACGACCATGCACGCGAGCTGCACGAGCCTGGCCGTGCTCTATCAGGACGACGCGTACGGCGCCCCGCTCGGCATGGAGATCGCGCGCCTGTTCGGGATGCACGGCACGGTCACCAGCACACTGGCCTTTCCGCCGGCGCAGCCCTCGTACGCGACGGAGACGACGATGATCGCCGCGTCCACCCCGGACTGCGTCGCGCTCGTCGCCTACCCGCAGGACGCGGGCATCATCTTGCGCAACTGGCGCGACGGCGCTCACCCGAGCGTGCAGTGGATCGGGACCGACGGCCTGTTCTCGGCCGACTTCATCAGCGAGGCCGGCTCGGACATGCTCGTCACCGGCTTCTTCGGTGCCTCACCGCTCACCACGCCGGACACGCCCGAGTTCCACGACTTCGCGGCGCGCTACCACGCAGCGTACGGGCACGACCCCGAGAACTTCGTCTCCAGCTACTACGACGCGACGGCGCTCGCGCTCCTGGCGATCCAGCAGGCAGGAACGACCGACGGCGCGATGGTGCGCGACGCCCTGCGGCAGATCGGCGGCCCAGGCGGCACCCGCGTCCAGCGCGCCGCCGCGCTGCGCGATGCGCTGACCGAGCTCACCTCGGCGACGCCGCGACCCATCAACTACCAGGGCGCGAGCGGGCCCATCAACTTCGACGAGCTCGGGAACACCGTCGCTCCGTACGCCATCTGGCAGATCACCGGCATGCCGGCGACCTTCTCCACGGTCGCCGTCGTGCAAGCCGCCGACCTGATGACGGGGCCATGAGCGTGCGAATCGCCATCGCCGTCGCGTCTGCGCTGGCCCTGTCCGGCTGCGCGTCGCCCACCGTGCCGCTCTCGATCGGGTTCCCGTCGCAGGAAGCGTTCCTCGTGACGAGCACCATCGACGTCGTGGCCGTTCCGCTCGAGGGCGATCTCTCGCGCTGCCCAGCGCTGCTGGGCGATGCGATCCGCGGCATCGAAGTGCCTGCGTCGAGCGCGTCGCTCGGCCTCGTTCCGTGCGACGTCCGCGCGGGCGCGGTGCTGCCGGATCCGGGCGGCGGCGCGCACGCGTTCATCGTGCTCGGGCGCGCGACGAACGGGATCATCCTCGGGGGCTGCGCGGTCGGCGAGGCGTACCCGGGCGGGCCGCCGATCCAGGTGGATCTGTTCCCGACGGTGACCGCGGACTACGCCGCTGCGGTGACGGCGGCGCACCTCGCGCCGGGCTCGACCGCCGACCAGCGCTGCGGTGGGAGCATGCCATGAGCGCTCTTCGGACCGGGGTGATCACCGCGATGGCGTGGGCGATGGCGGCGAGCGCCGCCGCGCAGGGCGGCCCCGAGCTCTTGCAGGAAGCGGACGCGGCCTACAGCAACGTCGACTTCGAGTCGGCGCGCACGGCGGCCTCGTCGGCCATCGAGACGGGCGGCCTCTCGCCGACCGAGCTGGTGCACGCCTACCAGCTGGTGGGCGTGTCGAGCTCGGCGCTCGGCGACACCACGGCGGCGCGCGAGGCGTTCGTGATGATGGTGTCGATCGATCCCGACGTGCGGCTCGACGACACGGTGCCGCCGCGCCTGCGCGCGCCCTTCCTCGAGGCGCGCGGGCAGGTCTCGGCGCACTCGCGCATGTCGGCGGAGGTGCAGCTCGCGCGCGCGTACGGCGCGCTCCGCATCGCGCTGACCGATCCGCTCGAGCTGGTGAACACGGTGCGCATGCACTCGCGCGTCGAGGGCACGGTCGAGTTCACGACGGTCGAGCACGAGCCGGACGACGAGATCATGTCGCGCGCGTCGGGCGCCAGCTCGGCCGACCGCATGGAGTACTGGCTCGAGTGCCTCGACTCCCACGGCAACCAGCTGCTCCTGCTCGGCACGGAGTACGAGCCGCTCGTCGTCGGGCGCGCCGCGGCCGCGACGACGGGGGACGATGGCGGCGGCGGGGGCGGAGGCGGCGGCGGCGTAGTTAGCGGCGGCGGCGTAGTTTGCGGCGGCGGCGGCGGCGGCGTCGGCGGCGGCGGCGGCGGCGGCGGCGGCGGCGGCGGTGGCATTTCCACCACCAG
>JBGAQA010000240.1:0-1266 GCA_044220955.1 Sandaracinaceae bacterium
GGACGCGAACGACCTCGGCGCCGGGATCTTCGACTTCGGCCAGCTCGTCGAAGCCGCCTGAATCATCCCGCCAATCATCCCGCCAATCGTCCAGCCAAGGTAGGATTCCGGCATGGCCGCTCCTCGCTCTCTCGCTGACGTGATGCTCGAGATCCAGCATCGAGCGACGGGGTCACAGCCATTCAGCTCATGGGGAGCGGTGCAGCCCACCACGAACCAGGGGCCGTCGGAGATCACCGC
This sequence comes from Sandaracinaceae bacterium, assembly GCA_044220955.1. Lineage (GTDB taxonomy): Bacteria > Myxococcota_A > Polyangia > Polyangiales > Sandaracinaceae > JBBSAT01. Next base: position 241 of record JBGAQA010000240.1, read on the forward strand.
TGCGGACGCCGCGGCGATCGCCGTCGCCGTGGCCAACCCGGCCGCGGGCGCGGGCCGCGGGCCCGGTGCGGGCGCGGCGGGCGATCTCACCTACAACGCGCCGACCGATCGCGGCGTCTGCAACTTCTGCGACGACAACCCGACCCTGCCGCGCACTGGCGTTCCCGGCGTGGACGGCGCGAGCGGCGTCGACGGCGCCGGCGGTCTCGGCTGCCCGGGCGGTCCCACGATCGCCGCCGACGGTCGGGTGCGCGGATCGGCCGGGGGTGACGGCGCGGCGGGCAGCGACGGCGGCGGTGGCGGCGGCGGCAGCGCCGGGTCGGGCTTCGAGGTGCTGGGCGGGACCACCGGCGGCTGCACCGATCACTCGGGGGGCAGCGGCGGCGGCGGCGGTAGCGGCGGGTGCGGCGCGCCCGGCGCCAGCGGCGGCGGCGGCGGCGGCTACTCGGTGGGCGTCCTGGTGCGGCTGGCGGCGGGCGCGAGCGGGCCCGCGTACACCAACGTGCGCATCGTGACCGCGAGCGGCGGGCGAGGCGGCGACGGTGGCGTCGGCGCGGACGGCGGGGCGCCCGGCATCGGCGCGAGCGGCGGAACGGGCGCGTTCTGGTGCTCTCGAACGGGCGGCCGCGGCGGCGACGGGGGCCACGGCGGCACGGGCGGCGGCGGCGGCGGCGGCTGCGGCGGCGGGAGCCACGGCGTGATGATCAGCACGCCGAGCGGCGGCGAGGCCTACCGCGACGCCGTCAGCGCGAGCGTCACCGTCGAGAGCACGGGCGTCGGCGGCGACGCAGGCCGCGGTGGCTTCTCCCCCGGCCGGCCCGGTACGGACGGCGTGAGCGGCACGGCCGTGCCCGTCGCGCTCGTGCGCTGAGGGCCGCTGCGGGTCGAGCGCCGCGCGTTCGGACGCTCTCCGGCGCCACGCGAGTGCCGGGCGTGATCCGGCTGCCACGCGAGAGGGGCCGTGTGCCTCGCGAGGCGAGCGGTAGCGAGCCGAGTCGGAGTAGGGGTGGGGCCCCGTGGCCGATT
>JBGAQA010000241.1:0-1258 GCA_044220955.1 Sandaracinaceae bacterium
CCGTCGCGCCGCCCGCGCCGCCCGCTCCGGCCGAAGTCCCGCCGCCGCCCGCGACCGAGCTGCCGGCCGCGACCGTCCAGCCCATCGCGCATGCGTCCGAGCCGCCGCCGCGGATCGAGCGCGAGGCTCCGCCCGCCGCGTCGCTGCCGCCGATTCAGCCCGAGTGGGCGGTCGAGATGGAGAAGGCGATCGACGCGTTCGACCGGGAGATTGCGCCCCTGAAGACGTTCATCCTGCCGGCAGGGACGAAGGCCGCCGCGGCCCTGCACCTCGCGCGCACCGTGTGCCGCCGGGCCGAGCGCGAGATGGTCGGCCTGGCCACGACGGAATCCGTGAACGCCGACGGCGCGCATTTCCTGAACCGGCTCTCGGACCTGCTGTTCGTCGCCGCGCGCGTGATCGTCCCACCGTCGTCGAGCAACGCGATGCCGAAGTCGAGCAGCGCGGGGCGTCCGTCGCGTCGCACGCGGATGTTCGAGGGCTTCACGTCGCGGTGCAGCACGCCCGCGCGGTGCACGGCGTCGAGCCCGCTCGCGAGCTCCGCGGTCCAACGCACGGCGGTGCGCAGCCAGCTCGTCTCGCCGCGCCGCGCGAGGCCGAAGCGCTCCTCGACGAACACCAGCACGCGCGTGAGGCTCATCGAGTCGAAGCCCGCGGCGAAGAGATCTTCGTCGAAGGAGAGGGGCTCTTTCCGGAGGATGATTTCATCCTCGATGTGCTGCTTGAGCTGCTTCGAGACGCTCGCGAGATCGTGGGCCATGGCGCCTCTCCGTCAGACCTGGGGGGCCGCGATGCGGGTGAGGTAGTCGATGAGATCGATCTTCGTGACGACGCCGACGACGGTCTCTCCGTCCATCACCACCGCGAGCTTCGCGTCGCCGAGGACGCCCTTCAAGAGCTCGACCTTCGTGGACGTGGTGACGGTGGCGTAGTCGCTCTCGATGATCGGCTCGATCGCCGAGTCCTGCGTGACCTTGCCGGCGAGGAGGTGGCGCAGCACGTCGACCTCGTGCACGAGGCCGCGGAGCTTCCCGTCGACGAGCACGGGCACCTGGCTGATGCCGTGCGACTTGAGCGTGTCGATCACGTCGCGGAGCGTGGTGGCCGGGGTGACCGTCACGACGCCCGCGTGCGGCTTGCCGGAGAGGAGATCTTTCACGGTGCCGAAGCCCTTGCCCTCCTCTTCGAGGAAGCCGTTCTCCTTCATCCAGTCGTCGTTGAAGATCTTCGAGATGTACTTGGAGGCGCCGTCGGGGAG
>JBGAQA010000242.1:0-282 GCA_044220955.1 Sandaracinaceae bacterium
GAGTGGGCGGTCCTCGCGTACGCCTGCTCCGGTCTCGGCATCTCGATCGTGCCCATGTACGAGGCCCAGCTCCCCAAGGAGTGGGCGTTCATCGCGAACGACTGCTCGGCCGTCGCGCTCGTCGCCGCGACGAAGGAGATCGCCGCCAAGAGCAAGGAGGTGCGGGAGAAGGCCCCCTCCATCCAGCACATCATCAACCTCTTCGGCGGCGAGGACGACCCCGCTTCGTTCAAGGCGCTCCTCAAGAAGGGCGCGGCCAGCCCGGTCCCCTCCATCAAGCCG
>JBGAQA010000242.1:292-1254 GCA_044220955.1 Sandaracinaceae bacterium
TACACCTCCGGCACGACGGGCAACCCCAAGGGCGTCATCCTCTCGCACGGGAACATCGCGTCCAACGTGAGCGCCGTGCACGAGATCCTGCCGATGTCGCAGGACGAGCGGAGCCTCTCGTTCCTCCCGTGGGCGCACTCCTTCGGTCACACGGTGGAGCTGCACACCATGCTGTCGCTCGGCGCGTCGATGGCCCTCTGCGAGGCGGTCGACAAGATCATCCCGAACCTCGCGGAGGTGCGCCCCACCATCCTCGTCAGCGTGCCGCGCATCTTCAATCGCATCTACGACGGCGTGAACAAGCAGATGACGCAGAAGCCGGCGTTCATCCGCAGCCTGTTCTACGGCGGGCTCAAGGCGGCGACCAAGCGCCGCAAGGGCGAGCCGCTCACGTTCGGCGACAAGTTCAAGCTCACGCTCGCCGACAAGCTCGTCTTCACCAAGATCCGCGCGCGCTTCGGCGGCCGGCTCAAGTACGCTTTCAGCGGCGGCGCGGCCCTCTCCCGGGACGTGGCGGAGTTCATCGACGCCCTCGGCATCACCGTCTACGAGGGCTACGGCCTCACCGAGACGAGCCCCATCGCCACGGCGAACAGGCCCGGCGGCCGCAAGCTCGGCAGCGTCGGCAAGGCCGTCCCGGGCGTGCGCATCGTCATCGACAAGACGGCGATCGGCGACGAAAAGCAGGGAGAGATCGTGGTCTACGGCCCCAATATCATGCAGGGCTACCACGCGCGGGACGAGGAGAACAAGGCCGTCTTCACCGAGGATCGGGGCTTCCGGACAGGCGATCTCGGCTACCTCGACGACGAGGGGTATCTCTACATCACGGGCCGCATCAAGGAGCAGTACAAGCTGGAGAACGGCAAGTACGTCTTCCCGGCGCCGCTCGAGGAGGACCTGAAGCTCTCGCCGTTCATCATCAACGCGATGGTCCACGACATGAACAAGCCCTTCAACGT
>JBGAQA010000243.1:0-1237 GCA_044220955.1 Sandaracinaceae bacterium
ACTCGAACTCGAACTCGAACTCGAACTCGAACTCGAACTCGAACTCGAACTCGAACTCGAACTCGAACTCGAACTCGCTGGGGCCACGGCTCTCCCCTTCGGGGATTCGCCTTGGATGAGGTCAGGAGTACGGGGCTCGTTCGGGGGACGGGCAGTGTGCCGTCGTGCTCGCGGCACTCCACCCCGGGCCTTCGGCCCGCCGTCCTCGCAGTGCTCGCCGTGCTCGCCAAACAGCGGCTGCGCGCGGCTCCGCGCTGCTCCGGGCGGTCGCTTCGCGAGGGTGGACTGCCGCTCCGCGCGACGGCGGTGGGGCGGGTGCCCCCGAACGGGCAGAACGGAACACGACACATGGCCCTGAAGATCTACACAGACTCTCTCCAGATGATTCGCGACATGAAGACGACGCTCGACGCAATCGCCAAGCAAGACGCCGACCTGGCTCGGCAGACGCGCCGCGCGCTCACCAGCATCACGCTCAACATCGCCGAGGGTGAGGGGCGCAGGAACGGAAACGCCCGGGTCAGGTTCCAGACCGCGATGGGCAGCGCGAACGAGGTCCGCGCCTGCATCGAGACCGCGGATGCGCTCGGATACATCGCGGCGGACGCGCAGATGATCGACACGCTCGACAGGATCGCGCGGACGCTGAACCGGCTGCACTGAGCTGGGCGAGGCCCGCGGCGTTGGACCGCGGGCCTCGTGGCTCTCCTACCGCGTCAGCTTCACCAGCACGCCGATGACGTGGTTCAGGCGGTTCCTGACGCCGGCGTCGATGCTCGCGTACCCGAGCGCCTCCGCCACGTCGAGACATGCGCCGACCTCCCGGGCCGAGCCGAGCGCCGTGAGCCGACGCTGCCGCCGGTTGCCGCCCTGGACGCCGTCGCTCTCGGCCAGGTTGAGCGGCACGCTGGTCACCGCGCGCCGGAGCTGGTCGAGCAAGTTCCTGTCCCGCGCGCCGACCTGTTCGCCGATCCCCCGGACGTCGCGGCAGAGCTGAATCGAGACGAGATAGATGTCGAGCATGAGCGTCTTCTCCGTGCTGGTGCCCCGACCTGCTCGGGGCGCAGCCCCACCACCCGCGGGGCGCAGGCGCGCTCAACCCGAGGTTCCGCGAAGGCGGAACCTCCCGGAGCGCAGCTGCACGGAGGTCGCGAAGCGACCGTAGGAAGCGAGCACCGGCGGCACGAAGTGCCGGGGTTGAACGCGACAAGCCCGCGGGCACGATGAGGATCCCCGA
>JBGAQA010000244.1:0-1233 GCA_044220955.1 Sandaracinaceae bacterium
GTCGTGCGTGAGCAGCCGCCGCGCGAGCGACAGATCGTCCGGATGCACTGCCTTCTTGCTGTAGGCCTCGGCGAACATCATCACGAGGTCCGCCTCCGCCCGCGTCTTGAGCTCGCTGTCGCTCGGGACCTGCTTCTCGATCGGCCGGATCTTGTAGGTCAACCGCAGCAGGTAGAGCTGCCCGATGTCCTGCGGCGTCACCAGAGACACCGCGTTGCCGGTCCTGCCGGCGCGCCCCGTCCGCCCCGTGCGGTGCACGTACGACTCGGCGTCCTGCGGGAAATCGAAGTTGATCACGTGCGTCAGGTGCGAGATGTCGATGCCGCGCGCCGCGACGTCGGTCGCCACGAGGAAGCGGATCCGCCCCTCGCGCGTCGCCGCCATCACCTTCTCGCGCTCGCCCTGATCGAGATCGCCGTTCAGCCAGTCGGCCTCGAACCCTTGCCGCACGAGCGCGCCCGACACCCGCTCCGTCTCGTCGCGCGTGTTGCAGAAGACGATCGCGCTCTCGGGGTCTTCGACCTCGAGCACGCGGAAGATCGCGTCGCGCTTGTCCCCACCTGGGATGATGTAGACGAAGTGTTGGATCTCGAGCGCGCCGATTTGGTCGCTCGAGAGGGTGACGAACTCGGGATCCTTGAGCTGCGCCTTCGCCATGCGCTCGATGTCCGGCGGGATCGTCGCGCTGAAGAACAGACCCTGGCGCTCCTTCGGGAGCGACTCCGCGATCGCGTGGAGCTCCTTGGCGAAGCCCATCGAGAGCATCTCGTCCGCTTCGTCCAGGACGAAGGTGCGGATCTGGTCGGTCTTCAGAGTTCCGCGCCGGATGTGGTCGAGCACGCGGCCGGGAGTCCCGACGACGATCTGCGCGCCGCCGGTCAGGGCGTCCACCTGGGGGCCCATCGCGGCGCCGCCGTAGATGGCGATGATGCGGATGCCGCGGAACTCGCCGAGCTTCTCGATCTCACGCGAGACCTGCAGCGCCAGCTCGCGCGTGGGCCTGATGCAATTGCGTGAGACCCTGTCGCGCGAAGTGCGCACGCAGGTCGGCGAGTTCTGCACCCAGGCGACCGCCGGCCGCTACCCCTTCGACGCCACCTCGCCGCGCGACGTGACGCAGGCCGACTTCGCCGCCTTGTTCGGGCCCGGCGGCAAGTTCGACCAGATGCAGCAGCGTCTGGCGCCGTTCATCGACACCAGCACAAGACCCTGGAGCTTCCGCGCCGTCGAGGG
>JBGAQA010000245.1:0-371 GCA_044220955.1 Sandaracinaceae bacterium
GGATGCCGTACGAGCGGTCGGCCGCGCCGTCCGCGATGCGGTGCAGGAACACGACGCCGTCGCCCCACTCCTTCACGGTCACGTGCACGTTCGCGAGCCGCGGCAGCGTCTCGGCGAGTTGCGTGAGCTCGTGATAGTGCGTCGCGAACACCGTGCGCGGACGGGCGCCGTCGGCGGCGTGCAGGTGCTCGGTCACCGCCCACGCCAGCGCGAGCCCGTCGTACGTGGCGGTGCCGCGCCCGATCTCGTCGAGCAGCAGCGTACCCCGGTCGGCGGTCCTGACGAAGCCGACGCGGTCCTCGCTCGCGCCCGTGAACGCGCCCTTGCGGGCGCCGAACAGCTCGCTCGCGGCGAGCGGCTCGGGCCGGGCG
>JBGAQA010000245.1:381-1233 GCA_044220955.1 Sandaracinaceae bacterium
ACGAGCTTGCCGGAGCGCTCCGACAGCGCGTGGATCGCGCGGGCGAGCAGCTCCTTGCCGGTGCCGCTCTCGCCCAGCAGCACGACCGGCACGTTCGAGGCCGCGATCGCCGCGAGGCGCTCGAGCGCGTAGTGGCCGCTGGCGTCGGTCCGCGTCTCGTGGACGCCCGGGAGCTGCGGCATGGGCAGGCCGCCCTCGTCGTCCTCGAACCCGTCGGGGTACTCCTCCGCGAGCACGCTGCCCGGTGGGAAGCGGAGATGGGTGAGGTTGCGCGGCACCGAGACGAGCGCGGCGCGGCCGGTGGCCTCGTGGACGAGCGCGATGATCATCGTGTCGGTGCGCAGGCCGATGCGGTCCTCGCCCTCGTCGCTGCCCGTCAGCAGCACGGTGTGGAACTCGAGGCCCTTCGCCGCGTGGATCGACATGAGGCTCACGCGGTCGCGCTCTTCCTTGTCCGAGTCCTGCGCGTCGCGGAGGGCGAGCCGCTCGAGGAAGTCGCGCGCGCCCGTCTCGCCCTTGACCTTCCGGTCCGAGTCGCGCGCGGCGTCGACGAGCGCGGCCGTGACGGCCAGGTCGGCGCGGGCGAGGGTGTCGGGGTCGGCCCCGTCGGTGACCGCTAGCGCGAACGCGTCGATGGCGGCGCGGACGGGCGCGGGGTCGGGGCGGACGGCGGCGAGCCGCTGGACGAGCCGGAGCCGAAGACCCTCGCGGAGCAGCGCGAGAGGCTCTATCGACTCCTCGCCTCGAACGGGGGAGTCACCGCGGACGAGCTCGCCAAGGTGCGCGCGATCGTCGAGGCTTCCCCCTACATCGGCCAGGGCAACCCCGATGTCACCGTCCACGCCATGACCC
>JBGAQA010000246.1:0-1232 GCA_044220955.1 Sandaracinaceae bacterium
GGTCCGCCTCGTCGACGGCGTCCCGGCGGGCGTCCTCGAGCAGCTCGGGCAGCAGCCCGATATGGACCAACCCCTCGGTGTTGAAGTCCAGCTTGCGGTTGCCGACCACCGGCTGCGTGAACTCGACGTCGCCGCCGTAGGAGCTGAAGGGATAGGTGACCGGATCGGTCTGCGGCGTCGCGCACACACCATCCCCGAAGCGCGGCCCGCGGGCGCCGGCGAAGCCGTTGAGGTCGAAGCCGAAGCCCTCCGCCGGGTACCCGCCCTTGTCCGTGATGAACTTGATCTTGTCCTTGAAGCCCTGGACGGTCGAGCCGGGCTTGTCGTTGCGGCAGGTGCCAAAGCCGGTCGTCGACACCCCCCCAAGCTCATACAAGAGCCCGTTGTTGTTGCGTCCGTGGCTGCCCGACGCCGGATATTTGGCCTCCTTGAGCAGCTCGTAGGCGCGCACGTACGACCACTGCGGGAGGTGATCGACCTCGATGATCATCCCGCGCGCCATCATCTGCCCCACGAGGTGCTCGCCCAGCGGCGTGACCGTGGCGTTTTGACAGTAGGGCCCGACCAGCGGCGCCTCGAGGATCTGCGACAAGTACTTTGTGGTGGTGTCGAGCGGCGCCGTCGGGAACTTGCTGATATCGAGCGGCGCCTTGGAGTCGTAGACGTCGCGCGGCATGTTGAGGCCGCCGAAGTTCACGTCGCCGCTGTCGAAGCCGCCGACCTGCGGATCCGGGCAATCCAGCGTGAAGTTGGACCAGTGGCCGCTGTTGGCGAAATTGCCGAGCTCGATGAAGGCCCGGTCGCCGTCGCCGGGTGAGAACTTATTGTCGTACTTGTGGACCGGGAAGATCGCCCGCACGCCGAGATCATAATAATGGTCGAGCTGGGCCTCGATATAGGCCTCATCGCAGACGGGGCCGCCCTCGCCGGGCGTGAGCCTGCATTCGAACAGGTTGGAGGTCTCGATGCCGAGGACCACCGCCAGCTTGCCCGCGGCGATCACCGCGCGCGCCTCGGCGGGCGTGCGGGTCGGGTTCAGATGAAACGGCTCGAGCGCCTGATTGAAGCGATCGATGTCGTCGATGTGGAGCCAGAAGTCATAGTCCGCGGTCAGGAGAGGCAAGCCGAGCACGACGAGCGCCCGCGGTCCGATCAGGAGCGCCCGGGCGCCACTCGCCGCGATGGCGGCGAAGAACCGTGCTTCGTCGAATTCCGAACCTCTCACGTCGGCC
>JBGAQA010000247.1:0-1221 GCA_044220955.1 Sandaracinaceae bacterium
GGACTCCCTGACGCCCGAGCACCACTTCTCGACGCGCGCGCTGCTGGAGGTGGCCGGCCGCGTCCCGCCGCCCCCGCCGCCTCCTCCCCCACAGCCCGTGCCCGAGCCCGACCTGACGCCGACCGCGCCGCCGCCGCCCACGATCGCGCCCGAGGCGGTCGCGCCGCCACCCCCGCCGCCGCGCTCCCCGCTCGAGGAGCCCGCGCTCTGGGTGGCGGTGGGCGTGGTGGTCGCCGGCGCGATCGTCGGCGCCGTGCTCGGCGCGACGCTGCACGATCGCTACGTGGTCGGCGTCCCGCGCGTGGAGACGCTCGAGCACCCATGACGCGCAAGCGCTCGGGACAGACCGAAGAGATCGCGTTCCCGAAGACGGAGCGCGACGCGTCGCTGCCGGCGAAGATCGGTCGCTACGAAGTGGTCGCCGAGCTCGGCGCGGGCGGCATGGCGAGCGTGTACCTCGCGCGCCTCCGAGGCCCGGCCGGCTTCGCGAAGTTCTTCGCCATCAAGCGCGTCCACCCGCACCTCGCCAAGAACCGTCTCTTCGTCGACATGTTCCTCGACGAGGCGCGCATCGCCGCGGCGCTCCAGCACCCCAACGTCGCCCAGGTCATCGAGCTCGGGGACGACGGCGCGCACTTCATCGCGATGGAGTACCTGCACGGCGAGCACCTCGCCGCCGTCGCGCGGGCGGCGCGGGACAGCGGCGGTCTCCCCCTGCCCTTCGCCTGCTGGATCGTGGCGCGCGCCGCGGAGGGCCTGCACCACGCGCACGAGGCGCGCGACGAGACCGGCCAGCCGCTCGGCATCGTCCACCGCGACGTGACGCCGCACAACGTGTTCGTCACGTACGACGGCCACGTGAAGCTCACCGACTTCGGCATCGCCAAGGCCGAGGGGCGCATCGTCCGGACCGACACCGGCATCGTGAAGGGGAAGTTCGCGTACATGGCGCCCGAGCAGGCGCTCGGTCGCGCGCTCGATCGACGCGTCGACATCTTCGCGCTCGGCGTGCTCCTCTGGGAGCTCGTCACCGGCGAGCGGCTCTTCAAGGGCGACACCGACGCCGAGACGCTGCTCGCGGTCACGCGCTGCGAGATCGAGTCGCCGCGGACCAGGCGCCCCGAGTGCCCGGAGGATCTCGAGGCGATCGTGATGACGTGCCTCGCCAGGGATCCGACCGAGCGCTTCGAGACGGCCTCGGCGGTCTCCGCCGCGCTCGAC
>JBGAQA010000248.1:0-1221 GCA_044220955.1 Sandaracinaceae bacterium
ACGCGCGCGCCGTCCCGCTTGAACATGAACATGGGCACGTCGAGCGCCCACTCGACGTAGTCGCGGAACGTCGCCCGCTCGCTCCACATCGCGGGCAGCAGCCCGCTGCGATCCGGATCCACGTCGAGCCACACCCTCGCGCGGTAGCTCTTCCCGCCGAAGACCCGCCCCTCGTAGAACGGGCTGTTCGCGAAGATGGCGGTCGCCACGGGCGAGACGCGCAGCGCCACGCGCATCATGCGCATGGCCTGCTCCTCGCTGGCGTAGTCGAAGTTCGCCTGCACGGTCGCCGTGCGGCGCATCATGTCGAGCCCGTGCGCGCCGACCGTCGGCAGGTTGGCCTCGACCACCCACTTCCCGACGGCCTCCCAGGTCTCGTGGATGCCCGACACCGACGCCACGCGCCCGTGGCCCATGCCGCGCAGGAACGCGCTGCCCACGGCGTACTTCCGCTCCCACGGGCCCTGGAATTCCCCGTCGACGACGGCGCGGATCCACGCGTCGTAGAGGTTGATGTCGTGCGCGAGGCCGGTCATCAGGCTGATGTTGGCGCCGGGCGGGCGCTGCGCGATCTCACCGATGACCAGGCTCTCGTCGGGGCGCTGGAACCACTCCATGTGGGTCATGCCGTCGTCGAGGCCGAGGGCCTGGATGGTCGCGCGCGACATCGCCCGCGCGCCGTCGTACTCGGGCCCGGAGATGTCCCGGGGCAGCAGGCAGGTCCACTGGATCCACGGGTTTTCGATGGCCTCGAGGCAGCTCGGGAGGTAGTGCGACACCGACCACACGCGCGGCTTGCCCGCGATCGTCACGGTCTCGAACGAGAACTCGCGGCCGCGAAGGAACTCCTCGGCGAGCACGGGGCGCTCAGGCGAGGGACGGGTGGCCTCGAGCGCGCCGTGCAGGTCTTCAGGGGTCTCGATGCGCCAGGTGGCCCGACATCCCGCGCCGGCGAGCGGCTTCATGACCAGCGGCAGGCCGCTCTCCCGGGCGAAGGCCCAGCCGTCCTCGGCGCTCGTCAGCGTGCGGTGTCGGGCGCAGGGCAGGCCGGCGGCGCGCAGCGCGTCCTTCATGGTGGCCTTGTCGCGGAAGCGCTCGGCGGAGGCCACCGACAGGCCTGGCACCCCGAAGGCCTCGCGCACCTCGCTGAGCTGGACCTGGATGTCCTCGAGCACGCCGGTGATCCGGTGCAGGTCGCCGTAGCGGCGCCGCAGCGTGCCC
>JBGAQA010000249.1:0-241 GCA_044220955.1 Sandaracinaceae bacterium
CGTGTAGTAGTCGACGTCGGCCTCGCGCACGTGGACGCGGCGCTCGTCGTGGTCGTACTTCTCCACGAAGTAGCTGCGGCCCTCGAGGATGTAGACGGCCTTCTCGTGGACCATGGACGGCGCCGAGTCGTAGTCCACCTCGGCGATGATGCGCGGCTCGCCCGTCACGTCCTGGATCACGAAGTTGTCCGAGGACACCGAGCGCAGGCTCACGGCGTCGGCCGGGTAGGAGTCGCTCGTC
>JBGAQA010000249.1:251-523 GCA_044220955.1 Sandaracinaceae bacterium
CAGTGCCAGCACTCGCCGGCGCGGTGCAGCAGCTTCTCCCCCTCGAGGTACTTCAGGATCTCGACCAGGTTCTCCCGGCCGAAGCGCTCGTCGCCCACGAAGGGCAGCTCGAAGGCGGCGCACTTCACGTGGTTGACCAGGATCTGCAGGTTCTCCGGGTTCACCCGGCCCTGCTCGACGGGCGAGCCGAAGAAGTAGTCGGGGTTCTTGGCGATGAACTGGTTGAGCGGCGTCGAGTTGGCGACCAGCACCGCGACCGAGGTCCCGCTGCG
>JBGAQA010000249.1:533-1209 GCA_044220955.1 Sandaracinaceae bacterium
CACGGCCGGCCTGCTGCCACGCGGAGGCGACCGAGCCCGGGTAGCCCACCAGCACGGCCGCGTCGAGGCTGCCGATGTCGATGCCGAGCTCGAGCGCGTTCGTCGAGACGACGCCGAGCACCGAGCCCTCGCGCAGCCCGCGCTCGATCTCGCGCCGCTTGAGCGGCAGGTAGCCGCCGCGGTAGCCGGCGACGCGCTCGGCATCGCCACCGCGATCGCGGGCGACGCCAAGTCCCACGCGAGCCGCGAACTGGTGGAGCGCATTCGCGCCGCGCACCGGGGGCGTTCGTGAGCGGCGGCGTGCTCGCGATCCGGCTGCGGACGCTGGGCGACGTGGTGCTGGTGACGCCCGCGCTGCGCGCGCTGGCGCGCGGCTTTCCGGGCGCGCCGATGGACGTGACGCGCGAGGTGGCGGTGGCCTACCGCAAGCTCGGCGCCGTGCTCGGCGTGGTGGGCGGGCGCGCGGCCGAGTACCTGGCCGACCCGGACGTGTTGTCCCGCCCCGAGGGCGAGATGTCCCGGGCGGACCTCATCGCCAAGCTCGACGAGGCGGAGAAGAAGTACGCCGAGCTACTCGCCGAGTCGCAGAAGCGGGACGCCTCCGCCAAGACTGAATTCGAGACCGCCCAGGCCAAGGTCACCGACCTCGAGGGTCAGGTGGGCAAGAAGGAGGAGG
>JBGAQA010000024.1:0-84196 GCA_044220955.1 Sandaracinaceae bacterium
GCGTCTGGCATAAGGATCCAGCACATCACTGGCCGCTCCGAACCGGGGCTGCACGCTGAAAACGTAGGCCACCCCGGCCTGCAACTGAGGCATGAACAGCTCCCATACACCACTGTCAGCCAGCGGCCACATGGGCAAGCCGCGCTACCCTCGCCCGCATGATGCGTGCCGCCGTGACGATCGCGCCGCGCCCGCGCTTCTCGCTCGAGCCGCAGGACGTCGCGGGTGCCGCGATCGCGCTGCAGGCGTTCACGCTCTATCTCCTCGCGCTGCTCGCGCTGGCGCCGGCGACGGAGGCCGAGTGGAGCCGCGCCGATCCGATCCTCGCGATCCTGCCGCGCGCGCCCACCCTCGCGCTGGTGCCGCTGCTCGGCATCGCCGCAGCAGCCTTCTGGGTGCGCCGCGCCACGCCGCCACGCGCGGTCCTGCTCCGCTCGCTCGGGCTCGTAGGGGCCGGCGCGCTGGTCGCGATCACCATCGCGTGCGCCGAGCGCGCGTTCGTCGGCCCGCACCTCCCTTCCTTCGTCCCGCCGGAAGAGAGCGCCGGGCCCGGGCTGCTGCTGAGCGAGACGGCCGGCTACGCCGAAGAGGTGATCTTCCGCCTCGGCGTGCTCGCGCTCGTGTTCCCCGCGCTCACCCGGCGCCTGCCGAACGTCCCGGCGGCCCTCGCTGCCGCGCTCGTGACCGGCGTCGCGTTCGCGCTCCTGCACGCGGCCGGCTCTTCGGAGTGGTCGTGGCCCTTCTTCGCCACCCGCGTGATCTTCCCGGGCATGGTGATGAGCCTCGCCTCGCTCGCCCTGCGCCCCAGCTTCGTGATCGGCGCGCACTGCGCCGCGCACGTCGTCATCCCGTTTCTGTTCGTCTGACGAGTTTCGCGCTAGGCCACGGACATGGCCAAGCAGTTCAAGGTTGCGGTGCTGGGGGCGACGGGAGCGGTGGGTGAGACCATGCTCCGGGTCCTCCACGAACGTCGTTTCCCGGCGAGCGAGGTGATCGCGCTCGCGTCCCCCGCGAGCGCCGGGCGCAAGGTCCGCTTCGGCGACGGCGAGCTCGTCGTCCGTCCCGTCTCGGCCGACGCGTTCCACGGCGTGGACCTCGCGCTCTTCTCGGCCGGCTCCGGTCCGAGCAAGGAGTGGGGCCCGATCGCGGCGAAGGCGGGAGCGCTCGTCGTCGACAACTCGTCGGCCTGGCGCATGGACCCCGACGTCCCGCTCTGCGTGCCCGAGGTGAACCTCGCCGCGGCCCGCCACCCGAAGAAGGGCATCGTCGCGAACCCGAACTGCTCCACCATCCAGATGCTGGTCGCGCTCGAGCCGATCCGGCGCCTCTCGCGGATCCGCCGCATCGTCGTCTCGACGTACCAGGCGATCAGCGGGGCCGGCGCGAAGGCCGTCGAGGCATTCCGCGCGCAGTCGCGCGCGTTCGCGGCGGGAGAGACGATCGAGCCGGGCATCCTGAACGGCCAGCTCGCCGGCAGCCTCCTCATGGAGTGGAAGCGCGACGCCGCGACCGGCTACCAGGAAGAAGAGCTCAAGATGATCCACGAGACGCGCAAGATCTTCGACGACCCGGAGATCCGTGTCTCGCCGACCACCGTCCGCGTGCCGGTCGTCAACGGCCACAGCGAGTCGATCGCCATCGAGGCGAGCCGCGCGCTCACCGTGGCCGAGGTGCGCGAGGCGCTCGCGAAGGCTCCGGGGGTCAGGCTGGTCGACGACTTCGCCAAGGGCGTCTACCCGAAGCCCATCGACGCCGACGGCATCGACGACGTGCTCGTCGGCCGCGTTCGCGAGGATCTCGGCAACCCCGGCGGGATCCTGCTCTGGGTCGTCGGCGACAACGTCCGCAAGGGCGCCGCCACCAACGCCGTCCAGATCGCCGAGGGCCTCCTGGTCGGCTGAGACGACCCGAGCCACGGGCCGCCTCTGACGATTCGTCACGGGCGCGAGCGCGCCCGGGGCGGGGTCGTGCCAGAATGACGACGGCGGATGTGCTACGGAGCCGAGATCTTCGCGCTCCCTTCGCTCCGCGGAGCGAACGAGACATGGAACATCCCTTGCTCAACACCCGCGCCATGCGTCGCTCCGTCCTCCTGATCGCAGCCGCCGTGCTCGCGTGCGCGCTTCCCTCCACGGCCTTCGCGCTCTCGCCCACCGTCGGCGCGTTCGGGACCGGCAGCCACGCGGCAGGCAACACCAACCTCGTCACCCTGCCGATCGGGACCGCCGAGTGCGCGACCGACATCCCGCTCGCGTTCGCCGGGCTCACCGCGAGCACGACCATGCGCTATCTCGACGTGTGGTGGGCCTCGTCTGCCGCAGCCGGCTGCCAGACCTCGACGACCCGCGCGAACATGACCAGTCCGGTCTGCCACTACGTGACGAGCATCCCCTACACGACCGGCCCCAACACCACCGTCCACGTGTCGGCCGAGACGCTCTTCGGTGGCTGTACGTCGGACCAGCGGACGTTCTACTTCTTCGACACGGCGACGATGGAAGAGAACTCGATGACCTTCACCGCGTACTGGACGCTCGACGTGGCGATCGACGCGACGGCGCCCGTCGCGCCGGTGATCACGTCGACGCCCGCGGGCGACACGCAGCTGCAGATCGCCTGGAACGCGTCGAGCTTCACCGACCTAGGGATGTCGGGGCGCGTGTACGTGTATGCGGACTCGACGGGATGCACCGGCGACGGTGGGACCAGCTCGCTCGTGCCCGGGGCGACGGCGCCCTCCACGACGCTCGCGTCGCTGGCTGCGTCGAACCCCGCCACGCTCCAGACGTCGCTCCTCGGGTGGTCGACCGGGACGTACGGTCAGTCCGCGGCCATCGCGATCGCCGTCGTCGACACGGCGGGCAACGTCAGCCCGCTCTCGAACGTCGTCTGCGCCTCGCACGTGCAGGTGAGCGGCTTCTTCGATCAGTACTGCGCCGCGCACGGCATGACCGACACGACGGCGTGCGCCAACAACTACCGCGGGTGCTCGGTCGGCCTCCCGAGCCGGCGCATCGACCTCGCTGCGTGTGCGCTCGGCCTGCTGGTCGCGGGCGTCTTCGTGGCACGCCGGAGGGCGCGATGAGGCTCATGCCGGCCGCGACCATCGTGGCCACCCTCGTCGGGGTCTGCATCGCGGCCCCGGGCGCCGCCCAGGCGCAGGAGCGCCGCACGCGCTTCGACACCCCGGCCTACGGCACGGAGTGGTCGACGACGCCGCAGTACCGGCCCAGCTCGGAGACGTTCACCGCGGAGATCCGGGTCGGGACGTACCAGCCCGACGTCGGGACGGCGTTCTCGGCCTTCAACGGCGATCTCGGCCCGATGCTCGGCCTCGAGCTGGACGGGCACGCGTTCCGCGTTCCCTACATCGGGCCGATCGTGTTCGGCGTGGGATTCGGCTGGGCGGAGTGGAGCGGCCCGGCGACCGCGACCACGACGACCACCGCGAACGTGGGCGACACGGGCCTCAGCCTGGTCATGTTCACCGGGCTGGTCGGCTGGCGCATCGACGGCCTGGCGCGGAACCTCAACGTTCCGCTCGTGCTGACGCCGAAGGTCGGCGTCGACTTCGGGTACTGGCAGACCGGCGTCACGGGTCGCACGCAGGCCGACGGCTGGTCGATCGGCCTGCACTGGGGCGCGCAGATCGCCCTCGAGCTCGACTTCCTCGATCCGCGCGCCGCGCACCGCCTCGACAACGCGTGGGGGATCAACCACTCCGAGATCTTCTTCGAGGTGTACGGCGCCGACCTCGGGCCCTTCTCGAGCCACATGCTGCCGGTCGGTACGGCCTTCACGTGGGCCGCGGGCCTGGGCTTCACGTTCTGATCGCGCCCCGGCGGCGCTGCGCGGCGTGAGCGTGTCCGAGAGCGTGCCGGATCACGCGATCCTCCTGGTCGTCAGCTACGACGGCGCGGACTTCGCGGGCTTCGCGCGGCAGCCCGATCAGCGGACGGTGCAGGGCGTGCTCGAGGCGGCCATCGCGGGCATGAATGGCGCGCCCGTCGAGACGCGCGGCGCGGGCCGCACCGACGCGGGTGTCCACGCGCTCGGGCAGCGCGTCGCGTTCGACCCGGCGCGAGCGATCCCGGCGGGCGGCTGGGTGAAGGGGCTCGACGCGGCGCTGCCCGAGGACGTGGTCGTGCTCGACGCGGAGCTGCGGCCCCGCGGCTACAACCCGCGCTTCGACGCGGTCGACAAGACCTACCGCTACGTGCTGCAGCTCACCGAGCACCGCGATCCCCACTGGCGGAGGCGTGCATGGTGGCTCGGCCGCGGGCGCCAGCGTCGCGAGGGCGGGCTCGATCTCGCGGCGATGCGCGAGGCGGCCTCGCGCTGGGTGGGCACGCACGACTTCCGCGCGTTCCGTGCGGCCGACGACGAGCGCGACAACACCACGCGGACGATGCTGGCCTTCGAGGTGATCGAGCGCTGGGCCGGCGAGCCCTCGCTCGTCGCGATCGAGGTGAGAGGCAGCGCGTTCATGAAGAACATGGTGCGGATCCTCGTCGGCACGCTCGTCGAGGTCGGCCGCGGCAAGCTCTCCGTCGAGGACGCGGCCGGGCTGCTCGGGCCGGGCGGACGCCGGGAAGACGCCGGAACGACCGCCCCCGCGCACGGCCTCACACTCGTTCAGGTGCGCCTCGGACGCGGCTCGCCACCCGCGGCTTGACGCCGGGCGCCGTCCGAACCATTTTGCGCGTCCTTTTTCCGGGTACGAGAGTTTTTCTCGGGGTCGATCGACCCGACGCCTAGCGCGACTACACGGAAGATCGTCGAGAGAAAACACCCATGAATCAGCACCCTGGCCTCATCGGCAAGAAGCTCGGAACCACGCAGATCTTCGAGGACGACGGCAACGTCACGCGCGTCACGGTCGTCGAGGTCGGTCCCTGCACCGTCGTCGGCAAGCGCACCGAGGACAAGGACGGCTACTCGGCCCTCGTGCTCGGCTTCGGCGAGCGCAAGGAGAAGGGGCTCACCAAGCCCGAGGCCGGCTTCTTCAAGAAGCTCGGCATCAAGCCGCAGAAGCACGTGAAGGAGCTCCGCCTCCCGGCGGCCGAGGTCGCCAAGCACGAGGTCGGCGCGGTCATCAAGCCCTCCGACGTCTTCGAGGTCGGCCAGAAGGTCGACGTGGCCGGCAAGACCATCGGCCGCGGCTTCACCGGCGTCATGACGCGCTGGAACTTCCGCGGCTCGGCCACGGCGTCGCACGGCACGCACGAGTACCAGCGCCACGGCGGCGCCATCGGCACCAACATGACGCCCGGCCGCACGCTGCCGAACCTCAAGATGCCCGGCCAGTACGGCAACGAGAACGTGACCATCCAGAACCTGAAGGTCGCGCGCGTCATGGACGACAAGTACCTGCTCCTCATCGAGGGTGCGGTGCCGGGCGGCCGCAACGCGATCGTCACGGTGCGCGGCGCGATCAAGAAGCGCGGCGGCAAGAAGAGCTGAGCGAGGCGAGCGTGAGCTCGAGTGACGCCCCGGTGGCCACGTTGGCTTCCGGGGCGTTCGCACATCCGGAGCGACGATGAGCAAGCGCCCACAAGATCACTTCGGCCGCCGCGCACGCCGCGAGGGCTTCGCGGCCCGCTCGGTGTTCAAGCTCGAGGAGATCGATCGACGCGTGCGGCTGCTCGCGCCGGGCAAGCGCGTCCTCGATCTCGGCGCGTTCCCGGGCAGCTGGACGAGCTACGCGGCGCAGAAGGTCGGCCCGAAGGGCCGGGTGCTCGGCGTCGATCTCACCGAGTTCCGCGGGGCGCTGCCGCCCTGGGCCGAGATCCGCGTGGGCGACGCGCTCACGCTCGACCTCGCCGCCGAGCACGGGCCCTGCTCGTTCGACGTCGTGCTGAGCGACATGGCACCCGCGACCACGGGCCACCGCTTCGTCGATCAGACGCGCAGCTTCGACCTCTTCACGAAGGCGCTGCACGTCGCCGAGGCCGTGCTGCCGCCGGGCGGGCACTTCGTCGGCAAGATCTTCCTCGGCCCCGACTTCGAGCACGCCAAGAAGGACGTCGCGCGCGTCTTCGAGCAGACCAAGATCATCAAGCCGCCCGCCAGCCGCACGGAGAGCTACGAGACGTTCCTCGTCGGGCTCCGCCGTCGCGGCAGCATCAAGCCGGGGTGATCCATCGGCTCGCCCCTGAGGTCCCTCCCGTCCGCGCGCGTTCGCGCGCTTCCGTCCGGGCCCTCCGCGGCGAGCACTCCTGCCGAGATCAAGCCCGGCTGACGCGCTTCCAGAGCGGCAGCCGCACGTCCGACGCAGCCTGGTAGTACACGTCGAGCTCGGCGAACGCGCTCAAGGTGGCCGCCGGATCGCGGCCGCCCGGTCCGTACTTCGGGTCGAGCTCGAACGCGTCGAACCCGCAGCGATGCATGAACAGCAGGTTGTCGCGCAGCACGTTGCCGACGGCGCGCACCTCGCCGGCGAAGCCGTGTCGCTCGCGCAGCAGCCGCGCCAGCGAGTACCCGCGCCCGTCCGTGTGCTTGGGAAACTCGATCGCGACGAGCGCGAGGCGCGGGAGGAGCGGCACGATCGGGTCGAGGCCCCGGTCGCTCGGGAGGCGCACGCCCGTACGGCCCGCGCGATCGAGGACCGCAGGCTCCGCCTCGAGACGCGCGAGCGTGACGATGACGTCCGTGCCGGCCGCGACGGGCCCGGCGCCCGCAGCCAGCCACGGGTCGCGCTCCGCGAGCGAATAGCCCCCGCGCGCGCTGCCCTCACTCGGCGGCGCGCTTTTCCGAATGAGCGCCATACACGGCCTCCTTGAATGGCTCCGCCCCGAGGCGCCGGTGCGCCTCGATGAACGTCTCGTCCTCGCTCGTCCGGAGCGAGACGTAAGTGCGCACGATGCGCTCGATCGCCGGCCCGACCTCGCTCGCGGAGAGCGCACGCCCGAGGATGCGCCCGAGGGCGGCCTCGGTTCCTCCGACGCCGACGCCGCCCGAGCCGCCCAGCATGAGCTGGTAGAACTCCTCGCCCTGCTTGTCGATGCCGAGGATCCCGATGTTGCCGACGTGGTGGTGGCCGCACGCGTTGATGCAGCCCGAGATGTTCAGCGTGAGCGGCCCGACGTCGAACACCCAGTCGAGATCGTCGAAGCGGCGGGTGATGTCCTCGGCGATCGGGATGGAGCGGGCGTTCGCGAGGTCGCAGTAGTCGAGCCCCGGGCAGGTGATCATGTCCGTGATGCGGTCGACGTTGGGCGTCGCGAAGCCCAGGCGGGCGAGCGCGGCGTGCACCTCGCGGAGATCGCGGACGGCGACGTCGGTCAGGACCAGGTTCTGGCGGTGCGTCACCACGATCCGACCCATCGAGAAGCGGTCGGCGAGGTCGGCCACCGCGTCCATCTGCTCGGAGGTGACGTCGCCGGGCGGGGCCAGCGTGCTCTTCAGCGAGAGGTGGACGATCGCGTAGCCCGGCACCCGGTGCGGCGTGAGGTTTCCCTTCGCCCAGCGCGCGATCTCGCGGTCCTTGCTCAGCCGCAGCGCCTCGACGCTCGTCGTGCCGTCGCCGAGCGTCTCGTACACCGGCGGCGCGAAGTAGCGCTTCATGCGCGCGATCTCCGCCGCGTCGAGGACCAGCGCCGGCTCGTCGACGATCTTCGCGTGCTCCTGCTCGACGCGACGCCGGAACTCCTCGACCCCGAGCTCCTTCACCAGGACCTTGACGCGCGCCTTGTACTTGTTGTCGCGGCGTCCCTCGAGGTTGTAGATGCGGAGCACCGCCTCCGTGTAGCTGAGCAGGTCGCGCTCGGGCACGAACGCGCGGATCCGCTCGGCCAAGAGGGGCGTGCGCCCCTGACCGCCGCCCACGAAGTAGTCGAACCCGATCTCGCCGCGCTCGTTCTTCACCACGCGTATGCCGATGTCGTGCACGGCGATCGCCGCGCGGTCGTCGCGTGCTCCCGTGAGAGCGAGCTTGAATTTCCGCGGGAGCGCCGCGAGCTCCGGGTGGAACGTGGACCACTGCC
Organism: Sandaracinaceae bacterium; assembly: GCA_044220955.1. GTDB lineage: Bacteria > Myxococcota_A > Polyangia > Polyangiales > Sandaracinaceae > JBBSAT01. The sequence continues at coordinate 7,986 of JBGAQA010000024.1, forward strand.
GCAGGATCTCGCAGTAAGGCCGGGGGTCGATCTCTTCGTCCGCCGCGACGCCGGCGAAGGGATCGGCGGTCACGTTCCGGATGCAGTTGCCGCTCGTCTGGATGGCGTGCATCTCGACCGACGCGAGCTCGTCCAGGATCGTGGGTACGTCCTCGAGCTTGGGCCAGTTGAGCTGCAGGTTCTGGCGCGTGGTGAAGTGCGCGTAGCCGCGATCGAAGCGGCGGGTGATGTCGGCGAGCTTCCGGAGCTGCGTGCTGGACAAGAGACCGTACGGGATCGCGATCCGCAGCATGTACGCGTGCAGCTGCAGATAGAGGCCGTTCTGCAGGCGGAGCGGGCGAAACTCCTCCTCGGTCAGCTCGCCGGCCATGCGCCGCCGGACCTGGTCGCGCAGCTGCGCGGCGCGCTCCCGCACCAGGCGGCGATCGTGCTCGTCGTAGACGTACATCAGGGCGTGTATCCCATGCGGCGGCGGGCGGCGGCGGGTCCGAGCGCGCGCAGGCGCTCCCGAGCCGACAAGATGCGGCCACCGCGCGCGTCCAGCTCGCACTCGATCGCGTACGCGCCGCAGACGTCGCGCTCGCGCGTCTTGGCCCACGAGATGGACGCGTCGCGCTCGACGGGATCGCGTGTCACGGATGCGTCCGCGAGGTCCTCCGACCAGCGCCGGCCGGGCGCCAGATAGACGACCCGGCCGTCACCCAGTCGGTTCGCGGTCACGATGTACTCGACCTGCCTCTGCGCCATCTTCGATAATCCCCGACCGGAGAACCGTAGTACATCATAGAGGCGCTCTGGCGCCGCGGCAACCATCGCCTGCGCTTGACCGTTCCGGGCCTCCGGCGTAGATAGCCGACCCCGCTCTCGGGGATCGTCTAATGGCAGGACAACAGTTTCTGGCACTGTTTATCTAGGTTCGACTCCTAGTCCCCGAATTCGCTTTCTTCCTGCCCCCTTGCTCCGTTCCTTGGCCCCATCGTCTAGTGGTTAGGACATCGGCCTCTCACGCCGGTAACCGGGGTTCAAGTCCCCGTGGGGTCGTCCGCATGGTGCCCGCGCTCGCAGAGGCCGGTGCGCTGCTCCCGCAGAGCTTCTTCGCGCGCGACGCCCTCGAGGTCGCGCGGGACCTGGTCGGGCGCGTCCTGGCGCGGGACGGCGCGATCGTCCGGATCACCGAGGTCGAGGCGTACCGGTACCCGGGCGACAGCGCGAGCCACTGCCGGATGGGACGCACGCCCCGCAACGCGCCGATGTGGGGCCCGCCCGGGCACGCCTACGTGTACCTCTGCTACGGGATGCACTCGATGCTGAACCTCGTGACGAACGCCGAGGGGGAAGGAGCCGCCGTGCTCGTCCGGGCGGTCGAGCCGCTGGCGGGGCACGCGGTCCTCTCCGAGCGGCGCGGGGGCCGCCTCGACCTCGCCGGCCCTGGCAAGGTGGCCGCCGCGCTCGGGCTGACCACCTCGTGGAGCGGCCACGCGGTCTACGCCGAAGGCGGACTCGAGTGCCGCCAGGGCTCGCCGCCGGCGCGCCTGCTCGTGGGCCCTCGGGTCGGGATCGACTACGCTACGGCGCGCGATCGCAGGGCGCTCTATCGCTTCGCCGATCCGGAATCGAAGTCCGTCACCGTCCGCCGCACGTTGCGACCGGGACGCAGGAGCCACCGATGCCCCCCACCACCACGTCCGTAGCTCTCACCGACGGAATCCGCGTCTCGGTCACGTCGCGCTACGTCCCCGAGCAGTCCGCGCCGCGGCTGGGTCGGTACGTGTGGTCGTACACCATCCGGATCACGAACGAGGGCACGTCGGCCGCGCGCCTCTCGAGCCGCCACTGGATCATCACCGACGCCCACGGCAAGATCGAAGAGGTCCGCGGCCCCGGCGTCGTCGGCGAGCAGCCGCACCTGCCGCCCGGGCAGACCTTCCAGTACACCAGCGGCTGCATGCTGGCGACCGTGCGTGGCACGATGCACGGCACCTACCAGATGGTGCGCGACGACGGCAGCGCGTTCGACGCGGAGATCGCGAAGTTCGCCCTCGAGCTGCCGGTCACCCTGAACTGACTACGCCACCAGATCGAGCGCCAGGTCGTCGAGCTGCTCGCGGAGCTTCGCCTTGGCGCGGGCCTCGAGCTGGCGCGCGCGCTCGCGCGAGACGCCGAGCTCGCGCCCGATCTCGGCCAGGGACACCTCTTCGTCGCCCATGTACCGCTGCTGGACGATGTAGCGCTCGCGCTCGTCGAGCCGCGACAGCGCGCTTGCGAGGCGCTCCTTCACGCGGCCGTCGGTCTCGTGGATGGCCGTGGCCTGCTCGGGCGTCGCCGCGTCGTCCTCGAGAGCGTCGAGCATCGTCACTCCGGACTCCGGGTGGATGGGCTGGTCGAGCGAGACGTCCCGCGCGTCGAGGCGCCGGAGCATCTCTTCCATCTTCTCCTCGCTCGTCTCGAAGCGCTGCGCGAGCAGCGCGTTTCGCTCGCCGGCGTCCTCGACGAGGTTGCCGATGCGCGCACGCTCGCGGCGCAGGCGGAAGAAGAGCTTGCTCCGCAGCGGTCCGGACCCGGCACCGACCATCGTCGAGGCGCGAACGATGAGGTCGAGGATGAGGGCGCGGATCCAGTAGCCAGCATAGGTGACGAAGCGGGTGCCGCGCTCGGGGTCGAACTTCCCGGCCGCGATCATCAGCCCGAGGTTGCCCTCCGCGATGAGGTCGGCGACCCGGATGCCGTACCGGCGGTAGGACAGCGCGATCGCCACCACGAAGCGCATGTTCGCGCGGACGAGCGCCTGACGCGCGCTGCCGTCGCCGGCCGCGGCACGCACGGCGATGGCGTGCTCGGTCTCTCGATCGAGGACGGGGATCGCACGGACCCGGCTGATGTAGTGGGAGGTCCCGATGTCGCTCGCGAACGCGTTGGTCATCCACAGAGCTTACGTAACGTTATGTCAGCGGCAACCACCCATTTTGACGTCGAGGCATGTGCCAATCATATCGCAATGAAAACGGCCGCTTTCGCCAGAAAGCGGCCGTCGGCATCCACTGAGCCATCTGTCCCGCTAGGTGATGGATGCTACGCGGAGAAGCTCGATCCGCACCCGCAGGTGCTCTTGGCGTTCGGGTTGCCGAACTTGAAGCCGGCGCCGTGGAGCCCCTCGACGTAGTCGATCTCGGTCCCCTCGAGGTACTGGTAGCTCATCATGTCGACGAAGAGCTTGATCCCGAGCGACTCGAACTCCTGGTCGAGATCGGTCGTCTCGTCCTCGAAGAACAGGTCGTAGGTGAACCCGGAGCAGCCGCCCCCGATGACACGGACGCGCAGGCCTTGCTCCCCGAGGCCCTCCGCCTCGCGGATCTCCTTCACTTTCGCGGCTGCCTTCTCGGTGAGCTGGATCATGTTCACTCCTCTCCAGCTATTATAGGGTCAGCGCCCCGGATCGCCAGAGGGTGCCCATGCCGCGAAGCGCTCGCCCAACATGCGGCAGAGGTCTTCGAGCCGCTCCTGATCCAGCGCGTCGAACGCAGCGGGCTCGTTCGAGTCGACGTCCAGCACGGCCAGGACGCGACCGTCCGGCGTCAAGACCGGGACGACGATCTCGGACCGGGTGCTGCTGGCGCACGCGATGTGGCCCGGAAACGCCTCGACGTCCGGCACCAGCTGCGTTCGCTTCGTCCGGGCGGCCGCCCCGCACACACCCCGCGCGACGTCGATCCGGAGGCAGCCGTGGGTCCCCTGGTAGGGTCCGACGACCAGCAGGCGCTCGCTCACGGCGCGGTAGAAGCCCGTCCAGTGGAAGTGGGAGAACGCGTGCGAGAGCTCGCACACGACCGTCGCCATGGTGGCGATCCAGTCGTCCTCGCCCTCGAGGAGCGCGTCGAGCGCCGCGCGCGCGCGATCGTAGCGCGCGGCCCGCGCGGGGGTTCCCGCGTCGTGGCCGACGGGGGGCTCGAAGGATGCGCTGACCTCGCTCATGCGCTCCTCATCCTAGGGCCGCGCGAGGCCGCAGCGGGAGAGGATCGTCTCGACGAACCGGCGGCGCAGATAGAACGCGCGGGGCAGGGCGAGCACGGGCGCCTCGTCGTCCCCGGTGGCGCGCCAGCGGCTTGCCGCGGTCGCGGCCTTGGGGCGCACCTGCATGAGCTGGCCGTGGCGCGCCGAGACGTGCTCGTGGCCGTGCGCTCGCAAGAGGCCCGCGAGCTCGGTCCAGTCGCTCGCGAGCGCGCGATCCTGCTCGTCGTCCGGCGACCAGAGGAACGCCGAGCCGATGCGGCGCGCGCCCGTCTGCTCGATCGGGACGAAGAGCACACGCGCGAGCTTCGCGTACGGCGCCGACTCCAGCCACGTGCGATCGAGACCCTCGCGCGGGACCATGCAGACGAAGGTGCTCTCGCGCGGCGCGCCGCGCGCGTCGACCGGCGTCGTCTTGACCTCGATGCCGAGCTCGGGAGCGTCGGGGCCGGCGCCGCGCGCCGCGAGGCCCAGCGCGCGCTCGACGAGCGAGCCCGCGTAGCCCTTGTGTCCGGGGCTCGCCGGCGCGCGTCCCAGTGCGGCGCCGACCTCGGCGACGGTTCGCCCGGCCAGCGAGAGCGCGCGCTCGAGCAGCTCGTTCTCGCTCGCGGGCTCGCCCAGCATGTCAGTGCGGCAGTGCCTCGGGGATCGCCGCCGCGCCGACCGGGATCGGCCCCGCCTCGACGGGGTAGCCCTGCTCGATCCACCAGGGGATTCCCTCGTCGAGGATCGCGGTGTGCGTGAAGCCGCGCCGTCGGAGCTCGTCCACCACGTGGCCCGATGCGGCGTGGGGACACGCGCAATAGGCGATGATCCACGTGCCATCGGTCGGCAGGTGCGCGGCGAGCGTGTCGACGTCGTAGAACGGGAAGGGCGCCGCGCCGCGAACGTGCGAGCGCCCCCAGTCGGTCGGGGCTCGCGCGTCGAGGATGACCATTCGTGCGCTGCGCTCCATCGCCTCGCGCACGGCGCGTCCGGCGACGAAACGGTCCTCGCGCAGCTCGAAGCCCGGATCCGGGCCCTCGGGGTTCATCACGAGGTGGTCGAGATCCGGCGGCGGGCCGCCCATCGGCACGGCGGGCGTCGTCGCCCCGGGAACGAGCGCGCGCACGTAGCTCGTGACGTCGTCGATGGTGGCCGAGTCGAGGGTGTCGCCGAACGCGACCATCGGCGTCCCGCGACGGCCGTGCTCGATGGTGTACCGGATGTAGCCGACCGATGCCGTCCGCAGGAACACCGGGTTGCGGAGCTGCGGCGCCGTGATGCCTTCACCCTGCGTTCCATGGCACGCGGCGCAGCGCGTCTGGAACGCGGTCTCGCCGAGCTCGCGCCGCCCCGAGACGCTCACGTGCGTGAGGTCGATCGGAGCGGTCGTGGCCCAGCTCCGCATGAACGCGATGATGCCGTCGATGTCGGCCTCGCTGAGCGGGCCACCGCGCGAGCTCGCCCACGACGACATCGGCGTGCCGGGCCGCCCCTCCTCGATCGCGGCACGCAAGTAGGCGTCGCTCGCGGCGTCGAGGAAGTCCGGGTTCGACAGCGCGGGCGCGTTGTCGGCGACGTACCCCTCACCGGTTGCGCCGTGGCAGAGCGCGCAGTGGGTCGCGTAGACGGCCCGTCCGAGCCCGGCCGACTCGGCGTCGACGGGCGGCACCTCGGGCGGGGGCGCCGCCGACGAGGGCTCGGGGCTCGCGCACGCCGCCAGGAGCCAGCCGATCCCGAACCCGAACCCGAGCGCGCGCAGCCGCATCAGCGCGCGCAAGCTAACGCGCCTCGACGCGCCCGTCACGAGCGCTATGTTCGGAGTCGCGATTCGTTCTTTCTCAAGGGGGTGTCACGGTATCGACGAGGGCAGTGAAACGTCGAGCTGCGTGCCGCCGGACTCGGAGACGGCGTCAAAAACATCCGGGAACCTGTAAGTGCGAACGACAGCACCTACGCTGTTGCGGCCTGAGTAAGGCTTAGCGACGGCCGTCGAAGGGAAGAGCCCGCCAGTGCTCTCCTGGAGGCGTAATCGAACTGGCTGGCTCCTCCCGTGCGACTGCGGGAAGGGGCGAGAATCCGGTCTTCATACCGGGCCAGTCGCTGGCGGTTCAGGTAGCCCGTCCGTGGGGGACCTGCATCGCGACGAAAAACGCGGACTACGCACGTAGTGGCTCGACCGGATCGCCTTCGGACCCGGGTTCGACTCCCGGCGCCTCCAGACCCGAAGAGACGGGCTCCACTCTGCGGTGGAGCCCGTCTTTTTCGCGCGATTCTTCGTGCGAACCCGCGGCGCGCCTGGCGCGTCTATAGTCGGGCGATGAGCTCGTGGCGCGCGCGACTGGCCTTGCTCGGGCTCCTGGTGCTCGGGGCATGCGAGCACCGGCCAGCGGAGCGGCAGGCCACGACCACGAGCGGAGGCGACGAGCGAGCGCGGGAGCTCGAGGCGCAGCACGAGGAGCGGCCGGCGGGGTCCTCGGGCGCGGTGAGCGGGGAAGCGACGGGGTACCGCGTCGACCTCGAGGCGACCGAGGACGTCACCGCAGGCCGGCGCGTCGTGACCGAGGAGGAGGCGCCGCCGGCGCCGGCGGACGTTCCCGTGGAAGCGACCGAGTCGCCCTCGCCGCCCTCGCCGTCGTACGACGACTCCATGAGCCTCTCGGTGCAGTCGATGGGCACGAGCAGTGGGTCGAGCGCGACGACGATCGACCTCCCGAACATCGGCTTGCCGTCGGCGCGGGAGCCCTCGCCCATCGAGCTCGTGGGGTACGCGATCGCGCCGAGCGTGCCGACGCGCGTGCTGCTCGGCACCCTCGAGCTGCCGCCCGGCGAGCGCTTCGTGCCGCCGGTCTCGTCGTGCCAGGACACGCTGCTCTACGTGTCCGCCGGCACGCTCGACGCGAGCGGCACCGGCATCGCGAGCGTCGACGCGCCCGCGACGCTCTACGCAGGCGATGCGGTGCGCTTCGGCCCCGAGGGGGATGGGCTCGTGGTGAACACGAGCAGCGAGCCGGTGCGGACGATCGTCGCGCTCGCACGCTCGGAGGACGGCGGCCCGGCTCGCGTCGCCGTCGACGAGCGCGGCGATCGCGTGCTCTGTCCCGATCACGGCGCGAGCGATCCCCTCTCGCGCCCGCAGCGCGCGGCGTCGTTCGCGACGAGCCCGCCGCTCGTGGTGATGGACGGCGCGCTCGAGGTGCGGATCCTGCTCGACGCCGACGCGGCGGGCGCCGAGCACGCGGGCCTCGCGGTGCTCACCGGCGCCTCGAGCTTCGCCGTCCCCGAGCACGTGCACGACGCGGCGGCCGAGATCCTCTACTTCGAGGAGGGGCGTGGCACGATGCACGTCGGCGATCACGACGTGCAGGTCGCTCCGGGCGTGACGGTCTACGTGGCGGAGGGCACGCCGCACTCCTTCGAGCCCAGCGGCGCGCAGGGGATGCGCGCGCTCCAGTTCTACGCGCCGAGCGGTCCCGAGCAGCGCTTCCGAGGGATGGCGGCGGAGTAGGGGCGAGAGCGAGACGGCGCCCCGCGTGCTAGCTACGGGCCCCCATGCGGTTCGTGGACGAGGTGACGGTCGAGGTTCGCGGCGGCGACGGCGGAAACGGCGCCGTGGCCTTCCGTCGCGAGAAGTACGTACCCCTCGGCGGACCCTCCGGCGGTGACGGGGGTGACGGCGGCGACGTCGTGTTCCGCGCCGACGAGCGCGTCGCGACGCTGCTCGACTTCCGGTTCCAGAAACGCATCGCCGCGACGGGTGGGGAGTCGGGGCGCGGCAAGGACCAGTACGGCAAGGCCGGCCCCGACCGCGTCGTCCGGGTCCCGGTCGGCACACAGGTGTTCGACGCGGCCGAGGGTACGCTCGTCGTCGATCTCGCCAAGAAGGACGACACTTTCGTCGTCGCGCGCGGCGGCCGGGGGGGGCGGGGAAACATCCACTTCGCGACGCCCGAGGATCGCGCGCCACGCCGAGCCGAGCCCGGAGCGCCCGGCGAGGTCCGGCACCTGCGCCTGGAGCTCAAGCTCCTCGCCGACGTCGGCCTCCTCGGCTATCCGAACGTCGGCAAGTCGACGCTCGTCTCGCGGGTGTCGCGCGCGCGCCCGAAGGTCGCCGACTACCCTTTCACGACGCTCGTTCCCTCGCTCGGCGTGGTCTCGCTCGGGCAGGACGAGGACGAGCGCGGCGCGCGCGCGTTCGTGATCGCCGACATCCCGGGCATCATCGAGGGCGCGGCCGAGGGCGCGGGCCTCGGCCACCGCTTCCTCAAGCACGTCGAGCGCACGCGCGTGCTCGTCCACATCGTCACGCTGGACCCCGATCCGGATCGCGCGCCGCTGAAAGACTACGACGTCCTGATGCGCGAGCTCGAGCGCTTCGACCCCGAGCTCGCCAAGCGCCCGATGATCGTCGCGGTGAGCAAGCTCGACCTCACGGACGTCCGCGCGCGCGTCGCCACGATCAAGCGCGGCATGAAGAAGCGCGGGATCGATGCGGTGCTCCCGTTCTCCGCCGCGACCGGCGAGGGCCTGCACGAGCTCCTGATCGCGATCGAGCGCCTGCTCGGCGAGCACCCCGTGAAGCCCCTGCCGCGCGCGGTCCCGCTCGCGCGCGCGAGCACGGGAGCCGGGCAGAGCGACGGGGAGGGCGAGCTCGACGTGGAGTACGTCGAGTGACGATCCCGAGCCAGGTGCTGGCGGCCTACGAGGGCCTCGCGCGGGCCCGGATCACGCCCATCGACGTGGGCCTGATCAACGAGACGTACGAGGCGAGTGTCGACGGGACGCCGCGCCTGGTGGTCCAGCGCCTGCACGCGATCTTCGCCGGCGAGGTGTGCCTGGATCTCGACGCCGTCTCGCGCCGCCTGTCGGAGCGCGGGCTCACGACGCCACGCCTCGTGAGGACGGACGAGGGCCTCGCGTTCGTCGAGGTCGAGGGGCGTGCGTGGCGAGCCATCACGTACGTGCCCGGGCGAACGGTCGAGCAAGTGGGCGTGCCCAACCACGCGTTCGAGGCCGCGCGCCTCGCTTCCACGTTCCACGCCGCGCTGGCGGACTTCGAGCACACGTTCCACTTCACGCGCGCTGGCGTACACGACACTGCGGCGCACCTCGCGCGCCTCGAGCGCTGGCTCGCGGGAGGTGCGTCGAGCCCCGACCACGCGCTGAACGCGCCGATCGCCGAGGCGATCCTCGCGCACGCGCGCACGCTCGAGCCGCTTCCACCGCTGCCGCGGCGGATCGTCCACGGCGATCTCAAGATCTCGAACGTGCGCTTCGATGCCACGCTCGAACGGGCCGTGGCGCTCCTCGACCTCGACACGCTGGCGCACGGCACGATGGCGTTCGAGCTCGGCGACGCGCTCCGTAGCTGGGCGCCGCGCGAGGTCGAGAGCGCAGCGGATGCGAGCGCCGACGGCGTGATCGTCGAGCATGCCCTCCGCGGCTACGCCGCAGGCGGCTTCCCGCTGACGCAGGACGAGCGCGCGACGATCATCCTCGGCCTCGAGACCGTCGCCACCGAGCTCGCGGCCCGCTTCGCCGTGGACGCGTGGGAGGACGCCTACTTCGGCTGGGATCGCGCCCGCTTCGCCTCACGCCGCGAGCACGATCGCGCGCGCGCCCGATCGCAGCTCGCGCTCGCAGCCTCGGTGCGCCGCGACCGCGGGACCCTCGAGGCGATCGCTCAGAAGGCGCTCTCGAAGTAGTCCATCCGGAGGGGCGGTCCGAGGACGATCGACGCCACGTCGAAGCGCACGTCGACGCGCGGTCCCTCGCGCGCCGCGAGCCAGCCGAGCGCGGCGCGGCGCACTCGCTCGATCTTGCGTCGATCGATGCTCTCGTACGGCGCGGCGATCCCGCTGTTCACGCGCGCGCGTACCTCGCAGAACACCACGAGGCTGCCGCGCTGCGCGATGACGTCGAGCTCGAGGCGGCCGACACGGACGTTGCGCCCGACGATCGCGAAGCCTCGCCGCTCGAGCTCGGCGGCGGCGATCGCCTCGGCGCGATCGCCGGTCGCCTTCGTGGTGCGCGGGTCGGGAGCGCGAGCGCTCAGCGACAGTGATGGGACTCGTCGCACGTCCCGAGCGTCGAGCCGAGGGTGACGCACTCCGCGTCGCTGTTGCAGATGCCGGCTTGCAGCGCGAGCGCATCGAGGACGCAGTAGCCGCCGCCCGGGTCCGTGTCCGGAATGCAGCGATAGCCCTGGGTGCACTGGCAGAGCGGCAGCGAGGCGTTGCCGCCGGCGCTGCAGCGGCACGTGCAGAAGACGCGATCGGGGCTGTTGTCGTCGATCTGAACGTTGGCCGGATCGTCGACCTGGACGCAGAGGTTGTCTCCGTCCGGAGCCACGCACGAGTTGCCCGGTGCCGGCGGCCGTCCGCAGTCCGCGTCGACGCCCGAGGTGCACTCGGGGTTGCCCGTCAGGTGGAAGACCATGCAGACGCGCGTGCGGCACTGCACCGAGCTCGTCTCGACGTACACCTCGTTTGCGACGAAGCCATCGCTCGGGATCGACTCCGGCGTGCAGGGGTCGCCCTGCCCGCTCGGGGCGCAGCCCGCGCCGACGACCGACACACCAAGACTCACCAGCGTCACGAGGATCGCACTGGCCCGCATCACCGACTCCTGACTTCCGTGGTTCATCGCGCGTGGGTCGCTCGCTCGGAGCGCACCCGACCGCGACGAAGCGGGACCGTAGGTTGGGCGCGATGATCGTGTCAAGGCATGTCGCGCGCGTCGCCACGCCCGGTGCTCGAACGGTCCTTCGATCACGATGACCTCCATCCGCCGGACACCCGCACGAGCCGATCCAGCGCGGCAACCGCGGCGCGCTCGATCGAGCTCGCCAACTGCGTTGGCGACCGGCGACGGCCGCGCGCGACGAGCAGATCGCTATTGACAACGAGCACCCGGCCTCACTAATATCCGCGACCATTGCCACGTAAGCGCTCGATTTTCTTCCGGTTTTTGTCGAAGCGAGCTGACTACTCAATGAGGCGTGCCATGAAGCGGGAACGGGCTCTCTACGTTGTCTCTCTGCTGAGCGCAGTGCTCTCGCTCGCGATGCTGTTCGCGCCGACCCGCGCGAGCGCGCAGGACATGGTGTTCAGCGTCGAGGACACCGGAACGGGCGCCGCGCCGCCACCGGAAGAAGGGCCGCCGTCCGAGGCGCTCGCGAACGCGCTCCGTCTGTACCAGCAGGAGCGGTACATGGAGGCGTCGGTGCAGTTCCAGCGCGTCGTCGGCGGCGAGACGGAAGACGCGCCGGGCAACGTGCAGAAGGCCCAGTTCTTCCTCGGCAAGTCGCTCTACCACCTGCGCTACTACCAGTCGGCGCTCGCGATCTTCGACGAGATCACGCAGATGGGCACCGGCCACATCTACTTCGGCCAGACGCTGCAGTGGCTCGCGCAGCTCGCCTCCCAGCTGCCCGAGCCCGCCGGCATCATCGAGAAGATCGGCCGCTACCCGGTCGAGGATCTCGAGCAGTTCAACAACGCGGACAGCGCCGACCTCTACAACCAGCTGCTCTACCTCATGGGCCGCTACCGCTACGGCCAGGGCGAGTTCGACGGAGCGATCGAGCTGTTCCAGCGCGTCGCCGAGGACTCTCGCTACTACGTGAACGCGCGCTTCTTCGAGGGTATCTCGCACGTGCGCCTGCGCCGCGCGCAGCCTGCCGTCACGTCGTTCCGCGCCATCATCGACGCGATCGATCACGGCGCGACGGGCGTCGAGGACACGGGCCGCATGCGCGACCTCGCGTGGATCTCGCTGGCCCGCGTCTACTACGCCGCGGCGAACCACACGGACGCCGAGACCGGCGAGCGCGAGGTCGACGGGCGCCTTCTCGGCAACGCCGTCGAGGCGTGGAACCGGGTCGGTCAGAACAGCGAGTACTGGCTCGACGCCCTCTTCGAGGAGAGCTGGGCCTTCTTCCTCGCCGACGAGTACGCGCGCTCGATGGGCAACATCCACACGCTCTTCTCGCCCTACTTCGAGGACGCCTACTACCCGGAGGCGCTCGTCCTCAAGGCGGTCGTCTTCTTCTCGGCGTGTCAGATCGAGAACGCACGCGCGATGATCTCGCAGTTCCACGAGCGCTACGATCCGGTGCAGGCCGAGCTGAACTCGACGCTCGACCAGTTCCAGGACAACCAGCAGTTCTTCGACTTCCTCCAGCAGGTCCGCAACGGCGAGGCGGACCTCTCCCCCGGCATCCGCGGCGTCGTTTCGTCCGCGCTCTCGGACCGCACCGTCCTGCGCCACCTGGAGTACGTCAGGCTCCTCGAGGAAGAGGAGGCGCGCCTGAACGAGTCGCCGGCGGAGTTCCGCAACTCGCCGCTCGGTGCGCGCATCCTGCAGGACATCTTCGTCGCGAAGAGCTTCGCGATCGACCAGGCGGGCGATCTCGCTCGCGGCCGGTACAACCGCCTCATCGACGACCTCAACGAGCTGCTGACGCAGGTCGACACGGTCGAGCTCGAGATCGCCACCTACGAGCGCGGCGGCCTCAGCGCCGAGCTCCAGCAGCAGCAGACGGAGCTGCAGCAGTCGGGCGGTCTCGAGGTCCACGTCGACGAGGAGCACCAGATGTGGCCGTTCGACGGCGAGTACTGGCGCGACGAGCTGGGCTTCTACCGCCAGCAAGTCACGTCGCGGTGCGGCCGCTGATCTCTCGGGGCGCCTTCGTGGCGCCCCGCTTCGTTGGGGTGACCACCCAAAGGTCGCCTCGCTCAGGGTTCCCTTGTTCCTAGACCGACTCCCGTAGCCCGCTCGGGGCCAGATGGTGGACACGATGGGTCATCGAATCGAAAATCGGCCCGCTGCGCGGGCACTCCAGCCTCGAATCGCACTGTTGCTCCTCGCCTCCGTGGTCGGAGGTGGCCTCCCGATGCTGGTCGGTGCGCAGACGACCGGAGCCTCGACGACCACTCCGCCGTCGGCCGGCTCGGGCGGCGTGTGCATCTCGTCGACCGCGCAGTCGAGCGCGAACGCGTGCCCGTCGGGCGCGCCGCCGCCGTCGCAGCGGGCCGGAGCGCCGACGGGGGCCGCGCCCTCGTCGCACCTCCAGCAGGCGACCAAGCACGAGGAGACCAAGCACGAGCAGCAGACGGGCCCGAGCGTCACGATCGACGTGCGCTCCGAGGCGCTCCAGCAGCACGTCGAGGCCCGCGCGCTCGACCTGCTTCAGCAGGAGATCACGACGAGCGAGCGCATCGTCGGCCGCATGCGCGCCGGTGACCCGCGCGGCGCCGACTATCTCCTGCGTCTCGCCGAGACGTACTTCGAGCTCCAGACGTACTGGAACAACCACGCTCGCAGCCTCGACCAGCCCCTCTACGACGCGCAGCAGGCGCAGCAGGCCGACCGCGTCGCCGACATCCAGCGCCAGCAGCACGAGGCCGAGACGCACCTCACCGAGGCGCGGCAGAACGCGATCCGCACGTACGCCCGCCTCGTCCAGGACTACCCGGACTACACGCGCATGGACGAGGTTCTGTTCTCGCTCGCGTACGCGCTCGAGGAGATGCACAACTCCGATCAGGCGCTGCAGGTCTACATGCGCCTCATCAAGGGCTACCCGCAGTCGCACTTCATCCCGCACGCCTGGCTCTCGTTCGCCGAGCACTACTTCAACGACGGCGACATGAGCGCGGCGCGGCAGTTCTACGCGAAGGTGCTCGAGTACCCGCCCGAGACGCCGAACCCGGTGTACGGCTACGCGCTCTACAAGCAGGCGTGGGTCATGTACAACCTCGAGGACTTCCGGGGTGCGCTCACGCAGTTCGTGAACGTGCTCGAGTTCGTCCAGGAGCACCCGGACTCGCGTGACGCGACCAACCTGGCGCGTCAGTCGCGGCACGAGCTGGTCTTGCCCTACTCGCGCGTCGGCAGACCGAACCAAGCGCTCCAGTTCTTCAGACGATACGCCACCGACGACGCGCAAGCGTTCGAGATGCTCGAGAGCTTGGCCGAGCTCTATTACGACACCGGCCAGTGGCCCGAGACCATACAAGTCTACCACACGCTCATGAGCGAGCAGGCGAGCTCCGATCGCCTATGTTACTGGCAGAGCCGCGTCGCCAACGCGGTGGTCTCGAGCAGACCGAAACCAGAACAAGTCACCGAGATACAACGCCTGGTCGACGTGATGGATGCGTTCGCCCAGGCCAGCCACCCCGCCGAGTCCCAGACCGAGTGTCGCCAGTCGACGGCGACGGTGCTCGTCGAGCTCGCCACGGCGTGGCACCGCGAGGCGATCGGCACGGACGAGCAGCCCGGTACGAACGACCGGAACACGATGAACCTGGCGGGGCAGCTCTACCGGATGCTCACCGAGCGCTTCCCGGACATGGAGCAGCTCGAGTTCCCCGACATCGACCGGCGGGACTGGCCGACTCTCTACCGGGTCCAGTACTTCTACGCCGAGCTCCTCTGGCGCATGGAGAACTGGTCCGAGTGCGGCCCGGCGTTCGATCGCGTCGTCGAGCTGAACCCGCAGGGCGAGTTCACGTCCGACGCCGCGTACGCCGCGGTGCTCTGTTACAACAGCCTGTACCAGCAGCAGTACTCCGCGACGGAGCGCGACACGCGCACGCACGCCCAGGCGGCCAGCGACTCCGCGGCGACGGGAGCGCGCGGGAGGCGAGGGCGGCGAGGTCGCGCCGCCGCGGCCGAGCCCGAGGCCCCCGCAGGGCCGCCCGCACCACGCGAGCTGACGACGGTCGAGCAGGGCATGCTCGGGGCCTTCACGCGCTTCGTCTGCTACGTCGCGGACAGCGACGAGCTGCCGACGGTCAAGTACCGTCGCGCCCGCATCTACTACGAGTCGAACCACTACGAAGAGGCTGCGGTCCTCTTCCGGGACATCGCGTTCAACCACTCGACGAGCGAGCTCGGAGAGTTCGCGGCGAACCTGTATCTCGACTCGCTGAACACGATCTACACGCGCGACCAGAACTCGGCGTGCGTGAACGAGATCAGCCAGCAGATCGAGCCGCTCGCGCAGCTCTACTGCAACACGCAGGAGGCGCACGACACGCACGCGGACCTCTGCCAGGTGCTCGACGACCTCCGCTGCGGCGTGCTCCGCCTGCAGGCGGAGTCGCTCCAGCACGACCACAGCTACCGCGAGGCGGCCCAGCTCTACGTCTCCATCGCGCGTGACCACGCGGAGTGCGGGCGGCGCGACGAGATGCTCTGGAACGGAGCGATCAACTACGAGTCGGCGCGCCTGCTCGGTCGCGCCATCCAGGTGCGCCAGGCGCTGATCCGGAACTTCGGAACGAGCGAGCTGGCGCGGCGCGCGATCTATCTCGTCGGCGCGAACTACCACGCCCTCGCGATCTACTCGCAGGCCGCCGACTGGTACGAGCGCTTCGCGCGCGAGTACGCGGGCGAGGACGGAAGCTCCTGCACCGACGAGCAACGCACCGCAGGAACCTGCGCCATCGCGTACGTCGCGCTCGAGAACGCCGTCTTCTTCCGCCTCGGCCTCGGTCAAGAGGATCAAGCGATCGCGGACGCCGAGCTCTACGAGCGGAACTACCGGCGCACACGCGCGAGAGAGACGTCGCAGGTCATCTTCTCGCTGGGCTCGATCTACGAGCGCCGGCGCGACTGGCTCCACGTCTTCACGCACTACCACGACTTCCTCCACGACTACGGCCGCAGCGCGCTGCCGCACGAGGTCATCCGCGCCAACGTCCAGATGGGACGCGCGAAGTGGGAGTCCGACGACGAGGAGCACGCGGAGCCGTTCTTCCGCGCCGCCGTCTCGGCGTGGAACCACAACGCCGCGGACGCCATCGCACACGCCGAGGGCTCGGACGCCGATCGGGCCCTCTGGCTCGCCCGCGCGAAGGAAGCGACCAGCGAGGCGTTCTTCTACCTCGCCGAGTACCAGTACCAGGCGTTCCGGGCGATCCACTTCCCGCGCTTCTCCGGGCAGCGGACGCTCTCGTCGGTCATGCACTGGACGCAGGCGGACCTCTTCCCCTGGATGCAGCACAAGTTCGAGGCGCTGCACACCGCGGAGACCGCCTACAACCTGATCGCGCCGCTCGAGATCCCGCAGTGGCAGATCGCAGGCGCTGCGCGGGTCGGTGAGATGTACCGGACGATCGTCGACGACGTGCGCTCGGCGCCGGTGCCCGAAGAGATCGAGAACGACGACGAGCTCTACGGCATCTACACCGACACCCTGGAGCGCGTGCTGAACGGCAGCTCGCCGGGGCCCGACAACCGCTGGGACACCGCGGACGACATCCAGTGCACCGAGCAGTCCACGGAAGAGACGTGCCAGCACTCGCCCATCCGGCAGGCGACCGAGCGCTTCCAGTTCTGCCTGACGCTCGCGACCCGCGTGCGTTGGTTCAACGAGTACTCGGCGCAGTGCGAGACCGAGCTGAACCAGCTCGACGCGGCGCGCTACCCGCTGGCCGCGGAGCTCCGCGGCACGCCCTCGTTCGTGCAGGATCAGACCGCTCCGCTCACTGCGATCGAGCTGACGCACGAGGAGGACGCCGAGGCGGACTCGGGCGACAGCGCGGTCACCGGTGGCGCGGAAGCCACGCCCACGCCGAGCACGCCGCAATGAGCAGCACGGAGAAGACCATGCGTCACGTGAATCATCTCTTGGTCGTGGGTGGGCTCGCCGGTCTGATGATCGCGGGCTGTGGCGGCGGTGGGGGCGGCGGCACCACGGGGGGCGGTGGCGACACCACCAGCGGCGGCGACGGCACGATCACGACGCCGGGCGGCAGCGTGATCACGCAGGCGGCGCAGGACGACTGGGCCGAGGCTCTGGCGGCCTACACCGCCGCGATCCCCGACGGGTGGACCCCGGCCGAGTGCTCGAACGTGCAGCACATGTTCGAGCAGGCCAACAGCACGCAGGGCGGCAACTTCACCGAGGCCGTCTACATGATCGGCCTGACGTACGAGCAGTGCGGCGACGCGCAGCACGCGCACGACCAGTACCAGCGCGTGCTCGGGATGAACGACCACTTCTGCGGCGCGCGCGTCGCCATGGGTGTCGAGCAGTACCGGCAAGGGCACGTCGACCAGGCGATGCAGGAGTTCACGCGCGCCGTCCACGACGACACGCGCTGCACCGAGGGGTACGTCAACCTGGCGATCATCCAGCGGCGCACCCCGGCCTCGGCGGCCGACGCGCTCAACAACCTCCGGCGCGCGCTCGCCATCGACTCGGGCTACCTCGCCGCGTTCAACCAGATGGCGCTGCTCTACTACGACCAGGCCGTTCGCACGGCGGGCGGCCAGGTCACGGTCCAGGGCGGCGTGCCCGCGGGCGCGGCGGACGCCGACGAGGACGCGGATCACCCGCACCACCAGACCGCGCGGCAGCAGCAGGGAAGCCAGATGCTCGACCTCGCCGAGGTCGTCTGCCGCCAGGCACAGCTCATCAACGGCAACTACGCCCCCATCTACAACACGTGGGGCCTCATCAACATGCAGCAGGGCAACATCATCGCGGCGCTCGCGAAGTTCGAGCGCGCCTTCCAGCTCGATCCGACGCTGTTCGAGGCGTACATGAACTTCGGCGAGATCACGCTCGGCTTCCGCGGCTACGACGACGCCGCGGGCGCGTTCCAGCATGCGACCGAGCTCCGGCCGCAGAGCTACGACGCCTTCATCGGCCTCGGCGCCGCCAAGCGCGGCCTTCAGGATCCCGACGCGGCCGAGGCGGCCTACCGCGCGGCGATCGCCATCGATGCGAACCGTCCGGAGGCGTACTTCAACCTCGGACTGCTCTACCAAGACTACCGCGACGGCGCGGAGACCACGCTCCACCAAGCGCAGGCGTTCTACCAGCAGTTCGTCCAGCACGCGGGCTCGGACGCCGTGTTCGCGCCGGCGGTCGACGCCGTGATGCACCACTGCACGCCGACCTGCCCGACGCCGCCGGAGCAGCGCGGCCACCGCCGCCGCCGACCCGCCGCTGCTTGCACGATGGGCCGCATCCAGCAGATCGACCAGAACATCTGCCTCGTGCACGAGCTCGCCCAGATGCAGGCCGACATCGCGGCCATGCAGCAGCAGATGGCGCCGCAGGACGGGGCCGCCCCCGCCGACGGCAGCGCACCTCCCCCGTCGGACGGGTCCACGCCCCCC
This sequence comes from Sandaracinaceae bacterium, assembly GCA_044220955.1. GTDB lineage: Bacteria > Myxococcota_A > Polyangia > Polyangiales > Sandaracinaceae > JBBSAT01. The sequence continues at coordinate 26,115 of JBGAQA010000024.1, forward strand.
CCGAGCGATGGAACGACGCCGGCGCCGGCTCCACAATGAGCGCTCGGTCGGCGGAGCCCCGTTGACCGCGTCACCCAGAGATCTGTACAGTGCCCACGCTCGATCGGAGCTGGCGGAGGCGATCATGAAGAAGCTGTGGATCGGAGTGTCGTTCGGTCTCGTGCTCGGGGTCTCGTCGCTGGGAGTCCCGGCGCCGGCGTCGGCGCAGGAGTCGACCACGTACGACTTCGAGGACGATCTCGTCACCGGCGATCTCGTCCGTCCCGACGGCGAGATGCTGCAGGTGCGTCGCCGAGGCCGCCGGGCGTCGCTGATCCGCGTCCGTGAGCACTTCATCCCGGAGATGCTCAAGTCGGTCGAGAATCTCTGAGCCAACACGCCGCTCGTTCGGAACCCGTCACCCACTCGGAACCTGGCGCACGACCCGTTGTCTGAGGTCGGCGTGGGGTCCGGTCCCCGGCTCCTCGGAGGGATGAATCTTGTCTCAGTCCAACGCGAAGGTCTCGATGACGTTCAAGATCCAGCAGGGCGACGGCCCTGTCAGGGTCGAGACGCTGTCGCAGGACATCATCAAGGTCGGCAAGCTGCCCTCGAGCCACCTGCGCATCGAAGACGAAAACGTCTCGCGCATGCACGCGGTCATCGAGGTCACGGGGCCCGACGAGATCTACATCATCGATCTCGGCTCCGCCGCCGGCACCATCGTCAACGGCAAGAAGGTCAACAAGTGCAAGCTGCAGAACGGGGACGAGATCGTCCTCGGCGGCGCGCGGGTGACCGTCGAGATCGGCGCGGCCAGCGCCGCCGGTGACGAGGACATCACGCAGATGGCGTCGCGCGGGGAGGTGCAGGCGGCCGTGGCCGCAGCCGCGCCCGAGCCCGCCAAGCCTCCCCCCGCTCCCGCGGCCGCGCCGGCAGCCCCCGCCGCCCCGGCCGCCAACCCGTTCGCGTCGGGCGCGGCGCTTCCCATGGGCGCGCTGGCAAACCCGTTCGCGGCGCCGGCGAATCCGTTCGCCGCCCCCGCGGCCGCGCCGGTCGAGAGCCACGGCGGCGGACATGGTGGCCACGGCCACGACGACGACGGGGATCCGAGCCACTACCAGTACGGCATCGCTGCGAGCCAGCCGCCGGTCAACCCTGCGGACGTCGAGACGGCCGCGTCCGCCGCCGAGGTCGTCGTCATGTGGGGCGACGTGAGCGTCCTTCACGTGGCGCACCTGTCTCCGCCGCGGAGCTTCTACATCGGCGAGCCGTCGGGGAAGAACAGCCCGGACTACCTGGTCGACGGAAGCGTGCTCGGCGGTGATCGGATGCCGCTCGTCGTCGAGTCCGGCGGCAACGTCGGGGTGGTGATCCCGGCCGGAGCAGAGGGAGAGGTGACGGTCGGCGAGCAGTCACTCTCGTTCGACGACCTCAAGTCGCAGGGCAAGCTCGCGGCGTGCGCCGAGCTGTCCGGCGCCCAGCAGTACATCTTGCCGCAGGGCGCGACGGCGAAGGTCCGCTACAAGGGCTTCACGTTCGTGACGAAGGCCACCGCCGCGGGCCGCAAGGTCGGCACGGCGGGCGACAACGACTGGACGGCGCAGATCTGGACGGGCGTCTCGCTCGCGGTCCACGCCGCCTTCCTGCTGATGTTCTACTTCCTCCCGCCGCGTCCGGCGTCGCTCTCGCTCGATCTGCTCAACGCGGACTCGCGCCTCGTGCAGTACCTGATGGAGCCGCCCGAGACGGTCGAGGAGGAGACGCCCGAGTGGCTGCAGGAGCAGCAGCAGGAAGACGACCAGGAAGGCGGCACCGGCAAGCGTCACAAGGACGACGAAGGCGCCATGGGCGAGGAGTCGCACGAGAAGACCACGAACCGCTACGGCATCGAGGGCCCGGAGGACAACCCCGACCCGCACATGGCGCGCGAGCAGGCTCGGGAAGACGCTCGGCAGGCGGCCTCGCAGATGGGCGCGCTGCTCCAGATGGCCGGAGCGTGGAACTCACCGACGTCTCCCTACGGGCAGGAGTCGGCGCTGGGTGCCGATCCGATGAGCGCGCTGGGCGCCCTGATGGGCGACCAGATCGGCGGCAACTTCGGCTTCGGCGGCCTCGGCCTCCGCGGCACCGGTCGCGGCGGCGGCGGCACGGGTGAGGGCACCATCGGCCTCGGCAACCTCGGCACGATCGGCCACGGCGCGGGCACTGGCTCGGGCAGCGGCTACGGCAGCGGCGCCGGTGGCTTCCATGGCCGCGGCTCGGCGGTCCCGCACATCCGGACCGGTGAGGCGGACGTCCGCGGATCGCTGTCGCGCGAGGTCATCCGCCGCGTCATTCGCCGTCACATCAACGAGGTGCGGTTCTGCTACGAGCAGGAGCTCGCGCAGCGCCCCGATCTCGCGGGCCGTATCACGGTCAGCTTCATCATCTCCGCGACCGGCGCCGTGCAGACGGCGAGCGTCATGAACACCACGCTGAACAATGCCCGCGTCGAGGGCTGCGTCGTGCAGGCGGTTCGGCGCTGGACCTTCCCGGCACCGGACGGTGGCGGCGTCGTCGGCGTCAACTACCCGTTCGTGCTCGACTCGACGGGCGGCGGCGAAGAGTAGGGTCGGCCTCGACAGGGCGGCATGCGGGCGCGGCGACCGAGAGGTCCCGCGCCCGTCGCTTTCGAGCGTCGGAAAAAATCTCGCGGTTTGCCGTTGAGGCGCGAGCCCGATCGCGACTAGTATCGCCGCGCGTCCGGCGGAGGAACACGTGTCTATGCGATGTGATTTCCCGGGGCTACGCCCCGGACTGAGGCGGCTCCAGGCCCTCGCTTGCGGGGCATTCCTTCTGGTTTGGCTCAGCGGCGGTCAGTGCTCGCGCGAGCGAGTCGAGTCGCTGAACGAGATGAACGAGGGCGTCGTCCTCGCCGCGCAGAAGAACTATCTCGACGCGGTCGAGAAGCTTCAGCACGCGGCGGCGATCGATCCCACCAACGATCAGGCGTACTGGAACCTCGCCATCGTGCACATGGAGATGCAGCGCTTCGATGCCGCGCGCGACGATCTCCAGCGAGCGATCCAGATCAACCCGAGTGTCGCCGGCTACCACGAGAAGCTCGGCACCGTGCTGATGGAGCTCGAGCAGTGGGACCAGGCGCGGGAGAGCTTCGAGCACGCGATCGAGCTCGATCCCGATCTGTTCAAGGCCTACTACAAGCTCGGTCAGATCCTCGAGCGGCAGGACGACGCGCAGGGCGCGCTGCAGCGCTACACCGAAGCGATCCAGCACGGACCGCGGTTCATCGAGGCCTACCGCGCGCTCGGCCGCATGTACGCCGATCTCGGCTACCTCGGCGAGGCGGTGCAGGTGCTCACGAGCGGCCTGCAGGTCGTGATCGACGGCACCGAGGACGAGGCGGATCTGCACCACCTGCTCGGCACCGTCTACCAGCAGCAGCGCAACTACGACCAGGCCGTGACGGAGTTCCACGCCGCGCTCGACATCGAGCCCGGCATGCAGGAGGCGATGTTCTCGCTCGGCTGGACGTACGCCCTGCAGAACAACCGCGACGAGGCGCGTCGCTACCTCAAGCGCTACGTCGACGCCGCGCAGGGGACTGCGCCGGCGCACTACCTCAAGGCCGCTCAAGACCGGCTCACGCAGCTCGATCAGCCGTGAGCCGATCGCGAGCGACGCGCTCGCGGGTGACTTTTCCCCGGTGATCCTTTGGAGGTGTTAGGTGGAGGCACGTGAGCTGACGGACGCGGAGCAGGCGAAGCTCAAGGAGCTCGACGAGGCCATCGCGAAGTTCGAGGGCCAGAAGCGGTGGTCCGACGTCATCAAGAGCATCCTCGCGAAGGCCGACATCGTTCAAGACCGCGAAGACAAGGTCGGCCTGCTGACGCAGGCCGGCACGATGTACCTCGAGAAGTCGTCGAACCAGGCCGAGGCCATCAAGGCCTTCGAGGCGGTCCTCGAGCACGACTCGCACAACCTCAACGCGATCACGCAGCTCAAGGAGATGTACGAGAAGCGGCGTGACTGGGAGAAGCTCGTCCGCGTGATGGAGCGCGAGGTCGAGCTCATGGACGAGAGCGACCGCGCGATCCGCTACGTCGAGATGGCGCAGCTCGCGACCGAGCGCCTCCGCAAGCCCGAGGTCTGCATCGACCTGTGGCAGAAGGTCCGCCAGTACGATCCGGATCAGTCCGACGCGCTCGCGGCGCTCTCCGGTCTCTACGAGCGCGCCCGGGAGTGGAAGCCGCTGGCCGACGTCCTCGAGAGGCAGGCCGAGCGCGCCAGCGGCGCCGACGAGCAGAAGGCCGTGCTGACGAAGCTCGGCATGATCTACGCCGACAAGCTCAACGACGACCACGGCGCCGTCAGCGCGTTCCAACGGCTCTTGGCCCTCGATCCCGAGGACAAGCGCGCGCAAGAGCAGCTCAAGCGCCGCTACGTCGCGATCAAAGCCTGGGACGATCTCGAAGCCTTCTACGCGCCGAGCGGGAAGTTCGACGAGCTGATCCGCACGTTCGAGCGCGAGGCGGGGAACAAGGACGCGCCCAAGGAAGAGCAGATCGACCTGATGTTCCGCGTCGCGCGCCTCTGGCAGCGGCAGGACAAGAACGACAGGGCGGCGAAGGCCTACGAGAAGGTCCTCGAGCTCGACCCGAAGAGCTTCGATGCCGCGGTGGCCCTCTCGCCGATCTACGAGGCGGTCAACGACGCGAAGAAGCTCGCGGGCGTCTACGAGGTCCGCCTCGAGCACGTCTCGGACAAGGACGAGCGCATCGCGCTCTTGCGCGAGACGGGCCTCCTGTACGAGGAGAAGCTCAAGAAGCCGGACCTCGCGTTCGCGCGCTTCCTGTCGGCGCTCGAGCTCGACCCGATGCAGGAGCTCCTGCGCGAGGACGTTGCGCGCCTCGCCCCGGCGGTGAGCGGCTGGGATCAGGTCGTCGCGACCTACAGGAAGGCCATCGCCGCGAGCACGGACGCCGATGCGAGCGTCGATCTGCAGATGCAGCTCGGCGGCGTGCTCGAGGGGGTCGGCAAGATCGACGAGGCCATCGTGCAGTTCCGTGCCGTCTACGACGCGCAGTCGGACCACATGGGGGCGATCGGCAAGCTCGAGAACCTCTACCGCCAGACCGCGAAGTTCGACGAGCTGCTGGCCATCTACGATCGCCGCCTCGACCTGGAGAGCGACTCCGACGCGAAGAAGCGCATCGCCTACGGGCGCGCTTCGCTCCTCGAGAACGAGCTGAAGAAGCCGGACGAGGCGATCGACGCGTACCGCGCCATCCTCGCCGAGTGGGGCGACGACGAGCAGGAGGCCTACCGGGCCCTCGACTCCCTCTTCGAGAAGCAGTCGCGCTACCAAGATCTCGCCGATATCCTCGAGCGGCGCATCGACCTCGGACCGCCGAGCGACGAGGAGCTCGCCTCCCTCAAGTTCCGGCTCGCCCGCGTCCTCGAGCAGCACCTGAACGAGAAGCAGCGCGCTCTCGATCTTCACCGCGAGGTCGTCACGCTGGTGCCCGAGCACGACGGCTCACGCGTCGCGCTGGAGGCACTGCTGGCCGATCCGCAGCTCGGCGCGCAGGCCGCGACGATCCTGGAGCCGATCTACGAGGTCCGGAGCGACTGGGAGTCGCTCATCCGCGCCCTCGAGGTGCTGGTCACGGGTGCCGAAGAGCCGGCACGCAAGCTCGAGCTCCTCACGAAGATCGGCGAGGTCGCGGGTGGGCAGGTGGGCGATCCGGCGCGCGCGTTCGACGCGTTCGGTCGGGCGCTCCGCGCCGTCCCCGAGAGCGCCGAGACTCTCGAGCACCTGGAGTCGATCGCGGGCGCCCGCAACCGGTGGGACGACCTCGTCGCGCTGCTGGCCGATCTCGCGACCAACGCAGAAGACCCGACGCTCTCGCGCTCCCTGTGGATCAAGACCGCGCAGCTCCACGATCAGAAGCGCGCCGACGTCGACGCCGCCGTCGGCGCGTACAACAAGGTGCTCGAGCAGGACGCGGGGGACGCCGAGGTGCTCGACGCGCTCGAGGAGCTCTACCGTCGAGCCGCGGCGAGCGACGCGAAGCGCTTCCGAGACCTGCTCGGCATCCTCCGCAAGAAGGTGGAGCTGACCAGCGACGGCGCCCAGCAGGAGCAGCTGCTGACGTCGATGGCCGACATCCACGAGCAGCTCCTCGGCGAGCCCGAGCAAGCCATCGCCCTGCACCGCGAGATCCTCGAGCTCGACCCCACCAGCAAGGGCGCGCTCGGCGCGCTCGATCGCTTGCTCGACAAGCAGGCGATGTGGACCGACCTCGCGGACAACATCGGCCGTCAGCTCGCCCTCGCGACCGAGCCCGACGAGCAGACGGCCCTCATGCTCAAGCTCGCGTCCCTTCGCGAGTCGCGCATGGGGGCGGCGGACGCTGCGATCGAGATCCACCGCGACGTGCTCCAGCGCGATCCGGGCAACGCCGACGCGCTCGCGTCCCTCGAGCGGCTGCTCCAGGTGCCGGCGCACCAGCCGGTCATCACCGAGATCCTCGAGCCGCACTACCGCGACGCGAACGACTTCGAGAAGCTGATCGGGGTCCACGAGATCCAGACCAAGCACGCGAGCGCGCCCGAGCGGCGCGTCGAGCTCCTGCACCGGATCGCCGAGCTCTACGAGATCGCGCTCGACGACGCGCCCAAGGCGTTCGAGAGCTTCGCGAGGGCGCTGGCGGAGGATCCCGCGAACGAGACGACCCAGGGACAGCTCGAGCGCCTCGCAGGGCAGACGGGCGACTTCGAGTCGCTCGCCAAGGTCTACGAGCAGCGGGTCGACGCGCTCGTGGCCGCCAGCGCAGCGGCTGGCGAGGGCGAGGGCGATCTCGGCCTCGCGACGGGCTTGCTGACGAAGGCCGCGGACATCCGCGAGAACAACCTCGCCGACGTCGCGACCGCGATCGCCCACCACGAGCGGGTGCTCGCCCTCGATCCGGCGAACCTCGGCGCCGCGACGGCGCTCGAGCGCCTGTTCCAGCAGAGCGAGCAGTACGAGCGGCTCGCCCTGGTCCTTCTCACCAAGGCCAACATGCTGGAGGTGCCCGACGAGAAGAAGGAGCACCTCTTCCGCGCCGCAGCCATCTACGAGGAGATCCTCGAGCGCAAGACCGACGCGATCGCCGTGTACCGCAAGGTGCTCGAGGTCGACCGCGAGGAGCTCGCGGCGCTCGACAAGCTGATCGAGCTCTTCCTCGGGCTCGAGAACTGGCCCGAGGTGCTCGGCGTCTACACGCTGAAGGCGGACGTCGTCGCCGATCCCGAGGAGAAGAAGCGTCTGCACCTCGAGGTCGGCGCCGTCTACGAGCGCGAGCTCGGCGACGCCGCGAAGGCGATCGACAGCTACCAGCGGATCCTCGAGATCGACCCCGAGGATCTGACCGCGATCCAGCGGCTCGACGCGCTCTACCTCGCCGCCGGCAACTGGCAGGAGCTGCTGCACATCCTGGAGCGAGAGGCGGACCTCGCGGGCGACCCCAACGAGGTCATCTCGTACCGCTTCCGCATCGCGGACCTCTACGACCACAAGCTGGGCGATGCGGGCCGCGCGGTGGATGGATACGCCGGCATCCTCGAGGTGGTCCCCGATCACCAGCCGACGCTCGACGCGCTCGAGGCGATGATCAAGGCGGGCAAGGAGCCCGTCCGCGCGGCGACGACGCTCGAGCCGATCTACCAGCAGTTCGGCGAGTGGGCCAAGCTCGTCGCCGTCCTGGAGGTGCAGGTCACCCACGAGACCGACGCGGCCCGCCGGGTCGAGCTCCTGCACCGCATCGCCGAGCTGACCGAATCGCAGCTCGACAAGGCGCGCGACGCGTTCGACGCCCACGCCCGTGCCGTCACGCACGACAACGCCAACGAGCACACGCTCAGCTCGCTCGAGCGGCTCGCGGGCGATCTCGGCGCGCATGCGGAGGTCACCAAGCTCTACGACGCCGAGCTGGCCAAGATCACGGAACAGCCTGACCGGACCGTCGATCTGGCGATGCGCGCTGCGCAGATCTACGAGGTCCATCTCGGCGACGTCGAGTCCGCGATCGCGCGCTACAACCAGGTGCTCGGCGCCGACGACACGAACGCGCAAGCCATCGAGAGCCTCGACCGCCTCTACGAGGCGACGGGGAAGTGGAGCGAGCTCGCCGGCATCCTCGGCAAGGAGGCGCAGCTCGCCTCGTCCCCCGAGCAGATGCTCGACTTCCAGTTCCGCCTCGGTCAGACGTACGAGACGCATCTCGGTCAGGTCGACCGGGCGATCGAGCAATACAAGGAGATCCTCGCCGCCGCGCCCGAGCACGCACCCGCGCTCGCCGCGCTCGAGGCGCTCTTCGCGGGCGGCACCCAGCCCCTGGTGATCGCCGAGATCCTCGAGCCGCTCTACCGGATGAGCGAGACGTGGGACCGGCTGGTCGGCGTCCACGAGGTACAGCTCGAGCACGTCACCGACGCCACGGAGCGCGTGGCGATGATGCACAAGATCGCCGAGCTCGCCGAGGAGCGCGCGGCGGAGCCACAGCTGGCGTTCGAGTGGCACCAGCGTGCGCTGCTCGAGGACCCGCTCAACGAGCAGTCGGTCGGCGACACGGACCGGCTCGCCGCCGGTCTGCAGAACTGGGAGCAGCTGACGAGCACGCTCGCGGACGTCCTCGAGCAGGCGAAGGACCCGGGCGTGAAGGTGCAGGTCGGGCGCCGGCTCGCGCGCATCTACGAGACCGAGCTCGCGGACGTGCCGCGCGCGGTCGAGGCGCACCTCTTCGTGCTCACCGCGGATCCGCGGGACGCGGACACGCTCGAGGCGCTCGATCGCATCTACTCGGAGAACGGCGCGAGCGAGGCGCTGCAAGAGGTTCTCGCGGCCCGCGCGGCGGCCCTCGCCGCGACGGAGGACGCCGACAAGGCGTCGCTCGTCGAGCTCCACTTCCGCCGCGCGCAGGTTCTCGAGAACGACCTCGGCCGCATCGACGAGGCGGTCGGCGTCTACACCAACCTGCTCGACAAGCTCGACAAGGAGCACGAGGCGTCGATCCGAGCCCTCTCGAACATCTACGTCGAGAAGGAGGACTGGCCGAACCTCTACAAGACCTTCGAGCGCGAGCTCGACGTCGCGCTCGGCGACTCCGGGCGGGCCGACGTCCTGGCCAAGATGGCGCGCCTCGCCGAGGAGCACCTCGGCGACGAGGGCCGCGCCGTCGGGCTCTGGAAGCAGGTGCTCGATCTGCGTGGGGAAGACCCCGAGGCGCTCAACGCGCTCGGCGATCTGCACGCGAAGGCGGGGCGCTGGAACGACCTGGTCGAGGTACTGGATCGCGAGGCCGGGATCGCGCCGGACGACGACGTCCGCGTGCAGATCTTCTCCGACCTCGGGCGCGTCTGGTACGCCAAGCTGAAGAACGATCGCAACGCGATCGACAACTGGCAGCGCGTGCTCGACATCGACCCGACGAACACGAACGCTCTCTTCGCGCTCATCGAGATCTACAAGAACGCCGGGCAGACTCAGGAGCGCGTCGACTCGCTCCACCGCGTGATCGAGGTCGGCACGGCGACGCTCGACGACGCGATCATCGAGAGCTGCTACATGCAGCTCGGCGGCCTCTACGAGGCGTCGCCGGAGTCGGCCGGGCTGGGGCAGCCGCCCGACGCGATCGACGCGTACAACAAGGCGCTCGATCTCAACCCGCGGAACTTCGGCGCGATGGACGCGCTCGAGCGCCTGCACGGCCAGGCCTCCGACTGGGTCGAGCAGGTGCAGGTCATGGAGCGCCGCGTCGACGCGCTCGACGCCGGCAGCGACAAGATCCCGGTCCTGCTCGCGATCGCGGACACCTGGGCGAACAAGCAAGAGGACCCGGATCGGGGCACGAGCGCCTATCAGCGCATCCTCGGCATCGACCCCAAGCACGTCGTCGCGTTCGAGGAGCTCGACAAGCTCCACCGGGCGGCCGAGCGCTGGGACGAGCTCGTCGAGATGCTGCTCACGCGCGTCGAGAACACCGACGGGACCGCCGCGCGGGTGAAGCTCTTGCGCGAGGTCGCCGAGGTCCAGGAGAAGCACCTCGGCGACAAGGAGCAGGCCTTCGGCGTCCTCCAGATCGCGTGGGAGGAGGACTACACCGACCGTCAGACGGCCGACGAGATCGAGCGCCTCGCGGGCTTGACCCAGAAGTGGAACGACCTGCTCGCGGCCGCCAACGCCGCGCTCCAGCAGGTCACGGACCCCGCGACGAAGATCGCGATCTGTCTCTCCTGCGCGAAGTGGTACGGCACGCAGCTCGGTCATCCCGAGTACGCGATCCCGTACTACCAGCAGATCCTCGGGCTCGACCCGGCCAACGTCGCGGCGATGCGGCAGATGGCCGACCTCTACCGCAGCACGCAGCAGTACCCGACGCTGGCGCAGGTCCTCGGGCGCCTCGTCGACATCACGAGCGATCCCTCGGACAAGGCGGGCGTCTACGTCCAGATGGGCGAGCTCGCCGAGCAGCACCTCGGCGTGCCCGAGCAGGCGCGGACGTACTTCAAGCAGGCGCTCGACACCGATCCGAAGCACATCGGAGCACTCGAGGCGCTCGAGCGCGTCTACCGTCAGAGCGGGGAGTGGAACGAGCTCCTCGACATCCTGCGCCGCAAGGCCGACTCGCTCGGCGAGCAGAAGGACGTCCTCGAGGCGAAGCTCCAGATCGCGGAGACGTACGAGGACCGCACCGGGAACGTCGACGAGGCGATCGCCACCTACCAGCAGGTGCTGGCGGCGGACGGACAGAACCTCCGCGCCATGAAGGGCCTCGAGCGCCTCTACGCTCAGAAAGAGCGCTGGCCGGATCTCCTCCAGGTCCTCGAGCAGCAGTACGACGTCGTCACGACCGAGAAGGAGCGAATCACGATCCTCCTGCGCGTCGCGTCGATGTGGGAAGAGGAGTTCGTCAAGCCCGACAAGGCAGCCGAGCGGCTCGAGAAGGTCGTCGAGATCGATCCCACGAACGAGACCGCGCTCGCGGGCCTCGCCCGGATCTACAAGGGAGCGCAGCGCTGGGATCAGCTCATCTACAGCCTCGAGCGCCACGTCTCCGCGACGAGCGATCGAGGCGAGAAGCAGCGCCTGCTCGCCGAGATCGGCGACACCTACCACGTCGAGGTGAAGGATCTCGACAAGGCGGTCGACGCGTACCTCAACATCACGTCGATCAACCCCGACAACGTGACGGCGCTCGACGCGCTCGCGCGGATCTACGACAAGCGGGGTGACCACTCGCAGTCGCTCGACGCGATGCACTCGCTCGCGCGCCTCGTGCAGGACCCGCAGCAGGTCGTCGATCTGCGCTTCCGGATGGGCAAGCTGCTCGACGAGAAGCTCGGCGATCGCGCCTCGGCCGTCGATCAGTACCAGAGCGCGCTCGACGTGGAGCCCGGACACCTCGCCTCGCTCGAGGCGATGCGGAAGATCCACCTCGACTCGGGTGACTGGCTCGCCGCTGCGAAGACGCTCGAACAGGAGGCGTCGTACCAGCAGCAGCCGCGCTTGGTCGCGCGTCACCTCGTCGAGCTCGGGCGCCTCTACGAGGACAAGCTCGACGAGCACGACCGGGCCATCGAGGTCTTCGAACACGCGCTCAAACAGGACCCGGACAACGAGGACGCCGCGCTGCCGCTCGCGCAGGAGTACTCACGCAAGAAGCGTTTCGCCGACGCGATTCCGCTCCTCGACATGCTCGTCAAGCGCTCGGGCAAGCGCGACGCCGTCGAGCAGCACCAGCTCGCCCAGCTCCTCGGCGATGCTGCGGCGCAGACCGGCGACACCGACGCCGCGGTCAAGGCGCTCAGCAAGGCGCACCAGCTCGATCAGCAGAACCTGCCGACCCTCGTCGCGCTCTCCAACGCGTACTACGCGGCGAAGCGCTGGGACGACGCGTTCAAGTACTTCCAGATGGTGCTCGTGCATCACCGCGACGCGCTGGAGAAGGACGACCTCACCGACGTCTTCTACAAGCTCGGCGTCATCAAGCGCGAGCAGGGCGATCGCCGCAAGGCGCTCAACATGTTCGACAAGGCCCTGGAGGAGGACGCCAAGCACCGTCCGACCCTCGAGGCCGTCGTCGGTCTCTACGAGGCGTCCGAGGACTGGGAACAGGTCATCCACTTCAAGAAGCAGGTCCTCGACGTCGCGAAGCCCGACGAGCGCTTCAAGATGTACGAGACGATCGGCGACCTCTGGCACGAGAAGCTCAAGAACGCGCCCAAGGCGATCGAGAGCTACCACTCGGCGTCGGAGCTGCAGCCGAAGAACCACAAGATCCTGCACAAGCTGCTGATGCTCTACCAGTCGAGCAAGCAGTGGGACTCGGCCATCGAGATCATCGAGCGCGTGTCGTCTCTCGTGGACGAGAGCGACGCGAGCACGGAGTCGAAGAAGGGCCAGCAGGCGAAGTACCAGTACACGATCGGCGTCATCCTCCGCGACGAGGTGAAGGATCCCGAGCGCTCGGTCGACTACTTCAACAAGTCGCTCGACCTCGACCCGGGTCAGCTCAAGCCGTTCGAGGCCATCAACAAGATCTTCACGACGAAGAAGGACTGGAAGCAGCTCGAGCGCGCCTTCCGCAAGATGCTGCACCGCATCCACGGCAAGGGGAACTCCGACCTCGAGTGGAACCTGTGGCACAACCTCGGCGTCATCTACCGCGACCGCCTCAAGCAGCCCGAGAACGCCGTCGAGGCGTTCAAGGTCGCCGCAGGCATCAAGCCGGACGACATCCAGGAGCACCTGATCCTCGCCGAGCTGTACTCGGTGATTCCCGGGCGCGTCGAGGACGCGATCGCCGAGCATCAGTTCCTGATCAAGCAGGACCCCTATCGCGTCGACAGCTACAAGGCGCTCTATCGCCTGTACTTCGACGCGCGCGCCTACGACAAGGCGTGGTGCCTGGCCTCGACGTTGGTCTTCCTCAAGCGGGCCGACAACGAGCAGCAGCAGTACTTCGAGCAGTATCGCGTCAAGGGTCCGATCCGTCCGACCTCGCGCCTCGACGACGAGCGCTGGCTCAAGGATCTCGCCCACCCCGACGAGGATCTGATCGTCTCCAAGATCTTCCAGCAGGTGTGGCCGGCGGTGCTCGGTCTGCGCGGCAAGTCCGACAAGGACGCCGGCCTCGCGCCGAAGTACCTCGTCGACCCGGCGCAGAGCACCGTGACGCTCGCGCGCACGTTCGGCTTCGTCGCGCAGGTCCTCGGCATCCAGGCGCCGCGCTTGTATCTTCGCCAGGACGTGCAGGGTGGCCTCACGACGCAGCCGGTCTGGCCGCTCGCGTCGCTCTCGGGCGCGACGCTGCTCCAGGGGTTCCAGCCGCAGGATCTGATGTTCATCTGCGCGCGTCACCTCTCGGACTACCGTGGTGAGCACTACATCCGGACGCTCATGCCCTCCAACACGGAGCTCAAGGTCGTGCTGATGGCGGCGCTGCGCCTCGCCAACCTGGTGCCGGGTGATGCGCAGATCGACGCCGTCGCGGCGGAGCTCCGGACCAAGCTCCAGCCCGCGCAGCTCGACGTGATCGGCACGCTGGGTCGCCGCTTCATCGCGGCAGGAGCGCGCACCGACGTCAAGAAATGGCTGCAGGGCGTCGAGATCACCGCCTGCCGCGCCGGCTTCCTCATCTGCAACGACATCGACACGGCGGCGCGCATGATCACGGCGCTCGGCGCGACGGGTCCGGTCGACCTTCCCGCCAAGGACAAGACGAAGGAGATCGTCCTGTTCAGCGTCAGCGAAGAGTACTTCCGGCTGCGCCAGGCGCTCGGGATCCAGCTCCAGGTCCAGTGACCACCCTCGCGGCGGTTCCGCTGCCGACGCGTCGTGCGACGCGCCGGCTCGGGGCCGCCCTCGCGGATGCGAGCTGCCCGGGCGACGTCCTCGTGCTCGAGGGGCCGCTCGGCGCGGGCAAGACGTTCCTGGCGCGAGCCATCGCGCGCGCGCTGGGCGTTCCCTCGACCGTTCCGGTGGCGTCGCCGACGTTCGGGCTCGTACACCAGCTCGCCGGCCGCGTGCCCGTCGTGCACGCCGATCTCTACCGGATCGGAGCCGCGGCGGAGCTCCCCGAGCTGGGGCTCGACGAGGCCCGGCTCGGCGCAGTGGCGATCGTGGAGTGGGGCGCCCGCTTCGGGGACGCGCTCTCGCCCGAGCGCCTCGTCGTCACGATCGAGCGGCCGATCGACGGCGCACGCCGCGCGCTGCTCTCCGCCCACGGCGCGCGTGCGCACGCCCTCGCGGTCCAGGTCGCATCGACGCTTGCCGCGCCTGGCTCGCCCTGATAACCCGCCGGTCCGACATGCCGCGTCGGGACGATCTCCGGAAGATTCTGCTGCTCGGCTCCGGCCCCATCGTCATCGGTCAGGCGTGCGAGTTCGACTACTCGGGAACGCAGGGCGCCAAGGCGCTCCGAGAGGAGGGATACGAGGTCGTCCTCGTGAACTCCAACCCGGCGACGATCATGACGGACCCCGAGTTCGCCGATCGGACGTACGTGGAGCCGCTCGTTCCCGAGATCGTCGAGGCCATCATCGCCCGCGAGAAGCCCGACGCGATCCTGCCGACGCTCGGCGGGCAGACCGCGCTGAACCTCGCCCTGGCGCTCCACGACTCGGGCGTCCTCGCCAAGCACCGCGTGGCGATGCTGGGCGCCAACGTCGATGCGATCCGCAAGGCGGAGGATCGGCAGCTCTTCAAGGAGGCGATGGAGAGGATCGGCCTCGGCGTCTGCCGGGCCCGCACCGCGAAGACGATCGAGGAGGCCGAGGCGGCCGTCGCGGAGGTGGGCTACCCCGTGGTGCTGCGCCCGAGCTTCACGATGGGCGGGACGGGCGGCGGGATCGCCTACAACAAGGAGGAGTTCGACGCCGCGATCCGCTGGGCGTTCCAGCAGTCGCCCACGCACGAGTGCCTCGTCGAGGAGAGCGTGCTCGGCTGGAAGGAGTACGAGCTGGAGGTCATCCGCGACCGCGCCGACAACTTCTCGGTCATCTGTACCATCGAGAACTTCGATCCCATGGGCGTTCACACCGGCGACTCGATCACGGTCGCCCCGGCGATGACGCTCACCGACAAGGAGTACCAGCGCCTGCGCGATGCGGCGCGCGCCATCATGAGCGAGATCGGCGTCGAGACCGGCGGCTCGAACGTGCAGTTCGCGGTCCATCCGGCCGACGGACGCATGATCGTCATCGAGATGAACCCGCGCGTGTCGCGCAGCTCGGCGCTCGCGAGCAAGGCGACCGGGTATCCCATCGCCCGCATCGCCGCCAAGCTCGCCGTCGGGTACCGCCTCGACGAGCTCACGAACGCGATCACCGGCACGAGCGCCGCCTTCGAGCCGACGATCGACTACGTCGTCGTGAAGTGGCCGCGCTTCGCGTTCGAGAAGTTCCGCGGCGCGGACCCCCGCCTCACGACCCAGATGAAGTCGGTGGGCGAGGTGATGAGCATGGGCCGCACGTTCAAGGAGGCGTTCCAGAAGGCGGCGCGCAGCCTGGAGATCGGCCGCGACGGGCTCGTCTCGCTGCTCGCACGGGTCGACTATCGCGCGCTCGCGTCCGACGTCGCCGCACTGCGGGGGCAGCTCCCTGGCGTCGGCGTGCCCCACGACCTCTTCACGCGGCACCTGTCCGCTCCGACCGAGGGGATGCCGCCCGCGACGCGCGAGGAGCTGCGCGAGGCCGTCCTCGATGTCATCGCGACGCCCCTGGCGGACCGAGCCTGGTACGTCGTGGACGCCCTGCGCCTCGGCGCCACGATCGAGGACGTGCAGCGTCGGACGGGCATCGATCCGTGGTTCCTCGCGCAGCTCGTCGAGATCGTCGAGGCCGAGCGCCAGCTCGAGGCCGCGAAGGGGCAGCCGCTCAGCTCGCAGGAGCTGGCGCGGCTCAAGGCGTTCGGGTTCTCCGACGCCCGCATCGCGAGCCTGCGGGGGATCGACCGAAGCGTCGTGCGCGAGGCGCGCCGGGGCGCGGCGGTCGAGCCCGCGTACGCGCGCGTGGACACTTGCGCGGCCGAGTTCGAGGCGAAGACACCGTATCTCTACTCGACGTGGCGACGCTTCGGGGCGAGCGTGCCCGCGTCGGAGGCGGCGCCGAGCGGACGCGACAAGGTCATGATCCTCGGCGGGGGGCCCAACCGCATCGGTCAGGGCATCGAGTTCGACTACTGCTGCGTGCATGCGTCGTACGCGCTGAAGGAGCTCGGGCTCGAGACCATCATGGTGAACTGCAACCCGGAGACGGTCTCCACCGACTTCGACACGTCGGATCGGCTCTACTTCGAGCCGCTCACGCTCGAGGACGTCCTGGCCATCGTGGACGTGGAGAAGCCGATCGGCGTCATCGTGCAGTACGGCGGGCAGACCCCGCTGCGGCTCGCCCTGGGGCTCGCGCGCGCCGGGGTCCCGATCCTCGGGACGAGCGCCGACGCCATCGATCGCGCCGAGGATCGAGAGCGCTTCGAGGAGCTCTTGACGAAGCTCGGCCTGCGCCGTCCCCAGGGCGGAATCGCGCGCGGCATGCAGGAGGCGTTCGAGATCGCCGAGCGCATCGGCTTCCCCGTGGTCGTGCGGCCGAGCTACGTGCTGGGCGGACGCGCGATGGAGGTCGTGCACTCGCGCACCGATCTCGCGCAGTACTTCGCGGTCGCGCTCGCGGCCGTCGAGGACGCCGAGAAGCAGACCATCCTCGTCGATCACTTCCTCAAGGACGCGATCGAGGTGGACGTCGACTGCATCAGCGACGGCAAGACGGTCGTGATCGGTGGCCTGCTCCAGCACATCGAGGAGGCCGGCGTGCACTCGGGCGACTCCTCGATGGTCTTGCCGGCGCACGCGCTCCCACCCGAGGTGCTGGCGTCCATCCGCTCGTCCACGCGCGCCCTCGCGCTCGAGCTCGGCGTCGTCGGGCTCATGAACGTCCAGTTCGCGGTGCGCGGGAGCGCCGTGTACGTCCTCGAGGTGAACCCCCGCGCGTCGCGGACGATCCCTTTCGTGAGCAAGTCGATCGGCGTCGCGCTCGCGAAGCTCGGAGCGAAGGTCATGGCGGGGCGCACGCTCGCGGAGCTGGGCTTCACGCGCGAGATCGTGCCGACGCACGTCGCGGTGAAGGAGTCGGTGTTCCCGTTCGCGAAGTTCCCCGGCGTCGACACGATCCTCGGCCCGGAGATGCGCTCGACGGGCGAGGTGATGGGGATCTCGCACAATGTCGCGACGGCGTTCCTCAAGGCGCAGCTCGCCGCGGGCACGAGGCTTCCCGAGCGTGGTCGCGTGTTCATCAGCGTGCGCGACGACGACAAGCAGGCGGCCTGCGAGGTCGCGCTCCGGCTCATCGACCTCGGCTTCCAGATCGTCGCGACGGGAGGGACGGCTGCCGCGCTCGAGCGCGCCGGAGTCAAGACCGAGCGCGTGAACAAGGTCCGGGAAGGGCGCCCGCACATCGTCGACAAGCTCGCCAACCGCGAGATCGAGATCGTCGTGAACACGACCGAGGGCGCCGTCGCCATCCGGGACAGCTACTCGCTGCGCCGGCAGACGCTCCTCGCCGGAATCCCGTACTTCACCACGATCGCGGCCGCGGCCGCCGCCGTGGCCGCGCTCGAAGCGCGCCGCGAGGCGCCGCTCACCGTGTGCTCTCTGCAGGAGTACCACGCGGCGACCAAGCGTCCGGCGAGCGTGGTGCCGCCGTCGTGACATGAGCGGGCGGCGCGCGGCAGTCGTCTCGCTCGCGTGGCTCGCGCTCGGGGTCGGGCTGACCCGAGGCGTGGCGCAGGCGCCCAGCGACGCCGTCCACTTCCGGCAGGTGCATCTGCGCGCCTGGGATGGCGCCGACGGGCGCGTCCTGGTCACCTTTCCTCGTCGCGCCGATGGACGCGAGCACGCGTCGCACGAGCGACTGCCCATCGTGATCGCGCTTCACGGCCAGGGGGAGGCCCGGCGTGGCGCCGAGCGCGGCGTGCTCGGCTGGGTCTCCGACTACCACCTGCCGGACGCGTTCGCGGCGCTCGCGCGCGGCAGGCTGACCGAGGCCGACTACCAGGGATTCGTACGACCGGAGCACCTGGCGGCGCGGAACCGCGCGCTCGCGGCCCGTGCCTTCCAGGGTGTGTGCGTCGTGACACCGTACACGCCGGACCTGATGAGCGAGCCGCCGGGAGCCGACGCCCTTCGCCGCTACGGGGACTGGCTCGTCGGGCCGATGCTCGCCGCCGTGCGGGCGGAGGTGCCTTTCGTCGCGCTCACGCGTGACGGGACCGGGATCGACGGGGTGTCGCTCGGCGGCATGATCGCCCTCGAGGTCGGGCTCCGCCACCCGGCCGAGCTCGGGAGCGTCGGGGCCATCCAGCCGGCGATCCGTGACCGCGTCGCGGCGCTGGCGGCGCTGGCCGACGGCACGCAACGCCTGCGTCTCGTGTCGAGTGACGACGATCCGTTCCTCGGGGTGACGCGGGAGCTCTCGGCTGCCTTGTTGGCTCGCCAGGCCGACCACGACCTCGTGGTGACCCCGGGGCCCCACGGCTACGACTTCAACCGCGGGCCGGGCGGCGTCGAGCTGCTCTTCTTCCACGATCGCGCGCTCGCGCGCGAGGCGATGTGAGACCTGTCGCGTCTCGAAACCGCGCGAATTCGGTGTCTTGGCGCGAGTCGGCGTTGACCCGGCCGCCGCGATCGGCATAGATAGTCGACGTCCATGGAGAAGGTCCCGATGACTCCGGAGGGGCACGCTGCCCTCCACGCCGAGCTCGCCCAGCTCAAGAACGTCGAGCGCCTGAAGATCTCGCGCGAGATCGGGGTCGCGCGCGAGCACGGCGACCTCCGCGAGAACGCCGAGTATCACGCCGCAAAAGAGAAACAGGGGATGATCGAGGCGCGCATCGCCGTGCTCGAGGACCACATCGCGCGGGCGGACGTCATCGACCCGAAGAACAACGTGGGCGACACGATCAAGTTCGGCGCGCACGTGACGCTCGAGGACACCGAGACCGGCGACGTGAAGAAGTACCGGATCGTGGGGCCCGACGAGGCCGACATCAAGAAGGGCACCATCGCGGCGACCTCGCCCGTGGCCCGAGCTCTCGTCGGTCGGCGCGCGGGGGACGAGGTCACGGTGAAGGCGCCGGGCGGCGAGCGCGTGTACGAGATCAAGAAGATCGCCTGGGAGTGAGCGGGACGTGTCCGTCCACCAGGCGACCATCGAGCTCGACTTCGCCGTACCGCCGGCGCGCCTCTGGGAGGCGATCACGGACCACGAGGGGATGACCAAGTGGGCCGGCGCGCCCGTGCGCCTCATCGCCCGCGGCGACGCCGACGGTGTGGGTGCCGTGCGACGTGTCCGGATGGGCGCCCTCTCGATCGACGAAGAGGTGGTCTACGCGGACGCGCCGCGACGCCTCGTGTATCGGATCGTGCGCGGCATGCCCGTCAGCTTCCACCGCGGCGAGATGCTGGTGCTGCCCACGGAGAAAGGGTCTCGCCTCACGTGGAAGATCCTGCTCGCCTCCGACGTGCCCGGCTTCGCCCGGCTCACGGCGAGGACGCTCGAGCGTGCGCTCGGCCGCGGCCTGCGGGAGCTGCGGGGGCTCATCGGCGGCTGAGCGCCCGGGTCCGCCCGAGCTCACCTGAACGGTCCGCGGGTCGGGCGTAGCGCAACGGCGAGACCGAGCGAGGCGGCGACGATCTCGGAGGCCCGGTCGGGCGCGAGCCCGGCGCCGAGCGGCGCGTCGAGCGTCACCCGGATTCCCTCCGCGTCCACGCGCACGTGCCCGAAGCGCGCCAGCCGGCCGAGCGCCTCCCGTGCCCCGGGCGCGAGCCGCGCGGCCGTCGCCTCCGCGATGCCTTCCGCGTCGGTGGTGACCGGCTGCTCGAGGCGCAGCTCCAGCGCCGGCCGCACCGAGACGAGGGTGCCGCTCGGCGTGCCTGCGTCGTCGAAGAGCGTCACGACCTCGACCGACGCGTCCGGGCCTGCCGCGACGACGCGCGCGTGTCCAGGCTCGAGCGTTCCGGCGAGGCGCTCGGCGAGCGCGCGCCACGCGCTCGCCGAGTCGACGAGCGCGGTCGGCATCGGTGGCGCGAGCGCGAGGGCCTCCGCGATCGCCGCCATGTCTCGCACCACGCGCCCGACGCTCGCGCGATCGTTGGCCGGCGTCGCGATCGCGTAGCGCAGGGTTGTGTCCGTCATCTCGATCGCACGGGCGCGCCGGAGCAAGCCAGCGATGCGCGCGACGAGGACGGCCGCCTGGCTGGGGTCGCGCGCGCGGACCACGCAGCGGGGGCTGAGGCCCGCGCGCCTCGCGGTGGCGCGGCCCTGCACCGAGAGCGCCGCGAGCGCCGGCTCGTGGACGTGCAGCCCCAGGTGGAGCGAGGGCATCTCGACGCGGACCGTGAGGCGGGTGCCATCGCGCGTCAGCTCGCGGCTCGCCCTGGCGAGGACCCCGCCGCGCTCGACCACGAGGGTCGGGCCACTCTCGACGCGAGCGCCCTCTGCCGCGCCCACGCTGGTGAAGAGCTCGAGCAGGCGGGCCTCGCCGACGTGAGGGGGCACGACGCGCCTCGCGCCGCGGAGGCCGCCCGGGTCGACCAGCCGGATCGGCAGCGAGGCCGACACGACCGGCCCGAAGCGCCCGCGCGCCTCTCCTTCGAGCCGGTAGACGAGATCCAGCCCCGGCATGCGCGTCGTGGGGGTGAGGTCATCGGGCACGCGGAACGCGAACGAGCCGGGCCGATCCAGGGCGACGCTCCACGCGCCGACGCGCGTCATGACCCCGTCGCGCTCCTCGTAGAGCGCGAGGGCGACGCGGCTGGCGACGCGCCCCACGTCGCGCAACACGAAGGTCCCGTCGATCACACCACCGACCTCCACGGTGTCGGTGCCGATCGCGATCTCGGCGTAGGGGCTGCCGGCCTGGGGCCCCTCGATGCGTGAGACGCCCACGCGGGGTGTGCCCGCGACGGGCTCGCTCGGCGGCGCGACGACGTGCAGCGCGAACTCCGAGCGCGCGTCGGGCCACCACGGGATCGACGCGTGGACGCTCACCTCGTAGACGACCCGCGTCGCCGGCCCCGGGTGCGAGCGCGGCGCGTCCGCGGGGAGGGTCATCCGGCAGGGCAGCTCCGTGGTGCCGACGGAGAGGACGCGTCGCTCGGAGACGCGCCCGGCGAGCGTGGCGAGCGTCCGCACCTCCTCCCCCCAGACGAGGCGCCCGGCGAGCGCGAGGTCGCACCACTCGATCTCGACCTCCCGCTCGGCGTCGAGCAGCACAGCCACATCGAAGGGTCGTCCCGGGACGACGTCGCGAGGGGCGCGCAAGCGCACGCGGGGGCGCGTCCGGAGCAGCGGCACGCCGCATCCTACCTGGCTTCCGGAACGCGCGGCCTGCGTGCGATGCTCCGCGCGCCATGACGAATCGTGCTCGCTCGCTCGCCGTCCTCATCGCCGCGCTCGCGGCCTTCGGGTGCGCCGGGACACCGCACCCTCGCACCGTCGCCCGCGCCGAGCCGCCGCCCGAGCCGCCCCTACCGCGGCTCCCGTGGGAGACGGTGCGCCCGGTCGCGCCGACGATCGAGTCGGCTCTCGTCGCGATCACCGGGGCTACCGTGATGACGGCGAGCGGGCAGGTGATCGAGCACGGCGTCGTCCTGATCGAGGACGGCCGCATCCGCGCGGTCGGTGCGGCCTCGAGCGTGAGCGTCCCGCGCGGGGCGACGATCGTGGACGCGACGGGAAGGTTCGTGACGCCGGGCGTGATCGACACGCACTCGCACATGGGCGTGTACCCGGTGCCGGAGGTGACGGCGCACGACGACGGCAACGAAGCGACGTCGCCGGTCACTGCACAGGTGCGCGCGATCGACTCGTTCTGGCCCCAGGATCCCGCCCTCGCGCGGGCGCTCGCGTCGGGCATCACGACGATCCAGGTGCTGCCCGGCTCGGCGAACCTGATCGGCGGTGCCGGCGAGACCATCCACATGCACCTCGGTCGCGCGGCGACGGAGATGGAGTTCCCCGAGGCGCCCGACACGATGAAGATGGCGTGCGGCGAGAACCCCAAGCGGGTCTATGGCTCGGAGCACCAGTTCCCCTCGACGAGGATGGGCAACATCGCGGGCTACCGGGAGGCGTTCCAGCACGCGGTCGAGTACGGACAGAGCTGGGCGCACTGGCAGGAGGAGCAGCAGCAGTGGCAGCGCAACCAGGACGCCTGGGCGCGGCACCAGGCGGAGGAGATGGAGGCGGTCGACGCGGCGGCGAGCGAGGGAGAGGGCGATGGCGATGGCGAGGGCGAGGGCGAGGGCGAGGGCGAGGGCGAGGGCGAGGGCGATGACGACGCCACCGATCCGGGCCCGGCGCCCACCCCGCCGGCGCGCGACTTCGGCCTCGAGCTCTTGCTCGGTGCCATCGAGGGGCGCGTGCTGGTGCAGATGCATTGCTATCGCGCGGACGAGATGGCGCGGATGATCGAGATCAGCCACGAGTTCGGCTTCCGCATCCAGTCGTTTCACCACGCGGTCGAGGCCTACAAGATCCGGGACCTGCTCGCGGCCGAGGAGATCTCGATCAGCACGTGGGCCGACTGGTGGGGCTTCAAGCTCGAGGCGTTCGACGCCATCCCCGAGAACCTCGCGCTGCTCACGCAGGCCGGCGTGCGCGGCATCGTGCACTCGGACAGCCCGATGCTCACCCAGCGCTTGCCGCAGGAGGCGGCCAAGGCGATGACCGCCGGGCGAGAGCACGGCATCCCCATCACGGACGACCAGGCGCTGCGCTGGATCACCGCGAACCCCGCGTGGGCGCTCGGGATCGACGATCGCGTCGGCACCCTCGAAGAGGGGCGGATCGCGGACGTGGTGGTGTGGTCGGGCTCGCCGTTCAGCGTCTACACGCACGCCGATCTCGTCTTCGTCGACGGCATCCTCGAGTACGACCGCGCGCGGGACGGGGCCGCGCCGATCACCGACTTCGAGGTCGGGATGGACCTCGAAGAGCCCGGCATCCCGCCGGCGAGCACGCTCGGAGGTGGCCGATGAGCTCGCGCTCGATCCTCGTCGTGCTCGCCGCGACGCTCGCCCTGCCGTCTCCGGTGGCGGCGCAGCCCGCCCGTCCGCCCGCGCACGGGCACACTGGCCTCGCCTCGGCGATCGAGACCTCGATCGCGATCACGGGCGGCCGTCTCCGCCTCGGCGACGGGCACGACTTGGAGAACGCGACGATCGTCATCCGCGGCGACCGCATCGTGAGCGTCGCGTCGGGCGCGGCGGCCCCGCCCGACGCCACCGTCATCGATGCGACCGGACAGAACGTCACCGCCGGGCTCATCTCGCTGATGACGCCGATCGGCCTGGGCGAGATCGAGCTCGAGACCTCGACGATGGACATCGGCCAGGAGGGCGAGGACGCGGACGCCATCCGCGCCGCCTTCTCCGCGGCCGACGGCTACAACCCGCTCTCCACCCTGATCCCGGTCGCTCGTCTCGGGGGTGTGACGTCCGCGCTCTGCGTCCCCGAGGGTGGCCTCGTGCCCGGGACCAGCGCCTGGGTCGACCTCGCCGGCCGCACCCTCTCCTCGGTCGTCCGCGACGACACGGCCGCGCTCCACGTCAGCTACGACGACACGGGCTTCTCGGCGGTGCACGGGGCGCGCTCGTCCGCCATCGAGGCTCTACGCTCGCTCTTCGACGACGCGCGCCTCTACCAGCGCTCGCACGCGCAGTACGACCGCGGCCAGTTCCGCGACACCGACATCTCGCGCCTGGATCTCGAGCGGGTCGGGGCCGCGATGCGTGGGGAGTTGCCCATCGTGGTCCGCACGGCGCGCGCGAGCGACATCCTGCGCGTGCTCGCCCTCGCCGACGAGTACGGCCTCCGCGTGGTGCTCTCCGGGGTCGAGGAGGGCTGGATGGTCGCGCAGGAGATCGAGGCCGCGCACGTGCCCGTGATCGTCGAGCCGATGGCGAACCTGCCGACCCGCTTCTCCGCGCTGCACACGCGCTACGACAACGCCGCGCTCCTCGCGCAGGCCGGCGTCGACGTGATGATCATGTCTCCCGGCGCCTGGGACGTGCACAACCTCCGGCAGGAGGCCGGCAACGCGGTCGCCAACGGGATGAACTGGGACGCCGCGCTCCGCGCGGTCACGTCGATCCCCGCGCGCGTGTTCGGGATGGACGGCCAGTACGGCACGATCGCTCCCGATCACATCGCGAACGTCGTGGTGTGGAGCGGTGATCCCTTCGAGGTCACCACGGTCGCGCGGCACGTGATCATCCGAGGCCACGACGTGCCGCTCGTCTCGCGCCAGACGGAGCTCTTCGAGCGCTACCGCGCGCTCGACGAGACCCGCCGCGGATACCGGGAGCCCTGGTCCGTGCCCGTCGTGCCGCCGGACGACGACGCGGAGGACGACGCGGAGGACGACGCGCAGGACGAGAGCGAGGTGAGGGCCGAGGACGCGGCGAGCGCGGACCCCCTCGGGACCCTCGTCGCGGACTGACGGGGCCTTCGACCGGCGGTTTCTTGGGCATGGAGTGGATGTGGGATAAAGTCCTACCAACGCATCGAGGCGATGCGGTTGGGAGGCCCTTCATGAGCACGTCACGCGTTCCGATTCGCAAGACGACCCGCCACGTCGTTCGCACGCGCGGGCAGATCGTGGATCTCGAGAGCTTCAAGCTGATCGGGGATCGGTTCCTCGACGTGAGCGCCCAGGGATGCCTCGTCGCGTGCGACCGGGGCGTGATCGCCGGCCAGCGCATGCTGATGTCGTTCCGGCTGCCCTCGAGCGGCCTCTGGTTCGACGCGGAGGGCGAGATCGTTCGCGTGGTCGAGGGCTGGCGCGACGGAGATCCCGGGTACGCCGCCGGCGTCCGCTTCGTGGAGTTCGAGCGACGCGCGCGGCTCGAGCTGGGGATCGACCTGCGGGCCTTGCCGCAGGCCCCCATGACGCGCTCTCCGACGCAGCGACTCCGCCAGCTCGCGGCGTGAGCGTGCGTCAGTCCGAGGCCACGCCGCCGCGGAAGACGAAGAACGCCGCTGCGCAGAGGCAGAGCGTGGCGTAGACGAAGTCCATCCCGACCGGACGCCGGAAGTAGAACGCGGCGAACGCCATGAAGACGCCCATGGTGATCAGCTCCTGGATCACCTTGAGCTGACCGAGGCTGAGCGCGCCGAACCCGATGCGGTTCGCGGGGACCTGGAAGCAGTACTCGAAGAACGCGATGCCCCAGCTCACGCCGATCGCCACCCAGAGCGGTCGGTCGCGCAGATCGCGCAGGTGCCCGTACCACGCGAACGTCATGAAGACGTTCGAGACGACGAGCAGGACGACGGTGCGTGCCCAGACCGGCATGGCCGCAGATTCCGCGCAATGGCGCGGCAGGGCCAGTTTCCAGCGCGCCCGCGCGAGCGTTTTGGTAGCGTTGCCGCCGGATGAGCGAGTCACGACCGCCGGTAGCCGACGCCAAGCCCACCGACGACGGTGACGCCCCGCACGCAGCCACCGCGACCAAGATCACCTACATCGACGGGCGCCCCACGACGATCACGCTGCGGCGCTGCAAGCTGGCGGTCGCGAGCGGTGGCGTCATCACGGAGCACACGTTCGACAAGGACGTGATCACGCTCGGCGCGATGGAGGAGAACGACATCTCGCTGGACGACGACACGGTCAGCCGGGCGCATTGTCGGATCTACGTCGACGGGGACCAGTACATGATCGAGGATCTCGGCTCCACGAACGGCACGTTCGTGAATCGAGTGCGCATCCGCGAGGCGTGGCTGAACCCGAACCACGTCATCACGCTCGGCAAGACCGAGGTGCGCTTCTCCCCCGTCGACGAGCGCGTCCGCATCGTACCTTCCGAGCGCGATCGCTTCGGCGAGATCGTCGGGCGCGACCGGCGGATGCGCGAGATCTACTCGATCCTCGAGAAGATCAGCCCGACCGACGCGACCGTCGTCATCGAGGGCGAGACCGGCACCGGCAAGGACGTCGTCGCGCGGAGCGTGCACGGGGCCTCGCGCCGCAAGGACGGGCCCTTCATGGTGTTCGACTGCGGGGCGGTGCCCGAGAACCTCATCGAGAGCGAGCTCTTCGGCCACGAGAAGGGCTCGTTCACCGGTGCGCACGCGTCGCGGCAGGGCGTGTTCGAGCTCGCCAACGGCGGCACCGTGTTCCTCGACGAGCTCGGCGAGCTCCAGCTCGATCTGCAGCCGAAGCTGCTGCGCGTGCTCGAGCAGCGCGAGATCAAGCGCGTGGGCGGGACCAAGCCCATCAAGGTCGACGTCCGCATCGTGGCCGCGACGAACCGAAACCTCGAGGAAGAGGTGAAGGCCGGGCGCTTCCGAGAGGACCTCTTCTACCGCCTCACCGTCGTCCGCGTGAAGCTCCCGGCTCTGCGGGAGCGCAAGGAGGACGTCCGGCTGCTCGCGCGCCACTTCCTCGAGCACGGTAGCTTCAACCGCGACCGCGAGGGCAACCGCAAGATCGCCAACCTCGCGCCCGGCGTGCTCGATCGTCTCGCCGAGTACGGCTGGCCTGGCAACGTTCGCGAGCTCCACAACGTGATCGAGCGGGCCGTGAGCTTCTCGGAGAGCGACACGATCGAGCTCGCGGATCTCCCCGAGCACATCGCCTGGCCGCGCGGCGCGGGGCTGCCCGTGTCCGCGCACGACGCCGCGCCGACGGACCACGCGATCGCGCTCCCCGACATGCGCCCAGGCGCCTCGGACCCGCGGCTGGCGGAAGGGACGTTCAAGGACGCCAAGGAGCGCTGGATCGCGAGCTTCGAGCGCGACTACATCGCCAGCCTGCTCCGCAAGAACAACGGCAACATCTCGCACGCGGCGCGCGAGGCGGAGATCGACCGCAAGTACTTCCGTAAGCTGATGAAGAAGTACGGAATCACGGCCCAGGACGAGGGCGCCGAGGACGACGACTGACCCAGCAAAGACGAACGGCGCCTGGGCTGACCCAGGCGCCGTTCGAGGATGCGGAAGAGAGGACTTGAACCTCCACGGGGGTTACCCGCCAGATCCTTAGTCTGGTGCGTCTGCCAATTCCGCCACTTCCGCGTAGCAGGGGGCGGACTGTATTCGGCGATGCTCCGAAGTCAAGGCCTGCGGGGCCGCGTCAGCGCCCGACGGCGCGGGCCAGCAGGCGCTCGTAGCGATCCTGGAAGCGTCCGAGCCGAGCCTGCTCGCGCAGCGTCAGCAGGCCGTCCGAGTAGGCGCGCTCCTGATACTGCTGGATGCGCAGCATCTGCTGGTTCAGCACCGCCGCCTCGCGTGCGTCGATCCGACCGGCCGCGATCGCCTGCTGGTATCGGGTCTCCTGGTCCCGCTGTCGCTGCTCGGTCGTCGTCTGCCCCGTGGGCGTCACGACCGTCTGAGCCGATGCCATGGTGGGCAGGGCGAGCGCGAGGGTGAAGCCGAGGATGCCGAGCGTACGGGACATGGGAAGCACCTCCACCCGCCACGCGAAGCAGGCCCCGTGCCGGCGGCGGCGCCCCACGATCACCGCGTTTCCCTGGGGTCGCCGCCGACGCGCGCGAACTCCCGTTCTCAGGACGTGAACGAGCGTGCCGGGGTGGTCACGGACCGACCGTCCACCACAGCACGGCAGCCGCAGCGAAGAGACTGGCCGCGAGGCCGTAGAGCACGAGCGTCGGGATGGCGGGCGACGAAGGGGCTGGCGCGGGCCGCACCGCCGCTGCCGCCGCTGCCGGGGGCAGCCCGAGGGGAGTCGCGGGCGGGCGCACCTCGGCGGCGGGCGCGGCGGTGGGCACGGCGGCGACCGCCGCCGGCGGCGCGCGGACGGTGTCCGCGGGCGGCGCGGCCAGGGCTGCCGGGGCGGGCGCGGCGAGGGGCACGGGAGCGGCGGGGGCGCCTGCCGCGGCGCTGGCGGGTGCCGGGTCCGGCAGCGGAGCGAGCCCGCTCGCCGGCGGCGCGAGCCCGCCCGCCGGCGGCGCGAGCTCTGCGCTCACCTTGCGACGCTCGCTGGCCGAGATGACCTCGCTCGTCGCACCGGAGCGGCTGCGCAGCACGTTCGGCGCCAGCGCCGCCCCGAACCGCACGCACTTCGGGGGCAGCCGCCGGACGGCCTCGAGCATCTCCTTGCCGTTCGCGAAGCGCATCGCCGGATCCTTCGCGAGCGCCTTCATCACCAGCCCCTCGAGCTCCGGATGCACGACCAGCCCCTCGCGCGCGACGGTGAGGGGTGGCGGCGGCTCGAGCAGGTGCGCGCGAAGCAGCTCCGAGCGCCGCTCGGAGAGGAAGGGCCGGCGGTCGGCGAGCAGCTCGTAGAGGAGCACGCCGAGCGCATAGACGTCGGCGCGGACGTCGAGCGAGACGCCCGTGATCTGCTCGGGCGCCATGTACGCGGGCGTGCCGACGATGCGTCCCCGGCGCGTGAGCGTGCCGTCCTCGGCGACCTCGTCGTCGGAGAGGATCTTCGCGAGGCCGAAGTCGAGCAGCTTCACCGAGTCCTTGGCAGGATCGCCGTCACGCCCACCCAGGCACAGGAACACGTTCGCGGGCTTCAGGTCGCGGTGCACGACGTGCTGTTCGTGCGCGTACGCGAGGCCCTCGAGCACCTCGGCCGCGATGTCCAGCCCGCGCTCGGGATCGACCGGCGCCTCGTCGAGCACGTCCTCGAGCGTGAGCCCCTCGAGCAGCTCCATCGCGATGAACGTGAGGTTGTCGACCACGCCGAAGTCGGTGATGTGGACGATGTTCGGGTGCTCGAGCTTGCTCAGCACCCGCGCCTCGCGCTCGAAGCGGCGCTTGAGCGAGGTGATGGTCCCGAGCGTGTCGTGGAGCACCTTCAGCGCGACGGGCGCCATCTGTCCGTCGTGTCGCGCGCGAAAGACGACGCCGGTCGCGCCCGCCCCGAGGCGGTACTCGACACGGTACCCCTCGAGGGAGCGACCGATCAGGTCGTCGCCGCGCTCCGCCACGGGGCAACGATAGCGGCCCCCGGCACCCCAGGTAAACGCCGTTCGGTCAGGCGATCTGCATGACCTCGCCGAACGCGAGCAAGAGAGGGAGCCCGCGCGGCAGGCCGTGGACGCGGAGCTGACCACTCCGGACGGCCCTCCACATCGAGCGGTTCACCTCGCCGCGCGGGTCCGGGAAGTGATGGAGCACGCGCCCCTTCAGGTTCTCCATCCGCGACATGTCGCCGATCGGCTCGAAGCCGCCCCGGATGGTGAGATCGGGGATGCCGATGACCCCGTCGTGCACGGTGGCGCGGCCGCGCTCGAAGACCCAGGTGACGGCGACGTCCGCGTCCTCCGCGAAGATCGCCAGCCGTCCGACGAGTCCGTCGAGCACGCGCGCACGGTCCGGGTGGTCCTCGAGGTTCTGGCGCATGATGGTGGCCAGCATGTTCGCCAGGCCGTTGTCCTCGGCCGACGGGGCGACGTCGATCGTGGCCATCAGACGGGGGGATACGCGGTGTCGATCGCGAGCGCGCTCCGGACGAGCTCCTTGCTCGCGATGACGAACTTCACGATCGTCGGCAGGTGCCCCTTCTCCAGCTTGAGCTTGTTCTGCATCATGGCCTTGGTCGGATCGACCGCGCCGCCGAGCACCTCGCGCCACTTCGGGTACTCGGCGACGATCACGAAGTCGGCCGCCTTGGCCGTCTCGCCGTCCACGTACTCGGCGCCGCGGCACGCGCCTTGGTGCAGGTCGAGCACCATGGCCATGTCCTTGTCCGTGCCGAGGCGCGCGTCGGCCTTGATCACGTAGGCGACCTTGCCGTGGACCCAGTCCTTGCCGGCCTGCCGGTAGGCCGCGTTGGCGTTGACGGCGTCACGAAATGCGTGGGTCCACTCGAGCGAAGGGAAGGGCAGGGCCATGGGTCCTCGGAGGTGGGCGAACGTAGGCCCGGCGACGCGGGCGCGCAAACATCGGTCGTTCGCCGCGCGGCGCGTCCCGCCGGAAAGCCGCGGGTTTCTGCTTGAAGGCGGTCGATCTCCGCTACACACCGCCGCGGGGGCCAAGCTATCGGCCCCGCGTCCCGTACACTGTCGAGAGTAGAAGTGCGCGTGGTCTCGGATCGGAACAAGCTGGGCATCTCGGCGAGCATCTCGCTCGTGGGGCATGGCCTCGCGGCGCTGCTGCTCGTCCTGGCGCCGGCCCCGGCGGAGATCCTGATCCGGCAGGCCGACGAGATCGCCATCGACATCGCGGACGCGCCGCCCCCTCCGCCGCCGCCCGCGCTCGTCGTCACGCCCCCGGACACGCCGCCGATCGGGGCGGTCGTGCGGCCCCGTCACCCGGACGCGATGCCGGCGACCACGGCGAGCTCCCCGACGACACCCGAGCTCGCGCCGACCACACCGCTCGTGGCGATCCCGCTCGACGGCGCGCACGAGCCGACGCCGCACGACACGGTCCCGGTCACGCCCGAGCAGCTGCACGAGCTGCTCGACCCGGCGCACATCGCCGCGGCGTCGGCGCTCCACGACGACACGGGTCCCTCGCAGCCGGGGCCCCCGGCCGAGCTGAACCCCGAGGGCCCGGAGCACGGGCCCACCGCGGAGGAGGCCGTCGCGCAGACGGAGGCCTATCTCGGCGCCGCGGCCGCCGCCAAGACGTACATCACGCACCGCTCGTTCCACCCCGTGCCGCGTACCGACGGCACGTACCACTGGCAGGGAAGCGGGTTCGAGGCGGTCATCCACCCCGACGGCTCGGTCACGTTCAGCGATCACCCCGACATCAGCGTCGACTGGGCGCACGGCTCCGGCGGCTTCGACATCACCGACGCCATCATGCACAGCGCCGGACAAGATCCGTATCAGGCCGAGCGCGAGTGGTTCATGGAGCAGAGCGAGACCCTGCGCGAGCGCCTCGAGACGCAGGCGCGCGCGCAGCAGCAGGCGCACTCGCTGACGGGCGTGCGCTCGCAGGTGCGGACGCTCTGGGAAGACGCGAGCCGGCCCGCCGCCGATCGGCGAAGGGCCATCTTCGAGCTCTGGGACGAGTGCGCCGACGGCGACGAGGGCGCTCCGGCGCGCGAGGCCATCGTCGCGTTCATCCGGCGCGAGATCCCCGACAGCAGCCCCGACTCGTTCACGATGATCGAGCTCGCCAGGATGAACGCGCACCGCCAGAGCGCCGAGCGGTTCGATCCTTATCCCTGAGCGCGCTAGGGTCGGCGCGTGTCCGACGCCCCCCTGATCCTCCGCTCGCCGCTCCTCGACGCGAGCGGCTTCGCACACGGCTTCTCCACGCGCGTCGGCGGCGTCAGCGTCGGCCCCTACGCGTCGATGAACGTCGGCTGGGCGCTCGGTGACGATCCACGCGCGGTCGAGGAGAACCACCAGCTGCTCGCCGCTGCGATCGGCCACGCGCGCGCGGCGCTCCGGCTGGCGACGCAGGTGCACGGCGCCAGCGTCCTCGACACCGACGTCGTGACCCGCGATCGGCGATCGGAGCCGCCGGGCTCCGGCCACGATGCGCTCGTGGCGCGGACGGCGGGCGTCGCCGTGGGGGTGCGGACCGCGGACTGCGTTCCGATCCTGGTCGCCGATCCGGCGACCGGGGCCGTCGCGGCGATCCACGCGGGCTGGCGGGGCGTCGTGGCGGCGGTCGTGCCCGCCGCCCTCGAGGTGCTCGCGCCCGACCGGGCGACGCGCGGCCGCCTGCTCGCGGTGATCGGGCCGCACATCCGGCCGGACCGCTTCGAGGTCGGGCAGGACGTCGCCGAGCAGATCGCGCGCGCGAGTGACGCATCCGTGGTGCTGCCGCGCTCGCCGCGTCCGCACGTCGACCTCGCCCGCGCCATCCGGGTCCAGCTCGAGCGCGCCGGGCTCGACGCCTCGCGCATCGACGACGTCGGAGGCTGCACGCTCGGCGAGCCCGAGCGCTTCCACTCCCACCGGCGCGACGGTGAGCGCAGCGGGCGCATGCTCTCGGTCATCGTCGCGCGCGCGGCGGGCTGAGCGTCCCGGCACGCACGCTCGCGGCGCCGATCAGAGGTCCGTGCGGTGCAGGTCGGCACCGACGCACTCGTAGCGGCGCAGCAGGACCTCGCGCCCTCCCGACGGTCCGATCGGCGACGCGACGAGCACCGCCTCGCCCGTCCAGACGGCGCGAGACCCCTCGGGTGCGAGGGCGGGGGGCAGCCATGCCTCGACGCGGCTCTCGCTCTCGGTGAGGCGGCGCGCCACGGCGCTCTCGCCCTCGCGCGCCTCGAGCACGGGGCGACCCGCGTCGCATCGGGTCGTCAGCGTCACGCGCCGCAGCTGGTGTGTCGCGCGGCCCATCGGATCGATCCGCGCGAAGGCCTCGTCGTCGCCGCACCGCGCCCGGAGCACCGCGCCCGTGTCCGCTCGCGCGATCGACACGGGCGTGCAGCCGGCGAGCAGCTCGGTCGCAGCGGCGTACTGGCTCGCGGGGTCCGGGTTGATCACGAACATCGTCGTGGCGGGGCTCTCGCCGTGGCAGACGCCGTAGAACCAGGGCTGAGCGCCTCCGCCCCCGGAGAGGGCACCCGGGAGGAAGGGCGAGCACGGGCTCGCGACCTCCGACGCACCGTCGCCGCGCACGGAGTCGCCGCCGGGAAGCATCGTGCGCGCGAAGCGCGCGCACTCGGTCGCACCCCCGCTGGTGTCGTGACATGGACCACGCATGATCCGGTGCGCCACGTAGAGCTCGCCGCTCGCGAGCGCGGCGACCACGAGGTTGCCGCGCCCCGACGAGCCGAGCTCCATCGGCGCGAGCTCGACCGCTCGGCCGAACGCGGGCGCCGTCGCCGCGTATGCGGCCTCGGTGCGCAGGCCGTCCAGGACGATGACCGACCAGGCGACCCCGAGGTGCGTCCCGCTCTCGGCCATCGCGAGCTCCACGACCTGGTTCGGCGCCTGGTCCGAGGAGCCGCCCGCCGCGAGGCTCCCGCCGGCGATCTCCGCCTCGCTCCCGCGCGCGGCACCGCCCGGCCCGAGCTCGAGGACCCGGACGCCCGCCCCGTCGCTCGCGGGGACGCCCCACGCGAGGAAGGTGCCCGCGGGGCCGGACACCAGGTCGAACGCGGCCGCCGTCGCGATCGCGCGCGCCGCGGCGATCGGCGCTGGCGGCGGCGGCGGGGGCGGCCGGGGCGGCGGCGGCGGCGGCGGGTCCTCGAAGAGCGAGCATCCCGACAGGAGCACCAGGGCGAGCGAGGAGGCGGGCCGCACCGCTGCAGCGTACACGAGCGCCCTGGGGCCGGTGGACGGCTCTATCGAGCGTCGGTGCCTCGTGAGAACATGCGCGCTCGTCGGAGGTCGCCATGCTCCAAGTCCGTCGCGCACTCGTGGTCCTCGCGCTCGGCGCCGCTGGGATGGGAAGCGCCCTGCTCGCCGGCTGTAGCGGCGGCGGCGATCAGCCGCCGATGGACGCCGCCGTCGTCGTCGATGCGCTGAACGACGGCGGCCGTGCCGACGTGGGCCGCGACGGCGGACCGAGCTGCGCGATCGGGCTCTCGCGGGCCATGACGGACATTCCCGTCTGGCCCGCGCTCGAGGTGCTCACCGATGATCCGGACACCGAGACCGGGTACCGTCTCGCGTTCGATCCCACGACCCATCCGTCGATCGGGATGCGCCTGGCCGGTTACCTGCCGACGTTCACGGACGACCTCTCGACGGTCGACGGGTTCGGGATCACCGCCGAGGCGTTCTTCTCGTTCGCGCGCCACTTCGACGACGCGATGCTGGCCGCGCGGCCGCTGACCACGGCCGAGGGGGCCGGGTTCGTCGTCGTCTCGCCCGGGCCCGCCCGCTTCGTGCCGGCGCTGCTGCACACGACGGACGGCGGAGCCACGCTGCTGCTCGAGCCGCTGACGCCGCTGCCCGAGCAGGCGGAGGTCGCGGCGTTCGCGACGCGCTCGCTGACCGACGCGGCCGGCGGCTGTCTCGAGCCCTCGTCCGATCTGAGGGCCGAGCTCGCGGCGCCCTCGGCGCGCGCGCAGGCCGCCATCGCGGCGCTGACGAGCCTGGGCGCGATCACCTCGACGGCCGACCTCGTGGGCTTCGTCGCGTACCCGACGCAGTCGACGACGCCGGACTCGATCGCGGTCGCGGCCGACGTCGCGACGCGGAGCTTCGACTGGATGGTGACGCCGACCTGCGTGGACGAGGCGAGCTGGCGCCACTGCGAGGGGAGCTTCGTCGCCGGGGACTACCGCGGCGCGGACGGCGTGCTGCGGCGCACGGCTGGCGCTCCGGCGGCTCCGGTGTCGAGCTACGTGCTGCCCGTCTCGATGTGGCTGCCGCTGCACGCCACGGCGCCCGCCCCGATGCTGATCTACGGGCACGGCCTGAGCGGCGGGCGCGATCAGGGCCGGGTGCTCGCGGAATTCGCCGCGCCCATGGGGATCGCCACCATCGCGATCGACGCCCAGGCGCACGGCGAGCACCCGACGGCTCAGCATCCGGGCGACGCGCTCAACACCGTGTTCGACTTCTTCGGCCTGAACCTCGACATGGCGAGCACGCGGGCGCTCGAGGCCGCGCGCCTGCGCGACAACTTCCGCGGCAGCACGTTCGACAAGCTGCAGCTGCTCCGGCTCCTGCTCGCGCACCCCGACGTCGACCGAGACGGGACGGTCGATCTCGACACCACGCGCTACGCCTACCTCGGCGTCTCCCTCGGCGGGATCATGGGCCCCGAGCTGCTCGCGCTCGCCGACGAGCTGACGGCGGGCGTGCTCGTGGTGCCCGGCGGCCGCGTGTCGTCGATCATCTCCGACGGCCCGCAGTTCGGCCCGCTGATCTCGGCCGCGCGCCCGCGCGGGACGACGGAGGGCGACGTCCGCAGGTTCTTCCCCGTCCTGCAGACGATCATCGAGCGCGGCGACTCGGCGAGCTACGCCGGGCACCTGCTCCGGAACCGGCTGGTCAGCGCGCCGCGGCCCCAGAGCATCCTGACGGGCATCGTCCTCGACGACGACACGGTCGGCAACGTGTCGAACTACGTCCTGGCGCGCGCGCTCGACGGTGTGCCCATCGTCGAGCCGGAGCTCGATCCCGTACCCGGGCTCACCACGGTCGCGGGCCCGATCATGGGGAACTTCTCCTCGGGCTCGGGGACCGCGGTCACCGGCGGGATCCTGCAGTTCGACGTCGTCGGCGACGGCATGGGCGGCAGCGAGATGGCGACCCACAGCAACGTCGGCGACTCGGACGTGGGGGTGTCGGCGTGGCTCGACTTCCTCGACACGCACTTCCACGGCTCGGTGGCGCGCATACGCGACCCCTACGCCGCGATCGGCCTGGCCCACGCGCCCTGAGGCGTGTGGTACCGTTCGTCCGCTGTGGCAGCCGCTGAATTCGAGATCGACTACGACGCCGCCTACGTGATGTACACCCAGCGCTTCGCCGAGCGCTTCGGAGAGCGCGCCGAGGGCGCGTTCGTGAAGTTCGGCAAGCACATGGTCAAGAACCTCGCCCGGCCCGAGTTCGAGCGCCGGCTCGACACCTACGTGCGCCTCCACAAGGCGTGCAAGAAGATGCTCGAGAGCGGCTCGACCATCTCGGACGCGCTCGTGCTCGACTTCGACGAGTCGGCCGCGTGGATCGCCGTCGAGGCTCCGAACGTCCACGCGATGTTCCGGGGCGAGATGGGCGACCCGCGCCTCGCTGCGCCGGAGCTGATGCGGACCGATCCCGATCCGAACGCGAAGACCTCCGAGATGGACGCCTCCAGCCTCAAGGTCACGCGGAAGGCCTGACGCGCAAGCGCGCCGCGGCCCTCACGACTCCTCGATCCGGATCGTCCGCGTGGGGCAGTGCTGCGCGGCCGCGCGGACCTTCGCGTGCAGCTCCGCCGGAGGCTGGGGCACCTTGAGCATCACCTTGTTGTCGCGCCCGAGGGCGAACACTTCGGGCGCCTCGCCGACGCACACCGCGTGACCCTGGCAGAGGTCGCGGTCGACGCGGATGCGCAGGGTCGTGGCGTCGGCGGCAGCAGCCTCGCTCGCTCCGCGCTCCGGCGCGTGGACGTGTGCCGGGCACCCGGCGGCGGCCGCCCTCGCGGCGTCGCTCGGCCCTGCCGGCGCGGCCGCGCTCGCGGCGAGCTGGCTCAGCTCCGCGCCCATGGCCATCGTGACGCTCGGGCGGGCACGGCGACGGTACCGGACGCGACACGGCTCCTTCGGGCCGATCACGAGCCCGCGGAAGTCGGCCTGGATCGCGTCGCCGCAGAGCCCGAATTCGAACTGCCCCAGGAACAGCGCGAGGATGGCCTTGATCTGGAGGATCGCGAACGCGTTGCCGAGGCACTTGTGGCGGCCGCCGCCGAACGCGATGTACGCGAAGTCCTTCTTGTCCTCGCTCCGTGGCGGCAGGAAGCGCTCGGGATCGAACGTGTCCGGCTCGGGGAACACGGCCGCGAGGCGGTGGGACACGGTGGGCGAGACCACGACCCAGGTGCCCTCCGGGATGAAGAACGACTTGTACGTGAAGTCCTGCATCGCGACGCGCACGAGCATGAAGAGCGGCGGGTGCATCCGCAGCGCCTCCTTCACGCAGCACTCGAGATAGGTGAGCTCGCGCAGCGCCGCGTGGCTCACGGGGCGCCCGCCGCCGAACACGCGATCGACCTCCTCCACCGCGCGCCCCAGCGTGATCGGGTTCTGCAGGAGCTCGAGGAGGGTCCACGCCGTCGTCACGGAGCTGGTGTGGTGGCCCGCGAAGATGGCCGCGAGCAAGAGCCCCGTGATCTCGTCGTCGTTGAGCGCGCGGCCGTCGGCGTACGTCGAGTCCATGAGCGTCTGCAGGAAGTCCTCGCCCTTGCGGTCGTGCTTCTTCCGGTCCCGAACGATCTCGGAGATCATCTCGACCATCCGCACGCGGGCCTTGTCGCGCTTGCGGAAGCTCGGGATCGGTAGGTGAGCGTTGACGTACGCGAGCGGCGTCACGCCTCCCTCGAGGTCGTGGTACACGCGCGCGAACTCCTCGCTCATCCCCTCGCGGAATTCCTTGCCGAGGAGGCAGCGGCTGGACGTGAAGCTCGTGAGCGCGCGGCAGAGCTCGACGAATTCGATCACGCCGGTCTGCCCCCAGGCGCGCGTCGCATCCTCGGTCTCGAGGACGACCGCCTCGCCGTACGTCCGCATGCGCCGGTCTTGGAGCGCCGGCAGCAGCATCTTGAGCTGCTCGGCCATCTTCTCCGGCGAAGCGTCGTAGACGATGTCCTTGCCGAAGACCGGCGTCATGATCTTGTACGCCTCCATCGGGCTCAGGTGTGCGTCGGGCGCGCGGAAGACGGCCTCGTGCGCCTCGGGACCGAACACGGCGACCATGCGCCGGCCTGCGACGTCGAACGCCGCGATCTCGCCGTGCTCGCGGCTCGCGCGCGCGAGCAGCTCGATCGTGCCGCGGACGAACTCCACGGTGTGACCGACGACCGGCAGACCGCCCGAGAGGAGCGGTGCGGGCGTGAGCCCGGCGGGCACGGGCGCCTTCTTCGGGCTGGCGCTCCTGAGGACGTCGGTGAGCTGCATGGCTGGCCCGTCTGCCACGTTCCGGCCGAGTTGCAAAACGAACGAATCGGCCCTGAAACCAGATAGTTTGTCGCCGCAAACGTTGCGAAACGCGCGCAACTCGGCGCATGCTCCACGCGCGCGATGCAGACCTCGCTCGTGGTGCTCGGGGCCGTGCTCGCGGTCCTCGCCGTCATGGGGGTCGGCGCGCTCGCTCGGCGGCGCGGGCTGCTCGACGACGGTGCGGCCAGGGCGCTGAGCCGCCTGGTGGCCGACGTCACGTTCCCCGCGCTCTGCCTCGACGGGCTCGCGCGCTCGGACGGGGCCACGGTCGCGCAGGGCTGGATCGCGGTCGGCCTCGGCTTCGGGACGCTCGGCCTCGCGGCTCTCGTGGGTGTCGCGCTCGCGCGCGCGATGCGCGTCCCGCCCGCCGCGCGTCCGACCGTCGTGTTCGCCATCGCGATCGGCAACTGGATCTTCCTGCCCCTGCCGGTCGCGGAGGCGCTCTTCGGCGAGCACGGCACGACGATCGTGATCCTGAACAACGTCGGGGCGCAGGTGTTCTTGTGGACGCTCGGGATCGTCATCCTGCGCAGCGGGCGCTTCGACGTCGCCGCGCTCGGCGCCATCGTGCGCAGTCCCGGCCTCTGGGCGACGCTCGTGGGGATCGTGATCGGCGCGACGGGCGTCGAGATGCCCCGCCAGCCAATCGCGGCCGGAGCCGTCCGGGTCGTCGTGGAGGCCATGCACGCGGTCGCCGGGGTCACGATCCCGCTCGTCTCGATCGCGATCGGGGCGCAGCTCGCGTCGCCGGGTGTGGCGGCCGGGCCCGGGGGAAGGGCGCTCCAGGCCATCGTCCTGGGCCGGATGCTCGCCGCTCCGCTCGTCGTCGCGATGGCGATCGTGCTCGCGAGCGGCGGTCTCTCGCCTCAGGCACGCTCGACCGAGCTCTTGATCGCG
The DNA here is from genome assembly GCA_044220955.1 of Sandaracinaceae bacterium. GTDB lineage: Bacteria > Myxococcota_A > Polyangia > Polyangiales > Sandaracinaceae > JBBSAT01. The sequence continues at coordinate 64,579 of JBGAQA010000024.1, forward strand.
GCGATGCCCGTCTCGCTGAGCGCGGCCGCGCTCGTGCAGCGCTACGGGGGAGACACCCCGCTGGTCTCGCGCGCCATCCTGGTGACCACGCTGCTGTCCGTCGTCACCGTGCCGCTCTGGATGCTCGCCTTTGGCGGCTGACCCTGGCGTCAGATCGGCCGCGAGAGGGCGGTCTCGAGAACGTAGCCGCGCGCGTCGTCCCATCTTCCCGGCGTCGCCATCGCGTTTCCGGCCGCGTCGACGTCGAGCACCCAGAGCCCCTCCCGTCCCTCTTGCGTGGTGCTGCCCGCGCAGAGGATCGAGGGCCGGACGCCCGGGAGCTGGAGCCGGTAGTGCTTGTGGATGTGCCCGTGCACGAGGCAGCCGCGCTCCACGTCGCCGAGCGCCTCGAGCAGCGCGTCCGCGTTCTCGAGCCCGTGCAGCGCGGAGTCGGGCTGCCCACCGTCCTTGCGCGGCGCGTAGTGTGTCGCGACGATCACGAAGCGACCGCGCAGGCGCGGGTCGACGAGCGCGCGCCGCAGGCCTGCGAGCTGCGCGTCGGGCACGCGCCCGCTGGAGCGCCAGGGCTCGGGGTTCGGGCGAGCGCTGGCGACCGAGACGATCGCGACGCCCGGCAGGAGGCGCACACGCGGCCAGCCGTCGTCCGCGCCGAGGTCCGGGCAGTCGGTGGGCATCCAGGCGTCGAAGTGCCTGGCGAAGCGCCCCTCGCGGACGCCGTCGGCCAGGTAGAGGTCGTGGTTACCCGGAAGCACCACGAGGCCGAGCGGGAGCGCGGCCAGCGGCGCTACCGCGGCGGCCGCCGCGGCGAGCTCGGGCTCGGTGCCCAGGATCGTGAAGTCGCCCGTGCCGAGGGCGAGGTCGACCTGCTCGGCGGTCGCGAGCTCGACGAGGCGCGCGAGCTTCTCCCTGGCGCGGGCGAAGTGAGGGCGTCGCCGCAGCGCGTGGTTGAGCCCGCCGACGAGGCGCTTGCCCAGCCAGTCGCGCATCGGCACGGCTGAGGGCGGCACGTCCACGTGCACGTCGCTGAAGTGCAGGATCCTCATCGGGCTCGCCGGGTCACGGCCAGCTCGCCGGCGCGCCGAGGCCCGCGCCCTCCGGGAGGCCGAAGCGCACGTTGAAGCACTGCACGGCTTGGCCGCTCGCGCCCTTCACCAGGTTGTCGATGGCTCCCTGCGCGAGCAGCCAGCCGGTGCGCTCGTCGAGCGTGTAGGAGACGTGTGCGCGGTTGCTCCCCCGGACCCAGAGCGTGTCGGGGCACGCGCCGGGGTCGTGGACGAACACGCTGGGCGATCCCGCGTACGTCGCGCGCGCGGCGTCGGTCGCGGTCTGCGCGCTCACGCCGGCCGGAAGCCGCACGTACGACGTCGAGAGGATCCCGCGTGTCATCGGCACCAGGTGAGGCGTGAAGACGACCCGGACGCTGCGGCCGGCGAGCGCCCCGATCTCTTGCTCGATCTCCGGCGTGTGCCGGTGGCTCCCGGCGATCTTGTACGCGCGGATGCCCTCGCTCGTCTCCGGGAAGTGGGTCCGCTCGCCGGGGGTGCGCCCCGCCCCCGAGACGCCGCTCTTGGCGTCGATCACCAGGGGTGCGCCATCGAGCCAGCCCTGCGCCGCGAGCGGCGCGAGGGGCAGGATCGACGCAGTGGGGAAGCAGCCCGGCACCGCGATCAGGTCGGCCCTGGCGATCGCGGCGCGGTGCAGCTCGGGAAGGCCGTAGACCGCGGCGGCCGCGAGCTCGGGCGCGCCGTGGTGGCCGTACCAGCGCTCGTGCTCGGCGACGTCGTGCAGCCTGAAGTCGGCCGACAGGTCGAAGACGACCTTGCCCCTGGCGCGCAGCTCGGAGCAGAGCTTGGCGCTCGCGCCGTGGGGGAGGCACGAGAACACCGCGTCGGCCGCCTCCGCGGTCCGCTCTGCGTCGTGCGCCAGGACCTCGCCGCCGACGAGGCCGGCCAGGGCCGGCAGGACGGCCGCGACCGGCTGCCCGGCCTTGCCATGCCCCACCAGCTCCGCGATCGCGACGTGCGGGTGTCCGAGCAGGAGCCGCGCGAGCTCCGCGCCGGTGTATCCGCTCGCGCCGAGGATCGAGACGCGAATCCGCTCCTGCATGCCTGCGCTCCTTAGCAACAAAAACGAAGAAGGCCGCAGCGTCTCGCGCCGCGGCCTTCGCTCTGGATGCTCTGGCTGCGCCCGGGCGGCGCGCTCAGCGCTTGCTGAACTGGAACTTCTTGCGGGCGCCCGGCTGACCGGGCTTCTTGCGCTCCTTCTCGCGCGAGTCACGCGTGAGAAGGCCCGCCCGCTTGAGCGGCGGCCGGAGCGCGAGATCGACGTGCAGCAGCGCCCGCGAGATGCCGTGCCGGATGGCCTCGGCCTGCGCCGCGACGCCGCCCCCGTTCGTCGTCGCGTAGACGTCGAACTGGCCGACCTTCTCGGAGACCTCGAACGCCTGGCGGACGATCATGCGCGACGTCTCGCGCGGGAAGTAGTCCTCGAGCGTGCGCCCGTTGACCGTGATCGTGCCCTCGCCCTTGGTGAGGAACACGCGGGCGATCGCGCGCTTGCGCTTGCCCGTTCCGTACTGCTTCCCGTGGATCGTCGGCTGCGGCATGTCTCTCGTCTCTCTCTCGATCATCTAGCTCGACGCTCTCGCGTCAAAACGTGAACGCGGCAGGCTTCTGCGCCGCATGCGGGTGGCTCGAGCCCGCGTAGACCTTGAGCTTGTCGTGCATCTTCTTGCCGAGCGGCGTCTTGGGCAGCATCCCCTTGACGGCCTTCTCGAGCGCGAGCTCGGGCTTGCGCGCGAGGACCGAGCGGTAGGGCTCGGCGCGGAAGCCGCCCGGGATCGCCGAGTGCTTGTAGAAGAACTTGCCGTCGAGCTTGTTGCCGGTGAGGCGCACCTTCTCGGCGTTGATCACGACGACGTAGTCGCCGGTGTCGTTGTGCTTCGTGTATGCCGGCGTGTGCTTGCCGCGGAGCACGCTCGCGATGCGCGAGCTGAGGCGGCCGAGCGGCTGGTCCGTCGCGTCGACGATCCACCACTTGCGGGTGATTTCCTGGGACTGCACCGACGTGGTGCTCGTGCTGAGCGCGGGCATGTTTTTACTCGTGGGTCTGCCGAAAAAGGGCCGAACGTTTAGCGGCGGGCTCCCGGCGTGTCAAGGCGTGTCGGGCCCTCGCGGGGCGCTTGCCGGGCGCCAGGGCGTCCCTGTACACCAGATCGGTGGACCCCGCCGCCATCCACTACCAGCCCGAGGACCTCGCGACGCCCGGGGCACGCTTCGTCGGGCGCTTCGTCGACAACCTCGTCCTGCTGCTGCCCCTCGGCATCTGCATCTTCGTCGGCATCGACACGCGTCACCCGATCCCGTTCGTGCTGCTCGGGGTCGCGATCTGGCTGGGCATCCAGTGGTTCTCCTTCCGGGGCACGGGGCGGACGCTGGGCAAGCGCGTCTCGGGCACGCGCGTGCTGCGCCTGGACGGGACGCCGGTCGGCTTCGTCCGCGGCTTCCTCGGGCGCGACCTCTTGATCCTCGTGGCGAACGCCACCCGGATCCTGGGCATCATCAACGCGCTGATGATCTTCGGGGCGGAGCGCCGCTGCGGCCACGATCGGGTGCTCGGGACCGTCGTCGTGGACGCGGCGAAGGCGGCGGAGCGTGGGATCGACGCCGAGCGCGTCGCCGAGGTCTTCCGCTGAGCGCTGATGGCGCGCCTCGAAACGCCGAAGTGTCGGCTCTACGTGATCCTCGCGCGCGACGCGCCGCGGGCGGTGATCTTGCGCCGGGGTCCGAGCGCGCACGTGATGCTCGCGCTCTGGCACACCGACACGGACGAGATCGAGGAGGGACAGTGGCTGAAGGGCCGGATCTACGAGCGGCGCGCGGATCTCAGCCCCGACGGGACGAAGCTCTTGTACTTCGCCGCGCAGTACCGCAGGCGTGCGATGCCGACCTGGTCGGCGATCTCGACGCCGCCCTGGCTCCACGCGCTGGTCCTGTTTCCCAAGGGCGATGCCTGGGGCGGCGGGGGGCTCTGGGAGTCGCGGCGGAGCGTCGTGCTCAACCACCCGTACGGCGCCGCGATCGCGGACCCCGGCACGCCGCTGCCGCCGGAGCTGCGCGTGCGCGAGATGGGGCTGCGCTCGCGCGGCGGCGAGGACTTTCCGCTGCTGGGGATGCGCCTCGCCCGGGATGGCTGGCGGGCCGTGCCGGGGCGGCCGCGCGTCTTCGCGCTCGCGCGTCCGTCGGAGCCGACGCTCGAGCTACGGATGGAGATCGTGTCGGTGGCCGAGCGCCAGAGCGACTGGTACGTCGTGGCGCACCGCGTCCTGCGCGTCGGGCGCGGCGGAGACGAGGAGATCGTGGCGGACCTGGGGCGGACGGAGTGGGCGAGCTGGGATCGCAACGGCGATCTGCTCTTCGCGCGCGAGGGCGTGCTCTTCCGGCAGCGGCGCACGCCGGCACGTCTCGCCGAGCCGCGCGTCGTCGTCGATCTGCGCGACCGTCGCTTCGAGGCGCGCGTGGCGCCGCCGCACGCACGCTCCTGGCGGTCGAAGCGATGAGGCTGGTCGGGCTGCTGCGGGCGGTGAACGTGGGCGGGACGGGGAAGCTCCCGATGGCCGCGCTGCGTGCGCTCGTCGCGAAGCTCGGCTTCGCCGACGTCGAGACCTTCATCCAGACGGGCAACGTGCTCTTCGACGCGCCGGGCGTCGCCGGCGTGGCCGAGAAGATCGAGGCCGGGCTGCGCGAGGAGCACGGCCTGCACACGACGGTGATCCTGCGCACGCCCGCGGAGCTCGCCGCGGTGGCGCGCGCCCACGCCTTCGCCGATCGCGGCGCGGACCCCACGCGGCTTCACGTGGTGTTCCTGCTCGAGGCGCCCGCGAAGGCCGCGGTGGCGCGGCTCGACCCATCTCGCTCGCCCGGCGACGCGTGGCGCGCGCGCGGGCGCGATCTGCACCTCTTCCTCCCGAACGGCGCCGGCAGGTCGAAGCTCACGATGGCGTACCTCGAGAGGGTCCTCGGCACGGCCGGGACGATGCGTAACCTCAACACCGTCACGAAGCTGGCTGCGCTGGCCGCTCGCGGATGAAGCGCGGGTACCGCGTGTTAGCCTGACATGGCGATGAGGGACGAGGTCGCGAGCAGCGCGAGCGCGACGGCGGCGAAGTCCGTCGAGGAGCCCGCCCGCGCGCGTCCGGCGCCGGACGAGACCGGCGGGTACCGCCCCATCGTCTACGAGCCGAGCCCGCTCTGGCAGCGCATCTACCGCCGGTTCTTCTCGCGCGTTCAGATCGACGCCAGCTGGGCCGGCCGCGTGCGCGACGCCGCCGAGGACGGGCAGGTCGTGTACATCGGCCGTGCCGTCTCGTTCCTCGACTTCCTCGCGCTCGACTTCCTGACGAAGGAGCACGGGCTGCCCCCGATCCAGTTCACGAACGACCTCGGCATGTCGATCGTCGAGCCCTTCGGCCGGGGCTCGCGCCGCCTGCGCCTCAAGGCGCCGATCCCGGAGGATCGCGCGCTCGCGGAGTGCCTCCACGGCGGGCACTCCGCGCTCCTCTTCTTGCGCCGTCCGCCCCAGTTCGCGAGCGGCAAGCGCAAGGGCGAGGCGCTCGAGCTCGACCTCGTCCGCGCGCTCGTCGAGCTGCAGCGCAAGATCGCGCGCCCGATTCGCCTCTTGCCGCAGACCATCGTGTGGACCAAGCGCCCGCCCACCAGCAAGAAGAGCGTGGTCGACCTGCTCTTCGGCCCGAGCGAGTGGCCGGGGCGCGTGAGGACGTTCCTCCAGTTCGTGTTCAACTTCCGCAACGCGCTGCTCACCGCCGGCGAGCCCTTCGATCTCGCCGATCTCCTCCGCGATCACCAGGATCTGACCGACGCCGAGGCTGCCGATCGCGTCCGCTACGCGCTCCTGCGACGGCTCGAGCGCGAGCGGACGGTCGTGCTCGGACCGACGAAGAAGACGGCGGTGCGCGTCCGCGAGGAGATCCTCCGCAGCCCCCGAGTGCGTCAGCAGATGGCCGACGCCGCCAAGGAGAACGGCCGATCGCTGGAGCTCGTACGGGCCGAGGCAGATCGGGAGCTGCAGCAGCTCTGTGCCGCGCCCGACATGGCGACGCTCGACCTCTTCCACCGTGCGCTGGCCCCGCTCTGGAACCGCATCTACGACGGCCTGGTGGTGGACGAGGACGGCCTCGAGCGAGTGCGCGAGGCCGCGCGCAAGGGCCCCCTCGTGTTCCTCCCCTCGCACAAGAGCCACATCGACTACCTCATCATCTCGGACGTGCTCTACGCGCGCGGCCTGGCCCCGCCGCTGATCGCCGCCGGCGACAACCTCTCGTTCTTCCCGCTCGGCGCGCTCTTGCGGCGGAGCGGGGCGTTCTTCATCAAGCGGAGCTTCAAGGGCAAGAAGCTCTATCCGCAGCTCGTGGACGCGTACGTGCGCAAGGTGCTCGTCGAGGGTCACCACCTCGAGCTCTTCATCGAGGGCGGACGCTCCCGCACGGGCAAGCTCCTGCCGCCGAAGCTCGGGATCCTCTCGATGATCGTGGACGCGGCGCTCAAGCTCGACGACCACGACATCCAGTTCGTGCCGGTCTCGATCGGCTACGAGCGGATCATCGAGGAAGGCTCGTACGTCCACGAGCTCGAGGGCGGCGAGAAGAAGGCCGAGAGCGTGGGCGGCTTGCTCGGGAGCGGGCGGATCCTTCGCTCGAAGTACGGTCGCCTGTACCTCCAGTTCGGGGAGATCCTGCCGTTTCGCGCGATGAAGGGGAGCGAGCGCGACCTCTCTCCTCCGGAGCGGCGCGCGCTCGTGCAGCGGGTCGCGCACCGCGTGACCTACGAGATCAACCGCGTGACGATGGTGACGCCGGCTGCGCTGACCGCGTCCGCGCTGATGTCGCAGCGTGGGCGGGGGATCTCGCACGGCGAGCTGATGGCGCGCGCGCGCGAGCTGCTCGTGCTCTTCCAGCGGCACGGCGCCCGGGTCGCGCGCGCGCTCGTGGATCGGCGCGGCGATCTGCGACACGACGCGCTCGAGAGCGCGATCCAGCTCTTCGTCGACGCGAAGCTGCTGACGGTCGACCGCAGTGCGGGGCAGAGCCCGGCCGACACGACCGTGTCGCGTCCGCGAAGCGGGCTTCTCCGCGCGTCCGGGAGCGAGAAGGGCGCTCGCGCGGCGGGCGACACTTCGCGCGTCGAGCGCGTCTACCTCGTCCCCGACGATCGGCGGATGGCGCTCGAGTACCACAAGAACGTCGTGCTCCACTTCTTCGTGCCGAGCGCGCTCGTCGCCACGTCGCTCGCCGCGCTGGGCTGGGACACGACGCTCGTGGCGCTGCGCGACCGCGTCCGCGCGCTCTCGCGCCTCTTCAAGCTGGAGTTCATGTACCGCGCCGACGCGGAGTTCGAGGCCATCTTCTCGGACGCGCTGTCTCGGATGATCGAGTCCGACGAGGTCGTCTGGGAGGCTGACCGCGTGCGGCGCGCAGACGCCGAGCCCCGCGGCCGCCTGGCGCTCTACGAGGGGATGCTCCGCACCTACGTCGAGGCGTACCGCGTGGCGCTCCGGGCGCTCGTCGCGCTCGGGACGAGGTCGACGACGAAGAAGGAGTGGATCAAGTCCACGCTCGCCACCGGGCGGCGCGCGTTCGCCGCCGGCGAGGTGTCGCTGCGCGAGTCCGTCGTGCGCCCCAAGCTCGAGAACGCGCTCGGCATGCTGCACGAGCTGGGGATCGCGCGCACCGAGGGCGAGAGCGTCCAGGCCGGCCCGAAGATCGAGGAGGCGACGAGGATGGACGCGATGCTCACCGAGCACCTCCGGGCGGAGTAGGGGGAGGCCCCCGCACTACATCGCGATGGGCGGCTCCTGCGCGATCCCCAGCGCGGCGGCGCGCGCCTCCGCGAGCACGAAGATCGATCCCGCCACGACGACGAGCCCACGCGTTCCTGCGCGCGCGCGCGCGAGGGCGAGGCCCTCGGTCACCGTGGGCGCGGCGAGCCCCGGCGCGAACGCGTCGAGGTGCATCGTCTTCTCCGCGCGTCCGAGGCCAGGCGCGACGTACACGCGCTCGTCGATCTCGGGCGAGAGCGCCCGAAGCATGGCTGGCCAGTCCTTGTCGGCCATCACCCCGAAGAGCAGCACGCGCCGGCCCTCGCGCGGGAGCGACGCGAGGTGCGCGGCCAGCGCCGCGGCTCCGTCGGGGTTGTGCGCGGCGTCGAGGAGCAGCGCGGGCCTGCCCGCGATCGTCTCGAGACGACCCGGCCAGCTCACCTCCGAGACCGCGCGCCGGATGGCGCGATCGGGGATCTTCATGCCCCCGCTGCGGAGCACGAGCAGCGTGGCCGCAGCGGTCGTCGCGTTGGCGCGCTGGTGCGCGCCCGCGAGCCCGGGGGTGAGGCCCTGCACGCGCTCGCCCCCCGCCGCGACGGCGAGCCCGCTCTGCTCGCTCTGGCGCACGACCACGATCTCGGCTCCGCGCGCCTTCGCGACCCGGCCGATCTCCCGTCGCGCTCGGGCGTCGTCGACGCGTGCGATCAGGGGGACCCCGCGCCGCAGGATGCCCGCCTTCTCTCGCGCGATACGCTCGATGGTGCTCCCGAGGTAGGCCTCGTGGTCCATGGCGATCGAGGTGATCACCGTCGCCCTCACGTCCGTCGCGACGTTGGTCGCGTCCAGGCGTCCGCCGAGCCCGACCTCGAGGACCGCGAAGGCCACCCTCGCGTCCCGGAGGGCGACGAACGCGATGGCCGTGATCGCCTCGAAGAACGTGGGCTCGGGGCACGCGCCGCGCGCCACGACCCGCTGCAGCTTCGTCACCGCCTTCACGAACGCCGCCTCCGAGATGGCGTCGTCGCCGATGCGGATCCGCTCCCGGACCGTGTGCAGGTGCGGAGAGGTGTAGAGCGCGGCGTGCATGCCGCTCTGCACGAGCGCCGCGTGGATCATGGCCGACACGCTCCCCTTGCCGTTGGTGCCCGCCACGATCACGCACGGCACCTCTCGCTCGGGGTGTCCGAGCGCCGCGCAGATCGCCTCCATGCGCTCGAGGCCGAGCTTCACGCCCCCGCGGGCGAGCGCGTAGAGCCAGGCTCTCCGGCGCTCGTAGCCGGCGGCCCTCACCCGACCAGGTGGCTCAGGACGCGCGCGATGTTGGCGCGCATCTCGCGTCGCGGCGAGATCATGTCGAGCATGCCGTGCTCGAGCAGGAACTCGGACTTCTGGAAGCCGTCCGGCAGCTTCTGGCGGATGGTGTTCTCGATGACGCGCGGGCCGGCGAACCCGATCAGCGCCTTCGGCTCTGCCACGTTCACGTCCCCGAGGAGCGCGAAGCTGGCCGCGACGCCGCCCGTGGTGGGGTGCAGGAGCACGCTCACGAAGGGCATCCCCGCGGCGCGCAGGCGCCCCAGCGCCGACACCGTCTTGGCCATCTGCATGAGCGAGAGCACGCCCTCCTGCATGCGGGCGCCGCCCGAGGAGCTGAGCAGGATCACCGGGTGCCGCTTGGCGGTCCCGCGCTCGAACATCCGGGTGATCTTCTCGCCCACCACCGAGCCCATCGAGCCGCCCATGAAACGGAACACGAAGCTGCCGAACTGGACCGGCCGGCTCTCGAGCGTGCCCTCGCCGACCATCATCGCGTCCTCGACGCCCGTCTTCTTGCGGGTCGCCTTGAGGCGCTCGGGGTAGGGCTTGCTGTCGTTGAACGCGAGCGGGTCTCCCGCGACCAGGCCGGTGTCGTGCTCTTCGAACGATCCCGGATCGAGGAGCAGGTCGACCCACGACTCGCTCGAGAGCGCGTAGTGGTGCTGGCACTGCGGGCAGACCTCGAGGTTCTCCGTGAACTCCTCGGCGCGCAGCGTGGCGCCGCACTCGTCGCAGCGCCGGAAGACGCCCCGGCCGATCGTCTGCTTCTCGGAGGCGTCGAGCGATGCACGCGTCTTGTTGAACCAGGCCATCGCGAGCGCAGTTCGTATCACGAGGCTGGGCCGCGGTCATGCGACGTGGCAGATCGCGTCTCCGATGACTCTCTCGAGCCCGTACCGGTCGACCCAGCGCGTCTACTTCGATGATCTCGACGCGCTCAACATCCTGCACAACGTCCGCTTCGTCCTCTTCATGGAGCGCGCGCGCGGCGAGCTCTTCCAGGCCCTCGGCTTCCGCTGGGAGGACGACTTCGCGAGGAACCCGGACAAGTTCCACGTCGTGGCGGCGCACGAGATCGAGTACCTGGCGCCCGTCCGCGGCGAGGGCGAGCTGGTGGTCGAGCTCTCGCCCTCGCACCTCGGCCGCACGAGCCTCGTCATCGACGCGCGCGTGAAGGGCCGCCACGGCGACCTCGTGCACGCCGTCGGCAAGACCCGGCTCGTGCGCCTCGACCCGGACACCTTCCGGCCTGCGCCCTGGAGCGACCCGTTCCGCGCCGCGTTCTCGCCGCTGATCGTGGCCGGCGCCACTCAGCGCGGGTAGCGCCGCGCCCAGACGCTGTCGCCGTCGTCGTAGGCGATCAGCCACGAGGCGGGCGTCGTCCCCATCGCGGTCGCGCTCGGGGCGCCGCCGGCCGCCGCGACCGTGAAGTCGGCGGAGGTCTGAGGCTGCTCGCGGTTCGGGAGCGGCACGCCCGTGCTCGAGAGCACGCGCGCGTGCACGCCGCCGCCGGCCCAGGCGACGAGGTAGCGCTGGTCGGCCGCCGCCACCGTGGGCGCGCTCTGATCGCCGGCTGCGCTCGCGACCGGAAGGACCACGGCGCTGCCCGCCGGGGTCCCGTCCACCCCGAACGCGCGCGCGCGGATCGAGGTGCCCATTCCGTCGCCGCTCGCCACGCTGTGCTCCGTCCAGGCGACGAGGAAGCTGCCGTCGGCGTTCGCGGCGACGGCGGGCTCGTCCTGCGTGTCGGCCGAGTCGGTCGCGTCGAGCACCGCGACGCTCGCCGCGTCCACGGGCGTTCCCGTGGACGTGAAGCGCTGGAACCGGACGTCACCGGCCGTCGAGAACGCGACGACGAACCCGGTCGGCAGGCCCGCGACCGCCGGGTGGGTCGCGGCCGAGGAGCCCGTCCCCAGCGCGAGCCCGCTCATCGCGGCGGTGGTCGAGCTCGACGCGAAGAACGTGCCGGCGATGCCGGTCCCGCTCTGGTCGTCCTGGTAGGCGACGAGCAGCGCGCCGTCGCCGGCGAAGGCCGCGTCCGGGGCGGTCTGCGTTCCCATCGCGGTGCGCGCGGCGGTGGTCGCCGTCGGCGACCGGTTCACGTCGAAGAACTGCACCTGCACGTGCATCCCGCCGAAGAAGTCCTGCAGCGCGATGGCGAAGTGACCGTCGGCGGCCATCGCGGGGCGCCCGCTCGCCTGTGGCCCGGGAAACGGCATGCCCAGGCCGTCGATCGTCTCGTCCTGCGCGAGCGAGGTGCCCGTCGAGCCCACCATGTTCCCGTTCGGATCGAGCAGGCGGACCCCGATGTCGTTCGCGCTCCCGCGCGAGTCGAACGAGATCGCGATGCGCTGCCCGGTGGCGGACGCGATGCGCGCGGCGACCTGGATGCCCGCGGTCACGTTGACGTTCACGGGGATCGGCGTCGTGTGGCAGCTCGCATCGCACATCGCCATGCCGGGCATGTCGCACTGCTCGTCGGGGCTCAGCACGCCGTCGTTGCACATGCCGGAGTCGTGCTGCGGCAAGAGCGTGATGTTCACCTGCCGCGTCTCGTTCGCCGCGAGGCCGGGCACCGTCGCGCAGCCCGTCGCGATGATGCGGTTCGGCCGGCCGCTGACCGGATCGGTGCCCTTGCCGCGCACGAGCACGGTCCAGTCGCCGGTCGGGATGGTCGCCATGGCGGTCGCCATGTCGCCGCTGATGTCCGCGTTGATGTCGACGACGGCGTCCGGAACGTTTCCGGGCGCGTCGTCGGGGATGTCCGGCGTGATCGTGCCGGTCGTCGCGTTGCACGCGTACGAGCTCGCCGGCAGGACGTAGACGCGGAGCGGGTTGCCTGCGCGCGCGACGTCCATCACGAGGCCGAGCGGATCGTCGAGCGCGATCCCACGTGCGTCGGTCGCGGATGCGACGCAGCCGGCGGAGGCGAGCGCGGGCACGGCGCTGAGCACGGCCGGCAGGAGCGAGCGGACGGAGCGGAGCAGCCTCATGCGGCCGAGCCTACCAAATCGCGGACGAGTTCATCAGCCGCATGCTGCGCGGCTGCCACCGCGGCCGCTCGCGGGGAGGGCGCGAGGTGGTGGTGGCCGATGACGAGGGGCGCGGGCGCGATCGCGTCGTGCGCCCCGAGGAACGCCGTGATGATCCGCTCGCCCGCGGCGACCCCCCGCGCGAGCTCGTCCGCCGTCCGGGGGAGCGGCACGCGGATCGGCCCGGCGCGGAGGCTCTCGTCGAAGCGAGCGCGGTAGCTCGGCGCGCCGAGCCAGGCGGCGAGGTAGGCCAGCACGTCGCGCGCGCGCACGGGCCCCGGGAGTCTCGTGCGGACCTCGGGCCCCACGTTCTGCTCGCCCTCGGGCGTGCAGAGAGGGAACAGGCGAGCGCGGCACGAAGATCGGGAGGAGAGCCAGCAGTTGTCGGCGATCGTCGAGACGACTCCGAGGTGTGCGAACGGCCGATCGCCGCGGTCCTTCGAGGCGGTGATCAGGGCGAGCGGCGCGTGTTCGAGGGCGGCGCCGAGCTCGGGGCGCGCGCGATGACAGAGCGCGGGGTGCGCGAAGAGCCAACGAGGGTCGAGCGGCCGGTAGGCGATGGGCACGACGAAGCGCTCGAGCGGCTCGGCCTCGGCGCGCAGGCGCGCCGCGGCCTCGACGGGGTCGAAGTGGCCGCGGGCCAGCGACGCGTCCGGGTGCTCGACGAACGCACCGACGCGCGCGAGCAGGGCCGCGCGGTCCACGTCCACGCACCACGCGTCCCGGTTGGTCTGCACGCCCTCGCGGTTCCACGGCATCCAGGCGTCGATCGTGGGCCACGACGTCGGGAGCGGACGGCTCGGGGCGGGCACGAACCGGAACAGCGGCGCAGCCGGGGCGATCGATCGGAAGCGCCCGTCGCCCTCGGCGAGCGCGGCGAGCGCCTCGAGCTTGTCGACGCGCGAGCCCCGAAGCCGCATCGAGCGCAGGACGGCCGTGCGCGCGTGCGCGCCGGCGGACCGGTGTCCGACGAAGACGACGACGCCCGGGCGGACGCCGAACACGTTCTCGTCGCGCTCGCCGCCGCGCGCCACGAGCCCCGAGCCGCCGAGATCGAGCAGCTCGATGCGGTCGAACGCGCTCGCCAGGTAGCTCCGCATGGCCCGATGGACGCGGCCGTCGAGGAACGAGCCGTTCACCACCATCGCGACGACGCCGCCCTCGGGTGCCCGCTCCACGACCGCGGTCGCCCACCGGATGAACCGCACGTAGGCGTCGCTCAGCACGCCGATCTTCCGCTCCTTTAGCGGGGCTCCGCCGGCATCGCGCCGGAAGTCGTCGAGGAGCACGTCGGTCACGCCGCGGCTCGCCGTGCGCGCGGTCCAGGGCGGGTTCCCGACGACGATCGCTGCGCCCGGCACGGTGGGCACGGCGTCGAGCGCGTCCTGGGCCTGCAGCTCGAGCGGCCACCCGGCGCGCGAGTAGAGAGGCGCGAGCTCCCGGCGGGCCAGGCTGATCGCGTCCGGATCCACGTCGATCCCCAGCGTGCGCTCGGGACGGAACGGCAGCTCGGTCAGGGCCGCCTCGAGGAAGACTCCGGGTCCGCAGGCCGGGTCGACGAGGGTCACGCTCCCTGGCACCTGCCCGCACCGACCCACGATCCACCGCGCCAGAGCGCTCGGTGTGTGGACGATTCCCCGGCGCACGCGGTGTCCGGCTTCGAGCCGCTCGTCGCGCTCGTGCCCCGCGCGATCCACCGCGCTCAGGTCCCTGGCCATGGGGGGGGACGCTACGCCGGCGCTCGGAACGGGAGGGAACGTTTCGTCGACCACGCCGTACGAACCGTTCGAGCCCGCGCGAGGACGAAAAAAACTCGGACGGGCGCGCCAAGAATGAATAGGATACGAGGCTCGCCGTCGGAGGCATCTGCCGGGTACGGCCACCAGGAGGAGAGGCACATGAGCGAGAAGAAGACGCTGACGACGGGGGAGATCAGCAGCCAGAGAGTGTTCGGTCGACGCGACGCCGTGGGGTTGATCGGCGCCGTCGGCGCCACCATCGCCACGGTCGGGGTTGGCAGCAGCGCGCAGGCGCAGGGTGCCCAGCCCGCGTGCAGCGACAGCGATCCGTACGATCCGGCCGGCTACGGCCGTCACTGCGGCGGCGGCTGCAGCGACAGCGATCCGTACGATCCCGGTGGCGGAGGCCGTCACTGCGGCCGCACCTGCAGCGACAGCGATCCGTACGATCCGGCCGGCCACGGCCGTCACTGCTGATCGGCGTCCTGACCCGGCGTTCCTGCAGACGAGGCCCGCGGCCGCAAGGCTGGGGGCCTCGTCGCTTTCGCCGGCATGGAAACTCCTTGAATACGGCGTTACCATCGCCCGTCGGACCGGGCCGGACCCGAGGTACTCAGGAGGAACGAGGGCAATGAGCGAGAAGAAGACGCTGAAGATGGACGAGATCCTGACCGAGCGAGTCGTCGGTCGGCGCACCGCGGTCGGGTTCATCGGCGCTCTGGGCGCCGCGATGGGCACGGCGGTCGGGGTCGTCAGTAGCGCGGAGGCACAGGGCAGCGGTGCCCAGCCGGCCTGCAGCGACAGCGACCCGTACGATCCGGCCGGCTACGGCCGCCACTGCGGTGGTGGCTGCAGTGACAGCGACCCGTACGACCCGGCCGGCGGAGGCCGTCACTGCGGCCGCCGCTACTGCTCGGACAGCGACCCGTACGATCCGGCCGGCGCCGGACGCCACTGCTGAACGACGCGCGAGGTATCGCCGACGCGACCGACGTCGGGTGAGCGCGAGCTCGCCCGGCGACGGTCGTGCTCGCGTCAGAGACAGTACGCCGGCGCGCCCACGCAGGAGTTCGTTCGCAGGGGGCAGTCCTCTGCGGCGACGCAGCCGTAGGTGCAGACCGAGCCCTGGCACGAGCCGTCGTTCACGCCCTCGATGCCGCAGTCGAACGCCGTGCCCGAGCACGGGCGATGGGTGTTCGCGTCCCTGATCGCCTGACAGCTCGTCCGGCCCACACAGACTTCGTCACCGGGCGGGATCGGGAACCCATCGATGCTCGCGGCTGGAGCGGACGGGTGCCCGTAGCCGAGCGGTGGCGCCACCGAGCCGCAGCCCATGCCGTGGTAGAGGCAGAAGTTGCCGGGACCAGGGTCGGTGAACCCGCCGTTCTGGTAGACGTAGTGCAAGCAGAGGTGCTGGGGCAGCGCGCTGCAGTTTCCGTCCGTGTCGCACGGAGCGCACCCGACGTCGGCGATCGCGTAGCGTGGGTACTCCGAGCAGCGATGGTCGGGGCGACAGACGCCGCTCGGTCCGCACTCGGCGTCGGTGTGGCACCCGAAGCGGCACTGGAAGTCCAGGCAGATCGGCCGCCCGCGCACCCCGGCGTCGTCGCCGATGCCACCGTCCACGACCGCGGCGTCGATGACCGCGGCGCAGTGGCTGTCCTCCGTGCAGGCGACGCACACGTGCGCGGAGCCGGCGTCGTTCGTGCCCGTCTCGACGAGGTCGGGGGAGTAGCAGTGGCCGGCGCCGCAGAAGTCGCACGGGTCCGGCGCGTCGCGGCCTGCGTCGGTCGTCGCATCGACCCCCATGTCGTCGCCACCGTCCATGCCCGCGTCGGCCGATGCGTCGGGGCCCGTACCTGGTCTCGGGAGGCACACGCCGCTCTGGTACGACTCGCCAGGGCCGCAGTGGTGCGTCTCGCGGCAGCCGGCGATCGCGGCGAGCAGCGCGAGCGTGACGGCGATCTGCGCGGGTCGCATCACCACGTGCCCTCGACGCTCACCCCGGTCGGGCCACCGCTCACCCGCACGTGATCGTTGATCGGGTGGATGATCATGAACACCACCCCGCCGATGACGAGCGCGCCGCCGATGATCGCCAGGGCCGCGCTGCCGGAGTCGAACACGACCGTCTCGGTGCCGCCGACGCCGTTGTCGATCACCTCGCCGGCGGTCGCCGCGGTCCAGATCGGAGAGACGGAGAGGCCGATGGCCAGCGCGAGCGCGCCGCCCCCGATCACCCAGTTGGCCCAGTGCGGGCGATCCTCGAACACCTCGGGCGGCGCAGGGGGAGGCGGTGTCGCCTCGGGCCGCACCAGCTCGATCGAGACCGCACGCTCCTCGTGGCGGTCGATGGTGATCTCGCGGCTGGCCGTGACGTAGCCGTCCAGCGTCGCGCTCAGCGTGTGCACGCCCGCCGCCACGAGGTGCCGGAGCGGCGCGCGGCCCGCGCTCGCCCCGTCGATCTCGATGAACGCGCCCGTCGGGGTCGTCTCGAT
Organism: Sandaracinaceae bacterium; assembly: GCA_044220955.1. GTDB lineage: Bacteria > Myxococcota_A > Polyangia > Polyangiales > Sandaracinaceae > JBBSAT01. Next base: position 80,995 of record JBGAQA010000024.1, read on the forward strand.
CACGAGCTGGCCCTGCGAGTCGGCCTGCCAGCGATCCCAGGCGGTCGAGAACGCGGCGCGCACCGCTGCCGCGAGGTCGCCGCCCCGCTCGATCACGGCCTGGCCGCCCGCACTCGCGCCGCTCTCGAGCCCGATCAAGACGACGTTGATCATCGTCGGACGGCCGCGCAGCCACGTGAGCTCCGTGAGCACCGCGAAGGTGGTGCCGAGGAAGCGGTTGACCTCTGGCGCGCAGTCGATCGCGCTGCACGTCTCGATCGGCTGGTCGGCCATGCGCAGCTGCGCGTCGCGCGAGGCCATCACGACGAGGCCGTGCGAGCGGAGCTCCTCCGTGATGGTGGTCGCGACCCGGGTGTGGGCGTCGGCCGGCGCGCTCGACTCCTCGGGCGGCGGCAAGAGCACGCACGTCTGCCCCTGGGCGGCGGCCCGAGCCGGCGCGAGCGCCAGAGCGAGAGCCAGAGCGGGAGCCAGTGCGGCGAGCGGGCGCATGAGCCGCTCGGACTCTAGCCACAACCCGGGCGGAATGCCCAATCCGCGGAGGTGCGCGATCGACCTCCGGCGCCGACCGTGCTAACGGCGCGCCCGCATGGACTGGAGCGTTCACGGTCTCCTGGGTCTGCTCCGCGACCCCGGGCCGATCATCGAGTGGGGCGGGCTGCCGGTCCTCGCGCTCATCATCTTCCTCGAGACGGGAGCGCTGATCCCGTTCCTGCCGGGCGACTCGCTCCTGGTGGTGGCGGGGCTCTACGCGGGACAGGGCTCACTGAGCATCGTGATGCTCAACGTCGTCCTGCCGATCTGCGCGATCGCAGGCGACGCGACCTCCTACGCGATCGGCAAGTCGATCGGGCCGCGCCTCTTCAGCCGGCCGAGATCGCGCTTCTTCAACCCGGCCCACCTCGAGGCGGCGCGCGCCTTCTACGACAAGCACGGGGGCAAGGCGATCATCATCGCGCGCTTCATGCCCATCGTCCGGACGTTCGTGCCCGTGGTCGCGGGCGCGGCGCAGATGCCGTACGCGCGCTTCGCGACGTTCAACGTCGTCGGGGGCTTCTCGTGGGTGCTCTCGATGACCATCGTCGGCTACTTCCTCGGCGGCTTCGAGATCGTGCGGATGCACCTCGAGAAGCTCATCATCGCCGTCGTCGTGATCTCGGTGCTGCCGGGCGTGATCGCGTGGTGGCGCAACCGGAACAAACCGGTCGCGGCGTGACGCCGGGCGAGCTTGCGTGCCCCGACGGGCAGGGGTAGAGGGCGCGCGATGTCGGACGAGAAGGGCGCCGCGCCTTCGGCGACGAAGGCCGCGGACGTGCCAGCGGATCCCGAGCCAGCCAAGCCCGCTCCGGCCAAGGGGCTCGGAAAGCCGGCGGCGGGCGCCGGCCCGACGAGCGCGAGCACGTCGTACGCCGACCTCAAGGCCGACGCCCTCAAGCCCGAGGGCCCCCCCTCCGGGACGCACGACGCGAGCGCGCTGCGCCCCCACCATCACCACCAGGGCCAGGGCGGCCACGGCAATCCGTGGAAGCTCGCGCTCGTCGCGCTCGGCGTCGTGTACGGGGACATCGGCACCTCGCCGCTCTATGCGCTGCGCGAGTGCTTCCACGAGTCGGACACGATCACCGCGCACTACGAGGACGTCTTCGGCCTGCTCTCGCTCTTCTTCTGGGCGATGACGCTGGTCGTCACGCTCAAGTACGTCACGTTCATCACGCGGGCGGACAACCACGGCGAGGGCGGCATCCTCGCGCTGCTCGCCCTCGTGCTCCCCAAGCGCGGGACGCCCGGCAAGATCCCCTTCCTCGTGATCGCAGGCCTCTTCGGGGCGGCGCTGCTCTACGCCGACGGAATGCTGACGCCGGCGATCTCGGTGCTCTCGGCGGTCGAGGGGATCGAGGGCATCGTGCCCGGGCTCGACCGCCGCGTCGTGATCGGTGTCTCGATCGCGATCCTGCTCACGCTCTTCGTCGTCCAGCGGCGAGGCACGGGCCGTGTCGGGATGGTGTTCGGGCCGATCATGCTCGCGTGGTTCGTGACCATCGGCGCGATGGGCGCGTACTGGATCGCGACCCGCCCCGACGTGCTCTGGGCCGTCGTGGACGTGCGCCACGCCCTGCGCTTCTTCGCGACGCACCGGCTCACGGGCTTCTGGGTGCTCGGGAGCGTCGTGCTCTGCATCACGGGCGGCGAGGCGCTCTACGCCGACATGGGCCACTTCGGCCGCAAGCCGATCGCGCGCAGCTGGATGCTCTTCGTGTGGCCCTGCCTGACGCTCAACTACCTGGGGCAGGGGGCGCTGCTGCTCTCGCACCCGGAGCACGTCGAGGACGGCTTCTTTTCGATGGTCCCCGACGGCGCGCCGCGCGTCGGCCTCGTGCTCCTCGCGACCGCGGCGACGGTGATCGCGTCGCAGGCGTTGATCAGCGGCGCGTTCTCGCTCACCCGGCAGGCGATCCAGCTCGGCTACCTGCCGCGCCTCGAGATCCGCCACACCTCCGGCGAGCAGGAGGGGCAGATCTACGTCCCGGAGGTGAACTGGGGCCTGATGGTCGCGTGCATCGCGCTGGTGCTCTGGTTCCAGAACTCGAGCGCCATGGCGGCGGCCTACGGGATCGCCGTCACGGGCACGATGGCCATCACGACCATCCTCTTCTTCATGGTCACGCGCAGACACTGGGGCGACCTCCGCGCCGGCCTCGCCACGGCCCTCATGCTCGTCGTCGACCTGGCCTTCCTCTCGGCGAACCTGATCAAGATCGAGAGCGGCGGCTGGATCCCGCTCGCCGTCGCGATCGTGATCCTCTTCATGATGACGACGTGGAAGCTCGGCCGCGATCGCGTGGCGAAGTTCCTGCGCAACCGCAGCGAGCCGCTCGAGGAGTTCCTCGATCAGGTGCACGACAAGCACCCGGCCCGCGTCAAGGGCACGGCGGTCTTCATGACGAGCACCAGCGGCGGCACGCCACCGGTGCTGCTCCATCACTACAAGCACAACCAGGTGCTGCACGCTCAGGTCGTGCTGCTCTCGATCGTCACGGAGGACCGGCCCATCGTCTCGCGCGACCAGCGCGTGCAGGTGGAGAAGCTGCGCGAGGGCTTCTTCCGCGTCACGGCGCACTACGGCTTCATGCAGACGCCCAAGGTCATCGACGTGCTGCGCGCCTGCACCAAGCACGGCCTCTACACGGCGAAGGCCGACACCAGC
>JBGAQA010000250.1:0-1197 GCA_044220955.1 Sandaracinaceae bacterium
GGGCGAGCATGTCCGGCGCGAAGCCGCCGACGCGTGCGTTGCCGAACGCCTTCACGAAGTCGGTGGAGAGATCGTTGGCCTCGCGCGCGTAGCGGGTGAACAGCTCTTCCTTCGAGAGGCGCGCCATTGGTAGATTCAGCTTTCTGCCACCAAGTGGTGGCGTGAGGCAAAACCCCCGTTCAAACCGTGCGTGCGGATTTCCCGCACACGGCTTACCGGTGGTCTCTCGTGACGCGGCATTACGCAGCCTCCGGGTACTGGACGGTTCCACGCAGGCGATGCAGTCCGAGGCCGTCGATGAAGTACTCGCGCGTCCACCGGTTGAGCTCGCCTGCGCGCAGTTTCGAGCCGGCGCGTTTGAGGCGCAGGCTACGCAGTCGCGCGTAGACGTAGCTGTCGATCCGGTTGAATTTCTGTGCGGCGTTCCCGGTCCTGAAGTAGCCACCCCAGCCACGGAGCACGAGGTTGAGCTGCGCGATTATCGCGCGCAGGTCCGCGTGACATCGTGATCGGGGCGTCAGCTCCCGGATGCGCTGTCGAATCCGCGTCATCGCACGGGCGCTCGGCCATCGGTGGAGGAAGTAGACCCGACGGCCTTCTCGCTCCCAGATGCGCCCGCTCATGCGCTTCCGCAGGTGGCAGCCGAGGAAATCGAAACCGTCCCATCCGTGGGAGAGATCGACCATCCTCGTCTTGTCGGGGTGCAGCTCGAGGCCCAGACGACCGAGGACAATCTCGATTCGCTGGCGCGCCTCGTCGACATCACGCTTCGTCCTGCACATCACGACGAAGTCGTCCGCGTAGCGGACCAGCGTGCCCAGATGGGCGCATCGCTCCTCCCACACGGTGTCGAGCACGGAGAGGTAGATGTTCGAGAGGAGAGGTGAGATAACCCCACCCTGCGGTGTCCCGCTGGTCGGGTTCGTCACCACCCCCTCGTCCATCACTCCCGCCGTGAGCCACTGCCGCAGCAGCTTCAGGATCCTGCGATCCGAGATGCGTCGAGCGACGAGCTTCATCAGCCTGTCGTGGACGATGCTCCCGAAGTAGTCGCGGATGTCGGCGTCGAAGACGTGATTGCCGCCCTTGGCGCCGAGCTTCCTCAGCGTCTCGAGGGCCATCATCGCGCTCTTGCCCGGACGAAAGCCGTACGACGAGGATCGGAAGTCCGCCTCGAAGATCGGTTCCACCACGAGC
>JBGAQA010000251.1:0-1197 GCA_044220955.1 Sandaracinaceae bacterium
CGTACAGCAGTGAGGTGACGTGGCTGTCGCCGCCCTGATTCATCATGCGGAACAGCTCGCCCTGCTCGGTGAGCCCCTCGGCGATGGGACCGCGCACGCCTGTGTTGAGCATCACGACGATGGTGCCGATCACTTCCAGGTGGCTCAGTTCCTCGGTGGCGATGTCGTAGAGCATGTCCTTGCGCGCGGGGTCGCTGTCGGCAAGCGCCTGGGTGAAGTAGCGCATCGCGGCGGCGAGCTCGAAGGCGCGGGTCGCCTGCGGGGTGAAGGAGCCGATCGCGTACACGTCGGCCTCGGGGCCGTTCTCGTAGATGAAGCGCTCGGGCGACATGTAGTCGGGCGTGCCGAAGCTCTGGCTGTGGGTCGTGCGCTCCCGGTCATTGAATTCGGCGCGCGCGATGCCGAAGTCCAGCACCTTGACCTCGCCCAGCGCGGTGACGCAGATGTTGGCGGGCTTGATGTCGCGGTGCAGCAGGCGCAGCGGGCGGTCGTCGGGCCCGTTGGCGTTCCAGGCCGCGCCCAGCGCGCTGGCCACCTCGGCGATGTTTTGCGGGCGCGCCGCCGGATCCTTCTCGACGCAGCGGCCGATCAGGGCGTCGAGTTCGGCCGGCACGGCGAAGGGCGAACACGACGAGGCGAGCGGCGGCACCACGTGCAGCACCTGGTAGGTCAGGTCGTGATCGGTTTCCGTTTCGAACAGGCGCTTGCCGGTGAGCAGGTGGAAGCCGACGGCGCCCAGCGCGTAGATGTCGGCGCGGGCATCGGCATCGCCCGGGTGGCGGATGCGCTCGGGCGACATGTAGAGCGGCGTGCCGAGGATGCGCATGCTGCTGGTCAGGTCGCGCGTCTGCTCGCCGGACATCTGCTTGACCAGGCCGAAATCCAGCACCTTGACCACGTCGCGTTCGCCGCGGATGTCGCACAGCATGACGTTCTGCGGCTTGATGTCGCGATGCACCAGCCCGCAGGAATGCGCTTCCCACAGCGAGGCGCAGACCTGGCGCAGGATGTAGGCCGTGCGCGCCGGCGGCACCGGCCCGTAGCGCTCCACCAGGTCGGCGAGCGAGAGCCCCTCCAGATACTCCATGGCGTACCAGAATTCGCTGTTGGCGCCGCTGCCGTAGTCGTAGATGGTAATGGTGTTGGGGTGGGAGAGCTGGCTGGCCAGTTGCACTTCGCGCTGGAAACGCGCGGTCC
>JBGAQA010000252.1:0-1193 GCA_044220955.1 Sandaracinaceae bacterium
AAGGCTAATCAAACTTCGTGATTGCTGGTTCTCCCCGAAATAACTAGAGGGTTAGCCTCGTTTCAGCCGTGACGGAGGTAGAGCACTGAATGAGCTAGGGGCGTTCCAACGCTACCGAACTCAATCAAACTCCGAATGCCGTTACTGGACGAACGGGAGTTAGACTACGAGTGCTAAGATCCGTGGTCAAAAGGGAAATAGCCCAGACCGTCAGCTAAGGTCCCTAATCGTGAGCTAAGTGGAAAAGGTTGTAAGATCGCTCAGACAGCCAGGAGGTTGGCTTAGAAGCAGCCATCCTTTAAAGAGTGCGTAATAGCTCACTGGTCGAGCGATCCTGCGCCGAAAATGTAACGGGGCTCAAGTTCACAACCGAAGCTACGGACTTGCATCGCAAGATGTGAGTGGTAGGGGAGCATTCTCTGTGCAGTGAAGGTTGACCGACAAGGACAGCTGGAGCGCAGAGAAGAGATTATGCAGGCATAAGTAGCGATAATTGATGTGAGAATCATCAACCCCGTAAACCTAAGGTTTCCTGGCCTATGTTCGTCAGGTCAGGGTGAGTCGGATCCTAAGCCGAGGCCGATAGGCGTAGGCGATGGTAAACAGGTCAATATTCCTGTACCACAGTGATGGCGTTATCAGCGAAGGGGGGGTGCAGAAGGGTAGGCACCGCCGGGTCCCTGGAATACCCGGTCTAAGCGTGTAGGCGGGTCTTGTTGGCAAATCCGCAAGGCCGTTACCGCCGAGACGTGATGGGGAGGCCGCAAGGCCACAAACGGGCTGATCCCATGCTGCCGAGAAAAGCCTCGTAGCGAGTCATCATTGTGTCCGTACCGCAAACCGACACAGGTAGGTAGGTGGAATACACCAAGGGGCGTGAGAGAACACTTCCTAAGGAACTTTGCAATTTAGCCCCGTAACTTCGGGAGAAGGGGTGCCACGCGTAGGTGAGTCTGTACAAGGTAAGCCGAACGTGGTTGCAATAAAGTGGCTCTAGCGACTGTTTACCAAAAACACAGGACTCTGCGAACACGCAAGTGGACGTATAGGGTCTGACGCCTGCCCGGTGCTGGAAGGTTAACCGGAGGAGTTAGCCGCAAGGCGACGCTTTGAAGGGAAGCCCCAGTAAACGGCGGCCGTAACTATAACGGTCCTAAGGTAGCGAAATTCCTTGTCGGGTAAGTTCCGACCTG
>JBGAQA010000253.1:0-1191 GCA_044220955.1 Sandaracinaceae bacterium
TCGGCCACGACGCTCGACGGAGTCGCCTCGCGAACGACGAGCTGCGCGATCACCCCTTCGAGCGTCGCCGCATCGACGAGCTCCTGCCGAGCCATGAGCGCGCGCGCGATGGAGCTCGCGAGCTCGCGCGCGCTCGGCGTGCGATCCTCGCGCCGGGCTTCGAGCGCCTTCATCGTGATCGCTTCGAGCTCGGGCGGGACGTCGCGCGCGTACGTGCTCGGGGGCTCGACGTAGCCGGAGCGAACGGTGTCGAGAAGGGCCTCGCCGCCGAGGCCGCCGTGGAGCGGCCGACCAGCGAGGATCTCCCAGAGGATCACGCCGAGCGCGTACACGTCGCTGCGGCGATCGACCTTTTCGCCGCGGGCTTGTTCGGGCGACATGTAGCCGAACTTGCCCTTGATGACGCCCTGCTCTTCGACGCAGAGCTTCGCGCTCGCGATGCCGAAGTCGGCGATCTTCACGCCGCCTTCGTACGAGAGAAGAACGTTCTGCGGCGAGACGTCGCGGTGGACGATCTCGAGCGGCGCGCCTGCTTCGTCCTTCTTCTCGTGCGCGTAGTGGAGCCCCTTCGCCGCTTCGGCGATGACCCACGCGCCGATCCACGGCGGCACGCGCGTGCCCTTCGCCTTCGCGCTCGACATGAGCATGCCGAGGTCGGGACCTTCGACGTACTCCATCGCGAGGAGCTGGCCGCCGTCTTCCGGTCCTCCACCGCCGTCGTAGAACTCGAAGACTTGGACGACGTTCGGGTGATTCAGCCGCGTCGCGAGCTGCGCCTCCTCGACGAACATCGTTCGGAAGCGGCGCGACGTCCCGTGGGTGGGGAGGATGCGCTTGACGACGAGGAGCTTGTACGTGCCTTCCGCGCCGATCTTCTTGGCGAGGAACACCTCGGCCATGCCGCCGGCGGCGATCTTGTTGATCACCTGATAGCGGCCCAGCCGCGGGAGCTCTTCGGTGGAGGGTGCCGCCATGTGCTGGTGCCCGGCGCGGTCGTCCAGCAGCACGTAGAGCCGGAAGCCATCCTTGCGGAAGGGGGCGTGGAGCCAATACTCCAGGTAGAGCTCGCCCCCCTGCGGCACGTCCGGCGAGGGCACCTCGACGCCCTCCAGGGTGACGCCCCCGGCGAAGCGGCGCTCGCGGTTGGCCGGGCCCTCGTAGGCGGCCTTGACGAAGATGTCCTTACGAACG
>JBGAQA010000254.1:0-1182 GCA_044220955.1 Sandaracinaceae bacterium
CTTGCGACCACGCTTCTTGTCGGGGGGCGGAGTGGACATCGGGTCAATGTATCACCCGCGGCCGGGTACCGGCCAGGTGACCGGGAAGCCGCGCGTACGAAACCGGTCGACGACCAGCGTCTGCATCGAGCGCTCGGCGAGCGCGAGGTAGGGCTCCGTCTCCATCCACCCGAGCGGGTGCGCCTCGGCGTTCTTGGCCTTGGGTTTGTCGCGCAGCGCCTTCCACTGCCTGGAAATTGCCTTGATCGCGAGGTCGGCGCGCTTTGCCACCAGCACCTTGTCGTCGTCCGAGAGCTGGGGGAGCGCCCAGTCCATGAACGTCCACCCGAACGTGCCGTGCGCGGCCTCGTCCTTCACGATGCGCCCGAGGATCGCCTTCGAGAGCGGGTGCCGCGCGGCCTTCCAGGTGCCGCGCAGGAGCGGGATCGACAGCGTCTCGCCGACGCAGAAGAACCGCGCCACCAGATCCGCGGCGCGCACGATCGGCGACCACTTCGGGTCGGCGTCCATCGCGAGCTTGAGCGGATCGTGCACGATCTCGGTGCCGCCGCCGAGCGCCATCGCCATGCGCGCGCAGAGCTCCACGTGCACCATCTCGTCGAGCGGGAAGCGCGAGGCCACCGCGACGAGATCCAGCGGCGCGCGGCACTCGATGAGCGCGCGCAGCGTGGAGCAGCACGCGATGCCGGTGCGGTGCTCCTGGAACGCGGCGCCGGTCCACGCCTTGCGCGCGAGCACCAGATCCCGCTCCTCGTAGAGCGACGGATCGAGGGTGTCCCACGGCATGGCCTCGACCTCGGGCCGCATCATCCGATAGCGCTTCTCGGTGAAACCCCCGAGGAGCTCGAGCTCGAACAGCTCACCTTCCATGAAGGGAGCCTACTTCGCCGGACGGGCCTCCCGCCAGCCGGGCGGCGCCTCGTCGGCGTCCTGGCAGTCGACCATCTGGTCGGACCGCACTGGGGCGAGCTGGCGGCCCGGATCGCCGGTCCGAGCCGGCGCGACGCCATCGGCGGGCGGGGCACGATCGCAGATCGGGTAGGCCTCGGCAGGCGCGGGCGGCGCCGGCTCGGCGGGCGCTGGCGGCGTCGGCTACGCGGGCGCGGTGGGGGCGGACTCACCGGAGCAGGCGGCCAGGGTGAGCAGCAGGACGATGGACAGGAGCGAACGGGACAAGACGAT
>JBGAQA010000255.1:0-1178 GCA_044220955.1 Sandaracinaceae bacterium
TCTCGAAGAACAGCATCAAGCTCAACCTGTGAGGGGCGACGCGCTCGCGCCGCCTCTCCATGCCCAGAGCACCGCGAACGCCGCGAGGCCGCCGCCGACCCCGATCACGTCGAGCGCGTACGCTGGCCACGCGCTCGCGATCGCGCCCGCGACGAGCAGCGGCGGGACGCCCACGTGGATGCGTCGGTCGAGGGCGACGCCGAGCGCGGCGAAGCTGAACGCGTAGATCGCGGGCGTCATGGCGATCGCGCTCTCGGCCGGGATGCCCGCCAGCGCGCACGCGCCGAAGAACACCTCGACGGCGAGCGCCGTGAACGCGAGGCCGGCCCAGAGCCGCCGGTTCGCGCGGTTGGCGAGGTAGCGGTCGCGCCGCAGCCACGCGAAGGGCGTCAGCACGAGCGCGAGCGCGCCGCACTCGATCAGGAGCTCGCGGTACCCGAGCGTGACGCGACCGCCGCGGTGGACGACCCCGAACGCGACGCTGACGAGAGCCCAGAGCCCGCCCAGGATCCCGAAGAGGCGGCGGCGGGCGCCCGTGCCGAGCGTGAGATCGAGCTCGCGGCCCATCTGCTCCAGGTTCTGCTCGTAGCGCTCGCGCTCGCCGATCCGGCGCTCGAGCGCGGCGAGCGGCTCGCGGAGCGGCTCCGGCACGGCCGAGAGCGCGCGCAGGAGCGCTCGCGCCGAGTCGAGGTGCTCCTCGACGAGCGCGTGGGTGGCGCGGCGCACCACCAGGGCCTGCTCCGCCGCCGGCAGGCTCGGGTGCGCGTCCCACTCGCGCCGCACCTCGTGGAGCGCCACCTCGCACTCGGCCAGGAGCGGCTCGATCTCGGCGTCGCCCCTCTTCGCCTGGGCGAGCCGCCGCTCGAGCTGCGCGAGCACCTCCTCGGCGCGCACCATGAAGTGCTCCGCGGGCCGGTGCCGAAGGAACGCCTCGATCGCCTCCCGCAGCGCGTCCGCGCTCGGGTAGCGGTCCTCGGGCGCGCGCTGCATCGCGCGGGTGAGGATGTCGGCGAGGCCGCGCGGGACGCTCGGAGGATAGTCGGGCGGGTCCGCCTGGTACGCGCGCAGGAGAACGTGCAGGACCGTCTCCCCGTGGTGTCGCACCTCGCCCGTCACGACGTGGTGGAGCATCGCGCCGAGCAGGTACACGTCGGTGCGGGGGCCCACGCGATCGTGCA
>JBGAQA010000256.1:0-1153 GCA_044220955.1 Sandaracinaceae bacterium
GGCGCTCGACGCCGCGCACATCCCGCATACGAGCTTCAAGTTCGCCGAAAACGCCGGCCAATTCCAAGTCATTCGCGAGCAAGCAGGCGCCTTCAGCGACGCCGTCAAGCTCTGGGGAGCTTCACCATGACGAGCAACACCACGTCGACCGTAGCGCGCCCCGGACATCCGGGCACGAGCGCTGCCGCAGCCCCGGCCGACGCCGCCAAAGATCGCAGTCAGCTACGCCAGAAGCAGATGATTTCCGATCACTTCGACAAGCTTGCGCGCGCCGGCGAAGACGGCAAGAAGGTCGTCTACACGTTCGTGCCGGGCAACCTCACCGAGCTCATCGGTTCCTTCGACATGTTGCCGGTGCTGCCGGAGATCAACGCCCCCCAGAGCGGCATGCGCAAGAAGAGCGCCGGCTACATCGCCGAGGCCGAGAAGGCCGGGGCGCGCATCGTCCACGTCATCGACACCCACGTGCACGCTGATCACTACTCCGGCGGCCCCGAACTCGCCCGGCGTGTCGGCGCCACGTACGGCCTGCACGAGAGCAACCAGGGCCGCGTGGCCTTCGAGTTCGCACCCTTGCACGACGGACAGCGCATCACGGCCGGCAACGTGATCGTCGATGTCATCCACACGCCCGGGCACACGCCGGACAGCATCTGCCTCGCCGTGCGCGACCTCCGCCGCGGCGACGAGCCGTGGTTCATGATCACCGGCGACACGCTCTTCGTCGGCGCGGTTGGGCGGCCGGACCTGGCAGGCCGCGAGCGCGAGATGGCCGCGCAACTGCACGACACCCTGCACGAGAAGCTGCTGCGCCTACCCGCCGAGCTGGAGATCTACCCCGGCCACCAGGCGGGCAGCGCCTGCGGTGCGGGGCTTTCGGGCAAGCCGGCATCGACGATCGGCTTCGAGAAGCGCTTCAACCCGATGCTGACGATGGACAAGCAGGCCTTCGTCGATGCGCTGATGGCGGAGATCCCGCCGACGCCGGACGACATGGCCTCGATCGTCGAAGCAAACCTGCGCGGCATCGTGCCCGAGGCCGCGCACGCGTGAGCCCGATGCACTTCGGCATCCGCGTCAACCTCGGCCAGTTCCTGCAGCAGCTGCTGCAGGTGTTGCTCGTGGGCATGACCATCGGGATGATGCGCAATGT
>JBGAQA010000257.1:0-1148 GCA_044220955.1 Sandaracinaceae bacterium
GAGCGACGTGCCGATCACCGTCTCGAAGAAACTCACGACCGCGCTGATCGATCTGCAGAAGGCGCGCACGCTCGGCGATCGCCTGCGCATCCTCGCCAAGCTGGGGCCGAGCGACCTCGTTCCCGTGCCGCCCGCGCTGAAGGAGCCGACGACCGGCCTCACGATGGGCGAATCCGCCGAGAAGATGGCGAAGGAAGCCGGCATCTCGCGCGAGGCGCAAGATGCGTTCGCGCATCGCAGCCACGAGCGCGCGGCGGCAGCGTGGAAGAAAGGAATCTTCGCGAAGGAGGTGATGCACTTCGTCGCCCCGCCGCGCTTCGAGCCGGTGACGGAGGACAACCTCGTCCGCAAAGATGGATCCATCGAGGCCTACGCCAAGCTGAAGCCGGCGTTCGATCGCCGCTTCGGCACGGTGACGGCGGGGAGCTCGTCGCCGCTCACCGACGGCGCGAGCGCGCTCCTCGTCATGACGGAGAAGAAGGCGAAGGCGCTCGGGTACAAGCCGCTCGGGTATCTGCGCTCGTGGGCGTTCGCCGCGCTCGACCCGAACGAGTGGATGCTCATGGGGCCGGCCTACGCGTCGCCGATCGCGCTCGATCGCGCCGGCCTGCGACTCGCCGACATGGAGGTCGTCGACATCCACGAGGCGTTCGCCGCGCAGGTTCTGTGCAATCTGCAGGCATTCGACTCGAAGCAGTTCGCGAAGGACAAGCTCGGGCGAAGCGAACCGCTCGGCGCCATCGACGACGACCGCCTCAACGTGCACGGCGGATCGATCGCGCTCGGCCACCCGTTCGCCGCGACGGGTGCGCGCATGATCACGACCGTCCTTCACGAGCTCCGGCGACGCGGCGGCGGCTTCGGGCTCGCGACCGCGTGCGCAGCCGGCGGGCTCGGCGCGGCGGCGGTGCTCGAGGCCGCGCGCGACGAGTTCGAGCGGGTGGGCTTCGAGCGGGCGAACCTCCGCGCCATCGCCGCGCAGGCGGTCGTAGCGGGCGGTGTCAGCCAGCGGCGGTGTGATCACCTTCAACTGCGTGGCCGCCGTCGGCGGCGTGGGCTGCGCGTTCAGCCGCCCCAGCACGTTGACCACGTGCTCGACGCTGACCTTGCCCGGTGGCCCTGTCTCCAGCGCCAACTCCACCGCCACC
>JBGAQA010000258.1:0-1136 GCA_044220955.1 Sandaracinaceae bacterium
GTGGGCGCAGTCCTCCTTGCCGCCCGAGTTCGAGGGCTGGCCGCCACCCCAGTTGGAGTAGCTGCTGCTGCTGCCGTCAATCCAGCCCCACGTGCCCTCGGTGGTCAGATCGTTGTACCCAATCCACCAGTAGTAGATGTTGTAGCCGTACGCCGTGTCGTAGAGCCAGTCGCTCTCCGTCTCGTCATCGACGGTGGTCAGATGGTAGCCGACGCTGGTGCAGACGGCCTCGGCGTCTTCCCAGGACTTGCCCGGGGTGCAGAACATGTAGGGGTGGCTCGTGTCCCCGTTGTACTCGACCGGGCACGGGCACAGCGCCGTCGAGTCTGCGATGCCGTCGCAGTCGTCGTCGACGCCGCTGCAGGTCTCGGTGGCGTCCGGGTTCACCGCGTCGTCGCTGTCGTCGCAGTCGGTGGTGTCGGTGACGAATCCTTCGGGGGCGAGACAGGCCAGCGTCGTGTCGTCCGCGGCGCCGAAGCCGTCGCCGTCGGCGTCGGACGCCCAGGAGAGGGCCGTGGACAGATCCAGATCCGCGTCGTCGTCGTCGGACGCGCCGTCGCAGTCGTCGTCGACGCCGTTGCAGACCTCGATCGCGCCCGGGTACACCGCGCCGTCCTCGTCGTCGCAGTCGGTGTCGTCGGAGATGAGCCCAGCGGGGGCCTCGCAGGCGGCGGTGCCGTCGCCCGTGGCGCCGAATCCGTCCTCGTCGGCGTCGGCGTGCCAGGTGGAGGCCGTCTCCAGGTCCAGGCTCGCGTCGGCGTCGTCCGTCGCCCCGTCGCAGTCGTCGTCGATCGCGTTGCAGACCTCGTCGGCCTCCGGGTGGACCGCGGCGTCGCCGTCGTCGCAGTCGGTGCCCTCCGCGACGTATCCAAGTGGCGCCTCGCAGGCGGTGATCGTGGCGGCGGGATCGCCGACGCCATCGCCGTCGGTGTCGGCGTACCAGGTGGCGGCGGTGGAGAGATCGAGGTCCGCGTCCAGGTCGTCGAGCTCCCCGTCGCAGTCCTCGTCGATGCCGCCGCAGATCTCGACCGCGTCGCGGTTGATGCTGGCGTCGGCGTCGTCGCAGTCCTCGTACGATGGCAGACCGTCACAGTCCGCGTCCGAGGCGGTGTCGCACTTGTCCGATGGCTGACAGG
>JBGAQA010000259.1:0-1126 GCA_044220955.1 Sandaracinaceae bacterium
CGAGGCTGCAACGCGCTGGGCTACATGCTCGAGCACGGCCGGGCCACGGCCGAGGACCCGGAGCGAGCGGCGACGCTATATCGGCGGGCGTGCGACGGCGCGATCCTCGCCGGCTGCACGAGCCTCGGGACGCTCTACACCCGAGGCGCCGGCGTACCCCGCGACCCCGAGCGTGCGGTGCCGCTCTTCGACCACGCGTGCCAGGGCGGCAACATGCTCGCGTGCTCGAACCTCGGCTCGCTCTACGAGACCGGGACGGGTGTCGCGAACGTCGACATGCGACGCGCGAGCGAGCTGTACCGGCGCGCGTGCGACGGCGGCGAGATGCGCGGCTGCTTCAACATGGCCCGGCTCTACGAGACGGGCGCGCTCAGCACGGCACCCTCGCTCGATCGGGCGCGGCAGTACTACACGCAGGCGTGCAGCGGCGGCTACGCGCCCGCGTGCGAGCACACGACGGTCGGGGCGCCCGCGACGCCGACGACGCCCTGACCGGCTTCGACCGGAGCGCTCGCGGGGCAGGGCGCGCAGGGGGAGTCGAGACGAGCTGGGGAACGGTCTTCAGCGCGTCAGGATCGGCAGGATGGTGAGGCCGCTCGCGCTGGGGCTGAGCATCGCGGCCGGATCCGGGACGTAGGTACCGGTCGCGTCGCGGAGCACGATGCGGCCCACGCCGCCGCCGCCGCCGCCGCCGTTGGCGCTCGTCTGCGTGTTCGAGTCGCCGCTCACACCGTCGGGGGTCGCGTCGGCCCCGGAGTCACCGCCGTTGGCACCGTAGCGCGTGCCCCCGAGAGTCCCTCCCGCCGCCGGGCCGGTCGCGTCGCGGCCGTCGACGCCCGGGCCGCCGCCGGCGCTCGTGCTCGCGCTGCCGCCGCCGCCGCCACCCGTGGTCGAGAGCACGCCACGGATGTCGAGCGTCGGCGCCTCGAGGAGGATCGCGCCGCCCGAGCCGCCGCCACCCCCTGCCCCGAAGTTGCCGCTCCCGACGGAGCCGTCGTTGCCGCCGCCGCCGCCGCCGCCGCCGCCGGCCGCGATCAGACCGTCGACGCGGATCGAGACGAGCGACGAGATCTGCAGCGCACCGCCACCCGCGCCGCCGATCCCGCTGTTGCCCATGCGCCCGAAG
>JBGAQA010000025.1:0-83761 GCA_044220955.1 Sandaracinaceae bacterium
GCGAGCGCGCTGCGCGCGCGTGCTGCGGGGACCCGCGCGCCGGAGGCTGCGACGCGACGCGCCGGCGTCCCGCACACCTGCTCGCCAGGATGCGAAGACGTCGTGAGCGGCACGCTCTCGCGCGAGGCGATCCGCCGCGTGGTGGCCCGCCACCGGGGCGAGGTGCGGTGGTGCTACGAGCGCGGGCTCGCCACCCGTCCGGAGCTCACCGGTCGCGTGACGGTCCGCTGGGTGGTGGCGGCGGGCGGCGGCGTGCAGGGTGCGGCGGTCGACCCGAGCGGCTCGGATCTCCACGCGCCAGACGTCGAGTCCTGCATCGCGAGCGCCGTCACGCGCTGGACGTTCCCGGCCGCGTCGGGTCCGACGGCCGTGCGCTACCCGTTCGTGCTCGGGCTCACCGAATAGGGCTACGCTCGCGCCCGATGCCCGATCGGAACCTCTGGCTCGCCGGGTGCGTCGCGCTCTGTGTCGCGTCGATCGCCGCGACCTACCTCGTGATGCACGGTCAGCGCGTCGACGCAGACGCGGACGCGGCGATCGCGCTCGCCGATGCGCGCGAGTCGGGGGCCGCCCGCGAGGTCGAGCTCCAGGGTCAGCTCGCCGCCTGCCGGCTCGACCACGGCCACGCCCGCCACCAGACGGGGGACCGCACGTTCGACGCGACGGTGACGGCGACGAGCGGCGAGTCGCGCGCGAGCCAGGGCGACACGTGCCGCGTGGAGCTCGACTGGAGCGACGACCCCCTCGAGGGCTGCCGCGCGCTCGTGCGCTGCGGCACGGAGTGGCTCTACGGCGATGTCGGCGCGGGGTTCTTCGACTGCACCGTCGACGGCCAGGGCATCGTGCACGGGCAGGACGCGAACCCCACCTCGGCCGGCGGTGATCCGCGCCTCGTCGTCGATCGCCTCGGAAGCACGATGACGCTCTCCGACGACGCGCCTGCGTGGTCGATCACCCTCGCGCTGCCCGCCGACGAGCTGTGATGCGAGAGAGGGCTCTGACGCTCAGGTGATGATCTCGGACAGCGCGCCGCGCAGCGAGAGCATCGAGCCGTCGGCGAGCGCCACCTCCGCCTGGCCGAACGACTCGTCCGGCAGCCCCATCGCGCGCATCAAGCTCACGTAGAGCTGGTTCATGCTCGGCCCCATCGGGATCGGGTAGCGCGGCGCCCAGGGCGACTGCACGAGGCGTGGGTAGCGAACGTACGTGCCCGTGCGGAAGAACCCGTCCCCGCCGCCCCCGAGGACGACGGGCATGTTCACGTGCTGGTGCGTTCCGGTCGCGCACTCGGTGATCCAGACGAGGTTCGAGTGATCGAGCAGCGTCCCGCTGCCCTCGGGCAGGGAGTCGAGCATCGACATCAGTCGGGCGAAGCGCTCCGCGTGCCACTGGTTGTAGACGATCATCGCCGTCTCGGAGCGCGGCAGGAAGGGCTCGCTCATGTCGTCGACCGACGAGTGCGCGTAGCCCCCGTGCAGGTCGGGGTCGGCGGGGTAGCCGAAGTCCGGCGGGATCAGGATCGGCAGCACGAGGGTGATCACGCGCGTCATGTCGCACGCGAGCGCGAGCGTCGTGATGCGGTTCCACTGGTCGATGAGGTGGCCGCTCGGATCGAAGGTCCCGAGCGTGCACGCTGGCATCAGCGACGTGGACGAGAACGTCACCTCCAGCTCGCGGACGAGCTCGGCGTGCAGGGCGAGCTTGCGGCGGCCTTCGGTCCCGAGGCGCGCGGACGCGTAGTCGTACTCGTCGGCGACGAGGTCGAGCACGCTGCCTCGACCGGCGCGCAGGAGCTCGTCGCGGCTCGTGGGATCGCCGCCCGGCGAGTAGAGACCCATCAGATCCGCGAACGCCTGCGCCGGGTCTTCGACGCGCGGCGACGCGACGCCCGACGCGACGTGCGAGTAGTTGCCCGCGTGCGTCGAGCCGTAGACGCGCGAGGCCCAGCGCGCGCCCTCGCGCGTGCGATCACCCAGCTCCTGATCGATCGACTTGCCGCCGCCGCGACAGTTCTGCCCCGCCTCCTGGTGCGACTCCATCGGGCACAAGAGGTGTGCGTTCGCGATGGTGTGCTCGTTGGGATCCCAGTCGGGGTGCATCGCGATGCGCACGTGATCGGCCATCAGGGTCGTGCACGCGAGCCCCTCGACGACCGTCACGCGCCGGCGATACGCGTCGAGCGGCTGGAGGATCGGCGGCGTCTCGTCGAGGGAGAGCGAGCCGAAGTCGGCGCTCGCCACCGCATCGGTCGGAGCGCCCGGCATCGCGAGGTTCCACGCGTTCGGCACCGTGCCGTGCGCCTCGATCCAGAACACCACGCGCTTGGGCGCGTCGCCGGTGCCCGCGCGCACCACCGAGTTCCAGCCGAGCGACGGAAGGCCCGCCGCGAGCCCTCCGAGCCCGAGCGCGGTGAGGAACCGGCGCCGACTCACGCGCCACGGTGGCTTCACGCTGCTCTTGCGTCTCATGGCCGAAGGCCCTCCCGGAGAGCGCTCATTCCTGCACCGCCTGCTGCAAGCGGAGCTCGGGGCTCGAGGCGATCGCGCGCAGCACCGCGCGCAGATCTCCGCCGCTCCCGTCGTAGGCGCGGCGCACCGCGAAGCGGAGGTAGTGGTCCTCGATCTCCATCGAGCGGCCGAGCGCGAAGCGCACCCAGCTGTCGGTCGCACAGCCCGCCACCACGTCGCTCGTCGCGAGGATGGCGCTCAGCTCGACCGCGTCGGCGAAGGGCACTTCGGGCTGCACGGCGCTGAGCGTGCCGCTCGCATCGATCGCGAGCCCGTCGTCGAGCGCGCGGAAGCTGCCCACGGCGTCGTAGTGCTCGAAGGCGAAGCCGACCGCGTTGATGCGCGTGTGGCACGTCGCGCAGCTCGGCGCTGCCGTGCGCCGCTCGAACAGGACGCGGTTCGTCACGGGGCCCTCGCCCATCACCGGCTGCGGGGGCGAGAGGTCCGCCGCCGCCGGCGGCGACAGGTGCGGCTGGCAGAGCAAGCGCTCGAGCACGTACACGCCGCGCAGCGGCGGCGAGATGCTCCCCGTGTGCGAGCGCCCCGCGAGGAACGCCGCGCGCGTGAGCACGCCGGCGCGCTCGCCCTCGGGCAGCTCCACGTCCACCCAGCCGCCCGTGGACGGCGGCGCGACCCCGTAGATGCCGGCCATCGCGGGGTCGACGAGCGCGTGCCGGCTCGTGAGCAGCTCGGGCAGCGTCCCATCGCCTTCGCTCGCGGACCAGCGGACGAAGCGCTCGATCTCCTCGCGCTCCGAGCGCTGCACGTCGGTCGACCAGCCCGGGTACTGGGCGGGATCGCGCGTGCGATTGGCGTCCGCGAGGATGCGATCGAAGTCGAGCCACTGCCGGTGGAAGTCGACGATGGTGTCGACGACGCGCGGGTCGTCGAGCATGCGCTCGACCTCGGCCGCGAGCACCGCGTCGTCGAGCAGCTCACCGGAGTCGGCGAGATCGAGCAGCTCGTCGTCCGGCCCCGACTCCCAGAGCAAGTACGAGAGGCGCGTCGCGAGCGCGTGCGCCTCCACGCGCACGGGGTCGGTCGGGACGCTCGCCGCCGGATCGAGCACCGGGATCTCGATCCGGTAGAGGAACGCGGGCGCCTGCACGAGCGCCATGAGCGTGAGCTGGACGGCGGCCGGGAAGTCGATGGCCGCGCGAAACGCCGAGAAGCGCGTCGAGAAGCGCTCGACCTCGGCCGGGACGAGCGGGCGCCGGAACGCGCGGCGCCCGAAGGTGGCCACGAGGGCCCGGCCGCACGCGTCCTGCTCCGCGGGGCTCGTCCAGGAGGTGCAGGGGAGCGTGCGCGCGAGCGCCGCGTCGTCGGCCGTCGCGAGCGTCGTGTATGCGAACGCGATCGCCTCGTAACGCGCGATGCCGAGGTCGGTCGGCCCGAGGGCCCGCGCGTCGTTCTCGAACCCGCCCACGAGGGTGTCGGGCGGCAGCGAGGGCAGGTCGGCGGGCGCCACGCCGGGAAAGAGATCGCGCATCGAGTGCAGGTACTCGACGTTCGAGAGCCGGCGCAGCGGCGAGCTGCCGACGAACCCGCTCGCGGGAGGCCCCGCGACGCCCCGATCCGCCGGAGGCGCGCACGAGGCGAGGGCCACCGCGAGCCACAAGGCGAGCCGTCGAGGTCGCGAAGCCATGGAAGGAAAGCAGTATAGCTCGCCCGGTCCGGGCTGGATCTATAGTCCCGACCCGATGGCCAAAGGCAGCAAGCTCGTCCTCGTCGACGGAAGCTGGCTCGTGTTCCGGGCGTTCTTCGCGCTGCCGGCGTCCCTCTCGACCAAGGACGGCTTGCCGACGAACGCGACGTTCGGCTTCGCGACGATGTTCCGCAAGCTCTTCGCGGGGCGCCCGCCCGACTTCGGCGCGGTCGTGTTCGACACCCCCGAGGCGACGCACCGCGAGATCGCGTTCCCGGCGTACAAGGCGCAGCGACCGCCGATGCACGGCGAGCTCCGGCGCCAGCTGCCCTTCGTGGATCGGGTCGTCCTCGCGAACCACTTCCCGATCCTGCGCGCGCCCGGCTGGGAGGCCGACGACGTGATCGCGACGCTCGCCAAGCGTGGCGCCGACGCGGGCATGGATGTGGTGATCGTCGCCGGCGACAAGGATCTGGCGCAGCGCGTCGGCGAGCGCGTGCGGATGCAGGACACGATGCGCGACGTGACGTACGACGCCGAGCTCGTTCGCAAGAAGTGGGGCGTGCCTCCCGAGAAGATCCCCGACCTGCTCGCGCTCGTCGGCGACAGCGTGGACAACATCCCCGGCGTCGACGGCATCGGCGACAAGGGCGCGGCCGCGCTGCTCGAGAAGTACGGGTCGGTCGAGGGGGTCCTCGCGCACGCGTCCGAGCTCAAGGGCAAGCAGCGCGCCTCGATCGAGGCCGCCAGGGACGCCGTGCTGCTCTACAAGAAGCTCGCGACCGTCTCGTGCGACGCGGCGATCGACGTCACGATCGAGTCGCTCGCGATCACGCCGCCGGACCCCTCCGAGCTCGACGCCCTCTACCGCGAGCTCGAGTTCTACTCGCTGCTCACGGGCGGCGGGGCGAGCGAGAAGTCCGAGGACGCGCAGAGCGCGAGCTGCTCGGTCATCGAAGACGAGCCGAGCGTTCGAGCGTGGCTCGCCGCGATTCCCGCCGGCGCACCGGTGGCCGTGCACGCGCTCCGCGGCCCCGAGACGGTGCACGGCCGCGTGCGGGCGATCGCGCTCTCGTGGTCGGCCGGGCAGGCGGTGCTCGTCCCCCCGCGCACGCTGGACGCGCTGTTCGCCGACGCGACGCGCCCGAAGGTCGTGCACGACGTGAAGCGGCTGATCGAGTGCGTCGAGCGCGACGGCGTGGCGCTGCGCGGGCCGATCTTCGACACGATGCTCGCCTCGTATCTGGTCGAGCCGACCAAGGTGATCCCGCATCGCCTCGAGCAGGTGAGCAAGGAGTACCTGCAGCGCTGGCTGCCTCCGCTGAAGGCCGTCGTCGGATCCGGACGCGAGGAGAAGGCGCTCGACGACGTGCCGCTCGACGCGCTCGCGGCGCACGCCGGAGAGCACGCCGACGCCGTGCGCGCGCTCGGTGTCGCGCTCGGGGAACGGCTCGATGCGATCGGTCTACGTGACCTCTACGAACGTACCGAGCTGCCGCTCGCGCGCGTGCTCGCGAAGATGGAGATCGCGGGCATCCGGGTGGACCGCGAGGACCTCGCGAAGATGGGAGAGGAGTTCCGCGCACGGAAGGCCGAGATCGAGGCGCACGTCTACCGGCTCGCGGGCCACGAGTTCAACATCGGCTCGACCAAGCAGCTCGCCGACGTCCTCTTCGAGGAGCTGAAGCTGCCCGTCATCAAGAAGAACAAGACCGGCTACTCGACCGACGCCGAAGTGCTCGAGCGGCTCGCGCCCAAGCACGAGATCGCGGCACAGGTGCTCGCGCAGCGCGAGCTCGCGAAGCTCATCAACACCTACACGGACGTGCTCGCCGAGGCGATCTCGAAGGAGACGGGTCGTATCCACGCGAGCTTCCAGCAGACCGTCGGGGCGAGCGGGCGGCTCATCTCGACCGACCCGGACCTGCAGCGCACGCCCGTGCGCACGCCCGAGGGAAAGCGCATCCGCCGCGCGTTCGTCGCGCCCGTGGGCACGAAGCTGATCGCGGCGGACTGGTCGCAGATCGAGCTGCGCGTGCTCGCGCACTTCTCGGGGGACGCGAGCCTGCGTGAGGCGTTCCAGAAGAACCTCGATCTGCACCGGCAGACGGCGTCGCTCCTCTTCTCCGTCGCGCCCGACGCGGTCACCTCCGAGCAGCGCAACGTCGGCAAGACGGTCAACTTCGCCACCATCTACGGCCAGGGCGCGACGGCGCTCGGGCAGATCCTCTCCATCCCGCGCAAGGACGCGCAGCGGTACATCGAGCAGTACTTCGAGCACTACGCGGGCGTGCGCCGCTGGCTCGATCGCACGATCGAGCAGGCCCACCGCGACGGGTACGTCACCACGATCCTCGGGCGCCGCCGCTACGTCCCCGAGCTCTCGATGCGCAACGACACGGACCGATCGGCGGGCGAGCGCATCGCCGCGAACACGCCCATCCAGGGCTCGGCGGCCGACCTCTGCAAGCTCGCGATGCTCGGCATCGATCGCCGTCTCACGAGCGAGCGCATGAGGACGCGCTTGCTGCTCCAGGTCCACGACGAGCTCGTCTTCGAGGCGCCGGACGACGAGGTCGACGCCGCAGGCGACGTGGTCCGCGAGGTCATGGAGAGGCCCTACCCGCTCGAGGTCCCGCTGGTCGTGTCCCTCGGTGTCGGCCAGAGCTGGGGCGACGCGAAGTAGCCCCACGGAACCCCGGGACCTCCGGCGATCCCACCGGGATCCACCGGGGGCCGGGATCCACCGGGGGTCACTCCACACCCACTCAACCTCCCGAATTGATTCGGGTCCGGCGGCAAGGTGCGCGATTCGCGCGAGGCGCCTTGAAATCAGCGCGTTCCCGCGAAACGCGCACCTGCCCGCCCGTTCGTCGTGTTTTCGGAGACTTGGGACCCCGTGGAGTGACCCCATTCGCCCGTGCCAGTCGTCCACGCGGTCACCGACCCCCAGTCAGCGGGATTCCGGATCGGCCAGCCCGGTGTGGCTGCGCAGGAAATCGAGCAGGAACGGCTCGTGGTCGATGCCGCTCTCGTCGGCGACCCCGTCAGGCCAGCGAACGTGATCGATGAGCGCCGCCGAGAACGGACACATGGCGGCGATCGTGCACGTGGTCGTCTCGTGGCCGAACGCGTCGACGATGCGCCACGCGACGTTCGGGTCGTGGAGGTCCTGGCGCGCGCGCTCGACCCAGGGGCGCACGGCCGTGCCGGGCTGCATCGCGTGGGCCGCCTCGGCGCCGAGCGAGACGGCCTGCGCGGAGTCGCACGCCACGATGTCGCAGGCGCGCGACACGATCGCGATCGGCACGCGCGTGCGCGGCGGCGGCGACGTGTCGCAGCGAGCCCGGTCACTCGCGCGCGGCGAGCGGAAGGGATCGGCGCCGTCGTACACGGCTGCGGCGGCCACGTGGTTGCCGCCGGCGGTGGCCGTCTCGAAGCGCGCGATCGCGTAGAGCTCGGCGAAGAATGCCCCGTTGGACCAGCCGACCGCGTAGACCCGCGCCGGATCCACGCTGCCAGAGGCGACCATGGCGTCGACCCACGCGTCCGCGTTGGCGATGTCGGGGTTCGTCGACGGACTGCCGAGGTCGCGGTGGTAGGCGTCGTGGTGCGGCGCGTCGCGTGGATCGCGCGTCGGCCAGTGGAGGTTGCGGCCCTGGATGGAGACGAGCACGAAGCCCGGACCGGCACCCGCGGCGTCGCTGAGCGGATAGCTCGCGGCCTTGCGCCGCAGCGAGGTCATCCCGTACACGTTGTCGGCGCTGCCGCCTGCGCCGTGGAAGAAGAGGACCAGCGGCACCTGCGCCCCCGGGCCCGCGCCCGGCGGCACGAAGACGCACGCGTAGCGGGTGACGCCGTCGGCATCGACGCGCGACCGGGCGGGACCATCGGCGAAGCCCCCGCGCGCGGCCGGCGCGGTACACGTCGGCACGTCGCTCGGGTCCGCGATCGCGTCGCGACCGCGCAGGGTCGGGAGCAGCGTGGTGCACGGGGCGGCCTGCGTGCACGCGGCCACGGGCGAGACGAGCCCGACGCTCGGATCGCAGGCGTAGGAGGCTGGGCCGCCCGGGTCCGGATCGGCGGCGGACACGGGTGGCGTCGCGGTCGTGGCCGGCGGTCCGCTCGAGCAAGCGAGCGCGAGCACCAGCGTCCAGGCCGGGGATCGCATGACCTTTCTCGTACCACGAGAGCCCGCGCCCGGGCGCCTCCGGGATGAATCCCGCGCATTCGGGGGAGCCGCGCGTCTTCCCTTGAGATCCCCCCACCCCACCGGGGTAGTATCCCCCGCGATGGACAAGGTCATCGGAATCGACCTCGGCACGTTCAATTCGTGCGTCGCGGTCGTCGAGGGGGGCACCCCGGTCGTCATCGCGAACCGTGGCGGCTACAAGACGACGCCGTCGATGGTCGCGGTGACCGAGGCCGGCAAGCGCCTCGTGGGTCACATCGCCAAGCGGCAGGCGGTGACGAACGCCGAGAACACGGTCTACGCGGCCAAGCGCCTGATCGGCCGCAAGTTCCAGTCGCCCCAGGTGACGAACGCGCTGGCCAACGTCGCGTACCGTATCGTCGAGGGCCCGCACAACGACCCGCGCATCCAGCTGCGCGACAAGGTCTATTCCGTCCCCGAGATCTCCGCGATGATCCTGCAGGAGATGAAGATCATCGCCGAGGACTACCTCGGCCAGGAGGTCCACAAGGCAGTCGTCACGGTGCCGGCGTACTTCAACGACGGCCAGCGCCAGGCGACCAAAGACGCGGGCGCCATCGCCAGCCTGGACGTGATCCGGATCATCAACGAGCCGACCGCCGCCGCGCTGGCGTACGGGTTCGGCAAGAACATCGACCGCACCGTCGCGGTGTACGACCTCGGCGGCGGGACCTTCGACATCTCGATCATGGAGATCTCGAGCGCCGGGGTGTTCAAGGTCGTCTCCACGGCCGGCGACACCTTCCTCGGCGGCGAGGACTTCGACGCGCGGATCATCGACTGGCTCGTCGACGGCTTCAAGGAAGAGCACGACATCGACCTGCGCCAGGACCGCATGGCCCTGCAGCGCCTCAAGGACGCGGCCGAGAAGGCCAAGTGCGAGCTCTCGAGCGTCGTCGAGACCGAGGTGAACCTGCCCTTCATCATCTCGTCGGCGCGCAACGAGGCGCTCCATCTGCAGCGCCTGCTGACGCGCCAGCAGCTCGAGGAGCTCACCGAGGATCTCGTCGCCCGCACGATCCAGATCTGCGAGATGACGCTCGAGGAGGCCGGGCTCGGCAAGGACGAGATCGAGGAGGTCATCCTCGTCGGCGGCATGACGCGTATGCCGCGGGTGCAGAAGGCCTGCGCGGAGTTCTTCCAGCGCGAGCCCTGCAAGGGCGTGCACCCGGACGAGGTCGTCGCGCTCGGCGCCGCGATCCAGGGCGCTGCGCTCGTCGACGAGGACCAGGACATGGTCCTGCTCGACGTCACGCCGCACACGCTCGGCATCATGGTCGTCGGCGGCTACTTCGAGGAGCTGATCCCGCAGAACAGCACGGTCCCGACGTCGCGCAGCAAGATCTTCACGACGGTCCGCGACAACCAGACGGCCGTGAAGATCCTCGTCATGCAGGGCGAGAGCAAGCGCGCCGACGAGAACGACCTGCTCGGCGAGTTCGTGCTGACGGGCCTGCGTCGCGCGCCCGCGGGCGCGGTCGAGATCGAGGTCACGTTCGAGATCAACGCCGACGGCATCGTCAGCGTTCACGCCAAGGATCTCGAGACCGGCAAGGAGCAGTCGATCACCGTCACCGCGACGAGCGGCCTGACCAAGGACGAGATCGACAACATGATCGAGGGCGCCAAGAGCTACGCCGTCGCGCGCCGCGACGACGAGGAGCTCGAGAAGGCCAAGCAGGAGGCCGAGACGCTGATCGCCGAGATCCTCAAGCTGCTCCCGAAGGTAGAGGAAGTGGTGGCCGGCAGCGACTACGGCAAGGACGCGGTCGAGAAGGCGCGTACCGTCGTCGACAAGGCCCGCGCGGCCATGGCCGAGGGCAACGCCAAGGGCGTCAAGGAGCAGATCGAGGCGCTCCAGCGCACGCAGCGCATGTTCAAGGGCGTCGTCGGCAAAGTGAGCTGACCCGGGCCGCCCGATCTATGCTGGACGGGACGTGACGGCGGACGACGACGACGACGAGCGCGACTCGGACCACCCGGTCTCGAGCGGCGAGATCGACGTCACCGGCTGGACCCGCGACGACGCCGCCGAGGAGCGCAAGCGCAAGAAGCGCAAGCGCATCACGCTCGACGTGTTCGGCCCGCCGCTCGAGCTGCCGCAGACCGCACGGCACGACGCGATCCCGCCGGGCCCCGACGAGGGGCGCTCGACGGCGGAGTACGCGCTGCCGGACATGCGCGGGCTGCCGCGCTTCGACCGGCGCGCGTCCTCTCCGGTGGAGGAGGTCGCGAAGGTCGATGACGCGTGGTCGCGGGGCCGCGACGCGCCGGAGGCGGTGGCGACGCGGCCGCGCACCGAGACGCCGCCACCGTTCGCGCCGGCCGACTCGGCGGACTCGTCGCCGGGGGCGAGCTCCGGCCAGAACGACGCGATCGCGCTCGTGTCGCGCCGCAGCCGTCCGCCGACGAGCGCGGTCGACCTCGGCAGCGAGATGCTCGACCGCTTCGCGCTCGGCGACTTCTCCGGAGCGCTGCTCGCCGCCGAGATCGTGCTCGGCAAGGACCCGGCGAACACCGAGGCCCAGCGCTGCGCCTCGAGCTGTCGCGAGCGCCTGTCCGACATGCACCTCTCGCGGCTCGGCGGCGCCGATCGGATCCCGATGGTCGCGGTCGCAGGCTCGGAGGTGCGCTGGCTCGGCCTCGATCACCGCGCGGGCTTCATCCTGTCGCGCGTCGACGGGCGCAGCACGATCGAGGAGCTGGTCGACCTCAGCGGCATGCCCCGCCACGAGGCGCTCAAGCTCCTCGTCGAGCTCGTCGGAGCCGGCGCGCTCTCGCTCCGGGGCCGCTGAACGTCGCCTCCCGCGGCAGCCGACGGCGCGTCAGCTGGCGAGCTTGAACGTCGTGTTCGGATCGAGCTCGCGGATGATGCGCGCTACGACCCGCGCTCGCGCCGGCGAGCCCGCCTTCTGGTGGAGCCACATGCCGTGGCGGAGCGCGGCGAGCGCATCCTCGCTGCGGCGGGCCCTCGCCCACATCGCGCCGGCCATCACCCACGTCGCCGCGTCGTCGATCAGCGCCGCGCGCTCGCGCAGCGCGAGGGCGGCCTTGCGGTGCTCGCCGTTCCTGGCGAGGCGCCGTGCCCGTCGCAGCAAGATCGCCGCAGGCTCGTCGCTCAGGGGCTCGCCGCGATCGTCGTCACGTGACATCGACATGGTCCATCACCTCCGAGCGATCCGCCGCCCGCACCCTTGGCTGACGCAAGGGTCAGGCCGAGCCCCCCGCCGCCCGTCGGCATCGGCCGTCCCTCGTTTCCAGGCAAGTTTTCGGCACTATGCCTCGCACCTACATGTCCGGCCGTCACGCTCGACCGTGACGCCGCGGTCGCGTCACACCCGCGCCGTGACGCGTAACAGCGCTTGCGTGGCGTGACCTGGGCTCCTACTTTCCCGGCGCAATTCCTCGGGTCGAGAGAGGTATCGAGCATGCCGGGTCAGGGCGCGTCGGGTCTCACGTTCACGGAACCGCTGATCTTCGAGCGCGGCTCGCCGGGCCGGACGGGCGCGTCGCTCGCCCCGCTCGACGTCCCGGCGGCGGACCCGGAGGCGCTCTTCGGGAGCTTCTTCCGGAAGGAACAGCCGCACCTGCCCGAGGTGAGCGAGCCCGAGGCGTTCCGGCACTACGTGCGCCTCTCCCAGCAGAACTTCGCGATCGACCTCGGCATGTACCCGCTCGGGTCGTGCACGATGAAATACAACCCGAAGGTCAACGAGTGGGCGGCGCGCCTGCCCGGCTTCGCGAACCTGCATCCGTACGCGCCCGAGCACACGATCGGCGGCGCGCTCGAGCTGATGTGGCGCCTCGAGCAGGCGCTCGCCGAGATCGTCGGCATGGACCGCGTCACGCTTCAGCCCGCCGCCGGCGCGCAGGGCGAGCTGACCGGCTTGATGATGATCCGCGCCTACCACCAGGCGCAGGGCCGCTCTCCGAAGAAGGTGCTCATCCCGGTGACCGCGCACGGGACCAACCCCGCGTCGTGCGCGCTCAACGGCCTCGTGACGGTCCCCTTCCCTTCCGGGGAGGACGGCGTCGTGCACCCGGAGAACGTCGCGTCGCTCCTCGACGACGACGTCGCGGCGATCATGATCACGAACCCGAACACCGTCGGGCTCTTCGAGAAGAACCTTCCGACGATCGCCTCGATGCTCCACGACAAGGGCGCGCTCGTGTACGGCGACGGCGCGAACCTGAACGCGCTCATGGGCCGCACCCGCCCGGGCGATCTCGGCATCGACGTCATGCAGTTCAACCTGCACAAGACGTTCACCACGCCGCACGGAGGCGGCGGCCCCGGGTGTGGACCCGTCGCGCTCAAGAAGGCGCTCGAGCCCTTCATGCCGACGCCCGTCGTGGAGAAGACGCCCGAGGGCCTCTTCCGCCTCGACCACGAGCGCCCGCGCTCGATCGGCCGCGTGCGCAGCTTCTTCGGCAACTTCGGCATGATGGTCCGCGCCTACGCGTACATCCGCGAGCTCGGCCCGGAGGGCCTGGCGCGAGCGACCGACTACGCCGTGCTGAACGCGAACTACCTGCGAGCTCGGCTCGGCGAGACGTGGCACGTCGCCTACGACAAGACGTGCATGCACGAGGTGATCATCAACGATCGCCACCTCAAGGACACGGGGGTCAAGACGCTCGACGTGGCCAAGCGCCTGCTCGACTACGGCTTCCACGCACCGACGGTGTACTTCCCGCTCGTGGTCACGAACGCGATGCTCATCGAGCCGACCGAGACGGAGACGAAGGAGACGCTCGACGCCTTCGTCGAGGCGATGAGCGAGATCAGCAAGGAGGCGCTGACGGCGCCGGAGACGGTGAAGACCGCGCCGCACCACACGCACCTGCGCCGGCTCGACGAGACGCGCGCCGCCCGCAAGCCGGTCCTCCGCTGGTCGCCAGCCGCGGGCAGCTGAGCGGGCTCAGCGGCGGCCGAGCGCGTCGAGGACGGCGCGCCGGCCGATCTCCGCGACGGCCTCGTCCTGGTCCTCGGGCAGGCCGCTGACGGCGACCGCCCCGACGACCGCGCCCTCGTGCTCGACCGGGAGACCGCCGGCCCAGCCGCAGATGCGCGCGTCACCGTAGTAGGCGACGTCGAGGCGCTCGGCGCTGCGCACGCGCTCGCCGATGGCGCGCGTCGCGCACGACTGGCACGCGGCCGTCCACGCCTTGTTCATCGCGATGCGCGCGGACGTTGCCGGGGCGCCGTCCAGGCGCTCGAGGGCGATCACGTCGCCGTGCGCGTCGGCGACGGCGACCACCGCGAGCGCGCCCCGGCGCGTGAGCTCCCGCGTCATCGCCTCGATCCCGGCCCGGGCCTCGCGTAGCTCGAGCGTCCTCTCCGTTCGCACGGGCGCGAATCTATCACCGCGCGGGATCGAGCGGGACGCACGTGGCGGGGGAGGGATCGACGTCGCGGACGAAGGTCGTGAAGATGCCGTCGACGGTCGGCCGTCCCGGGCCGAGCGTCGCGTGGAAGGAGCCCTCGACGACGCCGCCCAGGGTCGCCTCGAGCGTGCGGATCGTCAGCGTGCCAGCTGCGCTCGGCACGTGCAGCCCGTCGAGCGAGATCGACAGCGTGCTCGTGCTCAGCCCAGGCAGCGCGCCGAGGTCGACGTCGAAGGGCGCCTCGGCGCCGGCGGCGATGTCGAGCGCGAGCGCCGGCGCGGCGAAGGGCGCGCGAGTCCGCTCCGGCTCGCCGAGCGTCAGGACGCGCGTGCACCCGCGGTACGAGATGCGTGCTCCGCGTGCCGCCGAGGCGATCGCGCGCTGCGTCCCGTCCGCCATCGTGAGGGTCGTCGACGTCTCGAGCGGCGGCGTGGTCCGCACGTCGCCGCCGACGCGGGCACGGAGGTCGGCCGCGCGCGCGACGCACGCGTCGCGCTCCGCGCCCCCGAGCAGAGCGCAGCCGCGCGGATCGCCGAGCGCCGCCTCGCAGACGGCGGCGTCGACGACGCCGGCGGCCGTGCACAGCCGGCGATCGCGCGCCGCGAGCGCGACGCACAGAGGCGCGCGCCCCTCGAGCGTGCGCGACGCGGGGCAGTCGAGCGGGTGCCCGCTCGCGATGGCCACGCGGAGAACGCAGCGGTCCCGCAGGCTGGAGACGGTGACGCCCTCGCACACGCTCGGATCACCGCTCCGCTCCGCCTGTTCTTCGAGACAGGCGTCGTCGAAGATGGCCCCGTACCCGAGATCGTCGAGCGCGCCGCGGACGGGCGCCGGGGTCTGCGCGGCGAGGTCGCGCGCGCACGAGGTCCCTCCCGCGCCGCTGGCCGCGACGCCCCCGGAGATCGCCGGCGCCTCGAGCACCGCGGGGTGCCCGACGGGCCGATCGTCTTCGCCGCACGCCAGCGTCACGAGGGCGCAGATCGCGATCGCGAGTCCGATGCCTCGAGTGGGGGCGCGCCGTTCTCGCACGATGAGGAGAATAGCGGTACAACGTGGGCGCTCCATGCGTTCGTCGCGCATCGCTCTCGTGTCCGCGCTCGCGGCCGCCCTCGCGGTGCCGGACTGGGCCCTCGCTCAGGCTCCGGGACCCGGGCCGGAGACGGAGAGCACCGAGGCGACGCCCGACGCGACGCCACCACCCGACGTGGCAGGCGCGACCGAGGACGTTCCGGCGCCCGAGGGCGCGAGCGCCTCGGCCGACGCGCCGGCAGCGCCCTCGCTCGGCGTCATCGTCATCGACGCGGCCACCTACGGCATCGACCCCATCGTCGGGCGCGTCGCGACGGACGTGATCCGCCGCACGGCCGGCACGATGGGCTACGGCGTGGTCGACGGGCCCACCACCATCGCGTTCGCGCAGCGCGCCCGCATGCCGTATCCGCCGACCCCCGCCGACCTCTGGCGCACGACGTACTCCGCCCAGGTCCACCGCGGGATCTTCGCCCGGCTCTGGGCGGAAGGCGGCCACTACGTCATCGAGATCATCGTGGCGAGCGTCGACGGCGCGGGCCCCTTCTTCGGGCGCGAGACGGCAGGTGCGGAGGATCTGCGTGACGCCGTCGCCCGCCTCACGCAGAGCGCGCTGCCGCCCCCGAGCCAGTGGAACCCCGGCGGCGTGCCGGCCGCGACGACCGCGGCACCGCCGACGACGACCGCCGGCCCCCAGGCCAGCTCACCCCATCGCGCGCGCGCCGAGCTCGCGCAGCCGCAGGGCCGCGACGGCCGCCGCTGGCGTCGCCCCGAGCCCGAGCTGCGCCGCTTCGCGGTCACGCTCCAGACGGAGTCGTCGATCGGCACGACGCAGGGCAGCTTCTACAACCACTTCGTCGGCGCGCGCGTCGACGTGCGCCTCATCCGCGACTTCATGATCGGCGGCTATTTCGCCTACGTGAACCTCGAGGGGCGGACGCAGCGCGAGAGCAACTTCTATTTCCAGCTGGACGTCGAGTACCGCATCCGCCCCGCGGCGGGCCTGGATCTCACGATCCCGCTGCGCGTGGGCGTCGGGTACCTCGCCTACAACGGCCCCGTCGGACGGGTCTCGGCGGGGCTGAACTACGCGCTCAGCGAGAACTGGGAGGTCGGCATCGATCTCATCGCGCCGATGTTCTATTTCCTGCCGGCCCTGGGCCGCGTCGCGGTCGCCTTCGACTTCGCCCTCGAGGTCGGCTACCGCTTCTGACGGCGGACGGAGGGGGCCGGAGGGGCGAGCCGACCAATTCGAGCCTCGATCTTGCGGCGCTCGCACCGGGGCGGATAGTCTCGACCGGCGCATGCTCGCCCGTCTCTTCAGGTCGCCCGCGTTCATCCTCGCGCTGCTCGCGTTCGTCGCGCTCGGGATCGGCCTCGGCGGGTTCGTCGGCAGCGTCTCGAGCGCGTGGGCCGGGGCGGCGATCACCGGGCTGGTCGGTCTGCTCGGTGCGATCGTGGCCGTGGCCATCGTGCCCGCCGAGGCGCAGCGCAGCTCCGCGATCTCCGTCGCCGCCGTGCGCGACGCCGGCGACGGGAAGCGCCCCCGCCGTCCCGCCGAGCTCGGACCGGGCGAGGGCGACATCTTCGATGCGCTCGACGAGGTCGCAGACTCCATCGAGGAGGCGGACTCCGAGGAGGAGGAGCTCGAGGGCAAGCTCCGCGAGGCCGAGGAGCGCGGCCAGAAGGCGCTGACCGAGCTCAAGCAGATCGAGGAGCGCCTCTCGCGCTCCGTGTCCGAGCGCGAGACGCTCGGCGCCACGCGCGCGGAGCTCGAGATGCGCGTGGCGCGCGCCGACGACGATCACAAGCGCGTCGAGCGGGCCCTGAACGAGGTCGCCTCGTCGATCCTCGGCCAGCTCACGCAGCTGGGCGCCGGGTTCGAGGAGCAGATGAGCGCGGTCGAGCAGACCACGCGCTCGATGCAGGAAGTGAACGGCCAGCTCCAGCAGCTCTCGACCAACGTCGAGGCGCTCGCGTCGAACGCCGAGGAGAGCTCGAGCTCCATCCTCGAGATGACCGCGACGAACGACGAGGTCGCCGAGAACACCGCGAACCTCGCCTCGAGCGTGCGCGAGACGGTCTCCTCGATCGAGGAGATGACGTACTCCATCAAGGAGGTCGCGCGGAACGTCGACGCCCTCTCGCTCACCGCCGAGGAGACCTCGAGCTCGATGAACCAGATGGACGTGTCCATCGACCAGGTGCAGTCGAACGCCAACGAGACGGCGCGCCTCTCCGAGCAGGTCGCGCGCGACGCCGAGATCGGCGCCGACGCCATCCTGAAGACGATCCAGGAGATCAACCGCATCAAGGACTCGTCGAGCGAGGCCGTGAGCGTCATCTCGAACCTCGGCACGCGCATCGAGGCGATCGGCGACATCCTCGACGTCATCGACGACGTGGCCGAGCAGACGAACCTGCTCGCGCTGAACGCCGCCATCATCGCCGCGCAGGCGGGCGAGCACGGCAAGGGCTTCGCGGTCGTCGCCGACGAGATCAAGGATCTCGCCGAGCGTGCCGGCGCGAGCACGCGCGAGATCGCCGAGCTGATCAAGGCGATCCAGAACGAGTCGAAGAAGGGCATCAGCGCCGTCGAGAAGGGCGCGCAGACCGTCGACCGCGGCGTCGAGGTGTCCGCCGAGGCGGAGACGGCGCTCAAGAAGATCCTCGACAGCTCGCAGAAGTCGACGGCCATGGTGCGCGCGATCGCGCGCGCGACGGTCGAGCAGGCCAAGGGCAGTAAGCAGGTCACCGACGCCATCGGCCGCATCGCCGAGACGGTGCAGCAGATCGCCGCCGCCACCGCCGAGCAGGCGCGCGGCTCCGAGCTGATCATGAAGAGCGCCGAGAAGATGCGCCTCATCACGCAGCACGTGGAGCGCAGCAGCCAGGAGCAGGCGCGCGGCGGCCGTCAGATCAGCCAGGCCATCGAGAACATCTCCAGCATGGTCAACCAGCTCCACCAGTCGCACCGCCTGCAGGCGCGCAACTCCGAGCAGACCGTGGGCGCCGCCAAGCGCATCGGCGAGCTGACGCGTCAGTACGACACGCAGCTCAAGGAGATCGGCAGGCTCGCCGAGCGCCTCGCCAAGCTGGGGTGAGCTGGGCACGAGCTCCCGCCGCCCGCGAGCGCGTGGAGAGGGTCAGCCGGGCGCGTCTTCGAAGTCCGAGATCTCGGCCCACATCGCGTCCAGATCCAGGACGAGACCTTCGCAACCGGGCACGCTGACCTTGCCCTCGCCCGCGACGCACGCGATCGCATAGGTGCCGTCGTCCCCACGGGCGAGGACCTCGAACGTCCGCGGCTCGGGATCGACGAGCCAGTAGTAGCGGATCCCGAAGCGTGCGTACTCGAGCAGCTTCTCGAATCGATCGCGCCGACGGTCGCGCGCAGAGGGCGACACGATCTCGATGGCGATGTCCGGCGGCACACGCACGACCTCGTGCGCGGGCAGCCTGGTGCGGTCGAAGTACACCGTCAGATCCGGCTTCCGCCCGCGTGTCTCGGCGACGGCGAACTTCGCATCGGAGGTCAAGATCCGCCCCCTCGCAGCGAGCCAGACGCGGAGCACGAACGCCAGGTGCGCGACGATCGTCTCATGGAGCGCGCCCACGTCTTCCTCCTCGACGAGGACGCCGTCGACGAGCTCGCCGGGCACGTCCTCGTCCAGGCGAGCCCACTCGTCCAGCGTCAGAAGGCGACCGGCCTCGCCAGCGCGTACCGCGACGACCATGAGCGAAAGTGTCGCACGGCGAACCGGCGGCGTCACCCGAGGCGGGCCGCAGGCTTCGGTCGGCCCGGTGCCCGCCGCCGCGGCTTCCGCGCTGGACGAAGCAGGTCGTGCGGCATGCAGCCGAGCGCTCGCGCCAGCGCGACGAGGAAGACGAGCGAGACGTTGACCCGACTACCCACGCCTTCGATCCGTGCGATGTAGGTCGTCTCGGTACCGACGCTCTCGGCGAGCGCCTGCTGTGTCAGGCCCCGCGCGTGCCGGCGAGCGCGGACGTTGGCCGTCAACCATCCCGACGCCTCGCCGAGAGCACCCGCGAGCGCGGGGTCGTCCGCCGCGCCGAGGTGTCGCCGTGACATTCGCGCCAGCGTTCCGCCGCGGGGCTGGACACAACATACACAGATAGTGCAATATTTAGCTCTCGGACCGTCCTACTCGGCCGGAACCGGGAGAGGGGCCGGCAGCCGTGGGAGAGCGCAAGAACCCCTATGTCGCGGCAGCGCTGGGCTTCTTCTTCGGGCCGTTCGGTCTCTTCTACGTCTCCCCGCTGCATGCGATCCTCGGCTTCGGCATCGTGCTCGTCGTCTCGACGCTCACGGCGGCGATTGGCCTGCTGCCGACGTGGATCGCCTGCGCCGTCTGGGGATACTTCGCAGCGCTACGAAAGAACGAGGCCATCGATCGCGCGCAGTCGCACTCTGCGCAAACGGCGGCGACCTACTTCGCGCAGGCACCGCAGTCGTTCGGCCAGCCGTCGCTGGGGCAGCCACCGTTCGGGCAGCCATCGTTCGGGCAGCCGCCCGTTCTGGCCGCGGCACCGACGGCACAACTCGCTGCCTCGGCCGGTTCCGCCGCCGCCGCCTCGCCCGCGTGTCGCTCCTGTGGAGCCCCGCGCGTGAGCTCTGTGTCCCGCTTCTGCGCCGGATGCGGTGCACCGATCGAATGACCGTATCCGCTGAGGAGGACTCATGCGCCTGTTCGAGATGATGGACCGGCTTGCACCTGTCGCGAACGAGCGTGTCCGACCCACACCGGTCGATGGCGACAACGCCGTGGGCGACTCGAGTGGCGGCGTCGGACTGGTCTCCTGGCAGCAGAACACGGCCTGGGCTCTCAACCATGACTTCGACGGCGACGGCATCGTAGACGCACTCGACAACTACCTCGGGCCCGGCGCGTTCGATCCGCATGGTCGGTGAACGGCAGCTCGCGTCATCACGCGTGGACACCGTGGCGGCGACACGCTTCAGCGCGTTCGCAGTAGTCGCTCGGGCCGCACACGAGTGCGGAGCACTCAGCGCCACGGACCGCGGTCGACTCGTCAACACGCTTGCCGACGTCGGCCGTCTTCCCGACGAGGCTCACGCGCGGGCGCTTCGCATGCTCGATGAACAGGCCCCGCTGCGACGCAGCGCCTTCCTGTCCCCCGCGCAGACGATCGCGCTCGGGCTCACGCTGTGGAACGCGCTCGGTCCCCGAGCACTCGCACTCATCCGGGAGCTCTGCGACGCGCAGGGAACGCCGGATTCATGGCCGGAGGTGATCGGGCGCGTGGCGTCCGAGCGTCTGGGTGCCCCGGGGCGGGTTGCCGATGGAACGGTCGCCGCGCTGCTCGATCCGCCGGACGCCGTCGTCGACATCAGCGTCGAGCTCGCCGTGCGCCTCGGTCTGGGGGGCGCGGCCGTCCATCCCCTCCAGCACCTGCCGCCGAGTCTGATTCAGCACGCGGCAGATCGAACCGCGCTCGAGGGACTCCGCCAGGTCGCTGGTCTCGACATGGTCATCAAGAAGTTCGCCGAGTGGCGATCGGGCGTGAACCAGCACCTCTCCGCGCGCGAGAAGATCCGTGTGTCGCAACTTCAGTTCGCCGACCTCCACGCGATCTGGGTCGAGGCCGTCGAGCGCTCCGGCGTCTCGCAGGCTCCCGCGCTCTTCGTCGAGGCGGGTCTGAATGCGTACGCTCGCGGCGGCGGTGCATCGTTCGAGGTCGTCGTCGGGTCTGGCCTCGTCTCGTTGCTCGAGCCCGCGGAGCTGCTCTTCGTGTTCGGTCACGAGCTCGGACACATCCGCAGCGACCACTGCATGTACCGTCAGGTCACCGAGACGATGACGGATGGCGCGGGCGGCTTCATGGCGGTGCTCGCCGGGATCCCGTTCGGGCTGGGACGCCTCGCGGTCAGCCCCATCCACATGGCGCTGCGGCACTGGTACCGGATGAGCGAGCTGACGGCCGATCGTTTCGGTCTGCTCGTCTGTGAGGACATCGACGCCGCAGGCCGGGTCCTCATGAAGCTCGCGGGCACGCCGCCGAGATACTTCGCGCGAATGAGCTGGCGAGCGTTCGCCGCGCAGGCGGCGGGTTCGGAGTTGGGCGCGGCTCAGAAGGCGGCTGCCTGGTACGAGGGGTCGAGCAAGTCGCACCCGGACCTCGCGGTGCGCGCTGCCGAGTTGATCGCATGGCAGCCGGAATACGATCGGTTCATGGCCCTCGATCCCGACCGGTTCGGCCGCGCAGTGCGCGGAATGGAGCGCATGCAGGAGCTGCTTTCGGGACCGCCGCGAGCGCCGACCGTCTCGATGCCCGCCCCCGGAACGAGCTGCAGTTCTTGCTCGCAACCGCTCGATCCGACGCAGCGCTTCTGCGACGTTTGTGGTGCGCGGCGCGCGTGAGACGTCGCCTGTCTCTCTCGCGTGGATCGCGGGAAGTGTTATGCTGATGTTATGACGATCACACGCGTCACCATCAGCATGCCGAGCGAGCTCGCCCGCAGGGTGAAGAGGGCCGCAGGCAAGAAGCCGGTCTCGAGCTGGCTGACCGAGCTGCTCGAGGACCATCTCTCGACGCAGGATCTCGAGGGTGTCTGGGATCGGTACATCGCCGACATGGCGTTCACCGAGCGCGAGACGCGTGAGGCGCGCGCGCGGCTCGACCGGCTGACGAAGCGAAAGCGCCGACGTGCGGCGTGAGGACGACGGGCTCGTCCTCGACGCGGGCGCGTTCATCCAGTTCGAGCGCCGGGACCGGAGGACGGCGAAGCTGCTCCAGGAAGCGGTCCTCGCGCGCACACCGCTCGTCACATCGGCGGGGGTCGTGGCGCAGATCTGGCGGCGCGGCGACCGTGAGCAAGCCCCGGTCGCCGCGCTCCTCACGCGTGCGCGGATCGTACCCATCGACGGCACGAGCGCCAGAGTCGTGGGGCGGATGCTCGCGCGGAGCGGAACGTCGGATCCGATCGACGCTCACGTCGTGCTGCTCGCACTCGAGCGCGACTGGCCGGTCCTCACGAGCGATCCCGACGACCTATTCGCGATCGACCCTACCCTCGCCGTCGAGCGAGTCTGAGCACGGCGAGGGAGACGACGAGGACGAGAGCGGACGTGGGGGCGCGGCCGCCGACGCCCATCGAGCACATCCCCTGGCCGGGCGGGGCGCACTCGGATGCGTGGCGGCAGCGCTCGCCGCACTCCGAGTCGGAGGAGCACAGCGTCTCGAGCGGGCGGTCGTAGGTGGGGCGATGGGCGTCCTCGGGCACGTAGCCGAGGCTCACGGTCTCGGTCACGACGCAGCGGCCGACCTCGACGCACTCGCGGCCGCCGCAGTCGGCGCTCGACACGCACGCCACGGGCTCGCACGCGCCGCCGTGGCCGTGCCGCACCCAGACCCAGCCGCTCGTGCACGTGTCCATCTCGATCGCGTCCGCCGACACGACCCCCGCGCCGAGCGCGACGCACGCGCACGCCATCGCGATCCCCCAGCGCGGGCTGTCGGCTCGGCTTCGCCGGCAGATGACGGCCTCTCGCGAATTGCGTCGGCTCGCCTCTCCGGCCCCTCCCGTCCGCGGGCTGCGCCCGCTCCCGTCCGGAACCTCCGTGGCGAGCACTCCTGTCTTGCTCACAGCGTCCACCCGCCGTCGATGACCACGCACTCGCCCGTCATGTAGCTCGACGCGTCGCTCGCGAGGTAGAGCGCGAGGCCCGCGATGTCCTCGGGCTTGGCGAAGTGCTTCAGCGCCATCTTGTCGAGCACCATCTTGCTGATCTCGGGGCTCGTGGTGAGCGCGCTGGCGAACTTCGTCTCCACCAGGCCCGGGGCGATCGCGTTGAGGCGCACGTTCGCCGGGCCGAGCTCGGCGGCGAGCGTCTTGGTCATGGAGATCACGGCGGCCTTCGTCATCGCGTAGACGCCCTGGAGCGGCATCGCCATCTGCCCCGCGACGCTGGCGACGTTGACGATCGAGGCGGGCGCGTTGCGCCCGATGGCGTGCTGGGCGACGGCGCGCGCCGCGTAGAAGTAGCCCTTCACGTTCACCTCGAACGTCTTGTCCCAGGCCGGCTCCTCGATCGTCAGCATCGGGCCGAAGTGCGGGTTGGTCGCGGCGTTGTTCACGAGCACGTCGACCTTGCCGTAGGCGTCGATGGCCGCCTTCACGAGCCCCTCGACCTGCTCGCGGCTCCCCGTGTGGCACGCGTGCGAGCTCGCCTCTCCGCCGGCCGCGCGGATCTTGGCCTCGACCTCCTTGAGCCCGTCGAGCTTGCGCGACGCGAGCACGACCTTCGCGCCGGCAGCCGCGTACGCGGTGGCGATCGCCTCGCCGATGCCGCGGCTCGCGCCGGTCACGATGGCGACCTTGTTCTCCAGGTGAATGAGCGGCTTCTGCATAGGGTCGCGAGGATACCCGAGCGCCCCCGATCGCGTTACGCTCCGCCGATGGTCTCGACGCAAGACGTGGGTTTCGGCACGCTCTGGGCGAAGCTGGTGGGCGACGGCGCGCGCTGGGAGCCCGGCGCCGACGACATCCCCGCCCTGGCCGTCGAGCCGGGCGACCCGCCGCGCATCGGCATGGGCCTGGTCAGCGTCTGGGTCGCGGGCGAGGGCCCCATCCTCGTCTGTCACCCCGGCAAGGGCCTGCACGCGATCAAGGATCTGCGCGCCCCCCAGCCCGCCGAAGAGGTCCGCAAGATCCTGCGCGCGTCCAAGGGCGTGGTGCTCCACGAGCACTCGAGCCCGCGCCGCGACTCGATGGGGTGAGGCCGGCGCGTGCCGTACCGCACGCCGGAGCCGCGCGAGACGACACGAACGATCGTGGTCCAGCGCCCATTTCGCGGCGCTCGGGTGATCGGCGTGCTGGCCCTCGCGTTCTCACCAAGCATGTGGGTCTGGGTCGCCATCGGCGTCCCATCCTTCCGTCTCGTCGCGCTGCTGATGGTCCCCGTGACCGTCGCCGTCTGTGCCCTGTTTCTGGGACCGATGTTCGTCTGGGGCGAGGTCGAGCTCGTCGCGGATCGCTCGTCGGGCGAGCTGCGACGGGTGAACCGCATGCACCCGATCTGGCCCGCCAGCGCTCGATTCGTTGCGACGACCGTCAGCGACGTGCGCGTCGAGCGCGTGTCGGACGAGGGCGGGCTGCACTGGATCGTCGGTCTCGACCCCGGAAATCTTCCGGACGCGGAGATCAGTCGTCACCGCACCGAGGAGGAAGCCGTCGCGGCACGCGAGCGAGCGCTCGTGCTCCTCGCGTGGCTACGCGGATCGTGAACGGGGTCCGGGGTGGAGCCCCGGCTCTCGCGCGAATCGCGGAGCGATCCACAGAGTGGAGGCGTCGCAGACGCCACGCCTCTCCAGAGCAGTCCGCGCAGAGCCGGAGCGCCGGAGGTATGCCGCATCGCCCGCGATGGAGGCGAGCCGTCGTTTGCTCGTCCGACCGCGGGCGAAGGGGCACTCCTCCGGCGCGACCACGTGACGATCGATGGGTCAGCGAGCGTCGAGCTGCGTGCCCGTCGCGGGCAACAATGCCCGCACTCCCCGCGAGCCCGGCCCGTCCACGAAGTACGCGATCGCGCTCCGCCCGATCGCGAGCGTCCCCGCGCCCGCGATGGACGCCGACACCAGCGTCCCCGCGCCCGGCACGAGCTTCAGGAGCTGCTGCGCGCTCCACCTCAGGCCGATCGCCGCCCCGCCCATCAGCCCGACCGAGCCCAGCCACTCGAGCGCCGCGCGCCGGTCCCAGGGCTGCCCCGCGACGTACGCGATCCCCGTGACCATCAGCCCCTGCAGCGGCATCAAGAGGATCGCGTCGGAGAACGGGATCGGCGCCAGGCCGATGGTCACCGCGATCGTCGCCGCGCGGTTCGCGATGATGCGGCCGAGGTCGCGACGCCGCTCCTGGCCCACGGGCAGCGCGCGCACCGCCTCGACGTGCGTCGTCTCCGGCAGGCGCGCCCAGAGCTCTTCGGCGATCTCCTTGAGGTTCCACCGTGCGTCCGCCGGCGCCCTCGCCGCGCACGGGATCGCGCGCGGCAGCGAGAGGCCGCTCTCGTCGAGCCGCTTCTTGAGCGACGCCGTG
Source organism: Sandaracinaceae bacterium (assembly GCA_044220955.1). GTDB lineage: Bacteria > Myxococcota_A > Polyangia > Polyangiales > Sandaracinaceae > JBBSAT01. The sequence goes on from JBGAQA010000025.1 coordinate 24,861, forward strand.
GCCACGTCGATCTGCGCGGCGGCTTCGTAGGGGGGCTTGGCGCCCTCGCCGACGAGGACGTCGGCCTTCGTGAGCACGGCCAGCTTGGCGGGCTTGAGGTTGCGCGCGTCGAGCAGCGTCGAGATCGCCCCGCTCGCAGCGACGAGCGCGTCCGCCTCCGCGGCCGCCACGCCCCGCGCGCCCGCGTCCGCGCCGGCGACGAAGAGCACGACGTCCGGCGCCGACTCGTCGACCGCGAGCGAGAGCGCGTCGAGCCGCGCCGCGCTCGGCGCGCCGCTCTCCACCTCCAGCCAGTCGAGGTGCCGCCCGAGGTGCTCGATCCGGACCCAGCGATCGGCGGGGGCCTCGATCTCGGTCCCCTCGCCGCCGAAGAGCCCGTTGACGAGCGCCGTGCGCCCAGCGCCCGACGCGCCGACCACGAGCAGCCGCGGCGCGCGCCGATCGTAGAGGAGCCTGCGCAGCTGCTCGAGGTCCCGCTTGAGCGAGCCGACGTAGGGCAGTCGATCGATGACGCCGAAGAAGTCGTCCACCACCCCGCCGCCGGAGTCCCGCGTCTCGCTCATGCGCGATCCATGCGCGTTCCCGCGCGTTTCGCAACCCGCAGCCGACGCCCCGGTCACCAGCGGACGAGCGTGCTGCCCCAGGCGATGCCGCCGCCGAGCGCGCAGAAGAGCACCGTCTGCCCGGCGCGGATCGAGCCGTCGCGTACCGCCTCGTCGAGCGCGATCGGGATCGACGCGCTCGAGGTGTTCCCGTAGCGCTCGAGGTTCAGGTAGAAGCGGCTCATCGGCACGCCGAGCCGGTCGGAGACGGCGGTCAGGATGCGCGAGTTCGCCTGGTGCGGGACGACCCAGTCCACCTCGCTCGCCGTCAGGCCCGCGCTCTCGACCGCGATCTGGCTCGCCGACACGAGGTTCTTCACCGCGGTCTTGAAGATCTCGCTGCCCTTCATGTGGACGAAGTGGCCCTTGGCCTCGAGCGTGCGCGTGCTCGCGGGCGCGACCGAGCCGCCCGCGGGGATCATCAGCGCGTCGGCGCCGCTCCCGTCGGCGAAGATGTGCGTGCCGAGGATGCCGCGGCCCGGCGCGATCGAGCGGCGCACGATCACCGCGCCCGCGCCGTCGCCGAAGAGCACGCACGTGCCGCGGTCCGTCCAGTCGATGACGCGAGAGAGCAGCTCCACGCCGACCACCAGGACGTTCTCGGCGAGCCCCGCACGCACGTGGAGGTCCGCGAGGCGCAGCGCGTAGCAGAAGCCGGCGCAGGCAGCCGCCAGGTCGAACGCGGCGCAGTCGGTCGTCGCCCCGATCTTCTGCTGCACGCGCACCGCGGTGGACGGCAGTGGCATGTCGCCCGTCACCGTGGCGACGATGATGAGATCGAGGTCGTTCGGGCTCAGCTCCGCCGCCGTGAGGGCGCGGCGGGCCGCCTCCGCGGCCATGTCACTCGTCGACTCGCCCGGGGCGGCGATGCGTCGGCTCCGGATGCCGGTCCGCTCCACGATCCAGGCGTCGCTCGTGTCGACGGTCTTCTCGAGCTCGGCGTTCGTCAGCTCCCGAGCCGGCGCGTAGCTGCCGGTTCCAGCGATACGCGAACAGACCGGGAGAGCAGACCGAAGCCGAGCCACGAGTGCTCCTTCGCACGCCCCTCCACCGAAGCCAAGCGAAAGTGTGGTCCGAGAGCAACAGAAGCGTGAGTCCGAGCAACACGGTGCGAAAAACTATTCACACCTCCGAGCTCAGACCGGGCGAGCGCGGCTCACCGCGAGAGCACCTGGCGGAGCATTCCCTGCAACTTCTGCAGGGCGAGCGTATCGGTTCCGAGCTTGTCCCGGTCGGCGCCGCGCACCTGCGCGCGCACCTGCTCCATCGCGCGGCGGGCCTTCGTGATGGCGGCGACGGCGACGGGCGTCCCCGCGACCTTGCGCTCGGCCTCGGGGAGCATCTTCTCGAGGTCGGCCAGCAGCACCTCGATCCCCTGGCGTGCCTTCTCGGTCTGCTCGGCGGCGCGGCGCTCGGCGATGTACGCGCTCGCGTCCTCCATCATCGCGGCGACCTCGTCCTCGTGCAGGCCCCCCTGCGCGAGCACGTCGATCTGCTTGGCCTCGCCCGTCTCGCGATCGACGGCCGCGACGCGGAAGATGCCGTCGGCGTCGATCTCGAAGACGACGTCCACCTCGACCTCGCCCGCCCTCGCCTTGCGCAGCCCCGTGAGGGCGAACTGCCCGAGGAATTCGTTCTCCTTCGCGATCTCGCTCTCGCCCTGCAGGACGACGATCTTCACCGTGTCCTGATCGTCGCGGCTCGTGGAGAACACGTTGGCGATGCGCACGGGCACGGTCGTGTTTCCGGGGATGACCGGGTCGAAGCGCCCGCCCGCGATCATGATGCCCAGGGAGTGCGCGGTGACGTCGTGCAGCGGCGGCAGGCTGCCCTTGCCGGCGCTCTCCGAGGCGAGCGCGTGCCCGTGGATCGCCGCGCCGATGGCGACGACCTCGTCCGGGTGCACGCTCTTGGACGGCTCGCGCTCGAAGAAGCCCGCGACCGCGCGCTGCACGGCCGGCATGCGCGTCATGCCGCCGACCAGCACGACGTCGTCGATGTGCGGGATCCTGAGCCCGGCGAGCGTGAGCGCCTTCTCGCAGATCGAGAGGCTCCGGGTGATGAGGTGCGCCGTCATCTGCTCGAAGTCACCCCGCGAGAGCGTGGCCTCGAAGTGCAGTGGTCCCGAGGCCGCGTTGGCGAGGAAGGGCAGCTGGATCTCGGCGCTCGTGATGTCCGAGAGCTCGGCCTTCGCCTTCTGCGCAGCCTGACGCAGCCGCGAGAGCGCGAGCGGGTTGCCGGCGAGCGCGACCCCGTGGGCCTGCTCGAAGGTCTGGGTCATCCACGCGACGATCTTGTCGTCGAAGTCCTCGCCCCCGAGGTACGAGTCGCCGGTCGTCGCGACGACGTCGAAGCCGCCCTCCGGATCGACCTTCACGATGGAGACGTCGAACGTGCCCCCGCCCATGTCGAACACGACGATGGTGCGCCGCTCCGACTGCTGCAGGCCGTACGCCATCGCCGCGGCCGTCGGCTCGTTGAGGATCCGCAAGACGTCCAGGCCGGCGATGCGGCCGGCGTCGCGGACGGCCTGCCGCTGGTTGTCGTTGAAGTAGGCCGGCACGGTGACGATCGCGCGCTCGACCGGCTCGCCCAGCTGATCCTCGGCGATCAGGCGCATCTCCTGGAGCAGGATCGCGGAGATCTCGGGGATGGCGACGACCTTGCCCCGGAGCAGGATGCGGGCGTCGTTGTTCGGTCCCTGCACCAGCTTGTAGGTGCAGTGCCGGACGGCGTGCTGCACCTCCTTGCTGTCCCAGGCGCGGCCGATGAGGCGCTTGCTGGCGTAGACCGTGTGCTCGGCGTTCGTCACGGCCTGGCGCACGGCGAGCTGGCCGACGAGCCGGCGCCCGTCCTCGGTGACCGCCACGACCGAGGGCGTCGTCTTGTAGCCGGCGCGGTTCGACAGGACGGTGGCCTTGCCGCCGTCGATCACGGCGACGCAGCAATTCGTCGTGCCGAGGTCGATCCCGATGACGCGAGACATGCGGACCAACAGGATGCCGAATGGGGGGGTTTCAGGTCGAGTCGATTTGCACGGGCTCGGGCGTTCGATTCGATGCGACCGGTGCGGGGTGATATAGAGAGACGCGATGATTCCGGCCGTGCCGATCACAGCCTTCTCGGCGGTGAACGCGATGGGGCGCACGACGGCGGAGGTCTTGGCCGCCCTCGACGCCGGGCGCTCGGGCCTCGCGCCGCCGCGCTTCGAGGTGCCGATCGAGACCGTCGTCGGCGCGATCCCCGGCGAGCTGGAGGCGTTGCCGGCCGCCGTGCAGAGCTACGACACCCGGATCGCGCGGATCGGCTTCATGGCGCTGGCGGACGTCCGGGACGCGGTGGATCGGGCGCTGGCCCGCTGGGGCAAGCGGCGCGTGGCGATCCTGCTCGGCACCTCGACCGGCGGGCTCGACGCGACCGAGCTCGCGTACCGCACATGGACCGGGTCCGGCACCCTGCCGGCGTCGTACCGCCTCGAGACGCGGCACGACTTCAACGCGCTCGGGACCGCCATCGCCAAGGTGACCGGCGCGGCAGGACCCACCTACGTGATCAGCACGGCCTGTAGCTCGAGCGGGAAGGTGCACGCGTCGGCGATGCGCTTGATGCGCGCGGGCATCGTCGACGCGGCCCTGGTGGGCGGCGTCGACAGCCTCTGCCGGATGACGCTGCAGGGCTTTCGCGGGCTCGGCATCCTCGACGCCGCGCGCTGCCGGCCCTTCGATCGGAGCCGGGCCGGCATCAACATCGGCGAGGGCGGAGCGCTGATGCTCCTCGAGCGCGAGTCCGCCGACGCCGAGGTCGCGGTGCTCGGCGTCGGCGAGTCGTCCGACGCGTACAACATGAGCTCGCCGGAGCCGAGCGGCCGCGGTGCCCGGGAGGCCATGGAGCGCGCCATGGAGCGCGCGCGGATCACGCGCGAGCAGATCGACCTCTTGATCGCGCACGGGACGGCGACCCCACAGAACGACACGGCGGAGAGCGCCGCGATCGAGGCGGCGGTGGGCACGCAGGTGCCCGTGGTGTCGACCAAGGCGTTCACGGGGCACCAGCTCGGCGCCGCGGGCGCGACGAGCGCGGTCTTCGCGGCACACGCGATCCGCACGGGCCGCGCGCCCGCGAGCCTCGGCGCGAGCGAGGTCGACCCCGCGGTGCGCGTGAACGTGGTCCGGGAGGCGAGCGTGCGTCGCATCGACCGCGTGCTGGCCAACGCCTTCGCGTTCGGGGGCAGCAACGTGTGCCTGGCGATCGGCCGGAGGGGTACGTGAGGCCGGCGCACGTCACCGGGCTCTCGCTCTGGACCCCCGGCTACGGCTCGCTCGCCGCGTGGGCGCGCGGAGAAGAGGACGTCTCCTGCACCGACTGCAGTTGCGCGTGGGTACCTCCCCGGCTCTTGCGGGGCGCGAGCCGCTTCACGCGGATGCTGGGCGAGGCTGCCGAGCAGGCGACCCGCGACGCCGGCGGCGACCCCAGGACGATCGCGACGGTCTACGGCTCCGACTACGGCGAGATCGAGACGATGATCGTGCTGCTCGACACGATCTTCCGCGGCGACGGACAGCTCTCGCCGATGCGCTTCAAGAACAGCGTGCACAACGCGGCGAGCGGCCTGTGCTCCATCGGGCAGGCCAACCAGTCGTTCTCGACCGCGCTCGCGGCAGGCACGCGCACCTTCGAAGCGTCGATGCTCGAAGCGCTCGCGCTGCTCGACGAGCGCGGCGGGTCGGTCGTCGTCTCGATCGCGGACGACGTGCTGCCCGAGCCCCTGCTCTCGCTCGAGGGCTGGGAGGGGATGGCCGTCGGGATCGTCCTCGAGCGCGAGGCGCCGGCGGAGAAGGTGATCGCGACGCTCTCGGACCTCTCCGTCGACGAGACCGCCACGGCGCGGGCCACGCACTTCCGCGGGCGCCCGCTGAGCGAGCGCCGCGTACACACGACGGCGGCCGCGGCGCTGCCGCTCTTCGACACCCTCGTCGATCGCCGCCCCGGCCGCGTGTCACTGGCCCCCGGGCACGCCGGCGCGCTCTCCGTCACTGCCTCGCCAGGCGCCCGGCGCGCGCTCGAGTGAAGCGCTGGCCCGAGCTGCATCGACTCACCCTCCGGGCCGTCCTGCCCGCAGGCTGCGCCCTCCGGGTCCTCGCGCGAGCCACCCGTCGAATGAACGGCTATTCATTCTTCGGGCATTTGGATTAGGCTGCGCGCCATGGCCCACGCGTACCCGCCGATCCGCTCCCGGCTCGATGCGAAGGGCGAGCTCTTCGCGAAGAACCGCGAGGGCAACCTCGCCACCCTCGAGAAGCTCGAGAAGCACCTCGCCACGGCGCGCGAAGGCGGCGGCCCGAAGTACAACGAGCGCCACGTCGCCGCGGGCAAGCTCCTGCCGCGCGAGCGCGTCGAGAAGCTGATCGATCCCGGCGGCTGGTTCCTCGAGATCGCACCGCTCGCCGGCCTCGGCATATCCGGCCACACGCCGGGCGCGAGCATCGTCGGCGGGGTCGGCGTGGTGCGCGGCGTCGAGTGCATGATCACGGCGAGCGAGGCGACCGTGAAGGGCGGCGCCATGAGCGAGTACTCGGTGATCAAGGGGGGACGCCTGTCCGACCTCACCGAGCAGAACGGGCTGCCCTCGATCTCGCTCATCGAGAGCGCCGGCGCGGACCTGCCGAACCAGTCCAAGATCTTCGTGCACGGCGGGCGCGGGTTCCGCGACCTCACGCGGCGGAGCGAGAACCGCACGCCCACGATCTGCCTCGTGTTCGGCTCGTCCACGGCGGGCGGCGCTTACATGCCCGGCATGAGCGACTACGTCGTCATGGTGAAGAAGCAGGCGCAGGTCTATCTCGGAGGCCCGCCGCTCGTGAAGATGGCGACCGGCGAGGAGACCACGCACGAGGAGCTCGGCGGGGCCGAGATGCACAGCCGCGTGTCGGGCGTGAGCGACTACCTCGCCGAGGACGAGCTCGACTGCATCCGCATCGGCCGCGAGATCGTCGGGCACCTGAACTGGAAGAAGCGGGGCCCCGAGCCCCTCCGCGCCGTCGACGAGCCTCTCTACCCCGTCGACGATCTGCTCGGGATCGCGTCCGCCGACGTGCGGATTCCGTTCGACGCACGCGAGGTGATCGCGCGCGTCGTCGACGGCAGCCGCTTCTCGGAATTCAAGCCGCTCTACGGCCCCGAGCTCGTCTGCGGATGGGCGCACGTTCACGGCTACCCCGTGGGCATCCTCGCGAACAACGGGATCCTCTTCACGGCCTGCGCGAACAAGGGCGCGCAGTTCATCCAGCTCTGCAACCAGAGCAACGTCCCACTGCTCTATCTGCAGAACATCGTCGGCTTCATGGTCGGCCGGAAGTACGAGGAGGAAGGCATCATCAAGGCCGGCGCCAAGATGATCAACGCCGTGTCGAACAGCACCGTGCCGAGCGTCACCATCATGACGGGTGCGAGCTACGGCGCTGGCAACTACGCGATGAGCGGCCGCGCGTACAAGCCGAACTTCCTCTTCACGTGGCCCAACCACCGCATCGCCGTGATGGGCGGCAAGCAGCTCGCAGGCGTGCTGGACATCATCCAGCGCGACGCGGCGGCGAAGAAGGGCGAGGCCGTCGACGAGGTGAAGCTCGGGGGCATCAAGCAGATGATCGAGTCGCAGGTCGACGCCGAGAGCGACCCCTTCTTCGCGACCGCGCGCGTGTGGGACGACGGCATCATCGACCCGCGCGACACGCGCACCGTCGTCGCGCTCTCGCTCTCCATCTCGCACACCAGGCCCGTCGAGGGGACGACCTCGTGGGGCGTGTTCCGGCATTGAGGCGACGAACTCCCTCGCCTCACGAGGTGGGGAGAGGGTTGGGGTGAGGGGCATGAAAGAGATCCGAAAGCTGCTCGTGGCCAACCGCGGCGAGATCGCCGTGCGGATCTTCCGCACCTGCGAGCGGATGGGCATCGCGACGGTCGCGGTGTTCTCCGACGCCGACGCGGGCGCGCTCTTCGTGCGGCGCGCGGACGAGGCCGTGCGGATCGGGCCCGCCCCCAGCCTCGAGTCGTACCTCGTCGTCGACAAGATCCTCGACGCGGCGAAGAAGACCGGCGCCGACGCGATCCACCCCGGCTTCGGATTCCTCTCGGAAAGACCCGAGTTCGTGCAGGCCGTGAACGACGCGGGGCTCACGTTCATCGGGCCCTCGCCGGCGGCGATGCGCGCCATGGGACTCAAGCGCGAGGCCAAGCTCACGGCGAAGGCCGCCGGTGTCCCGGTCGTGCCCGGCTACACCGGCACGGACCAGTCGACGGCGGCGATCGCCGGAGCTTGCGCGGAGATCGGCTACCCCTTGCTGCTCAAGGCCAGCGCGGGCGGCGGCGGGCGCGGCATGCGGATCGTGCGCGCCCGCGAGGAGCTCGACCTCGCGATCGAGAGCGCCCGGCGCGAGGCCGAGAGCGCGTTCGGCGACGGCACGCTCATCGTGGAGAAGTACGTCGAGCGGCCGAAGCACGTCGAGATCCAGATCCTCGGCGACACGCACGGCAACGTCGTCCACCTCTTCGAGCGCGAGTGCTCGATCCAGCGGCGCCACCAGAAGATCGTGGAGGAGGCGCCCTCCCCGCTGCTGACGCCCGAGGTGCGCGCGAGGATGGGCGCCGACGCGGTGAAGCTCGCCAAGAGCTTGAGCTATTCGAACGCGGGCACCGTGGAGCTCGTGGTGGCCCCGAGCGGGGAGTACTACTTCCTCGAGGTCAACACGCGCCTGCAGGTCGAGCACCCGGTGACCGAGGGCGTGATCGAGGGCCTCGACCTCGTCGAGGAGCAGATTCGCGTCGCGCGCGGCGAGAGGCTCCGCTTCACGCAGGACGACGTCGCCCGCCGCTGGCGGGGCGCCGCCGTCGAGTGCCGACTCTGCGCCGAAGATCCGCGCGAGGGCTACCTCCCGCAGAGCGGGCGCGTCGTCGACTTCTCGTTCGACCCGAAGATCGCCGGGCAGGACTGGCTGCGGATCGAGTCGGCGATCGAGAGCGGTGACGCAGTGCCCGTGCACTACGACTCGATGATCGCCAAGATCATCACGCACGGCGCCACGCGGACCGACGCGATCCAGCGCATGCGGCGCGCGCTCGCGGCGCTGAGCGTGCACGGGATCCGCACGAACCAGGAGCTGCTCGAGGCGGTGGTGGTGCACCCCGACTTCGTGAGGGGCGACGTCGACACGCACTTCCTCGAGCGAGCTGCGGCCGATCTGCTCCCGGAGCGCCCCTCGCTGCTGGCGCGTGCAGCCATCGCAGCCGCGCTGCACGCGGACAGGACGCGAACGCCGGCCGTCACGCCCCACGTCCCGAGCGGCTGGCGCATCAACCGCTACGCGCCCGAGCGCTCGAGCTGGGCCGAGGGAGCGAAGAAGGTCGAGGTCGGGCTCGTTCGCGAGCGCGATGGATCGTTCGTCGTGACCGCCATGGGCGACGACATGCACCTCGATCGCGTGCGCGTCGTGAAGACGGGGACGAGCGAGATCGTCCTCGAGGGCTCCGACGGCCGCGTGACACACGCGCGCATCGTGCTCGACGGCGATCGCGTGTTCGTCCGCTTGGAAGGGCGCTCCCTCGCGCTCACCGCGCTCGCGCACTTCCCCGACCGGGACGCGGACGCGGCGGTCGACGGCTGCGTCGCGCCCATGCCCGGCAAGATCCTCAAGGTGCTCGTCACCCCGGGCGCGGCCGTGAAGGCCGGCGAGACGCTCGTGGTCATGGAGGCGATGAAGATGGAGCACGCCGTGAAGGCGCCACACGACGGGATCGCGAAAGACGTCCGCGCGACGGCCGGCACGCAGGTCGACGGCGGCGCGCTCCTCGTCGTCGTCGAGTGAGCCCTCGGAACGCGAGGTCTCGGCCCGTCGGGCTGCCTCTCGGATCTGGAGCTCGATCCACGACGACGACGAGGGACGAGGCGCGTTGCGCCTGGGCTACGAGGTCGCGATCACCGACTGGGTGATCCTCGGCCTGGCGTTCGAGACCGACTTCGACTCGATCGCCGAGGGCCTGCTCGTGGAGATCGCGAGCCCCGAGCTCATGGTTCGACTACTGGCCCGACATCGCCGACTGGACGCTCGCGGCGGGCGCGCGGCTCTCGATCTGAGCGGGCGGGCACGACGCGGGCTCGGCGGGCCGCGCCTCGTGCGAACGGAACATCACGAGGTCGGCCGGGTCGACGTCGTTCTCGGTGCCGTCCGACCAGTGGATGCGCAGAACGTCCGTGATCGAGAGGACGACGCCGTCGTACACCGTGTCGCCCCAGAGCGCCTCGACCGCGTCGCCGACGCGCAGCGGGACCCGCACGAGCGAGGCGACCTCGACGGTGCGCGGGGTGCCGTCGGAGCCGAGGACGGTCGCGTGCGTCCCCTCGCAGGCCAGGATGCGGCCGACGCGCACGCGCGCGCCCTCGTCGACGAGCACCGTGCGGCTCGGGCAGCCGCTCACGCTCCCGCTCGCCGCGCCCTCGACGGACACCACGTCGGTGAGCTCGATCCACTGCTCGCTCTCGTCCTCCCAGCGCGCGCGCACGAGCGAGTCGCGCGTGGCCAAGATCACGGCCGGATAGGGCGAGCCGCTCCAGAGCGCCATGACGTGGTCGCCCGCGCGCACGCGCAGCGGGTGCAGGTCCGCGCGCGGCACGCGCACGTCGGTTCCGTCCGCGAACATCACGTGCGCGGTGCTCCCCGAGCAGTCGGCCAGCATGCCCGCGCGCAGCCGCGGCGTGCTCTCGAGCAGCACGATGTGCTCGAGCGGCGTCGGCGCAGGCGCAGGCGGCGTGAGGGCGGGCGGAGGCGGAGGCGCCACCTCCGGCGCCGGGGGCCCGTGGTGCAGGCGCGCGAGCACGTCGCCGATCGGGAGGATCGCGGACGCACCGCCGATCTCGACCTCGACGAAGTCGTCCATGGAGCGCGCGATGGCCGCAGTCAGGACCTGGCCGCTCTGGCGCACCAGCACCCAGGTCCCCGGCACGAGGCTCGCGCCCCCGAGCGCCGACTCGGCGACCCACACCTCGCGTCCGTCGTGCGTGCGGAGGGGCACGAGGGTCCCCTCGGTGGCGCCTGTCGTCTCGGCGAGCGTGTCGGCCTCCTCGCCGGGGATCACCACGCGGCGCGTCTCGGCGCGCGAGGGCATCTGGGCGGGCGGGAACACCGTACATGCCGTCAGAAACAGCAGAAGCAGCGTGGCGAGGCGTTCCAGGCGGGTGATCATCGAGGGTCTGACGCCGGGCCGGCGCGAAAGTTTTGGCCGGGCGTCACGCACGCAATTGTGTCGGCTCGCCCCTCCGGGCGCTACCGTCCGCGCCCTATTTGGCGAGCACTCCGGTGGCGCGCGCCATCTCCGCGATGCAGAGGCTGCCGGCGATGCCGACGTTGAGGGACTCGATCTTGCCGGACCCCGGGATCGCCAGGACGGCATCACACGCAGCGCGCACCGCGGGAGACAGCCCCTCGCGCTCGTGACCCAGCACGAGGACCGTCGGAGCGGCGAACGGGTAGCCGAAGAGGCTTTCCGTCGCGTCGCTCTCGCCGCCGACCACGCGCAGGCCGCGACCGCGCAGGCGCCCGAGCGTGTCGGCGAGGTCCGTCGTGCGCGCGAGGCGCAGGTGCTCGGCGCCGCCCTCGGCCACGCGCACCGCGTCGGGCGCGAGCGCAGGGTGCGGCGCGATCGCCCCGAGCAGCGCGCCCTGCATCCCGAAGAACGCCGCGCTCCGCAGGATCGCCCCCACGTTGTAAGGGTTGCGCACGCGGTCGAGCGCGACGGCGAACCCGCGGGCTCGGATCATCGCGTCGGCGAAGTCGGCGATCGAGGACCACTTGCGCGGGCTGGCCTGCACGACCAGCCCCTCGTGGTGCGTGCTCGCCGACACGCGTGCCAGCTCGTCCTCCGGAAGCTCGTCGCAGGGCACTCGGTGCGCGGCCGCCCAAGCGGCGAGCGCCTCGACGTCGCGGCGCCGCTCCCGTGCGAAGCCGATGCGCGCGAGATCTCCCGGGCGCACGTCGAAGACCGCCATCGCGGCGCGGAAGCCGAAGACGATCTCGCCCGCGTCCCTCGGCTTCGCCGGCGGGGGCGCCTCGTCGCGACGCGCGGGGGGTCGGTCACGCTGGGGCCGCTTCACCATCTCGAGGCGAGACTAGTACGAGTGGAGGCGGCATGCTCCGCCCGTGGACGATCGCGACCCCACCCTGCTCGACCGCCTCCCGGACGTGCGTGACGGACTCACGCGCCTCGAGCGGGTGATCCTGTGGCAGCTCCAGGTGACCCAGCAGGAGCGTGGGGACCGGGGTGTCCCGACGGCGATGCTCTACGGCCGCGTCGTCGAGCACGTCGGCGTATCCGTCGAGGAATTCCAGCGGACGCTCGCGCGCCTCGTGAGGGCGCGATGAGCGACGAGGCACTGATCCGCGAAGCGCGGCGCATCCACGCGCGCTACCAGCGCGAGATCGTCGAGGCCTTCGTGCTCTGCCCGTTCGCGGCCAAGTCCCGCGAGGACGCCACGACCCTCGAGATCGTGCGGACCGAGGCCGAGCCGCACGTCGACGCCGTGCTCGACGACGTCCGGGTGATCCCTGACGACGTGGAGGTCGCCTTCGTCATCTTCCCGCGCTGGAGGGTCGAGCGCCGCGCGCTCTCGCGTTTCGTCGAGACGCTGCGAAGCGCACACCAGGCGGGGCCCGGCGGGCTGGTGATGACGATGGAGGGGTTCCATCCCGACGCCGAGGCCGACGTGTCGTCGGCGGGCTCGCTCGTTCCCTTCCTCCGGCGTACGGCCGACCCCACCATCCAGCTCACGCGGCTCTCCGTGCTCGAGCGGGTCCGCGCCACCACGGGCGGGACCACGAAGTACGTCGATCCGGCCACCATCGACGTGGCGGCGCTGCTCGCCGAGCCGCCGGAGCGCTCGCTCCACGAGCGCATCTCGGAGGCCAACTACCGCACCGTGCGCGAGCGGGGCGCCGAGACGATCTCGCGTGTGTATGCGGAGATCCGGGCCGATCGCGACGCCAGCTACGCGCGCGCCGAAGCCGAGTGACGAGCGCTCGATCGTCGGCAGATCCGTGGCAAACCTCGCATCGGAGCGATGCCGGTGTCGGTCAACGGACGTCCGCCAGGCGGACACGACGGCTCGGCGTCGGCCCGAGCTCGAGGAGGGCCGACGCTCGCGAGTGCGCCGGGGAAGGTCATGATCTCGGGGGAGTACGCGGTGCTCTCTGGCGCGAGTGCCCTCGTGCTGGCCGTCGGCGCCCGGGCGACCGCCCGGCTCGACCGCTCGCCCGCTCGCGCGAGCGGCTCGCCCGCTCCAGCGCCCCTGCCGCCCGAGGTGCTGCTAACCAAGGCAGAGGCCGAGCGTGCGCTGGGCCTGCCGCCGATGGACCTCACGATCGACACCAGCCCGCTGCGCGAGGGAGATCGCAAGCTCGGACTCGGGTCGTCCGCGGCAGGCGCCGTGGCGGCCGCAGCGGCCGTGTTCGCGTCGGCGGGCATCGACCCGGCCGGCGCGCGCGAGCAGGTGTTCCGGGCGGCGCTCGCGGGGCACCGCGCGGTCGCTCCGAGCGGCAGCGGTGCGGACGTGGCCGCTTCGGCGTACGGCGGGCTGCTCGCGTACCGGCGCGAGGGCGACGCGGTCGAGATCGCGCCGAGGTCGATGCCCCGCAGCGTCCGGACGCTCCTCGCGTGGACCGGGACGCCCGTCCGCACGAGCGAGCTCGTCGATCGCGTCCACGCGCTCGCGGCCCGGGACCCGCGCGCCCACGGCGCCGCGATCGACGGAATCCGTGACGCGGCGAGCGCGCTCGAGCGGGCGATCACCGGCGACGACGCGGCCGCGATCGTGGACGCCACGCGCGCGCACCACGACGCCATGCGCGCCCTCGGCGAGCGCGCCGACGCCCCGATCGTGACGCCGGCGCTGGCGCGGCTCGCGGAGATCGCGCGCGCGGCGGGCGGCGCGAGCAAGCCGTCGGGGGCGGGCGGCGGCGACGTCGCGCTCTTGTTCGTCCCGGAGGCCACGAGCGATGGCGCGCTCGAGGCCGAGCTCGCGCAGCACGGGCTACGCCTCCTCTCGATCACGCTCGGCGCCGACGGCGCGCGGGCCGAACGCTGACGCAGGAAGAACGTCGATGGTGACCTCGCGAATCCCTGGTTTCTACAAGGTGCCGCTCGACGAGCGGCGCCAGATGGCCGCTTCGGTGCTCGGCGTCCCGGTCGCCGAGCTCGACGACGCGCTCGCGCTCGGCGGTCTCTCCGCGCGCACCGCCGACAAGACGATCGAGAACGTGATCGGCACGTACGCGATGCCCTTCGCGCTCGCCCTCAACGTGCAGATGAACGGGCGCGATCACCTCGTGCCGATGGTGGTCGAGGAGCCGAGCGTCGTCGCTGCGGCGTCCAACGCGGCGCGGATGATCCGCATGGGAGGCGGATTCTTCGCCGAGGCGGACCGACCGCTGATGATCGCGCAGATCCAGCTCGATCGCGTGCCCGACGCTGCGCTCGCGGCAGACGCGATCCGCGCAGCCGAGAGGGAGCTCTGCGAGCGGGCCGACGCCGCCGTCCCGAACCTCGTCGCGCGGGGCGGCGGGGCACGCGGCGTCGAGGCGCGCGATCTTGGCGAGGGCTTCTTCGTCGTGCACGTGCTCGTGGACTGCCGCGACGCGATGGGCGCGAACCTGGTGAACAGCGTCGCCGAGGGCGTGGCGGATCGCGTGCGCGAGCTGAGCGGCGGCCGCATGGGTCTGCGCATCCTGTCGAACCTCAACGACCGTCGGATGGTGCGCGTGCGCGCGACGGTCCCGGTCGAGTCGCTCGCGGCCGAGGGCTTCGCGGGAGCGGAGGTCGCCGACGGAATCGCGCGCGCGTCGCGCTTCGCCGAGCTCGATCCGTACCGGGCCGCCACGCACAACAAGGGGATCATGAACGGCATCGATCCCGTGGTGATCGCCACCGGCAACGACTGGCGCGCGGTCGAGGCCGGCGCGCACGCGTTCGCGGCCACGCGCGGCGTGCGCGGGGGCTACGGGCCACTCTGCACGTGGAAGGTCGACGACGGGGCCCTCGTCGCCGCGATGGAGATGCCGCTCGCGCTCGGCACGGTGGGCGGCACGCTGCGAGTGCACGATGCCGCGCAGCTGGCGCTCGAGATCGCCGGCGTCGCCTCCGCGACCGAGCTCGCCATGCTGGCGGCCTCGGTCGGCGTGGCGTCCAACCTGGCGGCGCTCCGCGCGCTCGCGACCGTCGGCATCCAGAAGGGCCACATGGCGCTGCACGCGCGCAGCGTCGCGATCGCGGCGGGGGCGACCGGCGAGCTCGTCGAGATCGTCGCGATGGAGATCCACGAGGCCGGCTGCGTGACCGTCGAGGCGGCGAGGGCCGCGATCCTCGCGCGCTCCGGCTCGAGCCTGGTCGCCGCGGAGTAGCGACCGGCCGAGAATGGCGTCGGCTCGCCCCTCCCCGCGGCGAGCGCTCCCGTCGTCAGGGGCGCGTCACGATCACGCGCAGGCGCGTGGCCGCCGTGCCGGTCGGGTACGTCGCCGACGTGACGTGCTGCTCGATGCACTGGCGAAAGGCCGCGTCGCGGAGCGTGCCCCGGCCGAGCGTCGTGCGCGCGCGGCCGGCCGCGCTGACGGAGACGGAGACGGGCACCGTCCCGTGCTGCACCGTGGTGCACTGCTCGAAGCCCGCGTGGTTGAACACGTATTGCAGTGCCTCCTGCGAGAGCGCGCCCCGCACCCGATCGACGGCGATCGTGACGGGCAACGCGACCGTCGGCGGCGGAACCAGCGGCGTCATGATCGCGGATCCGTGCGGCGAGGTGGTGCTCGTCGCGGCGCTGGGGGGAGGCGGGGGCGGCGCGCTGACGCTGCCCGCGGGCGGCGTGAACGTCATCACGAAGCGCACCTGCGCACCTCCCTCCGGCGCCTGCGGCGGCAGCGTGAACTCGTGCACGCGATCGTGAGCGCAGGTCTCGAGCGTCGCGTCGTCGATGTGGGTCTCCGGCGTGACCCGGATGACCTGGCGCGCCGAGACCCAGAGCCTCAGGCGCAGGTCACCGCCGAGCCCCGGGTGCGTCGTGAGCGCGGCGGCGTAGCAAGTGCGGATCGGCACCACGGCCGTCGCGATCGCGGCGTCGAGCATCGCGCGGTACTCGGCGGGCGGCGGATCCCCGTCGACGGTCAGATCGTGGACGACGACCGTCTGCGCCAGCGCGGGCGAGGCGATGCAGAGCGATGCGAGCAGAGCCAGGGCGAGGCGCGGCATGACGCGTTGGACGTTGCCACGCGCCTGCGCTTCATCGCAACCAGCAGGCGCGGGCGTGCTCGGGCGATCCGGCACGACATGGCTTCACCGAGTGTTCTACAGTCTCCGGGTCTATGTCCCGGCCGCTGGGCGAGTACGTGGAGGACAGCAGCGTCGGAGTGCCCTCCGGAACGCTCGTGGCAGAGCGCTATCGCGTCCAGCGCCCACTGACCGAGGGCGGCATGGCCACCGTCTACGTCGCCGAGGACACGACGGCGCCCGGCAAGCTCTGCGCGCTGAAGATCATGGCCCCGCGCCTCTTGCGGGACGAGAAGAGCCGCGAGCGCTTCGAGCAGGAGGCGATGATCGGGACGACGCTGCGCCATCCGCACATCGTGAGCGTGCTCGGCGCGGGAGTGGACGAGGCGCTCGAGTCGCCGTGGATCGCGATGGAGCTGCTCGAGGGCGGCACGATCAGCGAGGTGCTCAAGAAGCGCGGGGCGCTCCCGCTCGAGGAGGTGCGCCAGCTCTTCCTCGGCTTCGGGGCCGCGATGGCGGCGGCGCACTCGCGCGGCGTGGTGCACCGTGACCTCAAGCCGGAGAACGTGTTCCTGCAGTCGGAGCCGAGCGACGGCCTGCCGTACACCCTCAAGGTTCTCGACTTCGGCATCGCCAAGGTGAAGAAGGACGTGACGATGAAGAACTCGCAGCTGATCGGGTCGCCGCTCTGGATGGCGCCCGAGCAGCTCGCCGCGGGGACGAACATCGGTCCCTTCACGGACGTGTGGCCCTTCGGGCTGCTCGCGTTCTTCGCGCTCACGGGCAAGCCCTACTGGCTGGTCGCGAACGAAGCGAGCATGAACTTGCCCAAGCTGCTCAGCGAGATCATGGCGGCCGATCTGGCGGCGCCCACCGAGCGCGCCAGGGCGCTCGGCGCGCCGGTGACCTGGCCCTCGCCCTTCGACGGCTGGTTCCTCCGCTGCGTCGCGCGCGACCAGAGCGCGCGCTTCGCGACCGTGGGCGATGCCGCCGCTGCGCTGGACGTGGCCCTCGGGGGCCGTGGGGCATCGCTCGTCCCGCCGGAGCCCGCCTCGCCGAAGCCCGCGCCGGCCGACGCCCCGGCGGACCCGCCCGCCGCCGCACCCGAGACCGTGCCGGTGCTCGTCCACGGCCCGGTCGCGGTGCCCCCGCGACCCGTCTCGCGCGCCCCCTACGCGCTGGCGGCGGGGGCGCTGGTGCTGCTCGCGGCCGCGCTGGCCGCGTGGCTGCGATTCAACTGACGCTCACCCGATCACCAGCGGCGCGTCCTGTCCGCGATCGAGAACCTCGCAGCCGCGAGCGGTCGCCAGCAGGACCGCGTGGGCGCGCATGCCGAAGCTCTCGTCGTAGAGTCCGGGGTGGACCGACCACGCGTGACCCGCCAGGGCGGCCCGCGTATCCGAGATCTCGAGCCCGTCGAACGTGCATGCCTCGCCCGAGAAGGGAACCGTGCCGACGTGGCTGCCGGTGCGGTGTCGGATCCCTGCCGAGCGCTCCAGCCTCGCGGCCTCCAGCTGCGCCACCTCGTCCACCTCGTAGCCGAGCAGGCGCTCGCCCTTGCCGAGGCGTGTCTGCACGATCGCGACGGCGGCGTCTCGTAGGCGCGCCGTCTCGCGGAGCATCCGCTCGGCGATCTTCGACTCGCCACGGGAGAGGACCACGCCCAGGTGCGCGCAAGGTCCCGCGCCCTCGCGCGCGAAGAGGTCCACGAGCACGTGCTCCCGCTCGCCGACGGGGCGCTTGGAGTGCTCGCGCGGCCACGAACGCGTGGCGGCGCCCGCGGCGACCATCGGCGGCTCGACCACCACGAGCCCGGCCGCCTCGATCCGCGTCGTCGCCGCGCGCGCGACGTCCTCGGGGGTGAAGCCGGCGCGGAGCTCGGCCACCAGCGCGCTCCGGACGTCGGCCAGAGAGCTCACGGTCCTGCGCAGCGCCGAGATCTCCGCGTCGCGCAGCGTCCCGACGAACGCGTTCGCGAGATCGATCGAGGACACGACCTTGCTGCCGTAGCTCTCCACGAGCCCGACGGTCCCCGCCTCGACGCGCGCGACCTCCGGGCTCGCCGCGATCGTCGCGTGCTCCATCGCGACGGTCCCACGCGTGGGAAGCGTCCTCTCCAGCGCGCGGCGCAGCTCCGCCCAGCTCGCGTAAGAGAGCTGCTCGCCGGGCAGCTCGGGGACGGTGTCGATCTCCAGCGCGTGCGCGATCACGACGGGCATTCCGTCCGACGGGAGCCAGTAGAAGAGGCGCCGGAGCGGCGGCATGCGCCCCGTCTCCGGTCCGAGGCCCAGGGCGCGCAGCGCGATGCGGTTCTGCCCACGGTGGTCCGAGAGGAGCCACCCCTCGAGCTTCCTCTCGCGCATGGCGAGCTGGATCTCGCCGAGCCGCTCGCTCACGAGCGAGACGTGAGGCATGGCGCTGACGCGCCCGTCGCCGCCCGGGAGCGGGCTCATCGGCTCTGCGCCGCCGTTCGGGCCTCGTCCACCATCGCCTGGACGCGCGCGCGGATCACCTCGTCGGCGCCGTCCTTCTGGGGCGGAAAGGGCTCGGGCTCGCCGATCGCGATCCACACGGGGTTGCGGCGGCGAGAGAGGAAACGCTTGGCGTGCGAGCCGAGGCTCTCGTCCACGTACTCGGTGCCCGGCGGATAGGCGAGACCGACCGGCAGCACGTCGAGATCCACGCCCTTGGCCGCGAGGAACGCGCCACCCTTGAACGGGCGCACCTCGTCGCCCCCGTAGGTGGTGCCCTCGGGGAAGATGATGATCGACTGCTTGTCCTCGAGGGCGCGCCGCATCGCGCGGATCGCCTGCGCCCCGCTCCTGCGGTCGTCTCGGTCGACGAAGATGGTGCCCATGCGTATGGCCGCCGTGCCGACCACGGGCGCCGTGCGCGTCTTGTGGTTGGCCAGGAAGTGGCCGTCGAAGAGCCACATGAGCGCGACGATGTCGAGCGGAGTCCGATGGTTCGACACGATGAGCCGCGCGCGTGGCGAGTGCCTCGATGGCCTCGCACCCCGGACGAGGTGCAGATCCACGCCGAGGACGACGCGCGACACGATCGCCCACGCGTGCTTGGCGCGGTCGATGATCACCCGCCGGTCGCCTCGCCAGAACAACGCCCGCACGGCCTCCCAGCTCACGATGATGGGCGTCCAGAGCGCCATCGTGATCAGCCGGAGCGTGCGCCGGACGGCCGCGAGCACGCCCCTCGACTCGATCGCGCGCGCCTCGTCCGCCATCGGCGGCGACTCTCGCGCGACGCGTCCTGCCTTTCAAGGTCCGTTCGGGCTTGTGGACTTCGACGCGCACGGCGATGATTCGCGCGGTCTTGCCGGGGAGGCGATCGTGGCCACGAAGAAGCCCAAGGCGCGCGCGGCGGCGCCCAAGAAGACGAGGAAGCGGACGACGGCGGCGTCGAAGCGGAAGGCGCCCGCGGCGAAGAAGGCCCTGGCGCGCAAGGTGCCCGCCCCGTCGAAGCGCAAGCGCCAGGCCGTTCGACCGAAGAAGGCGGCGGTGAAGACCGCGGCGAGGGCGCGCCGACCTCGCGCGCCCAGGACCCGGACCCGCGAGTCGATGACCCTCGAGACGACGCTCCTGGCGTCACCCGAGCGCGTCTACGCGGCGTGGATCGACAGCGGTGAGCACTCGGAGTTCACCGGCGGCGAGGCGATCATCGACGCTCGCGAGGGCGGCAAGCACAGCGCCTGGAGCGGCTACATCGAGGGCCGCTTCATCACGCTCGAGCCAGGCAAGCGACTCGTCATGTCATGGCGCACGACCGAGTTCGACGAGAGCGACCCCGACTCGCACGTCGAGCTGCGCTTTCTGCCCGACGGGGGCGGGACACGCCTCGAGCTCGTGCACACCGAGCTGCCTCCGGGCGGCGAGCAGAAGTACACCACGGGCTGGCGCGAGTTCTACTTCGTGCCCATGCGGAAGTACTTCGGCTGAAGCGTCGGGGCTCGGCCCAGCACGCCAGAGCCAGCGGTTCGCGCGCCTCGTCCCTGCCGAAGCCAGGCCAGCGTGGTCGCATCGCGTCCGAGCCGCCGACGCCTCCGTCGCTCAGATGGTGATGCCAGGTGCCTGCGCGGGGCTCGACTCGCGGATCGCGCGCTCGAGGGCCGCCTGGTCGAAGCCGCGGATGATCGTCCCGCGGAAGTCGATGATGGGGATGCTCCCCGTCGGGATCCCGGCCTGGCTCGCCACGCGCTGCATCTCCTCGCGCGCGCCCGGGTCGTGCTCGATGTCACGCTCGACGAAGGCAATCCCGCGCGCGCGGAGAAACGCCTGTGCCTCGTGGCACGCGCCGCACCACTCGGCCCCGTAGATCACGACGTCGCCGCCTCCGGCATGCGAGCCCTCCGCATGGGCGCTCGCGACGTACGTCGTCACGTGCTCCTCGAACGTGTCCCGTGGCAGCCGCCGGACCGTGTACGCGCCGTGCTCGTCCGCGGTGCGCAGGTCGGCGATGTAGACGTGGTCCGGGTCGCGGTCCTCGGGCGCGACCTCGAGCGAGTCGACCCGCACCTCGGCGCGCCGCTCCGGCGGTACCTCCGCGCGGCTGGCGGCGACGTGCGGCCCTTCCTCGTCGTACCAGGTGAGGACGAGGCCCTCGGCCGCGCCGCTCACCTCGAAGGGGGGCGTCGCCACCTCGCCCAGCTCTTCGGAGCGCGACTCGTTGCCCGACGAAGCAGCGTCGCCGCCGCCGCCGCACGCGGCGATCGCCACGAAGAGGCCTGCCATCATCCAGCGCATCGCCACGAAATGTGGTGCGTCCGCGGCCGCCGTCAACCGATCGGCGCCGATCGCCACGCCTCGGGATCGGCCTTGCGCCCCATGCCCGGTGCAAGTCATGGTCGCGGCCGGTGCGCGCGAACGTCGATCTCTGCGGCTGCTTCCCGACCGGGCGTCACTACCCGGGGATCGCCGATCGGCTCCGCGCCGGGCAGCGCGTCGTGGGCCTCGCGCGCGGCTTCGCGGCCGACACCGTGTGGGCGCGCGCGGCGTTCGTCGTCATCGACTTCGAGACGACGGGCCTCGATCCCGAGGCGGACCGCGTGCTCGAGATCGGGCTCGCGGCGTTCGAGGACGGCGCGCTGGTCGTCTCCAAGAACTGGCTCGTGAACCCGACGGTCCCGGTCCCGGCCGAGTCGATGGCCGTGCACGGCATCACCGACGAGATGCTCCGGACCGCGCCGCGCTTCGCCGAGGTCTTCCCCGAGGTGCGCGAGATGCTCGAGGGGCGCATCCCCGTCGCCTACAACCACGGGTTCGACAGCCGCTTCCTCTGGGCCGAGCAACGCCGCGCAGGCCTGCCCACGCGGGGCGACGACCTGCCGCCCGCTTGCAGCGACGACGTGGTGTGGGTCGACCCGCTGGTGTGGGCGAGAGAGATCCAGAGGTCGGAGAAGGGCTTCAAGCTCGTCGACGTGGCCGCGCGCGTCGGTGTCTCGCTCGAGACCGCGCACCGGGCCGCGTTCGACGCCGAGGCGACCGGCCGCGTGCTGCTCGCGCTCGCGCCCTCGATGCCCGAGCGCTACGGCGATCTGCTCCGCGTGCAGCCGCGCTACGCCGCGACGCAGGACGTGGAGAACGCCGGCTGGCGCATGAAGCGCTGATTCTCGAGGGGCCCTGCGCGGCCTGCGCGGGCCCCTCGACGCGCCGGCGCAGCCGGACCCTCGTCGCGCGTGTCAGGGCAGCTGCGGCGCGGCGAAGACCCACACGCCGGCGTTGTAGACGGTGTGGCGCCACGACGATCGCGCCGGGGCCGTCGCGTAGGCGAAGGGGCCGAACGACGCGATGGGGAGCGTCGCGATCGGGACGAAGCACCAGCCGTCGTCCTCGACCTGCACCTGACCCGCCGAGAAGAACGCGGTGTAGGGCCCGCTCGCCGCGGTGGCGCTGGGGCAGACGGGCCGCGGATCGAGCCCCCACGTCCCGGTCACGTCGAGGTACGCGGTCAAGAGACCCACGGGCGGTGTCCAGCTTCGCGGGTTGGTGTCCGGCAGGGTCGCGGGAGCCAGCGTGAAGCGAAGCAACGACGGCGCCGAGAGGTCGATCGCGTACGAGAACGCGCGCGTGGAGGTCGCGGCGATCAGTCCCTCGCTCGTGGGCGAGCCCCCCGCGTGCCCGGCGGGGATCGTCAGCGCGGCGATGATCACCTCGTCCGTGAGCTCGGGCAGGATGCTCGCGCGCGCGCCCGTGCCCATCCACGTGCGATCGTCGAGGTTGAGCACGTGGTACGTGCTGGACGTGAGGAAGTACGCGCGGCGCAGCGACTCGACGTCGAACACGGTCTGGATCGGCGCGGTGGGCGCGGCCGTGCTCTGGCAGTCGAGGTCGTAGCTCCGCCAGGTCGTCCCGCCCGCGTTGACGAACGACGCGATGAACGAGCCCTCGTCGACGCGACCATCGCAGTCCTGGTCGACGCCGTCGCAGAGCTCGGTGGCGGTCGGATGGACCGCGGCGCGCGCGTCGTCGCAGTCGGTTCCACCGCAGGAGATCGCCTGGTAGTGGTCACCGTCCGCGTCCGCGCAACCGGACGCGTCGGGCGCGACGAACGCATCGTGGCCCACGTCGAGCGTGGGCGTCGCGTCCAGCGGCGGGTCCGCGGCGTCGTCCGGGCTCGCGGCGTCCGCGCCGCCGTCCCCCGCGCCCGTGTCGAGGCAGACCGGGCGGGCGCAGCGGGGCTCGCCGCAGCGACACCCGACCTGCTCGCCGTTCGCGCACGAGGCCGAGGTCAGGGCGGCCAGCAGGCAAGCGACGAGGAGCGGGCGCGCGAGCATGTCGTGATGATTGCACGCGCTCGGAGCAGGCGCCGCGTTGAAGGTGCGACCAGCCGTCGTAGAATCGCCCCGGTGGCGGGAGCAGAGCGGTTCGAGGTCGAGTCCACCTCCGGCGCGGAGCAGGACCGGGTCGTGCGCCTTCGCGTACCCGAGGGCTCGCGCTTCTTCGAGGGCCACTTCGAGGGGCGGCCCATGCTGCCGGGCGTCGCGCAGGTCGTCGCGATGGCGCACCGCGAGGCAGAGCGTGTCTTCGGTCCGCTCGGCGTGCCGCGCCGGATGAGCCGGATGAAGTTCACGGAGGTGATCCTGCCCGGGGACGCGCTCTCGCTCTCGCTGAGCCGCGACCGAGCGGGGACCGAGAGCCTCGTGCGCTTTCGCATCGAGCGCCTGCTGCCGGAGGGGCCGCGCGTGGCGAGCACCGGAACCATCGCGTACGGAATCGACGAGACATGACCAGCTACGATCACGACGTCGTCATCCTCGGCGGAGGCCTGGCCGGGCTGACGCTGGCCCGGCAGCTACGCCGCGAGCTCCCGGCAGCGCGCGTTCTCGTCGTCGAGCGCCAGAGGCGGCCTCTGCCCGACGCGGCCCACAAGGTCGGCGAGTCGTCGGTCGAGCTCAGCTCGCACTACTTCGGCGTTCGCCTCGGCCTCGGCGAGTACCTGCGCAAGACGCACTTCATCAAGAACGGCCTGCGCTTCTTCCCGGGCGGCGGGCACACCCACCCGCTAGAAGCACGTACGGAGATCGGCCCGCCCGAGCTCGCGAAGGTGCCCTCGTTCCAGCTCGATCGGGGCCGGCTCGAGAGCGACCTGCGCGCGATGATCGTCGAGGACGGCGCGGCCCTGCTCGAGGGCTGGTCGGTGAAGGACGTCGCCCTCGACGGCGAGAACGGCCACACCGTGACGCTCGCCACGCTCTCCGGCGAAGAGGAGAAGACGATCCGCGCGCGCTGGGTCGTCGACGCCAGCGGACGCCGCGCGATCCTCCGCACCAAGCTCGGATTGACCGTGCCGAGCGGCCACCTCGCGAACGCCGCGTGGTGGCGGGTGCCCGGCAAGGTCGACGTGAAGGATCTCGTGCCCGAGTCCGAGCACGCCTGGCACGCCCGCGACCCGGAGCACATCCGCTGGTACTCGACGACGCACTTCATGGGCGAGGGGTACTGGTTCTGGTACATCCCGCTCGGCACCGGGCACATGTCGCTCGGCATCGTCGTGCACGACTCGGTGCATCCCTTCGACACGATCCGCACCTACGAGCGGTCGATGGAGTGGGTGAAGAAGCACGAGCCGCGCTGCTACGAGCAGATCAAGGATCTGCCCGTCGAGGACTTCCTCTGCCTGCGCCACTACTCGCACGGGAGCACGCGCTGCTTCTCGAGCGATCGCTGGGCGCTCGTGGGCGAGGCCGGCGTGTTCGCCGACCCGTTCTACTCGCCCGGCTCGGACTTCATCGCCATCGCCAACTCGCTCACCACCGAGCTGATCCGGGACGAGCTCGCGGGGCGCCGCATCGCGACGCGCGTCGAGGCCTTCGACCGCTTCTACCTGCGCTTCTTCGACGTGGCGACCGAGACGTACCGCAAGGCGGCCAAGGTGTACGGCAGCCCGAAGGTGCTCCCGGCGAAGATCTACTGGGACGACTTCAACTACTGGTCGTTCGTCTGCCAGTGGTTCTTCCAGAAGATCTACGCGCTCCCGGAGGCCGAATTCGCGCGCTTCGAGCCGGTCGCCATCGGCTTCGCGAAGCTGCACTTCCGCGCGCAGAAGGTCGTGAGCGAGTGGGCGGCGCGCGTGAGCGACGAGACCGACGGGCAGGCGGTGTACCTGCCGCCGATCCCGTCGATCCTCGCGAACCTGCACCTCGACCTCGACAAGTCGATGACGCCCTCGGAGACCGAGGCGTACATGACCGACAAGCTCGCGCTGGCCGAGGAGCTCGTGAACGAGATCTTGCTCCGCGCGCTGCTCGCCGTCGGGCCCGACGCGGGCGTCGAGCTCGCGAAGGCCGTGGACCTCGCCTCCTGGCGCTCACCCATCTCTCGCGCACGCCTCGAGGCGGAGAACGCCGAGGGTGGCGCGCGACGAAGGCAGCTCTCGCCCATCGCGCGCGACTTCGAGCGCTGCCTGGGACGCGCCAAGCGCCACCCCGACGTCACCTCGCTCGCAGCGTTGGTGGACCACGTCTCGCGCGCGCTCGGGATGCCCGGCGAGAGCGCCGTCGCGGCGGTGATGTGATGCGGCGCGCGGCGATCCTCGTCGTCGCGCTCCTCTCGCTCTCGGCGCTCGCGTCGGGCCAGGACGCGGGCCCCCCGGCGGTCTCGTCGGACGTCGTGGCACCCGGCGAGCCGGCCGACTTCGACATCGAGGAGACGAGCGGCGTCACCCGCAACCTCCGCGACCTGCGCGGCCGCGTCGTGATCCTCTGGTACGAAGACCGCGAGCACACCGACACGAACTACGCGCTGAAGCTCGAGCTGCACGAGTTCCTGGTGGACAACCAGCTGACCGGCGAAGTGACGACGTACGGCGTGGCGAACGTGCTCGGCGTCGACGGCGTGATCCGTGACATGGCACGGACGGCGATCCGCGCGATGGCCCAGCAGTACGGGATCCAGATCCTGCTCGACTGGGACGGCGTGCTCCAGCGCGCGCCCTTCGACTGCGCGGATCACGAGGCGAACTTCCTCCTCGTCGATCGGGAGGGCCGCATCCGCTACCGCCACGTCGGCGAGATGATGGGCTCGCACCGCACCGAGATGTACCGCGTGCTGCGCCGCATCCTGCACGAGCACCCCGCCGGCTGACGAGGGACGCCTCGGCGATCGCGGGGCGCGAGGTGGGTAGCGGTGGCCGCGCCACGCGTGCGCGTGCATCATGGGCTCGTGACCTTCGGCTCGCTTCGAATCGCCCTGGCCGCGTCGCTCCTCTCGCTCGCGTCGTGCGATCCGGCCCCGGCGATGGACGACGCCGCCGCCCCCGTCGACGGCGGCCCACCCGACCTCGTCACGCACGACGTGCGCATCATCGTGGAGCCGAGCGACGACGGCGCCATGCTGGTCGCGGCGATCGACTCTGCGACCGCGTCCGTCCACATGACGATGTACCTGCTCACGGATCGGGACGTGATCGACGCGCTCGTGCGCGCCCACGGCCGCGGCGCCGACGTGCGCGTGATCCTCAACCAGGACTTCCCGCCCGGCTTCGTCGACAACGCCAGCGCGTTCACGGAGCTCGCCGCCGCCGGGATCCAGGTGCACTGGGCCCCCAGCCGCTTCCAGCTGACGCACGAGAAATGCGTGATCATCGACGCGCGTGAGGCGTGGATCATGACGATGAACGCCACGACGTCGTCGCCGAGCAGCAACCGGGAGTACCTCGCGGTGGACCACGAGCCGGTGGACGTGCGCGACGCCGAGATGATCTTCGAGGCCGACTTCGCGGACCGCGACGTGCCGAGCTACGCGGGGCCGCTCCTCGTGTCGCCGCTGAACGTGCAGGCGCGCCTCTTCGATCTGCTCACGCACGCCACGAGCTCCATCGATCTCGAGGGCGAGGAGCTGAGCGACACGAACGTCGTCAACGCGCTGGTCGGCGCGCACGGCCGTGGCGTCGTGGTCCGCGTCCTGCTGGAGGGCGGCTCGCTCACGTCCGCGCAGCAAGCCGCGGTGACGAACCTGACGAACGCGGGGATCCCCGTCCGCCAGCTCACGACGCCGGACATCCACGCGAAGGCGATCGTCGTGGACGGCGCGCTCGCCTACGTCGGCTCGATCAACTTCACGTCCGCCTCGATCACGCGCAACCGCGAGCTGGGGATCGTCACCGACGACGCCGCCGCGGTGATGACCGTGAGCACGACGATCGCCGCCGACTTCGCCGCGGGGCGTCCGTTCTGAGCCGCCGAGCGCGGACGCGACGCCTCCGCGACGGGGGCGCGTCCCGCCCGGGCGCGGGCGATCATCCGAAGTCGATGCAGCACCCGGTGATGCAGAACTGCCCTGCGGGGCAGATCGGGTCGATCGGCAGCCCGCATGGCTGCACGCCCGCCGGGCAACGCATCGGAACGCTCGAGTCCACCGGCGGCACGTACGCGTCGGGGTGGCCGCCGTCCGGGTACGGCGCGTCGGGGATGTTCGCGTCGTTCGGGGGTACCGCCGCGTCGGTGCTCGGGAAGCAGTCGGCCGGCAGCGTGTCGCGACCGAAGCAGAGCTCGCAGTGCTCGCAGGTGTTGAGACAGTCGGCGACGGGCGTGCAGGGCCGGCACGACGCCGGGTCGGTGAGTGTGTCGCGCGAGCAGGCGTCGTGGCCGGCGTCCGGGTTCGAGCCGACGAAGACGTAGTCCCCCGAGCCGGGGGTGATCTCGCAGCAGCCGAAGCAATCACAGCCGTTCGGGGTGAGCGGGCCGCAGACGTCGTGGCACATCGCGGTCTGCGTCGGCGGGCAGACGGAGGTGTTGGCGGCCTGGGCCGCGTCGTACGCGCAGCGGGTGAGCCCGCCGGGGCCGCCGGGGTTCACGTCGGGGCTGAGCATGTCGCAGCGGTAGTCGTAGGTGCAGCCGTCGTTGCCGCCGCCGCCGTCCTGGTCGTAGAAGCAGTCGGCGCTGCAGTTCGTGAGCGAGATCCCGGGGATCATGGGGTTGAACCCCGCCTCGTTGTTGCCGCAGGGGCCGAGGCAGTCGGGATCGAGCGCATCGACGAGGCCGTCGCCGTCGTCGTCGGTGCAGTTGCCGCACTGGTAGAGGTGGGTCTGACAGAACGCCTGGAAGCAGCCGCCGGGGCCGACGTCGAAGCCGTTGCCGTCGGGACCGGGCGTGCCGGTGTCGACCGCGGGCGTGCCGGTGTCCGGCAGGAGCGGGGCGTCGAGTCCGTTCCCGTCGTTCGTGTTGAACGCGTCGACGGGAACCACGGGCGCGTCGATGCCGTTGCCGTCGTTGCGCAGGTTGGCATCCATCTGCAGCCCCGAGTCGGCGCTCGGCTCGACGCCCGAGCTGCAGGAGCAGCCGGCGGCGAGCGAGAGGATCGCGACGACGATGCACGAGATGACGAGCGTGGCGCGCATTGGTCCAGAATAGCCGCGTTCAGGCCCCGATGGCGTGTTTTCGCATCCAGGCGTCGAGCACGACGAGCGCCCAGAGGCCCTTGGCGTGGTCGCCGCGACGCGCCGCGTGGGCGTCGGCGAAGCGACGGAATGCATCGCGCTCGAGGACGGACCAGCAGGGCGAGTCGCGCAGGATCGCGCGTAGGCGCGGCGCGAGCGGGCCGCGCAGCCACGCGGCGAGCGGGACCGAGAAGCCGTGCTTGCCGCGCTCGAGGATCGACGGCGGCAGCGCGTGCTCGCTCGCGCGGCGCAGGAGCCACTTGCCCACCGGGCCGCGAACCTTGTCGCGCGAGGGGATGCGACGCGCGAGCGCGACCACGTCCTCGTCCAGGAACGGCGGCCGCGCCTCGAGGCCGTGCGCCATGCTCGCGCGGTCGACCTTGGTCAGCACCGATCCCGGCATGTACGTGCGGAAGTCCAGCGCGCTGGCGAGCGCGATGGGATCCGGGGCGTCGACCGGCTCCGCGAGCGTCCCCGGCCGCACGAAACGCGCGCCCATCGCCTCGCGCAGCTCCGGCAGATCGAGCGCGCTCATCCAGCGCAGGTGCCGCGTCTTGGGGTCGTCGTCCCAGCGGCCGAGGAAGCGCTTCACCTTCCAGTCGAGGGCCTGGTAGCGGTCGCTGGCCGGGATCCTCTCGAGCAGCGCGCGCGCACGCCGGGATCGAAACAGCGGCGTGATGGGCCGCAAGAGGCGCGCGTGCAGCACGTGCGCGCGGTACGTCGGGTAGCCGCCGAAGAGCTCGTCCGCGCCGTCGCCGCCGAGCGCGACCTTCACGTGCCCCGCGGCGAGCCGGCAGAGCACGTACGTCGGCAGGATCGAGTGGTCCCCGAGCGGCTCGTCGAGGTGATCGAGCACGCGATCGACGTTCTCGAGCAGCGCCGCCTCGCCGAGCTTCTGCTCGACGTGCTCGAGGCCCAGGTGCGCCGACATGCGGCGCGCGTGCGCGCTCTCGTCGAAGCTGGCGTCGTCGAACGCGATGCAGAAGGCCTGGAGCTTCGTCTTGCTCCGGCGCGCGGCGAGCGCGGCCACGCACGAGCTGTCGAGCCCGCCGGAGAGGAACACGCCGAGCGGGACGTCGCTCATCAGCTGCGACTCGACGGCGCGATCGAGCGTCTCCCAGAGCTCGCGCGGCGTCGGCGGCGGCCCCGGCTCGGGCGCCGGGACGTACGAGCGCCGCTCCCACGCCCGCCCGACGCGCCCGACCAGCGACTCGCCTGGTGCGAGCTTCTCGACGCCCTCGATCAGCGTGTGTGGCGGGTGCGCGTAGTCGGAGAAGAGGTACGACGCGAGCCCCGCGTCGCTCACCTTCCGCTTCACCTCGGGCACACGGAGGATCGCCGAGAGCTCCGACGCGAAGGCGATGCCGCCGCCCGGCAGGTGCGCGACGTAGAGCGGCTTGATGCCGAAGCGATCGCGGCAGAGCAGTACCGTCCCGTCGCGCTGATCGAACGCGCAGAACGCGAACATCCCGTGCAGCTCCGCCG
Organism: Sandaracinaceae bacterium; assembly: GCA_044220955.1. GTDB lineage: Bacteria > Myxococcota_A > Polyangia > Polyangiales > Sandaracinaceae > JBBSAT01. The sequence continues at coordinate 54,134 of JBGAQA010000025.1, forward strand.
CGATGCGCTCCCCCCAGCGAGCGAACCCGGCGACGATCACCTCGGTGTCGCTCCGGGTGTGGAAGCGGGCGCCCTCCTTCTCGAGCAGCGCGCGGGTGCGGAGGTGGTCGTAGATCTCGCCGTTGAACGACACGATCGCGTGCCGCTCCGCGTCTTGCATCGGCTGCGCGCCGGTCTTCAGGTCCACGATCGAGAGGCGCCGGTGCCCGAGCGTGGCGACGCGTCCGTTCGCGATGCTCACTTGCACGCCCTCGCCGTCGGGCCCGCGGTGCGCGATCGCGCGGCACATCTCGCGCACGAGCGCCTCGCGCGGCTCGCTCCCGATGATGCCCGCGATCCCGCACATGGAAGCGGAGCCCTATTCGCTCGGGCGCGAGAGCGAGCGCACCGCGGGGAAGCCGATGCGGCGCGCGATCGGATACGGCGCACGACCCTGCGACTCGAAGTACGTGCGGACGACGAGCTCCGCGAGCAGGCCTAGCCCGAGGGACTGCACACCGAGCAGCCCGGAGATGAGCGCGATGTTGAAGAGCGGGTTCCGGTGGACCCACACGCCGTCGGCGAACTTCTCGTAGAGCACGAGCGCCGAGAGCGCGGCCGCCAGCCCCATCATCCCGACGCCGGCGCCACCGAACACGTAGATGGGCTTGGTCGCGAAGCGGCGGAGAAACCAGACGGTGAGCAGATCGAGGAGCACCTTCACGGTGCGCGAGAGGCCGTACTTGCTCACGCCGGCAACGCGCGCGCGGTGGCCCACCTCGAGCTCGCTCACGCGCGCGCCCTGGCTCTCTGCGAGCGGCACGAGGAAGCGGTGCATCTCGCCGTAGAGGCGGATCTCGTCGGTGATCTCGCGCTCGTAGACCTTCAGCGAACAGCCGAGGTCGTGGATCTTCGTTCCGGTGACCCAGCGGATGAACCAGTTGGCGATGCGCGAGGGGACCTTGCGCAGGAACATCCCGTCCTTGCGATCCCGCCGCCAGCCGGTGACGACGTCGAAGCCCTCGTCGAGCTTCGCGAGCAACCGCGGGATGTCGGCCGGATCGTTCTGGCGATCGGCGTCCATCGTCACGACGCGGCGGCCGGTCGCGTGGCGGAAGCCGGCGTCGAACGCCGCGGCCTGGCCGCAGTTGCGCCGGAACACCACCACGCGCAGCCAGGCCTTGTCACCGGCGAGCTTCTCGAGCAGCTCGCGCGAGCCATCACGGCTACCGTCGTCGACGGCGATCACCTCGAAGCCGATCTTCGCGCCGCTCAGCGCGGCCTCGATCTCGTCGAGCAGCGGAACCAGGTTGTCCTTCTCCTCGAAGATCGGCAGCACGACGCTCAGCTCGGGCGGCAGAGCGTCGCGCCCCGCGCCGCTGGCTTCCTTGCCCGCCGTCTCTCGCTGCTCTGCCGCGCTCATCGGTCCGGGCGATCGTTGCAGATCCCCGCGCCGGCGGCCAGAGAACGCGGCCGACGGGCGGCGAAAGAAAGCTGCAAGGTCTGGCTCGTATCCATGTTCGAGAGCCGGATGGACCGGCAGAGGAGAAGATGGAAGCCATGAACAAGCCCCTCGCGTCGCTGCTGGTCGCCCTCACGCTCGCGCTCGGCGCCGCCCCGGCGCTCGCCCAGGACGCGACCCCGGCCCACCCGCACCACGGCCACCCGGGCGCGCGCCCCTTCTCGCCCGAGGCGATGGAGCGCCGCCTCGCGCACCTCACCGAGCGCCTCGCGCTCGACGCGCACCAGGTCACCTCGGTCCGGCAGATCCTCGAGGCCACCCGCGCCCAGGCCGAGGCGCTCCGCACCACGGGCACGCCGGGCCCGGAGCGCCGCCAGCAGTTCCGCGCGCTGCTCGAGAGCTCCCGGGAGCAGATCGACGCGGTCCTGAGCGAGCCGCAGCGCGCCCAGTTCGCCGCCATGATCGCCGAGCGACGCGCGCGGATCCGCGGACGGATGGAGGAGCGATGCGCTCATCGCGCGGGCCCCGGCATCTGACCCACGCGCGTATGCTGTGCGGGTCGATGACTCAGAGGCTGTCCCCAAGTCGACGCGAGCTACGGGCATGATCCGCCGGCCGCGCGAGGCGAGCGGGCGTGAGCCGCGTCGGAGGAGCGGTCGGGCCCCGTGACCGATTCACTCGGCACGGGGCCCGGCGGGCATCCGCCGCGAGGAGCCCAGCGCATCCTTCTGGTCGAGGATGATCCCGACCTCGGAGCCCAGCTTCGCCGCGACCTCGGCAAGGCGGGCTTCGAGGTCCGCTGGATCGCGGACGGCGACGAGGCCCGGCGCGCCGGCGTCGAGGGGATCGACCTCGTCATCCTCGATCTCATGCTCCCCGGCACCTATGGGCTCGATCTGCTCAAGCTGATCCGCGGACAGAGCGAGGTTCCGGTGCTGGTCGTGACCGCCCGCGATCACACGGCCGACAAGGTGCGCGCGCTCGGACTCGGCGCGGACGACTACGTGACCAAGCCGTTCTGGCCGGAGGAGCTGCTCGCGCGCGTCAAGGCGCGCCTGCGTCGTCCCGAGCTCAAGAAGGACGGTGGCAAGAGCGTGCGGGCCGGCTCGCTCGAGGTGCGCGAGAGCGAGCACCGCGCGCTGCTCGATGGCGAGGTGGTCGAGCTCTCCCGCACGGAGCTCGCCGTGCTCTTCGCGCTCGCGCGTCGGGCCGGACGGCCCGTGGAGCGCGCTCGGATCGCCGAAGAGGCGCTCGACGGCGACGGCGACGCGCGTGGCCTCGACGTCCACGTCTCGCGCCTGCGAAAGAAGCTCGGCGCGGAGGGCAAGCGCATCACGACCGTCTGGGGCATCGGCTACCGGCTCGAGACGGACCCGTGACCGCGCCCACGCCCAGCCTGCGGTGGCGCGTGGCCCTCGCGTTGATCGCGGTCGTCGTGCCCACGACGCTCGGGTTCGCGCTGGTCACGTACCGCGCGCGGCGCGAGGCCCTGCTCGAGAGCACGTACGAGTCGGTGCTCGCGCGCATGGAGAGCGGAGGGCGCGAGCGCTGCGAGGCGCGCGGACCGGACGATCGAGGCCCCCGGGGTGCGCGGCGGGGCCGCGGCGCCCGCCGCGCGCTGGATCTCGTCACGCGCTACGACGCGTCGCTCCGCCCCGCCGACCCCGGCGCGCCCACGCTCCCCCCCTCGGTGAGAGCGGCGTTCGACGGGGGCGAGAACGCCGTGCTCGTCGCCGGGACCGCCCGCGGAGGGCCGCGCGTCGCGCTCCGCATGCCGTGGGACCAGGGTCCCTGCGCGGTGGTCGTGGTCCCGGCTCCGCGCGCGATCGTCGCGGGGGGCTTCGTCCGCGACGTCGTGCTCGCCCTGGTCGTCCTCTTGCTCGCGCTGCTCGCCGCGACGCTCGCGCTCGGCCCGCCGCTGCGGCGCCTCCGTCAGCTCTCCTCGGCCGTGCAGGCGGCGGACGGCGCCGGGCCGGTCGTGCCCGCGTCGGCGCGCGGGCGCGACGAGATCGGCGTGCTGGCCGGCGCGCTCGAGCGCTCGGCCGAGCGCGTGCGCGCGCAGATCGGCGAGCTCGAGGCGAGGAGCCGGGCGCTCGCCGAGTACGTCGACGGCACGACGCACGATCTCGCGCTGCCGCTAACGGTGATCCAGGGACATCTCGCGGCCCTCGGGCAGGACGCCGCGCGCGGCGCGCCGGCCAGCGAGGACGACGTGCGCGGCGCCGCCGCGTCCGCGAACTACCTCGCGCAGCTCGCGGCCAACCTCGCCGCCGCCGCGCGCCTCGAGGGCGGCGTCACGCCCGAGCGGCGTCCGGTGGACGTCGGCGTCCTCGTCCAGCGCGTGCTCGCGCGCCTGGCGCCGATCGCGCGTCACCGGCAGGTAGAGCTCGCCGCCGCGCTGCCCGACGCGCCCGCCATGCTCGAGGGGGACGAGCTCCTGCTCGAGCGCGCGCTCGCGAACCTCGTCCACAACGCGATCCGTCACCGCGGGACGGACGCCGGGAACGTGGCGGTGATCGTCCGCGGCGCTCCCTTGCGCGTCACGGTCAAGAGCGACGGGGCGAGGATCGACGACGACGCGCTCGCCTCGCTCCGCGAGGGCCGAGTCCCCCCCGACCACGCCCGCACGCGTGGCCGCGGCCTCGGCCTCTCGATCGTGCGCAAGGTCGCCGCGCTGCACGCGCTCCGCGTCGACTTCGACCGCGGCGAGGACGGCGCGCTCGAGGTCAGCCTCGGTCCGAGGTGACACGAGCTCCGCTCAGGGACAGCTCCGCTCGTAGATCACGACGGACGGGCCGTACTGCGCCGCCTCGGGGGAGCTCGGCCACCACGGTCGCGTGAAGCCCCAGAGCGGCATGTAGAAGTGATCCTGGTCGTCCCACGTCGCGTCGCAGGCGACCCCCTCGGGCTCGAAGCGCGCGACCTCGTGGTAGCAGCGCTCCGGCGGATCGTAGGCCGCGAAGCGCGAGACGGGCTGGCCGCAGGGCAGCCAGGGCTGGGCGACGGCCACCCAGTGCGCCGTCGGCGTCGAGGCGTTGTGCAGGAGGCCCCAGTACACGAGCTCGGCGCCGAGCGGGTGCCAGCTCGCAGGGCGATCGGTGATCAGGCGCGTGCTGTCCGGCGCGCCCTGGAGCCGCAGCGCGGGGGGGGCGCCGAACGCCGGCGGCAGGCGCGCCTCGCAGGCGTCGGCCACCCGATCGTCGAGCCCGATCATGCGCGAGTAGCCCCCGAGCATGTCGATGGGCTCGTCGTGCGCGTGCGCGCGGAGCCAGGCCGTCGCGCGATCCCGCGTGTCGGGGCGCGCGAGGATCCGGGTCATCTCGACGGATCGGAACGCCGGCTCGAAGGCGAGCAGGACCGAGATCACGGCGGCGATCCACGCGCGCCTGCGGAAGTCCGCGTCCCCGGGCTCGCCCTTCTCGAAGCGCCGGCGCGAGAGGAAGCGCGCGAGCAGCACGATCAGCACGCCCGCCCCGACGCACGCCGTCGGATGCGCGGGCAGCGAGTAGCGCGCGAAGTAGAGCGTCGTTCGCCCGACGATCGCGGCGTGGAAGAACAGCGTCCAGAAGCCGATCAGGAACACCGAGGGCGCGCGCTTGCGCAGTCCGATCCCGATGCAGCCGAGCGCGCCGAGCGCGCCGACGATGGTCAGCGGCCAGCCGAGCGCGAAGGGGAACGACACGCGCGCGTGCCGGGTGATGCCGAACTCGATGGGCACGTCGGGGTAGATCGAGAAGGCGCGCGGCGCGTTCGGGTCGTAGCGCAAGGCGACGCTGGTCGCGCCCTCGAGGAACGTGCTCGGCGAGTCGAGGAACGTCGGGTTCGTGAGCACGAACGCGCCCAGCGCGCCGCCCACGCCCAGCAGGATCGCTGCGGCGTTGCGCGGCTCGGCGCCGTGGCGCTTGAGCCGCACACCGAGCGCGATCACCGGAACGAGCGCGAAGGGCAGCCCGGTCCACTTGCACGCGATCGCCAGGCCCAGCGCGACGCCGCACGTGAAGAAGTCGACGAGCCAGCCGCGCTCGAGCCCGCGCACGGCCGCGATCAGCATCCACGTCATGAAGAAGATCAGCGGCTGATCGGACACGGCGAAGTGCGCGTCGCGCGAGGCGAGGACGTTCACGCAGTAGAAGAGGCCGCTCGAGAGCGCGACGGCGTGGCGCTCGCCGGGCGCGAACGTCCGAGGCGTGGCGAGCCAGCCGAGGCGCATCACCAGCCCGACGGTGGCCGTGGCGAACCCCGCTGCCAGCCATCGCAGCGGGACGAGCAGGCGCTCGGAGTCGAGCGCGAAGACGCACCCGAGCGAGACGTCCTGGCCGTACCGCTCCGTCCAGTAGGCCCGGAGCAACACCTGCACCCAGTGGTGCACGCGGAACCACGCCTCGGGCCAGCCGCCCTCGGCCACGTGTGGGTTGTCCTCGCCGAAGAGGCGCATCCCGATCTGGGCGAAGATCTCCTCGTCCGGTCGGCCCCAGGGGGCGCTCTGCCCGAACTCCAGCCCGACGAAGCGCAGCCCCGCGGCGAGCAGCAGGATCCCGCCGTACGCCAGCCCGAGCCGATGCCGCGCCGTGAGCCGGGCCATGCGCGCGCCGTGCTAGCACGCGCGGAGCCCCGGGAGAAAGAGGTGCGCGCGCGTGTGGCTGTTCTTGATCGCGGCTCGCCGGGGTGGGTAGTATCCCAGCGGCTTCCCGTCCGGGGAGGTCTGCGCGCGCGTCCGTCGTCGGTCGCGCTACGAGGATTCATGCGATTTTCCGAACGCTTCAACGCCGCCGCCGTCGCGCCGGTCCTGATCTCTCTGGCCCTCGGAGCGTGTGCCATCACCGAAGCGGACATCGAGACGTGGAAGGGGACCGTCCGCGGGCCCGGCCGCATCGTCGCGGTGCTCAGCTCGCCCCGCTACCACGACGAGCTGCGCGTCCGCGCAGGGCTCGCCCTGGTGGAGATGGAGCGCAGCGACGTCGATGGTGTGGCCGAGCTACAGCAGGCCGTCCGGGCGCTGCCCGAGGAGGATCGGACCCGCCTGGTGGACGGCATGGCGCAGAGCCCCGTCGGCCTGCTCGCGCTGATGCGCGGCGAGGGCGCTGCCGCCTCGGCCACCCCGCCGGGCCCCAACGATCCGCCGCCGCCGATCGAGGTGCGCGCGAAGGACGCCTCGTTCCTGCTGCTCCAGTACGCCAGCCCCGCGGTCCGGCAGCAGATGACCGACGGCGTCGTGGGGTGGTTCACCGTGGACTTCAACGGTCGCAACCTCTCGGGCAGCTTCAGCGCCGAGCAGGTCGTCCGCCAGCTCGGCGCGCCGGCCTGCGGGCAGCTCGTCGACGCCATGACGGCCCGCATCCCGCAGGCGGCGCTCGTGCAGATCGCGCTCCTGATCTCGCAGCTCGCCGACGACCCCACGAAGGCGCGCGCCGGGGAGCGAATCGTGGCGATCGAGCGCGAGATGGAGGGCGCCGAGTTCGGCACCTGGCTCCGGGAGCGCATCACCAACCAGGCGACCGCGACCGGCCGCACGCTCGACGAGGCCCACCTCGTGACGACGACGGAGCTCAACCGAGAGCAGTTCATCACGCTGGGCGCCCTGCCCGCGATGCACAACCTCGGCGACCAGGCGACGGTGCAGGCGCGCCTCATGGAGATCGCGCAGCAGACCGCGGCGCCGCCGCCCACCACCCCCCGGGGCCTCGAGGATCGCCGTGTCACGGCGCTGCAGGCGCTCGAGGGCCACACGCCCACGGGCTCGACGCAGACGCTGCTCGCGCTCGCGCTGAACGCGGCGTCGCCCGACCGTGTCCGCGACTACGCGTTCGATCGGGTAGCGGACGCGCACGATCGAAGCGTGCTGCCGCAGCTCTGGCCGATCGCTACGCAGGTCAACGCGGAGAACGACCACACGCTGTGGCGCGTCCGGTGGCGCGTCGGAACGCTGCTCCTGACGATCGGCGGCGCGGACGTGGTGACCGAGTGGTTCACGCGCTTGCCCGTCGGCGAGCACATCCGCTACGCCCGCGAGGAGCTGCACGGCTACGCCGAGCGCCTCGCGCAGATTCGCCCCGAGCAGACCGCGACCGTGCGCACGCAGCTCGCCAACGAGGACTGGGCGCACCAGGCGATCGCCCTCTACTACTTCGACCGCGCGGGGACCGAGGCGGATCTGCCGGCGCTGCAGGCGATGACCACCTCGACCGTGGCGACGCACGGCGATCACTGGGAGTCGCACACGACCCTGGGCGCGATCGCCACCGACGCGATCGCGGCCATCCGCGAGCGCGCTGCGAGCGCGTCGACCGCCCCCACGACGCCGGCGGCGCCGGCCGCGCCCGCAGCACCGGCCGCGCCCGCAGCGCCGGCGCCCGCACCTTGAGACGAACGGCCCTCGATTTCCCAGGAGAGAGCGGTCCATGAACGACCAGAACAAGAAGACGCTGCGACAGTTCCAGTGCCGCGACTACCTCTGGGAGATCTTCGAGCAGATGAGCCAGGAGCTCGAGTGCTCGGTCGATTACCTGGTGAACGAGGCGATGCGACAGTACGCGCGCTCCCGGAACTACGGCGGCCGCGCCGAGCCGACCGGGCCGACCGCGACACCGGGCGGAGCGCCGCCACCGCGGGCGCCCTCGACGCCAGGGCAGATGCCCGCCGTCCAGGCCGCCGCCCCCGCGCTGCAGCAGCCGCCCGTGCCGGGCGCGCCGGGACGTCCGCGCAACCCCAGCCAGCCGCAGATCCCGTCGGCGCCGCCGGGACCGCCCGTCCGGCCGGGCTACCCCGCGCCGCCCGCGTACGGAGCGCCGCCGCCCAGTAACCCCGGCTTCGCGTCGGGAACTCCGGGCTATCCGGCGCCGCCGCCGCGCTCGTCACCCGGCGGCTACCCGGCGCCGCCACAAGGCGCCGGCGCCTACCCGGCGCCGCCCGCCCCCTACGGTGGCGGCGGTGGCGGTGGCTATCCCCCGGCGAGCGGGGGTTACGGAGCGCCGCCGCCCAGCAGCCCGAGCTTCGGCGGCGCGCCCGCCGCCCGCCCGTCCTCGTATCCCCCGCCACCGACGCAGCGCCCGCCCGCCATGGGCGCGGGCGTGGGACAGCCTCCGCCGCTGCGCCCCTCGATGCCGCAGGCGCCCGCGCCCGCGCCGATGGACACCGGCGCCATGCCGACGCTCTTCGTGATCTTCAACGGGCAGAAGTACCCGGTGCAGAAAGAGGAGTTCATCATCGGGCGCGGCAACAAGACCGCCGACCTGCCCATCAAGGACGGCAACATCTCGCGCCGGCACGCCGCGATCATCTTCCAGAACGGCGGCTTCTACATGAAGGACCTCGGCAGCACGAACGGCATCGAGTTCCAGGGACGCCGCGTCGACACCAAGCGCATCGAAGAGGGCGACGTCTACCAGCTCTGCGACTACGAGCTGCGCTGCACGTATCGCTGAAGGCGTAGGGCTCGGTGACCCGAGACTCCACGCGGCCTCCGCGCTCCGAGCGACCGTCCTCGAGCTTGCTGCTCGTGCCGCGGCGGACCATCAGCGCGCCGCCGCCCGATCCCGCGATCGCGGTCGGCGCGAAGAACGCCATCGAGACCTGCCTCGGTATCCGACCCGGCGAGAGCGTCGTGATCGTCACGCACAAGGGCGAGGTCACGCCCATCGCGGCGGCGCTGCTCGATGCCGCGACGAACGTCGGCGCCAGCGTCGAGGCGTTCGTCGTCGGGCCGAACGAGGCCGCCGATCCTCGCTTCGCGGCGATGCTGCTCGCTCACGTCGCGCGCGCCGACGCGTCCATCCTGGTGTCGGCCATCATGGGAGGGCTGCCGACCGAGCTGCGCCGCAGGCTCGTCGAGGTCGGCACGACCAAGCGCCGCCACGGCCACATGATCGGCATCACGGCCGCGATGATGAGCCAGGCCATGCGCGCCGACTACGCGGAGATCGAGCGCGTCTCGCAGTGGGTCGCCAGGAAGCTCACCGCGACCGCGCGCATCGTCGCCACGACGACGAGCGGCACCGAGCTCGAGATCGGCATGGAGCCCAGCGCCGACGTGGTGGTCGCGAGCGGGGTCCTCCACGGGCCTGGCTGGACGAACCTGCCGGGGGGCGAGGTCTACGGCGTGCCGTCGCGCGTCGAGGGCACGCTCGTGCCGGACGGCGGCCTCTGGCTGCCGGAGGGCACGGAGCTACCGCTCGCGTTTCGCATGCAGATCGTGTTCGAGCGCGGCGAGGTCGTCCGGCTCGACGGCGCGAGCGAGCCCTGCGCGCGCCTCGAGGCGGCGCTGCAGGCGTCGAACGGCGGGCGCCGCGTGGGCCAGGTCGGCTTCGGCACCAACACCGGGGTCGTGGCACCGATCGGGGCGCTCCTGCAGGACCTCAAGCTCCCGGGCTTCCACCTCTCGCTCGGTCACACGTGTCCCGAGGTCACGCACGCGAGCTGGGACTCGGACGTGGAGATCCCGCTGCTCACGCGGCGCGCCTCGGTGACGATCGACGGCACGGCCGTGCTCGTCGCCGGCAGGTTCCCGAACGAGGCCAAGACGTAGCTCGGACCCTGGCTCGGAGCGGAGACGACTGTCCCCGGCGCGGGCGGCGGGTGGCGGCGGCACCCGCCAGGTTCGACCTCGTATTCGGCGCGGATCGCGTCCTCGGAGGCCGGCACGCGGCTCGCTCCAGCGTCCGGGCATGAACACGCGCCACCTCGCTCCTTCGCTCGTGCTCTTCGCTGCTGCCTGCGCCGCCGGCGCCCCGAGCCCGCTCGACGAGGCCTCGGAAGAGACCGGGATCGGCGAGGCCTTCGACGCCGTGCCGCCGGAGGGCGCCGCAGACGGCGCGCTCCCGGCTGGCCCGACGGTGGCCAGCGGAGCGGCCACCGAGGTCTGGGCGGTTCGCAACCAGTGGGAGGACGTCTCGAGCGCCGAGGCGCGGCAGGCAGGCCTCGCCTGGGCTGCCAACTCGGGCCTGAGCTGGGAAGAGAAGTACGACCGCTGGATCGCCTCGCTCGAGATCGTCGCGCGCCAGGGGAGCGGCCGCACGTTCCGCATGCGCACGCCCTTCGGCGATCGCGCCTTCGACGCCCCGACGCTCGAGTGCGCCGAGACGGCGATGTTCCTGCGCGCGACGTTCGCGTCCTGGTACGGGCTGCCGTTCTTCATGTCCGGCTACGACGCGACGGGCCGCCAGACGATGTACGCGGGCCACTTCGGCTTCGTCACCGCGAGCGGGGCGCGCCTGGCGAACTTCCCGTCGTTCCGCACGCAATACCGCGACTACACGGCGAGCTGGCGGCCGGGCCAGGACTGGCCTCACGACGCGCGCCTGCGCGGCTACCGCCTCGGCCAGGACGACGAGGTCGTGTTCCTCTCGAGCAACGGCACGACGGCCGGCGCGGGGACGTACTTCGACGAGCTCTTCCTCAACAAGCGCGTCGGCTACTTCATGCGCCTGCTCCTGCTCTACTTCGGCAGCGCCAACGTCGCCGACGGCGCGAACACGTTCCACGTGCAGCCCGAGGCGCTCGCGCCCGGCGACCTGCTCGTCGAGCGCTGGCAGCGCAGGGGCATCGGCCACGTGATGCCGATCTTCCGCCGCACGGACGGCGCGGGCGGCACGTTCGACGTCTCGATCGCCTCCGGCTCGATGCCGCGTCGGCAGCCGCTCTGGGCCGACACCGCCGAGGCGCGCCACTACTTCACGTCGGACTACACCGGCGGGCAAGGGCAGAACTCCGACGGCGACGCGTACGCGCGCCTGGGCGGCGGCCTGCGGCGCTGGCGAACCCCGGCGCTGGTGAGCGGTCGCTGGCGTAACCTCGTGCGCGCGGCGGACCGCGGCGTCGCCATCGCCGACGGCGACCTGACGACGATCGCGGGCCGTCCCGCGCGCTTCGGCGGTCTGCTCACGAACGCCTCGCCGGAGGCGCGTCGCGACGCGGCGGTCGCGCGCATCGCCGCGGCGCGCGCCCACCTGGCCGAGCACCCGGCGAGCTGCTCGGCCCGCACGGCGCGCGAGGACGCGTTCGCCGATCTCTACGCGGTGATGGGCGACTACTTCGGGACCGACCGCGCCGGCGTGGACCGTCAGCAGCGTACGCTCGACGACTACGTCTTCGCCGAGCTCGACTACGCGCACGCGCGCACCTGCTGCTGGAACACGACCACCGCCGCGATGCAGAGCATCGTGATGGCGTACGCGCGCCAAGAGCAGGAGCTCGCGAGCAGCGCGGGCACCTGCGTCGCGCCGACCGTCTTCCGCGCCGAGCAGGCGGACCGCGACGCCGGCGGCGACGGCTTCGGGCGCTGGCGCGCGTACGCGGCCTCCATCGGCCGCGCATCCGACTGGCGCAGCTGGAGCGAGGACGAGGCGTGCTCGGCGCGCGACGCCCACGGCGACGCGAGCGCCACCCGGGCGGGCGGAACGGCCTTCTGCGCGCTGGGCGGCAGCGCGAGCACCGAGTGCGACGCCGGCGGCGACGACGGAAGCGTCGCGCACGCCCGGGCCCTGGCACGCGGGGCGGCCGCGAGCGGTCGCATCTGCGCGGGCGACACCGACGTCTGGCGCGTCGCGGTCACCGGCAGCGCGAGCGTGGTCGTGCGCTTCACGCACGCCAGCGGCGACCTCGACGTCGAGGCGCTCGACGCGAGCGGCAACGTGATCGGCTCGAGCGCCGGCACCAGCGACTCCGAGCGCGTCAGCGGCAGCGGCACCTTCTACGTGCGCGTGATCGGCTACGCCGGCGCCACCAACGCCTACACGATCGCGATCGAGTAGCGGCCAGGTGGCCAGCGAAGCCGCCGATCTCGCACGGTGGCTTCTCGGGTGGCCATGTTGGCATGCGGGAATGTGCGTACAAGTGAGGGCGCGTGCGTGGCACGCCTACTGCTAGGACCCAGGACATGACCAGGAACACCGGTTCTCTCGTTCTTCTCTCCCTCCTCGTGGCGACGGGCTGCGTGCAGAGCCCCGCCGGCGCGAAGTCGCGCGATCTCGAGTCGGAGATCACCGGCGCGGATCTCGCGGACTCGGACATCCCGGCCGACTCGTACACGCGCCGCGTCGCCATCCAGGGCCAGATCGGCTTCGGCGAGACGCTCGAGGGCCACTACGCGAGCGGCGGCTACGCCGCGTGGCTCTTCACCGCCAGCGCCGGCGCGCGCGTCGCGCTCGACGCGGCCGCGACCGACGGCTCGGACACGGTCCTGGCGCTCTACGGCCCGCAGACGCGCTCGAGCTGGAGCGGCGCACGCCCGCTCGCCGTCAACGACGACTACCACGGCTCGACGAACTCGCACATCGACCTGCGCGTCTCGCGCGCGGGCACCTACCTCGTGATCGTGCGCGAGTACTGGGACGACCCGGGCAACTTCACGCTCACGCTCGCCTGCTCGGGCGCCGAGTGCCGCCAGGAGTGCGGCAGCGCGGACAGCTGCCCGACGGGCTCGGAGTGCAACCGCGTCGTGTGCATCCGCGCGCCCTGCCCCTCGTACTGCCACCCGGTCCTGCCGATCCGCCCGGGCGACGCGTGTGACGAGTCGCTCTGCGGCCCGCGCCCGCGCAGCGTCACGATCATGTGCGAGGACGGCTCGATCGGCGGCAACACCGGCCGCTGCTTCCGCAACGAGGATCTGGTGTGCGGGTGGGAGATCCGCGCATGCCCGGCGACGGAGGTGCACTGCGGTGGCCGCCTCGGCAACACCTGCGCGGCGGACCAGTTCTGCAGCTTCACCGAGGCGGCGACGTGCGGCTGGGCCGACGCGACGGGCGTCTGCCAGACGCGCCCCGAGATCTGCACCGCCCTCTACCAGCCGGTCTGCGGCTGCGACGGCGTCACGTACTCGAACGCCTGCCACGCGAACGGCGCGGGCACGAGCGTCGTGCACGGCGGTCCCTGCTGAAGAGAGCCTTCCTCTCGTCGCGCGGCGGCCCGGATGCGAAAGCACCCGGGCCGTTTCGCTTCCAGGTGGCACACTGCCGCGATGCGTCGCTGGCGAGGGCTGAAGTCGCTGGTGCACCAGGCGGTCGATCGCACGGTCGACCTGGTGGGTGAGGGGCACGAGTCGACGGCGCGCAACGTGATCCGCGTGACGGACGCCCTCCCCTCGGTGCGTGATCCGGCGCGGACGGTCGACGCGATCCGGCGCCTCGGCACCCGTGGCGTGCTCGGGACCATCAAGGTGGTCAATCGCGCGGTGGAGGTCGTGACCGACGCGGGGCTCGACGCCGTCGAGGCGCGCTCCGGCGGAGCCCCGAGCCCCACGCTCGTCCCGGCGGTGCCGATGCGCTCCGACGTGCTGAAGACGGCCGAGTGGATCGGCGATGCGGGCCTGGGGCTCGTGAACGCGGCGCTCGGAGATCACCTCCACGACGCCGACAACGGGCTCGATCTGGGGATGTTCTTCCGCGCGGGGGATCACTACGTGCTCTCGCTCGACCGCGCGACGCTCGCCGAGGCGCTCCCTTCGGCGAGCCCCCGCGTCGTGCTCTTCGTGCACGGCCTCGGCACCACCGAGTGGTCGTGGTGCCTCGAGTCGGCCGCGTACCACGGCGATCCGAGGGCGAGCTTCGGCTCGCTCCTCGCCCGAGACCTCGGCATCACGCCCATCTGGCTCCGCTACAACACGGGCCGCCACGTCTCGACCAACGGCCGAGCGCTCAGCCGTGCACTCGAGGACTTCGTCGATGGCTACCCCGTGCCCGTCGAGGAGCTGGTGCTGGTCGGCCACAGCATGGGCGGGCTCGTCGTGCGCAGCGCCTGCCACTACGCGAGCGAGCACGGGGCCCGCTGGCTCTCGCGCGTGCGACGCGTCATCTCGCTCGGCTCGCCGCACAAGGGCGCGCCGCTCGCCAAGCTCGGAGCGGTGCTCACCACGGTGCTGGGCGCGATCGATCTCCCGGGCACGCTCGTGGTCTCGCGCATCCTCGAGGGGCGCAGCGCGGGGATCAAGGATCTGCGCCACGGAGCGCTGGTCGACGAGGACTGGCTGGGCCGCGATCCCGACGCCCTCGACGCGAAGGGCGCCAGCGAGATCCCGCTCTTGCCGGGTGTCGCGTACTCGTTCGTGTCGGCGACCGTCACGCGCGACCCCGAGCACCCGCTCGGCCGCCTGATCGGCGACCTGCTCGTGCGCATCCCGAGCAGCGAGGGCCTCGCGGTCGAGAAGCGCGCGTTCGCGATCGAGACCGAGCGCTTCGGCGGCGTCATGCACCACCAGCTCCAGAACCACCCCGCGGTCTACGACGTCGTCCGCGCCGCCATCGAGCGGGGTCACTCCACGCCCCCCTAACCCACCGGAATCACACCGCTCCTGCGGCCAGGTGCGCGATTCGTGTCAGGGCAAGCAGGCACGCAGGCGCGCGAAGCGGCCGCCGCTGGCCCAGCCGACGTCGCCGCCCGCGAGCGCGAGGAAGTCGTCCGCGCCCGCGAGCAGACCCGCGTCGATCGACTCGACGGTCCCGATCACGGCGCCCGACGCGTCGAGCCGGACGATGTGGCCCGAGCCGCCCTCGTTCCACGCGGCGACGAGGCCGCCCTCGAACGGCGCGAGGTGCATGTCGCTCGCGTCCGCCGGGTCGCTCGAGAGCCAGATCGGCGCGGCCGCCCCGCCGGTGACGAGGGCGATCGCCGGATCCTGGGAGGCGCGGCCCTCCGCGCTCGTCCAGCCGACCCAGCTGCCCGCCGCCAGCGGCGCGACACCGCCGAGGCGCTGCGCTACGTAGCCCATGCAGTTGCCCGAGGCGTCGAGGAACACCTGCGTGTCGTGGCTGTAGAAGACGCCCTTGCCCGGGTAGCAGTCGGCCGAGCACACGGGCGTCGGCTGCCCGCTCGCGTCGTGCGAGAGGCGCACGTCGATCGAGTGCGAGCACCCCCAGCTCCAGTAGGTCGACTCGGGCGCGCCGGCCGCCGTGAACGCGCGCAGCGTGTCTCCGTAGTGCGCGATGCCGTCGGGCCAGAGGCGCTGCACCGTCGAGTAGCTGAGCCAGCGCGAGCCCGTCCAGTCGAGACGGCCCGCGCGCAGCAGATCGCCGAACCACTCGTTGTTGGTCACTGCGTGATCGACCGCGCCCATCAGGCGCTCCTCGTGCGTGACCGTGCCCGCCACCGTCGTGAGCACCAGCAGGAGCTCGTCACCCCGCGAGACCAGCGCGCCGTCGGTGTCGTCGCTCGCGGCGACGCCCCAGAGACCATCGCCCGCGATCGTCACGGGCCCGCCGAACGGGGCGCCTGCGCCGTCGATGCGCTGCAGCGTGATGCCGCCCGACGACCACCCGACGAGCGCACCGCCGGCGCTGGTGGGGAACGCGCGGGTGCTGCCGCCGGCGCCAGGGATCGTCGTCGTCGTGATCGAGCCGGCGAGCGTGGTCGCGCCGCACGGGCCCGCGTCGATCGGCGTCTCGTGGCCCGTGTCGACCGCGACCGGACCGGTGTCGGTGCCGGGCGCGACGAACGCGTCGCGATCGACGAACGCGTCCATGCCGCCTCCCGCGTCGCGGCGCGAGGCGCCTCCGAGATCACCGGTGCACCCGGCGACGCAGACACACGCGAGGCAGACGAAGAGGCGCACCACCCGATCGAGACTACACCGTCTCGCGCGACGCGAACGCGAGCACGTTGCCCGCCGGGTCGCGGACGATGATCTCGCGCGCGCCGTAGAACGTCGTCCGCTCCGGCACGACCCTCGGCCAGCCCGCGAGCGCCTCGCGGATCGGCGCGAGCGTGTCCACGTGCACGTAGAGCATCGCGCGGTACACGCCCTGCTCGAGGCCGGCCACGTCGGCGGCGATCGAGGCGCGGCTCTGCATCATCAGCTCGACGCCGCCCTTCCCGGGGCTGCCGTGCTCGAGGATGACGAAGCCGAGGTGGCCCTCGTGCGGAACCTCGACCTTCTTCACGAACCCGAGCTTCTCGTAGAAGGGCAGCGCGGCCTCGATGGAGTCGACGACGAGGTTGGTGGTGATCTGGTTCATGGTCCCGCTCCTACCCCGCCGGACACGGACGTGATTGGAAAAAGCGAAAGCCTCGTTCGCGAGTGGGTCTCTGCGTCTGCCTGCCGTCAGGGGTCGACCCGCGCCAGCACGACGCCCTCGCCCAGGGTCGGGTCGAGCCAGGCGACGACGGCGCCGCCCCCGTGCGAGACGAGCGCCCAGCTCTGGTGTCCCGAGGGCTGCGCATCGACCCGCAGCTCGGAGCCGAGCGGCGCGCCCGTCGGGCCCAGGCGGACCACGGCGACCCGCTCCGCGAAAGTGACCAGGCCCGAGTAGCCCGGCAGCAGGACGAGCGAGTCCTGCCCCGAGGCGCCGATCGGAGCGCGCGCGAAGTTCTCGCCGGGAGCGCCGAGCGCGACGGCCGGGCTCGTGGGCTGGCCTGCGTGGTCGAGGGCCTGCCAGAACATCGTCGGCGTGGACGTGAAGTCCGACCAGGTGATGCGCGCCCCCGTCCCCGTCCAGGCGAGCTGTGGAGCCTCGGTCTCACCGTCACCGACGACGGTGGTTCGGGTCAGGCGTCCGTCCGCCTCGATCCGCGCGATGGCCACGTCGTTCTCCGCGCGGACCGCGGAGAGGAACCCGTCACCCACCCAGACCGTGCTGCCTCGCTCCGCCGGGAAGGACGGAGAGAAGAGCGGCGTCCGCGTGACCACGCCGCCCGCGCCGTCGAGCAGGATCGCCTCCACGCGGTCGAAGGTCCCGGCTACGAGCAGCGGCGGCCCGCCCGGCCTCGCGGCGAGGTCGAACGCAGCCACGCCGACGATCGGCGCCGGCGCTGCGCGCACGCTCCCGGCGGCGTCGAGCACGAACAGGTTCGTCCTCTCGCCCGTGCTGGCCGAGAGGAACCAGCCCGCGTCGGCCGAGGCGAGGAGCACCTCCGCCGCCTGGCCTCCGACGCAGGGCGGCTCGCCCACGACGCGCTCACCGACGAGGCCCAGGCTCTCGTCGACGCGCGCGAAGTGCAGCGTCGTGCCGTTCGTGACCCACGCGAGGGCCACGGTCCCGTCGGCCGCCGTCGCGAGCGCGAGGCTGCTCGCGCCCCCGTCGCTGCCGCCCGCCCGACGACAGGCCGCGATCCGAGGATCGTGGTTGCAGGGGTCGCAGCCGCGCACGGCGAACGTGCAGCCGGGCTCGCACGCGAGCGTCCCACCGCCGTAGCCGACGCTGGCGCACGTGGCGCCGCCGAGGTCGGAGCCGTCACAGGGCTCGGAGCGCGGGGTGCAGCACACGCCCGCGTCGCCGCACCGGTGGCACTCGGGACACGAGTCGGCGACCCCGTTGCCGCAGACCGCGGGCCCGGGCTCGCACACGGGCGCCGCCCTCACGCTGCACGCGCTCGGTCCGGTGTCCGCGCGCGGCGCCGCGTCCAGCGACGAATCGATCTCCTGCCCGCCGTCCGCTCCGGGCTCGTGCGCGCCCGAGCAGGCGGCGAGCGCGAGAGCGAGCAGGGATGCCGTGCTGTGCCGTCTCGCGAACACCTCGCCGCCATAGCAACAAGGGAGCCAGCACACCCGTCCTGCGCGTTCTCGCGACGTGCACATCGACGCCGGCGGCGTCGGCGATCATGAACAACCCATGCTCGTCCCCGTCCAGGTCGTCGATGCGTTCACCTCTCGTCCGTTCGGGGGCAACCCAGCGGGCGTCGTCGTCAGCGACGGGCCGCTCGCGCCGGGGCTGATGAAGGCGATCGCCGCGGAGATGAAGCACTCGGAGACCGCGTTCGCGTGCCCGGAGGACGGCGCGGACGGGGGCGCGTGGTCGCTACGCTGGCTCACGCCCGTCGCCGAGGTCGACCTCTGCGGGCACGCGACGCTCGCGACCGCCCACGTGCTCTACGAGAGCGGCCGCGTCGCGCGCGCGCGCACCCTGCGCTTCGCGACGCGGAGCGGGATCCTCGAGGCGCGCTCCCTGCCGGACGAGCGCGTCGAGCTCGACTTCCCCGCGCTCCCGGTCCTACCGCCGACCAAGACGGTCGACCTCGCCGCGGCGCTCGGGGTCGAGATCGCCCAGACGTTCGAGACGCGCTTCGACGTGCTCGCGCTCGCGCGCTCCGAGGGCGCGGTGCGCGCCGCCGCCCCGGACTTCCGTGCGCTCGGGTCCCTGCCCTACCGCGGGGTGATCCTCACCTCCCGCTGCGACGACGGGACGATCGACTTCGTGTCGCGCTTCTTCGCCCCGTCCGTCGGCGTGGACGAGGACCCCGTGACCGGCAGCGCGCACTGTGCGCTCGCCCCCTTCTGGGGAGCGCGCCTCGGCCGCGCGCGCATGCAGGGCGCGCAGGTCGGCCCACGCGGCGGCGTGGTCGAGGTCGAGACGCTCGGCGAGCGCGTGAAGCTGCGTGGAAGCGCCGTCACCGTGCTGCGTGGCGAGCTGATCGTTCCAGGATGAAGGAGGGCTCGATGCTGACGATCGTGATCGGGAACAAGAACCGCTCCTCGTGGAGCATGCGTCCCTGGCTCGCACTGAAGAAGACCGGCGCGGCGTTCGACGAGGCGGTGATCCCCCTCGACGAGCCCACCACGAAGTCCCGGCTCGCGCGGGAGACGCCGCACGGCAAGGTGCCCGTCCTGCGCGACGGAGGCGTGACGGTGTGGGAGTCCATCGCCATCTGCGAGCGTCTCGCGGAGCGCTTCCCGGAGGCGAGGCTCTGGCCGGCCGATCCGGCGCTCCGCGCGCGCGCCCGCAGCGTCGCGGCCGAGATGCACGCAGGCTTCGCGGCGCTCCGCCGCGAGATGCCCTGCAACGTCACCCTGCGCACGACCAAGGCGCCGAGCCCCGAGGTCCTCGCCGACGTCGCGCGCCTGAGCGCGCTCTTCCGCGGGGAGCGCGCGCTCCGCGCCGCGGACGGCCCCTATCTCCACGGCAGCTGGTCCATCGCGGACGCGTTCTTCACGCCGGTCGCGACCCGCTTCAGGAGCTACGGCGTCGCCCTCGAGGACCCGAGCACACGGTCTTACTGCGAGGCGCTGCTGGCCGACCCGGCGTTCCTGGCCTGGGAGGCCGGCGCCGTCGCCGAGAACGACGGCGCCTGACAGATCCTTCCCTGCGCTGGCGCGTCGGAGCGAGCTGGAGGTTCCTCCATGCGCTCACTCGTCACGGCGATCGCCGTGCTGTCGTGTCTCTCCGTCCTCTCGGCGCCCGCCCAGGCCCAGACCACGACCACGTGGATCGGCGGCGCGCCCATCCAGTCGACCGTGACCGTCGGGGCGCCGGGCGAGGCCTGGGTCGGCGTCTGGGTCGACGCCCCCGTCACGACCGCCACGGTGCGCGTGCGCGTGCCCATGGCGGTCTCGCTCGTCGTCGACACCTCGGGATCGATGGCCGGTCCGAAGATCGAGCACGCGCGGATGGCCGCTGCGGCGCTGATCGAGTCGCTGTCCGACGGCGACATCGTGTCGATCTACGGCTTCTCGACGGGCGTGACGGAGGTCGCGGCGCCGACGGTGCTCGACCCGATGTCGCGCCAGGTGCTGCTGCGCAACGTGAGCCACCTCGTCGCCGCGGGCGGAACGAACATGGAAGGAGGCCTCCGCGCGGGCATCTCGCGCATGGCGGCGGCGCCGCCCTCGCACGCCGTCCGGCGTGTCTTCGTGATCTCGGACGGCCAGGCCAACGTCGGCGTGACCGACCCGCGCATGCTCGGCTTCATGGCCGCCGGCGCGACCGAGTGGGGCACGCAGGTCACCGCGATCGGCGTCGGCTACGACTACGACCCCGTCACGCTCAACGCGCTGGCGGTGCAGAGCGCCGGGCGCATGCACCACCTCGGCTCGCCCGAGCAGATGGGCGCGATCCTCGAGGCCGAGCTGTCCTTCATGTCGCGCTCGGTCGCGCTGAGCGCCGTGCTCGAGGTGCGGCCTGCCGCGGGCGTGGTGATCCTCGACGCGGCGACGCTCGGCGCCGTCGTGACGGATGGGGTGCTCCGCCTTCCCCTCGGCGCGATCACCGCCGGCCAGCGGCGCGAGCTGCTCTTCCGCGTGCGCGTCCCGACGGCCGACGTGGGCCGGCGGACGCTGGCGACGGCGAGCCTCTCGTTCCAGACGCCGGACGGCGCGCCCGCCGCGCCACAGCGCGCGGAGCTGGCGATGGTCGTGAGCCGAGACGCGGTCGCGGCCACCGAGACGCCGCGCGTGGCCGCGATGGTCGCGCAGCACGAGGCCAGCGAGGCCGAGCGTGCCGCTGCGGCGCTGCTCGCCGAAGGGCGCCGCGAGGAGGCCGTCGCCCGGCTCGACGCGGCCCGCGCCACCGTCAGCTCGACCTCGACCAGCTACTCGTTCGAGGACGCGGAGGTCTCGGGCGCCCTCGCGACGCGCCAGCGGGAGCTCGAGTCCGCGGCCTCGGCCGCGCGCGCCGCCTCCACGCCGACCGACATGCGGGAGCGCTCCTACGAGATCCAGGCCGCCCCCATGGCCGCCGACGGCTACTGAAGCTCCAGCGCCCGGGGCGCAGGGCAGCCTCTCCGAGCCTTCGGAGACGCCCACATCCGATCGATCCGAGCGCAGACTGCTCAGAAGCGGATCACGAGCGCGACGTTGGCCATGACGGCCGCGTTCCCCGTGATGTTGATCGGTCCGACCACGTTCACGCCGAAGCCGCCGCTCACGCCGCCGATGATGCGGAGCGCGAGCCAGTGCGTCGCCAGCCACGTGACGCCCGCGAGCAGCGTGGCGTTGCCCGTCACGACCTGGGTGGCGGCGACCGGCGCGCCGACCGGAGACTCGCTCCAGCCGGGCGTGAGCTGCACGCGCAGCGTGGGGACGGCAGCGCCCACGTGCGGAGGGTCGAAGTAGTACTGGAAGATCAGCGGCAGCGAGAAGCTGCTCGTCACGAACTTCATGTCCGGGATGCCCGGCGAGGGCGTCGTGTGCTGCTCGCTGTAGGAGAACGCGATCCCGAGCCCGATCCAGGCCCGCGGATCGAGCGCGAAGACGAGGTCGGCGTTGGCCACCAGCACCGGCGTCGTGGTGCCGGAGAAGCTGAGCAGGCCGTTGATCGTCAGCGCGAGCTCGACGGCCGGGTCGGGCGCGGGCGCCACTGCAGCCGGGTCGGCGGCGGGCGCCACGACCGTGGGCGTGGGCCTCGGCGCGCGACCCGTCTGCGCCGGTGGCGCCGGCACCGCGGTCCCTCCGTAGCCCGGAGGCGTCTCGGGCAGAGGCTCGGCGTCCGGGGGCGGAGCCTCGGGCGGCGCAGCCTCGACGCTCGCGTCCGCTTCGACCGCCGTAGCCGGCACCTCGGGGCCCGCGTCCTGCGCCGCGCCCCTCGCGGGCAGACCACAGAGCACCCCGAGCGCGAGCACGACACGCCAGTTCCCCATGGCTCCGTATACCAAACGCAGGGCCGCGCGCCGATCTGGTAGCTTTCGAGCCATGGAAGCCAGCACGGTCGGTGCCATCGATCGCGTCACGCAGCTGCTCCCGACCGGTCGCCGGCGGGCGCGACGCGTGCGCGCAGATCACCTACCACCCGGGCTGGTCATGCATCCGTCGGCGCAGCTCGCTCTCTGGATGCTGCGGCCGATCGCGCTGCTCGAGCACTGCCGCGCCCGCTACGGCTCGACCTTCACGATGCAGCTGCCGGGCATGAGCCCGATCGTCAGCTTCGCGGACGAGACGTCCAACAAGGAGGTCTTCACCGGCCCGCCCGAGGAGCTGCACGCGGGGCGCGCGAACGAGTCGCTGCGGCCCATCGTCGGCGGGCTCTCGCTGCTCTTGCTCGACGGCGAGCAACACCTGCGCGAGCGACGGCTGCTCCTGCCGCCGTTCCACGGCGCGCGGCTCCACGCGTACGGCGTCACGATCCAGCGCATCACGCGGGCCGAGATCGCGCGCTGGACGCTCGATCGTCCGGCCCCCGTCCAGCCGGGCACGCAGCACATCACGCTCGACGTGATCCTGCGAACCGTGTTCGGCGTCGACGACGGGGCAGACCTCGTCGCACTGCGCGCGGCGATCCTCGAGCTGCTCGACGGCGCCTCGCCCCTGACGATGGTCCCGGCGATGCAGATCGACCTCGGCCCGCGCTCGCCCTGGGGCCGCTTCGTCGCGCGGCGCACCCGCGTCGACGACCTGCTCTACCGGCTGATCGCGACGCGACGCCGGAAGATCGCCACGGCCCCGCCGAGCGCACCGGCCGGCGACGACATCCTCTCGCTGATGCTCCATGCCCGCTACGAGGACGGGACGAGCATGAGCGACCGCGCGCTGCGCGACGAGCTGATGACGCTGCTCGCGGCCGGCCACGAGACGAGCGCGACCGCGCTGGCGTGGGCGTTCACCTGCCTCGCGCGCAGCCCCGAGGCACAGGCGCGCGCCCACGAGGAGGTCGATCGCGTGCTCGGCGGCGGCGCGCCCGACGACGCGGTGACGAAGGCGGAGCTGCCCTACCTCGACGCGGTCATCAAGGAGACGATGCGGATCCATCCGGTCGTCTACGCCGTCGGCCGCGTGCTCGAGCAGCCGCGCAAGATCGGCGGCTGGGACGTCCCGGCCAAGCACGCGGCGATCCTGTCCATCTACCTCACGCACCACGACCCGACGCTCTGGCCGGATCCGGAGCGCTTCGATCCGGAGCGCTTCCTCGGCACCAAGACGGGGCCCGGGAACAAGGTGACGCCGTACACCTATTTCCCGTTCGGCGGCGGCGTGCGCCGCTGCATCGGGATGGCCTTCGCGCTCTACGAGATGCGCATCGTGCTCGCCGAGGCGCTCCGCAGGTTCCGCGTCGAGCCAGCCGGCGAGGTCCACGCGGTACGCCGCACCGTCACGATGGCGCCGAGCGGCGGCGGCACGGTGACGCTGCGGCGTCGGTGAGCGGGCGTCAGTTGCAGGTCTGCGCGGTGGTGTAGACGCCGGGCGCGCACGCGGGAGCTGGGCCGCACGAGTAGAGCGGCGCCGACGTTCCACACACGGGCGCGGTCGCCGCCCAGTGCGCCCCGCTCTGCTGGCAGCTGGTGCTGAGGCCACCCGGAGGCGCGCACGAGAGCGTGGCGCTGATCGTCGTCACGCGAGGCGTGTCCACCCCGTCGCAATTCCAGTCGTAGCGCGGGGTCGTCCCGACGTAGTACGCCGGCGACGCGGAGAAGACCGTCGAGCCCGGGCGAGCGAACACCTGGTTGTCCGCGCAGTCGGACGTCGGAACGGTGGCGGGCACGCGCGTCGTCCACGATCCACCGCTCGCGCAGGCCGGCGCCGAGCGAGGCGGCATCCCGAAGCAGCCCGGCACGCCGACGGCGCCGAACGGAGCCCAGCCGTCACCGTCGCAGTCGGTGTAGTGCGCGACCTGCACGCCGTCATCGGCCACACCGTCACAGTCCTGGTCGACGAAGTCGCAGACCTCGGTCGCGCCTGGGTGAATGCTCGTGCTCGTGTCGTCGCAGTCCCCGCCGGCCGCAGCGAAGCCGGCCGGCGCCGAGCAGGCGAGCTGGGACACCGTCGTGCCGAACCCGTCGCGGTCCGAGTCCGCGTAGAACGTCGCGAGCACACCCTCGTCGACCCCCGCGTCGCAGTCGTTGTCGACGCCGTCGCAGACCTCGGGGTTGCCCGGAAAGGAGAGCGGCTGCGCGTCGTCGCAGTCGCCACTCGACGCGGCGTAGTGCGCGGGCGCTCCGCACGCCTCGACGTGGTCGCCCGCGACTCCGACACCGTCGCCGTCCGCGTCGCGATAGTAGGTCGTGAGCAACGCCTCGTCGGTCGATCCGTCGCAGTCGTCGTCGATCCCGTCGCACACCTCGACGGAGCCGGGGTGCGTCGCCGCGCGTGCGTCGTCGCAGTCGGTCGCGTCGGCCACGGTCCCGGCCGGCTGCGCGCACGCGGACACGGTCGTGGCCGCGCTCCCGAAACCGTCGCCGTCCGCATCCGCGAACCAGGTGCCCCAGGCACACGCATCGATCCGGGGTGACCCGGCGTCCGCGAGCGCGCCTGCGTCGTCGGTGCCGGCGTCGCCCGCGAGCATCGGGCCGCCATCGCCGGGGAGCATCGCGGCGGCGTCGGCGGCGGTCGTGCAGCGGCCGCTCGACGAGAGGGCGAAGCCCGTCGGGCAGACCACCCTGGGCGGCTCGCAGGCGGCGGCGCAGAGGGAGAGGAGGCAGAGAGAGAGGAGAACGACGAGCGAGGACGAGACGGTACGGGTCGACATGGGGGGCGACCTCCTTTCCGCTCGTTGTCGGCGCGGGCCCGTGCGCGTTGCGTGCGTTCCGACCCGGTCGGATCCACGGCGGGAGGCCGTCAGCCCACGAGCGAGCGCTCGTAGCCCTCGGGCGCCGCGTACCCCATCAGCGCGAGCACGGTCGCCGCGACGTTCGCGAGCCCCGCGTCCGCGATCGACGCGTCGAGCGCGAGGTCGGGGCGGCCCGGGGCATAGAGGTGAAGCGGCACCGGGTTCAGCGTGTGGCTGGTCTTGGGCTTGAACGCTCCGTCGGAGCCCGTCACGAGCCTGCCGCTCTTCTTGTCTCTCTCGATCATCTCGTCGGCGTTGCCGTGGTCGGCCGTGATCAGCACCGCGCCGTCGAGCTCCCGGATCACCGGCAAGAGGCGATGCAGCGCGAGGTCGACCGCTTCGACCGCCAGCACGGCGGCGTCGCGCACGCCCGTGTGGCCGACCATGTCGCCGTTGGCGTAGTTCACGCGCGCGTGGCGGTGTGCGCCCGTGCGCAGCTCTCGGATCAGGGCGTCGGTGATCTCCGCCGACCTCATCCAGGGGCGCTCCTCGAAGGGGAGCGTGTCCGACGGAACCTCGATCCACTTCTCCCCCGGCAGCGACGCGCTCTTGTTGCCGTTCCAGAAGTACGTGACGTGCCCGAACTTCTGCGTCTCGCTGATCGCGAGCTGCGTCGCGCCCGCGTCGGCCAGGTGCTCGGAGAGCGTGCGGTCGATCGCCGGCGGCGAGACGAGGAAGTGCGTCGGCAGCTTGAGGTCCCCGTCGTACTGCATCATGCCGCAGAAGAAGACGTCCGGCCTCGGGCCGCGCTCGAACTTCGAGAACGAGGCGTCCTCGAACGCGCGCGTGATCTCGAGCGCGCGGTCGCCACGGAAGTTGAAGAGCACGAGGGCGGCGCCGTCTCGGATCGGGCCGCACGGACCGCTGGGCTCGCCGATGACGAAGCCGGGGAGGTTCTGGTCGCCGATCCCGGGCGCCTCCGCCCGCAGCGTCTGCACCGCCTCGCCGAGCGATGCGAAGCGGCGACCCTCCCCGCGGACGTGCAGGGCCCAGCCTCGCGCGACCATCGGCCACTCGGCCTCGTAGCGGTCCATCGTGACCTTCATCCGGCCGCCGCCCGAGGCGACGCGGTAGTCACGGCCGGCCGCGCGCAGCTCGCCGAGGACCGCCTCGAGCCGCTCGACGTACACGAGCGCGCTCGTCTCGGGCACGTCGCGACCGTCGAGCAGCGCGTGCACGCGGACCGCCTTCACGCCCTCTTCCGCCGCGCGGCGCAGCATCGCGAAGAGGTGCTCCTCGTGGCTGTGCACGTTGCCGTCCGAGAGCAGCCCGAGGAAATGGAGCGGCTCGCCGCTGGCCTTCACGCGCGCGATCGCCCCCTGCCACGCGTCGCCCCGCCACATCGCCCCGCTCGCGATGGCCTGGCCCACGAGCTTGCTGCCCTGGTCGAACACGCGGCCCGCCCCGAGCGCGTTGTGCCCGACCTCGCTGTTGCCCATGTCCTCGTCGGTCGGCAGGCCCACCGCGCGGCCGTGCGCGCGCAGGCGCGAGGTGGGCACGTGCGCGGCGAGCCAGTCGAGCGTCGGTGTGCGTGCGAGCCTCACCGCGTCGCCCTCGTCGCCGGCGCCGATGCCGACTCCGTCCATCACGACGACGACGACGGGACCGCGCGTGGCGGCGAGGCGAGCGTGGGAGCGCAGCGTGAGCATGAGCCGTTCTTACCACCCTGCGTGTAAGCTCGTCCGGTGCGCATCACAGCTCTGGCGCTGCTGGTCGTCGCGGCGCTCGCGCCGGCGCTCGGGGCGCAGGAGGCGCCGCGGCCGTGCGAGATCCGCGGGCACCTCTCCGTTCCCGACGTTCACGTCGTCCCGGCGCGCGGGTCGATCCGCGTCGTGACGATCGAGGATCGCGACGTGCGCGTGACGCCGCTCGGGCGCGGCAGGTTCGCCGTGCGCACACACGGGGGCGGCGCACGCGTGGAGGGCCACACGCAGGCGGCGATCCCGATCGCGCTGGCCGCCGAGACGATGCTCGCGGGCGTCGCGCGCGTCGCGGGCGGGACGCCGGTCGACGGGATCGAGCCGCACGGCGAGGCGCTGCGCGGCTCGTTGCCCATCGACGATGGCGTCTCGCTCGAGCGCGTGACCCTTCGGTGCCGCGAGCTCGCGGCGGCGGCGCCGACGGCTGCGGCGCGCGACGCGGTGCCGGTCACGCGTGGTCCGGTCTGGCATGCCCGCATCGTGGGCTTGCGCGTGCGCGCGGCGCCGACCGATGAGGCGATCCCCGTCATGGTCGTCACGACGCCCGAGGCGCGCGCGCAGATCGCGTGGATCGAGCGCGAGCGCCAGCCCGCGTGGGTGAGGGTCGAGGCTGCGCTCGCCCACGCCAGCGTCGCGGGCTGGGTGCGGGACACCGAGCTCACGCTGCCGTGACGGCGACGGCTTGCCGGGGAAGGCCCGCCGGGCGAGCATCGACGCGATGCGCTCCTTGCTCGCCCTGACCCTCGTCCTGTGCGCGGCGTCGCCCGCGAGCGCGCAGGACGCCGCCGATGTGGCGCGCGCGCGCCAGCTCTTCCAGAGCGGGCTCGAAGAGGCGCGCGGGCAGCGCTGGGATGCCGCGCGCGACGCGTTCGCCGAGAGCCTCGCGCTCGCCGAGCGGCCGAGCACGCTGCTCAACCTCGCGGGCGCGCAGGTGCAGACCGGTCAGCTGGTCGAGGGCGCCGCGAGCTATCGGCGCTTCCTCGAGCTCGCGACGGACGGACGCGATGCCGCGCACCGATCGGAGGCGGAGAGCGCGCTCCACGCCGCCGAGACGCGCATCGCGCACGTGACGATCGAGATCGAGGGGCTCGACGACGCCGACGAGGTCCGGCTCGACGACGCCCAGCTCACACGGAGCGCGCTCGGCACGAGCCTCGCGCTGAACCCGGGCGCGCACGACGCGAGGGTCCTGCGCGACGGCCGCGCGATCGCGGCGCAGCGATTCCAGCTCGCCGAGGGCCAGTCGACCGAGCTCGGCCTCTCCGTCGCGACCGTGTCCGCGCCCGTCGACGTCGCGCCTGTCGACGCGTCGCCGCCGATGGACCAGGCGATCGCGATGCCCGTCGCGGAGCCGCCCCCGAGCGACGAGAGCGGCGTGTGGATCGCCGTCGGCGTCAGCGTGGGCGTCGCGATCGCGATCGGCGTGGTCGTGGCCGTCCTCGTGGCCACGCAGGATCAGAGC
The DNA here is from genome assembly GCA_044220955.1 of Sandaracinaceae bacterium. Lineage (GTDB taxonomy): Bacteria > Myxococcota_A > Polyangia > Polyangiales > Sandaracinaceae > JBBSAT01. The sequence continues at coordinate 81,908 of JBGAQA010000025.1, forward strand.
GTCGCCCCGCCGTACATGGGCAACCTCGGCGCGGGTGTCGTGCGCTTCTGAGCCGGCGGTTCCGCAGCGGAACGTGAGCAGAGTGGCTCGCCCGATCCGGCGTGGCTCGCTATGCTCGATCCCGATCTTCTGGAAGGGGACGCAGCGTGACCGAGAAGCGAATCGACGTGGCGGTGCTGGGCGGGGGCCTGGCGGGGAACCTGTTCGCGCGGCAGCTCAAGATGACGAAGCCGGAGCTCGAGATCGTCGTGTTCGAGCGCGACGTGGAGCGCGGCTACAAGGTCGGCGAGAGCACCGTCGAGATCGCCGCGAACTACCTCATCCGCAAGCAGAAGCTGAATCGCTATCTGTTCATGAACCAGCTTCCGAAGAACTCGCTGCGGTTCTTCTTCGACAACGAGCAGAAGAACGCCGACCTCACGGACCTCTCCGAGCTCGGCGTCTATCACCTCCCGCCGCTGCCGAGCTTCCAGCTCGATCGCGCCAGGCTCGAGACCGACCTGATCGAGATGAACCGCCAGCTCGGGACCGAGGTGCAGATCCCGGCTGTGGTGAAGGAGATCACCCTGAGCAACGACGGCGGCGAGCACCGCGTGCGCGTCTCTCGCGAAGGAGACGAGACCACGTACCGGTGCAAGTGGGTGATCGATGCGGCCGGCCGCGTCAACCTGCTCGCCAAGCAGCTCGATCTGCGCCTCCCGGCGCCGGATCACAAGATCGTGTCGAGCTGGACGCGCGCGGCCAACGTCGCGGACATGGACGCGTGGCCGAACGAGGAGTGGCGCGCGCGCGCCCGCTACACCGCGCGCACCCTGAGCACGAACCACTTCTGCTACGACGGCTACTGGCTCTGGTTCATCCCTCTCTCGAACGACCTGATCTCGCTCGGCATCGTGCAGGAGCGCGACAAGTGGAAGCCTGCGCAGGGGACGAAGGAGGGCTTCCTCTCCTTCATGCGGGAGCACAGGTGCTGCGCGCAGATGCTCGAGGACGCCGAGCTCGTCGACTTCGGCATGTACAACCAGCTCGCCTACCGCACCAAGCGCTTCTGGGACGGCAAGCAGCGCTGGGCGACGATCGGCGACGCAGGCGCGTTCCACGATCCGTTCTACTCGCCCGGCTCGGACTTCATCGGCCTCGAGGCCGACTGCCTGGTCGACATGATCACCCGCGACTACGCGGGCGAAGACATCGAGGAGCGCTCCGAGCTGATGAACGACTTCGTCCAGTTCCGCTTCGAGACGACGCTGCTCCTCTACGCCGGCCTCTACTCGACCTTCGGAAGCTACGAGCTCTATCGCGAGAAGTGCTACTTCGATTGCGCGAACTACTACAACCTCTGGGTCGACGCCTGGATGAAGGACGAGCACCTGGAGACGAAGTCGCTCCGCTACCACCTTCGTCGCAAGGGCTACGTCATCGAGGCGATGCGCAACTTCAACCGCTTCTTCCGCGGCGCCGCCGAGGAGATGAAGCAGAAGAAGACGTACTGGCGCGGAAACCTCGGCAACTGGGTGCTCAACGGCGTGCAGGCGTTCGGCGTCCCGAGCGACCTCGGCATGCCGCGCTCGCACAAGGACATGAACGACCGCACCGCGCTCATCTTCAACCGCGCGCGCGAGGGTGTGCTCGAGCTGCTGAAGAACGAGAGCACCGAGCCCTTCCGGCTCGGCCCGCAGGTGCCGCGCGGCGCGGCGACGGACGCGCTCGTCCCGCTCGAGAGCTTCATGGGCGAGACGGACGTGCGGACCCTCGGCCCGATCGCCGCCGCCGAGTAGCTAAATGACCGATCACGATTCTGGGACAGAATCGTTGACGGGCAGTTAGCGTCGCGACGGACGTCGCGACGGACAG
>JBGAQA010000260.1:0-1122 GCA_044220955.1 Sandaracinaceae bacterium
CCGGCCGCGCCGGGAAGCTCTGGGACTCGTGTGCGCCCGAGGCCATCGCGACCGGATGCGGCGTTCGCTTCACCGACCCCGACGGCAAGGGCTTCGACTACCGGCGCGAGGCGCTCGATCTCGACGCGGGCGTGCTCTGCGCCACCCCCGCGATCCACGAGCGCCTCGTCCGTGCGCTCGCAGCGCGGCGCAAGGAGAGCGCGTGAGCACCGAGAACCGCCGCGCGCGCGTCGTGGTCGGGGCCGGGATCATGGGGCTCTCGATCGCGTACCACCTCGCGCGCCGCGGCCAGACCGACGTCATCGTGCTCGACAAGAGCTACCTCTGCGGCGGCGCGAGCGGTCGCAACGGCGGCGGCGTTCGCGCGCAGTGGTCGAGCGAAGCGAACGTGCGGTTGATGCAGGAGAGCATCCAGATGTGCCGCGACTTCGCGAGCGAGATGAAGATCAACATCTGGTTTCGCCAGGGCGGGTACCTCTTCCTCGTGCGCTCCGAGGAGAAGCGCCGCGCGCTCGAGGCGAGCGTGAAGCTCCAGAACGACTGCGGGCTGCGCTCGAAGATGCTGACGCCCAAAGAGGCGCGCAAGATCGTCCCCGAGCTCGACACGGACGGGATCGCTGCCGCGAGCTACAACGCCGACGACGGCGTCGTCTTTCCGTGGCCGTTCGTGTGGGGCTTCGCCCAAGCGGCGCAGAAGCTCGGCGTGCGCGTCGCGACCTTCCGCGACGTCAGCGCGATCGAGACGCGAGGCGGACGCGTGAGCGCGATCGTCGCGAAGAAGCTCGGCCAAGACGGCTCGCGCATCGAAGACGACGTCCTCCGCATCGAGACCGACACGATCGTCAACGCGGCCGGTGCGTGGTCGCCAGAGATCGCGCGCCTCGTCGGCGTCGAGCTCCCCAACAAACCGCATCGCCACGAGATCTGCAGCACCGAGCCGCTCAAGCCGTGGCTCAAGCCGCTCGTCGCCGACCTCACCGACGGGCTCTACTTCTCCCAGTCGACGCGCGGCGAGATCGTCGGCGGCATCGGCCAGGAGCGTGTCCCGCACGGCATCAACCAGCAGAGCTCGCACGCGTTCCTGGGGCTGTACGCGCGCTCCCTCGTTCGCTCCTGTCCCAT
>JBGAQA010000261.1:0-1117 GCA_044220955.1 Sandaracinaceae bacterium
CCCGCCGGCACGCGACGGCGCGGGTCTACGAATACCGGATCTGGACCCAGCCCTGGCGGTCGGCGTTCTGGCACCGCTTCACCTGGCACGTGTCGCGGGCCCTCGATCTGCGCGCGATGCGCCTGGCGGCGTCGGTGCTCGCGGGCGAGCACGACTTCTCGGCATTCCGCGCCGCCGACTGCGATTCGGACAGCGCCGTGCGGCGGGTGTTCCACAGCGGCTTCACCGAGGCCGAGGGTCTGTGCGTCTACCGGATCGAGGCCAAGCTCGGCCAGGGCGGAATGGGGACGGTCTACCTCGTCGAGCACATGGGCACCGGGGATCGGCTCGCGCTCAAGCTCCTCCACGGCGACGCCTCGCGCGACTACGAGAGCCTCGAGCGTTTCAAGCGCGAGGCGCGCGCCCCCGCGAAGATCCAGAGCGAGAACGTCGTTCGCGTGGTCGACGCCGACGTCGCTCACGAGCTCGGCGGGGCGCCGTTCCTGGTGATGGAGCTCCTCTCGGGCGCGGACCTCCAAACGCTCGTGAAGCAGCACGGCCGCATGCCGGGTGACGACATGCTGCGCTTCCTCGGTCAGGTCGCGCGCGCGCTCGACAAAGCTCACGCCATCGGGATCGTCCACCGCGACCTCAAGCCCGAGAACCTGTTCCTCCACAACCGCGAGGACGGGTCGACCGTCATCAAGATCCTCGACTTCGGCATCTCGCGCATGTCGCAGGCGTCGCAAACGAGCGGACCGGCGATGATGACGCACGACGGCGCCGTCATGGGGACGCCGCTGTACATGGCGCCGGAGCAGGCGCTCGGGCGCGTGCAAGCGATCGGACCCCCGACCGATCTCTGGTCGCTCGGCCTCATCGCCGTCTACCTCGCGACCGGTGAGCACTACTGGCAGGGGACGACCATCCCCGACGTCCTCGCCAAGGTGTTGAACCACGCCGTCTACGCGCCGAGCTCGCGTTGGCCGTTCTTGCCGCCGGCGTTCGATCAATGGTTCTTCCGCTCGTGCGCTCGCGAGCCGGCTCAACGGTTCGCCACCGCGAGCGAGCAGATCGCGGCGCTCCACGCCGCGCTGACGGCCGTGAACGTGTCCCAACAAGGTACGATGGTCAGCGC
>JBGAQA010000262.1:0-1114 GCA_044220955.1 Sandaracinaceae bacterium
CTTGCCGTCGCAGATCTCGGGCGCCCCGGGCCACACCGCCGCGTCGCCGTCGTCGCAGTCCCCGGCGCAGGTCGTGACCCCGTCGCGATCCACGTCGAACGCGTCGTCCACGATGCCGCTGCAGTCGTTGTCCGTGCCGTCGCAGGGGTCCCCGCGCCCCGGGTAGACCTCCGGGTCGCCGTCGTCGCAGTCCCCCGCGCACGCGGACACGCCGTCGCCGTCGAAGTCCCAGATCTCGTCGACGTCCCCGTTGCAGTCGTTGTCGATCCCGTCGCACGCCTCGGGGGCGCCGGGGAAGATGAAGGGGTCGTGGTCGTCGCAGTCCACCGTGCAGGCGAAGTACGTGTCCAGGTCCGCGTCGACGTCGTCCGTGCCCCCGTCGCAGTTGTTGTCGATCCCGTCGCAGACCTCCTCCGCGTCCGGGTTCACCGCGGGATCGGCGTCGTCGCAGTCCAGGCGGCCGCCCCGCTCCCAGCACGCGGCGGCGTCCTCGAAGCCGTCGTCGTCGACGTCGAACACGCCGTCGACCTCGCCGTCGCAGTCGTTGTCCACCCCGTCGCAGACCTCGTCGGCCCAGGGGTGCACCTCGGGGTTCGCGTCGTCGCAGTCCCCGCGGCAGCTCAGGAAGCCGTCGCCGTCGGCGTCGAAGCCCTCGTCCTCCTCGCCGTCGCAGTCGTTGTCGGAGAAGTCGCAGAGCTCGCGCGCGCCCGGGTAGGTCAGCGCGTAGCCGTCGTCGCAGTCGGTGGCGTCGGCGACGTAGCCCGAGGGCTTCGTGCACTGGGTCAGGGTCTTGCTGGGGTCGCCGTAGCCGTCGCCGTCTGCGTCGAGGTACCAGACGGTGGCCGGGCTGTAGGCGGCGCTGGTGTCGTCGCAGTCGTCGTCGTTGGTGACGTAGCCCGTGGGCACAGAGCAGGCGGCGGTCGTGCTGCTGGCGTTGCCGTAGCCGTCGCTGTCGGCGTCGCGATAGTAGGTCGTGGTGACGCCGTCGTCGGTGGTGCCGTCGCAGTCGTCGTCCACGCCGTCGCAGGTCTCCGGCGCGTCCGGGTAGTCGGCGGCGTCGCGGTCGTCGCAGTCGCCCGCCGTCGCGATGTAGCCCTCGGGCGGGTCGCAAGCG
>JBGAQA010000263.1:0-1108 GCA_044220955.1 Sandaracinaceae bacterium
GATGTTCGCGGTCATCAAGTTGGTGACGACGTTCGCGGGAGCGAGGATTCCGTACGTGAGCTGCGTGATCTTCCCCATCGCGCCGACCGGTGTCGTGTCGGTCTCGCCGGTGGCGCGGCACGCGACGATCGAGAGGACGAACGACAAGAGCACTGCCAGCACTCCGAGCCACGGCCTTATGCCGAAGAAGACGTAGCCGATGACCACGAGGCCGATGGTCGCGAAGACCATCCCGCCGCCGAACCACGAGACAGGGACCTCGATCTTGTCCATCTCCTCGCGGACCTTCTCGGCGTCGCTGGTCGCCGCCGGCTTGCCGCCCTTCAGCAGCGCTCCGATGCCGCTGAAGGCGCGCAGCACGGTGCGCCACTGGAGCGCGAACGTCAGGAGTCCGGACGTGACCATCACCGCCGCGCCAGGGACCGCGGGGAAGATGTAGTGGTGGAACTTCGTGATCATCGCGCTGAAGAGCACGAAGGCCACCGCGAACCAGAGCAGGCCGATGCGCGCGACGTCGCGCTGCTCCTTCGACGCGTCGCGGGGGACGATGTAGCGCCAGCCGAACAGCGCCACGGGCACGAGCCCCGACCACGGGAACATCGCGTAGCCGAGCTGCCACATGAAGTAGCGCACCGACCCGGTGTCACCGTGAACGCCCACCATCGTGCGGTTGATGATGTCGTGCACGACGAAGCGGTCGAAGAACTCGTTGCCGAGGCGACCGAGGATCGCGATGTACCAGGGCATCCCCACGACGAGGAAGACCAGCAGGCACCACACCCCGCCCCACAGCTTCACCGCCATCGAGGCCGCGCAGAGCACGCCGGCGAGCGCGGCGCGCCGCGAGGTGAGGGGCCTGGTGGACGACACGAGGGCGAGCGCGCCGAGGACGTGCAGCAGCGTGCCCGGGGCAAGAGCAAGACCTACACGGCCACGATCAGCACGGTCGGGGACTACGGCCTGACCGCGAGTGCGTACGCGCGGCGCGGCTGGGGCTACACGCGCGCCGAGGCCAGGGTCAAGATCGATGGCAACGAGAAGACCGACGCGCACAGCACCTCGGACGCCTGCATCAAGAACTGCTCATCCTCGGCCACCGCCACGGTCT
>JBGAQA010000264.1:0-645 GCA_044220955.1 Sandaracinaceae bacterium
GACGCCCCGGCAGCACCCGGCCGGTGAACTCGTCGATGATGAGGACCTTGCCCTCCTGGACCAGGTAGTTGACGTCGCGCCGGTAGAGCGTGTGGGCGCGCAGGCACTGGTTCAGGATGTGGAGCACCTCGAGGTGCTTCGGGTCGAACAGGTTGTCGGTCGAGAGCAGCTCCTGCGCCATGTCGACGCCCTCGTCGGTCAGGGTGACCGAGTGGGCCTTCTCGTCGACGACGAAGTGCGCGTACTGGAGCCCCTTGCAGAGCTCGATGGCGATGAAGACCGCTTCTTCGGCGGGGAACGGGCGGCCCGAGGCCTTGAGGGTGTCGATGATCCCGCGGAGGTTCGCCCCGTCGACGAACTCCATGACGATGAAGTAGGTGCTGTCGCCGACGCCGATGTCGAACACCTGCACGCAGTTGCTGTGCGAGAGGCGGGCCGAGAGCCGCGCCTCGTCGAGGAACATCTTGATGAACGTCTCCTTCGCCGCGAGGTGAGGGAGGACGCGCTTGATGGCGACCTGCTTCTTGAAGCCCTGCAGGCCGATCGACTCGGCGCGGAACACTTCGGCCATGCCGCCCGATTCGAGGCGGTCGATGACTCGGTATCTTTGGTCGTTCGCCATCGTAGGATTCCAGCGTCAGCGTT
>JBGAQA010000264.1:655-1106 GCA_044220955.1 Sandaracinaceae bacterium
CGCGGATCCGCTGGTCAAGCAACCCGCGGAGCGAGCCCTTCTAGACGGTCGGGCGGCGCGGCGCCTCCTCGAAAGTCGCGATCAAACATCCTGGGCGCAGCGGAAGCCGAGGTCGGCCTCGTGGGCCGAAGGCGGCAGCCGCGCCCGTGCCGCGCCGCGGAGCGACACCAGCAGTTGCCGGTAGCTGCCCCCGCGGATCACGCGGAACACCCCGGGGGGCGGGCCCACCGGATCGGTGACCTTCCGCGGCAGGAGCGGGTCCTCCACCGAGACGATCGTTGCGGAGTCCGCCCCTGCCCGCACCACGGCCTCGGCGTGCCCGGTCGCCAGCCACGCCAGATACGCCGCCCGCCGGGGCTCGTCCGGAAACTCCGCGATCACCGTATAGGCGATGGCAGCCATCGACCGGTAATGTAACACCACGGCATTCGCCCTGCTTTCCCGGGTCGGG
>JBGAQA010000265.1:0-1103 GCA_044220955.1 Sandaracinaceae bacterium
GTTCGAAGTCGCCTACGAAGTCGCCGACCGCCATGGCAACAACGGCAAGCTCGTGATCCGCGGCGGCATCTGGGTCGGCGACGAGTGTGCGTTCGAGTTCGTCGAGACGGTGCGCGGCACCTCGGGCACGATCCGCTGCGACTGGCGGCAACGCGGACCGCGCATCGAGGTGCGCCACGGCGACGGCCACGAGGACCAGGCCGGTGGTGCCCAGCACGGCCAGCTCGGGGAGCCCGAGGATCCGGCCGAGCGCGAGGGTGGCGATGGCGACGCACTGGGCGGCGATCAGCACGCGCTCGGTGACGAAGTTCTGCATGATCGCGACGAAGCCCGCGCCCTCGTCGCCGAGGAGGTTCTGGATCTTCTTGCGGAACGCCGGCACGTTGCCGAGCGGCCCCTTGAGCGCGTTGAGCGCCGAGCGGAGCTCGAGGAGCTTGCGCATCTCGGGCACCTGGTTGGCGATGCCCTCGGGCGAGAAGTCCGAGAGCTTCTTGAACTTCAGGTTCACGGCCATCTCGGCGCCCTGCTCCTGAGAGAGCTTGTCGGCCACGCCGAGGTTGAGCTCGAGCTTCTGCTCGCCGAGCACCTGGTTGAAGTTGTCCTTGTCGACGTTGATCGGCTTGCGGTCCTCGATGGCGCGGTCGTCCGGCCGGCCCGTGAAGTCCCCCAGCATGAGGATCTTCAGGGGGAGCTCGACATCCTCCTGGGCCCCGTCGGTGGCCGGCTTATAGGTGATGTTCACGCGCTCCTTCGGCGCGACCGATCCGTCCTTACCCTTGCTCATAGCCACACCTCGATGCAAAGCGCGACCGTCACACACGGCCAGCTCCAGCATAACGGCACGACCGGCTCGCAGTCCAGACTCGTCTCCGCGCGCCTCACTGGCACGATCGAGCGGCGCGAAAAAACCTCGCTGCGAAGCGTTCGCCGGGTCTGTTCGGCCGGATGGCCGTTGTCTAGGGTGTCTGGCATGGCAGAGTCAATCCATCTGTATCTGAAGGCCAACGGCCAGGACATCCAGGGCGAGAGCACGCAGACCAGCAATGGCCGCGAGAACTCGATCGAGTGCGTAGAATTCACCGATATGGTCCGCACCGCCCGCG
>JBGAQA010000266.1:0-254 GCA_044220955.1 Sandaracinaceae bacterium
CTCTCGCTGCCGTGGGCGGACCCATCCCCGTCGGCCCCTTCGACCTCCGGGAGCGCATCGGCTCCGGCCCCATGGGGGAGGTCTGGCGAGCCACGCACCACCGGTCCGGAGAGCCCGTGGTGGTCAAGCTCCTGACGGGGCGGGCGGCCGAGAAGCCTCGCCTGGTGGCGCTGTTCCACGCGGAGATCCGGGCCGCGGCGGGGCTCGAGCACCCGAACATCGTCCAGCCCTTGGACGCGGGGACGCTGGGGACC
>JBGAQA010000266.1:264-1103 GCA_044220955.1 Sandaracinaceae bacterium
GGTTCGCCATGGAGTTGGTCCGGGGCCGCTCGCTCGAGCGGCTCTGCGGACGGCTGCAGTGGCCCGTCGTTCGGAACGTCCTCCTGGAGCTGCTGTCGGCGCTCGGTCACGCCCACGCCCGCGGCGTCCTCCACCTCGACGTGAAGCCGGGCAACGTGGTCGTCGAGGACGGTCCGTCTCCGCGCCCCCGGCTGCTGGACTTCGGGCTCGCCGGGCTCCGGGAGCTGTCCCCCGGCAGCGTGGCCGGTTCGCCCTGGTACATGGCCCCGGAGCAGCTGACCGCTGCGCCCCTCGACGGCAGGGCCGATCTGTACGCCCTCGGGCTCGTCATCGGGGAGATGTGCACCGGCGAGGTGCCCTTCGGCGCGACGACCTACGAGACCCTGCTCTCCAAGCGGGTGATCCACCCCGAGGCCTACGATCTCGGGCAGCTCTGCCCCAAGGCCCCCGCGCGCCTGGTGGAGCTGCTGCGGATGCTCCTCACCCACGACCGGCAGACGCGACCGGGTTCGGCGACGGAGGTCCAGCAGGAGCTCCTCGCCATCGCTCGCGGAGAGACGGGCCGCAGCATCGAGCTCAGCTTCAGCGGGATCTCGACGACCCTGCCGCTGCCCGAGGGCCCCGACGGCCCCGACCTGCTGCTCATCCAGCGGTCGTCCACCATGTCGAGCCACCCGGGCCAGCCCGCGTTCCCCGGGGGCGCGCTCGACCCCGACGACGACGGCGTGGTCGCCGCGGCGCTGCGCGAGGCGGTCGAGGAGACCGGCCTCGACGCGGCGGGCGTCGACGTCTTCGCGACGCTGCCCGCGCTCTGGCTGCCCCCGAGCGGCTTCGTCGTC
>JBGAQA010000267.1:0-1102 GCA_044220955.1 Sandaracinaceae bacterium
CTCCGCGGAGCGGAACGGCGAGACGACCCGCGTGAGCCGCGCGTCGATCTCGGCGCGCAGCGCCACCGGGTCATCGCTCGCCTCGAGCTCGCGGCGGTACGCGGCCTCCAGACCGCCCGCGATCGGCAGCGACCCCCACTGGCCGGACGGCCACGCGAACCGGAGGTTCAGGCGCGCCCCGTTGCCGTGGCCGGCGCCCGCGACGCCGTAGACCTTGCGCGCGAGCACACTCGCCCACGGCGTGCGCGCCTGCATGACGGCGCTCAGCGCGCGGCTTCCGCGGCGGATCGTTCCGCGGCGCTCGGCGTCCGTCCCGATGACGAAGCCCGGCTGGTCGACGTCGAACGCCGGCGCCCCGCGCGGCGGCGGCCGCACGGCGCTGACCGCGGCCTGGATCGCACTGATCGAAGACGACGCGGCGCTGCGTCGTCGACGTGAGCGGCGACGGCGCAACCGCCACCGGCAAGCAGACCATCACCACCGGTGACTCCCGCGCGCCGCAGCTGCGCGTCGGCGAGCGCCTCACGCGCGTTGCGGGTGAAGGCGATCGGCTGCGCGGGGGTGTCGGCGAGCGTGCTCATCGCGCACCTCCCCGGCGGATCACGAACACATTGGTGCTGTCACCCGGGCGCAGGTTGTGGTTCTCGATCGCGACCGCCAGCACGCCGCCTGTCTCACGGTCGAACTCCTGCTCGGCCAGCACCATGTTCTGCGTGCTGATGTTGGTCAGGAGGTAGCGCTCGCCGATGAGGCCGCGACCCTCGTAGACGCGGGTCATCGCGAAGCGGGCTTCGACCCACAGCTGGATAGGCCGGTTGACTTCCTCGACGCGGACGTCGGTCGGCACACTGTCGGAAGCCATTGCCACCAGCATTGCCTTGAGTGAGCGGATGTGGATGGACTGACGAGAGGCGGGCGCAGGACCTGCCTGTTCGGCCCGTGCCTGCCGCGGCGTCCTGTCGCGGATGACGATCGTGTCCGCGGGCGTGTCCGACCGGCGCAGCAGCAAGGTGTAGGTAGCGTGCTGCGAGGAGATGAACAGGTTGACCGGCTTGCCCAGGCCGCCGACGGGTCGGACATAGATCTCGCCCTTGTCCGCATC
>JBGAQA010000268.1:0-1098 GCA_044220955.1 Sandaracinaceae bacterium
GTCCTTCACCGGCATCGTGATGAGGAGCTCGATCGTGCCCGAGCGCTTCTCTTCGGCGAGGACACCCATCGTGAGGACCGGGATCACCACGCAGAGGGCGACCGGCATCATCGACACGAGCCGCTGCACCGTCGCGCGGTCGGCCTGCCAGAAGCCGCCGTCGTAGATGAAGAAGTAGAGCCCGAGGCCGAGCATGCTGAGGCAGAGCACGACGTACGCGGCCGGCGAGTTGAAGTAACCGCGGAGCTCGCGCTTCGCGATCGTGAGGGTGTTCCTCACCGAGTCCATCATGTCGCCTTGGGCGGCGGGCGCGACGGTGCCGCCCTTGGCGGCCTTCGGCGGAGTCGAGGCGCGATCGTCGTCGTCCTCGTCCTCTTCCTCTTCGTCCTCGTCTTCTTCGTCGTCCTCGTCGTCGTCGTCGTCGTCGTCCGACTTGCTGGACTTCGCGGACTTGGCGGGCTTTTCGTCCTCTTCCTCGTCCTCTTCTTCGTCCTCGTCCTCGTCGTCGTCGTCGTCGTCGTCGTCCTCTTCGTCTTCGTCCTCGTCGCGATCCTCGTCGTCCCCCGGATCGGAATCGCGGCCCGAGTCACTAGCCTCTTCTTCGTCGCGCTCGTCGGCAGCGTCGTCCTTCTCGTCTGCCTCTGCGTTCTTCTCGGTGGCCATGGCTCAGTCCTCTTCCTTTTCGTCTTCGTCTTCTTCTTCTTCGTCCTCGTCTTCCTCTTCTTCGTCGTCCTCGTCGTCGGCTTCGTCCTCGTCCTCGTCCTCCTCCTCGTCGTCTTCGTCGTCGAGATCCTCGTCCTCCTCGTCCTCGTCGTCGTCGGCGCCTGCGCCGAGCTTCCGGTTGCGGAGCTCGTCGCCGATCGTGAGGTTGCGGAAGACGTTCTCGAGAGTCTGAACGTCGCGGTGGAGCTCGAGGAGGACCCAGCCTTTGTCCACGATGAGACCGAAGATTTCGGGGCGGAGGTCGTCTTTGAGCTCGGTGCTCAAGGAATAAGAGTGGAGTCGTTCGTCGGTCGGGAGCTCGCGCACGTCGGTCACGCCGTGGATGCGCTTCAGCGTGTCTTCGACCTCGCCCTTCGACGGGGGCGAGCCCTTGCC
>JBGAQA010000269.1:0-1091 GCA_044220955.1 Sandaracinaceae bacterium
GCACCTCTGCCTCTGGAGCGAGCCGAGGCCGCTGCACCCCGCCCGCGGCCCCCCCGACCCGCACGAGACGCTCGACTTCCCCTGACCGGCCCCGCGAGAGCGCGAGCCGCGATGCACGGCTCCGTCCGCGGGCGCGCCGGCGAGGCCGAGCTCGCGCCGATCGCCCAGGCCACGCCGCCCACGAGCCGCAGCGGCCCCGCCCTGACGCAGCCCCGGCTACACCGAGACCAGAACGTTCCGCTCGCGTATCCTCGAGCGGTGGGAGAAACCGGCGTTCATGCGGCCTGTCGTAGTCAAGTGGGGAATCGAGATCGGCGCGGAAATCAGGTGATCGAGCTGATGCTCTCCGCGCACATCGACGCTCTTGCCGGGTGAGAGCCCGACGAGTGGGACGACGTGGCGGTGGTGACTCGGTTGCGGTGTTCGGAGCTGGTCGCGTCGGGTCGAGCGGAGCTGTCACGTGGAGCGTCCGCGGTGAGCGGCGCTGGATCGTCTTCGTTGACCATCGGGTCCGACACGAGAGCTCTTCGGGATCGGGCTAGGACTACGCCAGAGCCTGGACGGCGACGGCCCGCATGCGAGCCTCGGTCCCTCGAGCAACGCGCACGAGCAAGTCGTGCGAAGCGAAGCGTTCAGAGCACGACCCTCAGCCCATGGGGGGCGGAGCATCGTGCGAAGTCGGAGAGGCCGCCGATGCCGCCAAGGGCGTTCGCGGTGTCACGTCGAGGGCGCGCGCATCGACGAGCCTGGTCGCGTCGAACGTCGCGCCCCGCGCTACGTGCCAGAGGGCACGCGCGAGCTTGCGCGTCACGGCAATGAGCGCCGTCAGCTTGCGATCCCCGCGATAGCCGCCGCGTGCGCGGTACCACGCAGCGATCAGCGGGTCGTTCTTTACCAGGCGCACCGCCGCGAGGTAGAGCCACGCACGCGCTTCGGAGGAGCCGCGCTTGGTGATCGAGGGCCGCCCGACGACGTTGCCGCTGCTCTTGATCTTCAAGTTGAGGCCGCACGCCTTCTCGAGGGTCGCGGGCGAGGCGTACTCCGAGAGCGGCCCAAGGTAGGCGACGAGCACCACGGCGGTCACGCGCCCG
>JBGAQA010000026.1:0-79124 GCA_044220955.1 Sandaracinaceae bacterium
AACCGTGAGCGGTCCGAGCGCGCCGCGCTGCTCGAGCCCGCGCGTCGGGTCCTCGACCCAGCGGACCAGATCCTCCGGCGAGCGCGGCTGGTCACAGGCCACGAGGAGCCCGAGGAGCGCGAGCCTACTCATAGCGGAAGCGCAGCATCTGCCGCTGCCCTCGCGCGTCGGTGACCTCGAACATCTCCTTGTTCGAGGCGCAGCCGCCGGCGGTCAGCAGGATGTTGTCGCCGAGGTGGCGCGCGCGCTTGCCTTGGGCATCCTCCGCGCCCACGCCGGCGACCCCGCCGCCGCTCCCGACGCCACCGCCGGGGCCGCCACCTTCCAGCGCCGCGGCCGTCGCGCCGGACCCGCCGCCACCCGCGAGCGTGATCGAGGCCACGACGCCCGCGACCGACGCGGACTGGGCGAGCTTCGCCGCCTCGCTCGAGGGGCGGCTCGTGCGGCCCGGCACGTCCGACTACGCGCTCACGCACCAGCTCTACGATCCGCGCTTCGACGAGGTGCACCCTGCGGGCATCGCCTACTGCGCGTCGGAGGGCGACGTGCAGCGCTGCATCGCGTTCGCCCGCGCCCACGCGCTGCCGTTCACGGCGCGCTGCGGCGGGCACAGCTACGCGGGGTACTCGACGTGCACGGGCCTCGTCTGCGACGTCGGGCCGATGAGCGCCGTGACCTTCGACGCGGCCGCGAGCACGGCGACCGTGGGCGCGGGCACGAAGCTCGTCGAGCTCTACGCTGCGCTCGGCCCGCGCGGCGTCGCGATCCCCGGCGGCACGTGCCCGAGCGTGGGCATCGCGGGGCTCGCCCTCGGCGGCGGACAGGGCGTCGTCGGACGCAAGCTCGGGCTCACGTGCGACGCGATCCTCTCGCTGCGCATCGTCACCGCCGACGGAGCGATCCGCGTGTGCGACCAGACGCGCGAGCCCGATCTCTACTGGGCGTGCCGCGGCGCCGGCGGCGGGCACTTCGGCGTCGTCACCTCGTTCACGTTCCGCACGCAGCCGATCGGCTCGCTCGTCCGCTTCTCGCACAGCTGGCCCTGGGCGGCCGCCGCGGACGTGATGCGCGCGTGGCAGGCGTGGGGACCCGGCGCGCCGGACGAGCTCTGGTCGAAGGTGCACTTCAACGCGGCGGGCTCGACTTACGGCGTCGGCATGGCGGGCGTGTACGCGGGCCCCGAGGTGGAACTGCGCGCGCAGCTCGACGCGCTCGCCGCGAGCGTCGGACGCCCGGCGCGGAGCACGCACGTGGCGACCGGCACCTACCTCGAGACGATGCTGATCGAGGCGTCGTGCAACGACCGGCCGATCGAGGAGTGTCACCTCCCGGGCGTGACGCCCGCGGGCGCGCTCGGCCGGCGCGACCACGTCGGTCACTCGGACTTCTTCGCCGTGCCGCTCTCGAGCGCCGGGATCGCTGCCCTGATCGGCTCGGTGGAGGCGCGCGGCCAGGATCCGCTCCTCGCGCGCGGCGCGGGCGGCATCTCCTTCGACGCGCTCGGCGGCGCCATCAACCGCGTCGCGCCTGACGCGACCGCGTTCTTCCACCGCAGCTCGCTCTTCCTCGCGCAGTACAGCACGCACTGGGCGGCGCACAGCACGCCGGACGTGATCGACGCCAACGTCGCGTGGCTCGACCGGTTCCACGACGCGATGCGGCCGCACGCGAGCGGCTACGCGTACGTGAACTACATCGACGACCGCCTCGCGGGCTGGGAGCGCGCGTACTACGGCGACAACCTCGCGCGCCTGCGCCGGGTGAAGGCCCGCGTCGACCCGGACGGATTCTTCCGCTTCGCGCAGGGCATCACCGCGGGCTGAGTCGAGCGCGATTGCCGGCGCCGCCGGCGCCATGTATGGGCAAGCCATGCTCTGGTCTCGCCGATCGCTCGCACCGATTCTCGTGGTCTGTCTCGCGGCATGCGGCGGAGCGGCCGACGCGGCCTCTCCGTCGTCGAGCGCGTCGAGCGCGGGCGGTGACACGGCCGAGCCCGCGCCGCCGCCGGTCCCCGCCGAGCTCGCAGCGAGCGCGGAGGCCGCCTGCGCCGCCGCGCGCACCTGGATGACCGACGCGGCCGCGAGGCCGCTCGACGCCAGCTGTGCGCTCGCGCCGGTCTACTTCTCCTGGAGCTACGAGTGGGACGAGGACGCCGCGGAGCACCGGCCCTCGCTCGACGGACGTCTCGAGCCCGAGGCCCTCGCCGTCCTCGACTGGGACGTGCGCTGCATGGCCGCGCGCGGCATCACGTCGATCGAGGCGACGGGCATGCTGTGGAGGCACGGCAGCGAGGAGTACGACATGGCGCTCGCCGATCGCCTGGCGCGTGGCGTGCAGGACGCGCTCGCAGAGCGCGGCGTCGCGCGCGAGGCGATCACGACCCGCAGCGTCGGCCGCGAGCAGGCCTCCGGCACCGATCCGATCGGCTGGACGCGCGACGTCCGCGTCGAGCTCGCGCCGCGCTGACCTCGGGCCGCGCCCTCGTGCGCGGCTACGCGGTGCGCGCGGGCGCCACGCGGTCGATCACGGGCCGGTAGAGCTCGCGCGCGCCGCCGAGCACCGGCGTGCCGTGCGCGGGAAGCACGTTGCCGAAGGGCAGGCCGAGGATCGCTCGCAGGTCCGCGTGAGGCGGCTTGGCCTGCATGCGCCACGCCGGCCCGACGTTGTGCGGGACCATGAAGCCCATCGCCCGCATCACGGGGCGGGCGAGCCAGTTGAAGTACTCGTCGGGCGCCGCCCAGTTCTGGAGGCAGTCCCCCGAGACGATCACGCCCCCGTGCTGCGGCAGCACGAGCAGGCCCTCGGGCGGCGAGGACTCGATGCGGTGCAAGGTCGCGCCCTCGAGCGGCAGCGTCGTGCTGCCGTCGATCTCGACGTCGGGCGCGAAGTAGGTGTCGGCCGCCTTGGTGTCGAAGCCGGCGGTGTAGCGCTGGCCTCGCAGGGCCCAGACCTTCGCTCCGTAGCGGGCGGCGTAGAACGGATCGTCCATGCCGTGGTTGCCGGCGAGCCGGATCACGTCGGTCACCGTGCCTAGCCGGTCGAGCGCGGCGAGGCCCGGCTCGTCGAGCCGCACGCTGTTCACCAGGACGAGCCGCCCCTGCGCGCGGACGACCGTCATGTTCCGGCTCGATCGCATCGGCAGCGGGCCCGGGAACGCGAGGGTTCCCGTGACGAAGAAGAAGTCGGGCAGCACCTCGCGGAGCTCGCCGTGGGGAAGCGCGGGCGGGTGCGGGCGAGGGACGAGGCTCATCGGAAGGCCAAGGTAGCGCGTCGCCGCCGTGCAGCCACGCCGACGCGGCCGTGGCATGATCCCACCTGGAGGCACCGATGGCGGCTCTCAGGTGGGTGCTCGCGGCGTTCCTCGCGGGGGCCATGTCGTCGGGCGCCGCGGGGTGCGGCCTCGCGCTCGACTACGGCCCGCCGGACCCCGTCCGTGGCATGGACGCCGGCCGCGCCGACGCGGGGAGCGTCGCGTGCGTGATGGGCGATGTGTGCGACGACGGGCTGACCTGCACCGTGGACGCGTGCGTGGACGGAACGTGCGATCACGCGAGCGCTTGCCGCGCCGGTGTGGACTGCGTGGCGCGCGGCGCCGGGGAGTGCGCCTCGCGCTGCACGCGCGACGAAGACTGCGACGACCAGAGCGCGTGCACGACCGACGCGTGCAGCGCGGCGGACGGGCACTGCACGCACGCCTCCACGTGCGACGCCGCGGCGCCCGTCTGCCTGCCGACGGGCGCCTGCGTGCCCGCGCACTGCGCGGTGGACGCCGACTGCGACGATCAGAACGCCTGCAACGGGTCCGAGCACTGCACGGGCGGCGTGTGCACCGGAGGCGTGCCCGTGATCTGCGAGCAGCCCATCGACGGATGCGCGGCGATGGCCTGCGAGGCGCGCTTCGGCGAGTGCCGACCGGTGCCCGACGACGGCCGATGCGACGACGCGATCGGCTGCACGGTGGACCGGTGCCTGGCTCGAGACGGCGGCTTCGCGTGCAGCCACGCGCCTTCGGACGTGGCGTGCGAGGACGGAAACGCGTGCACGGTGGACCGCTGTGACCCGCTGACGGGCTGCGTGGGGACCAGCGTCGCCTGCCCCATCACGGCCCCGTGCATCACGAGCGCCACGTGCGAGGCGGCGACGGGCGCGTGCGTGTTCGAGTCGTCGTGCGTCGACCCCTTGGTGTGCACCGCGGCCGGCTGCGTCGATGCCCCGTGCACCTCCGACACCGACTGCAGCCACCTCGTCGACCCCACGGGATGCATGTTCTTCTGCGGCCCGGAGGGGGCGTGCGTGCAGGAGGCGCACTGCGCCGACCACTCCGGCTGCGCGAGCGCCGACGCCCTCTGCGCCGTCGACGCGAGCGCGTGTCACTACCACCCGGACGACGCCCGCTGCGACGACTCCGACCCGACGACCCTCGATCGATGCGACCCCGGCACGTTCACCTGCCAGCACACGTGCGCGGATCTCCCGGGCGACTGCTTCACGGTGACGCTCGATCCCGGCACGGGGCGCTGCGTGCCGGTCCCCGACGATCGCATCTGCGAGAGCATGCACGGGACGCCTGCGCCGACCGACTGCACCGAGTGGCTCTGCGTCGGGGGAGGCGCGTCGGACGGCTGCGCCCGCCTGCCGCTCGCGCGCAACTGCGACGACGGTCGCACCTGCACGGAGGACGTCTGTGCCGTGCAGACCGATGGCAGCGGGACCTGCGCGCGAACGCCCGACGACACCGCGTGCGACGACGGCGCCGCCTGCTCGACGGATCGCTGCGACCCGAGCGTCGGCGACCCCGCGAGCGGCTGCGTCCATCGCCTCAACGACCCGGCCTGCTCGGTCGGCGTGACGTTCGAGTGCGCGGAGCTCTACTGCGCCGGCGGCTCCCGCCCCGGACCGGTCCTCGGGGGCATGACCTATCCGACCGGCTGCGCCGTGCGCTACCGGCCGTGCGGCGGCGGTGGGCCGCCGGACGCCGCGCTCCCGGACGGTGGCCTCTTCGGGCCCGACGCGCGTTTGCCCGACGGCGGCGGCACGACGTTCGTTCGCTACTGCTCGCCGAGCACCGGGACCTGCGTGACCGGCGGCGGGTCGTGCTCGCTCGGCTGCGACGACGGCAACCGCTGCAACGGCATCGAGTCGTGCGCGGGCTCCGCGTGCGCCCCGGGCGCGCCCGTCGTGTGCGGGATCGACCCGTTCAGCAACTGCCCGCTCGTCTGCGAGCCCGCGACCGGCGCGTGCGTGCCCCCGGGCGCGTTCACGTGCACGGTGACGTAGCCAGGCCGCCTCTCACGCGGCGCGGGATCGACTCGCCCGCGACCAGAGCTGCGGGTCCACCCACCAGGTCGCATCTCTTGCCCCGCGCCGCAGAACGGGGTCAGGCGTCCTCTTCCTCTTCTTCCTCTTCCTCCTGTTCGTCGTCGGCGTCGTCGCCCGCGAACAGGCGCGCCAGCACCAGCATGCGATCGAGGTCGTCCCCCACCTGACTCGCCGTCGCCGACTCACCACTGATGCGGAGGATCCCCTTCTCGAAGTGCGGGAACCGCCAGTCGCGCTTCAGCCCGAGCAGCGCCGCGCGCGCCTCCGGCGTGAGGCGTCGGAAGGCGGTCTCCCGATCTCCCTGGATCAGGAAAGCGTCGAAGGCCTCGTCGTGCCGCATGTCGACGACGGACTGCGGCACGGCGGACCCGTCGCGGACGGTATGGGCCGAGATGCTCAGCGGGATGGGCGTGCCGGGCGCCGAGACGGTGAGCACCCACGGGTAGACGAGCCTGCTGCGCGAGGCTCGGCTCGGGCGCGCGTGCTGCTGCAGGGCGACCTCGCTGCGCCCGATGGTCCCGAAGACGCGGAGCTCGGGCCAGGTGCCGCTCGTCTCGAGCTTGCGCTCGGCGGCGAAGCGCGCCCACGCCGCGGGCGAGTCGCGCAGCCATCGATCGCGCGTGGCCTTGTAGGCCCACCCGACGAGCCCACCCACGAGCCCGAACATGGCGAGCGCCAGGATCTCGTCGGAACGCACGGACGACACCTACCACGGCCGGACCGGTACCTGCCTCGGGCGTACGCCCAGAGCGTTGCGACGGAGGCGCGGAGGGCGCCGGCAGGCGTGAGTCGTACCGCTCAGAGCGCGCCCAGCGCGTCGTGAACCGCGTTCGCGACCAGGCCGATCACGCCGAGCAGGCCGAGCACGACGAGCGAGATGCTGAGAAAGGGCCGCCGGTCGACCGCGCGCCCGAGCTCGCGGGTGGTGCGCTTGGTGAGCGTCATCGGACACTGCACGCGGAAGCGGCCGTCGGCGATGAGATGAAGCTGCTCGATCTCACCGGCGCTCTGCCAGCGCCTGCCGGGATCGCGCGCGAGGCCACGACGCACGAAGTGCACGTACTCCGCGCCGACAACCGCGCGATCGAACAGCACCACCTCGCCGAAGCGGCCGATCATGATGTTGGCGGGCTTGAGGTCGCGGTGGACGACGCCGCGCTCCTCACGGCGGGAGCGTCACCACCTGCACGCTCCGCCACCGCGATGCCGAACTCGAGGAGGAAGGGCTCGCCTCGGCGCGGTGAGCCCGCGGCGCGGTCGCGGACGGTCGGTGACTGGCGCGCGCGCCGAGGCAGCGGGCGTCAGCGTCCGGGCAGAAACACCCGCGTGGGGCTCGCGCGCATGGTCGCGTCGCCGACGCCGAGCTGACCGGACGTGTTCAGGCCCCAGCAGTAGAGCTGGCTGCCTGCGCGGAGGCCACACGTGAACTGCGCTCCGGCGTGGACGGACTCCCAGTCGCCGTCCGTGCCGACACGCACGGGGGTCGTGCGATCGGCGCTCGGTGCGCCGAGGCCGAGCTCTCCGTCGAGGTTCTGGCCCCAGCAGTAGAGCGCGCCCGCCCGGATGCCGCAGGTGTGGACCGCGCCCGCCGCGACGCTCGCCCAGTCGCTCGCCGTCCCGACACGGACGGGCGAGGAGCTCGGCGCGGTCGAGCCGAGCCCGAGTCGTCCGTCCGTGCCCGCGCCCCAGCACCAGAGCTGACCGGACTGGATGGCGCACGCGTGCGTCTGGCCGGCGGCCACCGTCGACCACGCGGCCCCGGTGCCGACCCGCGCCGGGACGTTCGACTCGGTGCCCGCGCCCGACGTCCCGTTGCCGAGCTGACCGGCCTCGTTCTGTCCCGCGCACCAGAGCGTGTCGTCCGTCTGCACGCCGCAGGTGAAGCGGTGGCCGTGGCTGATCGAGCGCCACGCCGCGGAGCGTGGCGTGAGCACCGCGTGATCCACGTTGTCGCCGACGCCGAGCTGGCCGTAGTCGTTCTGCCCCATGCACGTCACGACACCGGCGGCGTCCAGCGTGCACGTTCCGTCGCCGGTGCGCGCCCCCTCGATCCGCTCCCAGGGGCCGATCGCCGACGTCACGAGCGAGGGCGCGTACCGGCTCACGTTGTCGGCGAAGCCGATCTGGCCGTCCTCGTCGTCGCCCCAGCAGTAGAGCAGTGCTCCCTGGGAGGCACAGACGTGCTCGTCCCCGAGCCCGACGCGCGACCAGCTCGAGGAGCTCCCGACGCGCGTCGGCGCGTCGAGCTCCGTGCCCGCTCCCGCGACGCCCTGCCCGAGCTGTCCCTTGAGATCGTCGCCCCAGCACCAGAGCGTTCCGTCCGTCGCGAGCGCGCACGCGAACGCGGTTCCGACCGCGACCGCGCTCACCGTGCGACCGACGCCGCACGTGCTGGTGGCCTCGCAGATCGGCGCGGCTCCCGCGCACGCCGCGCAGCTGCCGCCCGCGACGCCGCAGGCCGCGCTCGTGTCGCCCCCCTGGCACGCCGAGCCGTCCCAGCACCCCGTGCAGCACGCACCGGCGTGACAGGCGCCCGCGGCCGCGCGGCAGCTCGTGCCCTCGAGCGCCGGGCCGCACGCCCCGAGCGTGCAGGCGCCGCACTCCCCGCACTCGGCGTCGGTGCTGCAGCCGGCGTCGCTCCCGGCGTCGTCGGCGAAGGCGTCGGGCGACCCCGTGTCGCGCGCACCCGCGTCGCCCGGGCCCGCGTCGCCCGGGCCCGCGTCGCCCGGGCCCGTGTCGCCCGGGCCCGTGTCGCCCGCGTCGGCCGGCCCCGCGTCCGCCGCGCCGCACGCGCCCGACGCGCACATCGCGCCGGGACACAGCGCGCGCTCGCTGCTCGCGGCCAGCGTCACGCGGATGGTCATGCCGTCGTCGCGCGGCAGCTCGACGTCGACGCACCCGGTGGCGAACTCGATGCACGACGCGTCGCGCGCGCGCCCCTCGAGCCCATAGCGGCCCGCCTCGAGGCGCGGAGGCATCGGCGGCGTCTCTCCTCGCCCGGCCTCCGCTGCGTAGCGAACCGAAGTGCTGCTGCACCCGCCCGTGAGGATGCGCCCCTCGACGCGCGCCGCGCGCATGCCGAGCGCGGGATCGGCGAAGACGATCTCCCACGAGAGCCGGCCGACCGCGGGCTGGCACCCGTCGATCGCGAGCACGCCACCGGCGAGGGTGATCCCGATCGTGAGTGCCCGTGCTCGAGGGTCGATCCAGCGCATGCGTGCCGACGCGTGGCGATGATACGCTCGTGCCTCGTGAGGGTCACTCGCTCGCTCGCGTCCCTCGTCCTCGGCGCATCGGTCGCGCTCGCGACGTGGGTGGCGCCCGGACACGCCGCCGCGCACGCGCTCGTCGACGAGGGGCGGCGGCTGTACGAGGAGGAGGCCGACTTCGTCGCCGCGCTCGACGTCCTCGGACGTGCGGCGGCGGGCGACGACCTCGTCGTCGACGACGTCGTCTCGCTCTTCGAGACGCGGGCGCTCGTCTACCTCGCCATGGGGCGGCAGGACGACATGCGCGCCGATCTCCGGCGGCTCGCGGCCATCCGGACCGACCACGCCCTGCCCTCCGGTGCGCCGCCCGACGTCGTCGCGGCCTTCGCCGAGATCCGCGCGACGAGCGCGGGCCCGCCGCGGCTGAGCGCGTCGACCGAGGCGTCCGCGCTCGGCGTGACGGTCAGCGTGCGCGTCGACGACGACGCCCTCGACCTCGTGCGCGAGGTGCGCATCACGGGGCGCGTGGCCGGCGGCGAGTGGGAGCACGCGACCGGCGCGCCGCTCTTCGTCGCGACGCCGAGCGGCGGCGTCGTCGAGTACTACGCGGAGGCGATCGGGCCCGGGGGCGCCGTGATCGCCAGGACTGGAGAGCCCAGCGCCCCGCTCCGCGCGGCGCCGGTCGTGGCCGCAGCCGCGACCGGCGGAGGCGAGCCGACCTGGCCGTGGGTCGTCGGCGGCGTCGGGGCGGCCCTCGTGGTGGCCGTCGTGGTGACGGTGGTCGTGCTCACGGCCGGCGGCGGGCAGAGCGGCACCGACGTCGCGCCGTTCACGGTGCGCTTCTAGCCCGCCATGGCCGGCGAGGGCGTCGACGTGGCGGTGTCCGAGGACGGGGAGCCCGAGGCCGAGCCGTCTCCGGTGCGGCGCGGGCGGATGCTCGGCCGCTACGTGCTCTGCTACGAGCTCGCGTCCGGCGGGATGGCGACGGTCTACCTCGCGCGCGCCGACGGCCCCGCCGGCTTCGGCAAGCTGGTCGCGCTCAAGCTGATCCACCCGCACCTCGCCAAGCAGAAGGACTTCGTCGAGATGTTCCTCGACGAGGCCCGCATCGCCGCGCGCATCGTGCACCCGAACGTGTGCAGCGTGTTCGACTTCGGACAGGAGGGCGACACGTACTTCCTCGCGATGGACTACCTCGTGGGCGAGACGCTCGCGCGCGTGACGCGCGCCGTCTGGCGGCGCCCCGAGGTCGCGGCGCGCCCGAGCACCGCGCGGATCTTCGCGCGCATCGTCGCCGACGCCTGCGAAGGTCTGCACGCCGCCCACGAGTCTCGAGGCGACGACGGCGCGCTGCTCGGCGTCGTGCACCGCGACGTCACGCCCCAGAACCTCTTCGCGGGCTACGACGGCTCGATCCGCGTGGTGGACTTCGGGGTGGCGATGTCGGTGGGGCGCTCGCACCAGACGACGGCCGGGACGCTGAAGGGCAAGTACCCCTACATGTCGCCCGAGCAGATCGCGCAGCAGCCGGTCGACCGCCGCTCCGACGTGTGGTCGCTCGGCGTGTGCCTGTGGGAGATGCTGACCGGGCGCCGGCTCTTCCGGCGTGACGGCGAGTTCGAGACGCTCAAGGCCGTGACCGCGGACCTCATCCCGGCCCCGAGCGCGGTGCGGCCCGGCGTCCCGCAGGCGCTCGACGCCATCGTCGCCAAGGCGCTCGCGCGCGATCGCGAGCAGCGCTACGCGACGGCGCGAGAGATGGGCCGGGACCTCGCCGCGGCCATCGGCGCGCTCGGCGGGGCGGGGGCGGCGGACGTCGCGGAGCTGATGGACGAGCTCTTCCAGGCCGAGCGAGCCGAGCGCAGCGCGTTGATCGAGCGCGCACGGCGGGTGGACCCCGAGCAGCCCTCGACCTCGAAGGTCGCGCCGGTTCCGGGCCACGCGGGGCCCTACGGCGGCGCGGAGGCCTCGGCGTCGGGCGTGCAGCCGGGCGCCGGCTCGCGGCGCGCCGTCTACGTCGGCGGCACCCTGGCCGCGCTCCTCGGCGCCTCGATCCTCGCCGCCCTCACGATCGCGTCGTCGAGCGGAGAGACCGAGCGGAGCCGGAGCTCGGCCGCGGCCGCAGCGCCCGCGACGACCGGGACGCCCGCCACGACCGGCGCGCCCGCCACGACCGTGGCCGCCACCGCCTCCGCGCCGCCGATCGCGAGCACCGCCACCACCGCCGAGATCCCACCGAGCGAGGCGCCGCCGCCCCTCGTGCCCGCCCCGGCGACGACGACGGCTGCGCCGCACGAGCACACGGCGCACCGCGCGCCGCACGAGACGCTCGCCGCCGCACCGAGCGGCGCACCCGGAACGGTCAACGTGGTCACCCCGCCCGGATGGGCCGAGATCTTCGTGCGCGGCGCGCGCGTCGGCCGCTCACCCACGTCCATCACCTTGCCGGCCGGCACGACCACGGTGCGGCTCGTGCCCTACGGCACCGGCGCGCCGATCGAGCGCAGCGTCACCGTCGAGGCCGGCGCGACCACGCGCCTCGTCGTGAGGCTCGAAGCGCCCGCGCCCTGATCGACGAGCGGCCGGCGGCCGAACGTGGACACGGGTGGCGGCGGCGGGGCGAGGCGTCGCGCGTGCTAGATTCCGGGCCTCTGGACCGACCTCGCGCCGCCGTCATGGTCCCCACGCCGCTGCTCGAACGCGCCGTCGGTCCCTTGGACTGGCTGCGAAGCACGCTCTATCGGTGGGCGCTGGCCTTTCGTCCGCTCGCCTGGTTCATCCCGCGGCGCGACCGGCGGGTGGCGCTCACCGCGACGCTGCACGCGCTGATCGCGTTCGGCATCGTGGTCGCGACGCCCACCCTGCTCCTGGCCCTCGGCCCGGTGCTGCTCGGGGCGATGCACGTGGCGGCCGATCTGCGCTTCCTCGTGCTGCGACGCGGGCTCTCGCGCGGCTGGCTGGGCGTGATCGCGCTCGGGTGCGCGGCGCTGTTCATCGTGCGCGTCGCACAGGAGGCCGGCCTGGGCTTCGTCGTCGGCGCGCGCATCGAGCACGCGCTGGTCGCGCTCTGGATGGGCGCTGCGCTGCTCGCCGGCGCGCTGGAAGCGGGACGGGTCACGCGCGCGCTCCTCGGCGCACCGGTGGTGGTGGCCGTCGGTGCGCTCGGCCAGCTGGATCCCACGGGCGTGCGGATCGCCTTCGCTCACGTCCACAACGTGATCGCCGTGCTGCTCTGGATGCTCCTGTTCCGCGGGCGACGCGGCGCCGTGCTCCTGCCGCTCGCGCTGATCACCGCGCTCACCGCGCTCTTGCTCAGCGGTCAGACCTACCTCTGGACCGCCCGGCTCGGCACCCTCGATCTCCTGGGGCTGCACGTCCTGACCGCCGCAGACTGGCTGGCGCCGGGCCTGCCGACCGAGCGGGCGGTCGGGCTCACGCTCAGCTTCACGTTCCTGCAATCCGTGCACTACTCGACCTGGCTCTTGGTGGTTCCCCAGGAGGACGTGCGGGGGCAGGGCACCGCCACCTGGCGCATGGGCGTGCGCTCGATGACGCGCGAGTTCGGGCGCGTCGGGGTGTGGATCATGCTGGCGACCGTCGCAGCGGTCCCCATCGCCGCCTGCTTCGACCTGCACGGTGCCCGGAACCTGTACCTGTCGCTGGCGATGTTCCACGGCTACCTCGAGCTCGCGCTCGGCGCGTACTACTTCGCGCGCGGCGGGCTGACGCCACTGAAGCCTTGACGCGCTGACGTGGCGCTCGGGCCCGGCCGGCCGACGGGCCGATCGTGAGTTCTCGCAGTGTCCGCCGACCCCGTGCGCCCGGAGGATCGGTGCGTAGCTAGCGATTTGTGGGAGTGTCGGGCGCGCTCGCCGAGGCGGCAACGGGGACCGAGGGCGTCCGGGTCCTCATCGTCGACGACGACGACGACGACGCGCTCCTGGCCCGCGAGCTGCTCGCGGACGCGCGCGGTGGGCCGTACCGGGTCCGGCGCGCGTCGAACGCCGAGGACGGACTGGCGATGCTCTGCGGCGGCGAGCTCGACGTCTGCTTGCTCGACTACCGCCTGGGCCCTGCCGACGGGCTCGACTTGCTCCGGACCGCTCGCGCCCGAGGCGTCGACATCGCCGTGCTCATGCTGACGGGCACCGACGGCCGCGAGGTCGACGTCGCCGCGACGGACGCCGGCGCCGACGACTTCCTGGTCAAGGGGCGCCTCGACGCTCAGCTCCTCGAGCGCGCCATCCGGTACGCGATCGCGCACCGAAAGCTCGCTCGCGAGCTGCAACGCCGGAACACGGAGCTCGGGGCGGCCCGCGAAGCCGCGGAGGCGGCGAACGCCGCCAAGACGGACTTCCTCCGCTCGATGAGCCACGAGCTGCGAACGCCGCTCAACGCCATCCTCGGCTTCGCGCAGCTCCTGCGCCGCGACCGCTCGCTCGGCGAGCGACCGCAGCACTTCGTCGATCACGTCTTGCGCTCCGGCGAGCACCTGGTGCGTCTCATCGACGACCTGCTCGACATGGCCCGCATCGAGGCGGGCGCCGTGCCCCTCTGCATCGAGCCCGTGGCGGCCCGCGAGATCCTCGAAGAGGCGCGCGCCACCCTGGCTCCGATGGCGCTGGAGCGCGCGGTGCACCTCGAGGTGGCCGTGCCGGCGGATCTGCCCCCGCTCGAGGCGGATCGGACGCGGCTCCGGCAGATCGCGATCAACCTCGGCTCGAACGCGATCAAGTACGGTCGACGGGGCGGTCGGGTGGCCCTGCGCGCCGAGCGGGTGGACGGCGGGGCCCGCCTCGTCGTGACCGACGACGGCCCCGGCATTCCGAGCGATCTCCAGGGTCGGCTCTTCGAGCCGTTCTATCGGGCGGGCCACGAGACCGGCCCCATCGAGGGCACGGGCATCGGCCTCTCGCTCTCGCGACGGCTCGCGGAGATGATGGGCGGCAGCATCGGCTTCACGAGCACGCCGGGGCGCGGCTCCGAGTTCTGGGTCGCGCTCCCCGTCGCCACGAGCGCGTCGTCGCGCCCACCTTCGGCGCGCGCACCTGCGCCCGAAGAGGACGCGTTCGATCGCCGCTGCGTCGTTCTCTACGTCGAGGACAACGCCGCGAGCGTCGTGTTCATGCAGGAGGTGCTGCTCGCCCTCGACGGCGTCGAGCTCGTGGTCGCGACGACCGGTGAGGCGGGCCTGGCGCTGGCGCGCGATCGTCTCCCTGCGGCGGTCGTCGTCGACATCAACCTCCCCGGGATCAGCGGCTTCGAGGTGCTCCGGCGCCTGCGTGCCGATCCGGCGACCGCGGCCATCCCCGTGCTGGCGCTCAGCGCGTCCGCCATGACCCACGACCGGGAACGGGGACTGGAGGCGGGCTTCGTCCGCTACCTGACCAAGCCCGTGCAGATCGACGAGCTCCTCGGCGCGCTCGCACGCATCCTGCCCCGCCCGAGCTGACGCGCGAGGCCCGCCCGGTCCGCTCTCACGGCGAGGGTCGGCCGCCTGCGGGAGGCGTCCCCGGCAGCGAGACGTCGAACACCGTGCCGCGGCCCAGCTCGGACTCGACCGCGATTCGGCCGCCGTGCGCCTCGACGATGCGCTTGACGATCGCGAGGCCGAGGCCGGTGCTCTTCTCGCCGGCCGTGCCGCTCCGACGGCCGGTGCGGAACGGCTCGAACAGTCGCTGGAGCATGTCCGGCGCGATCCCGACGCCCTCGTCGGCGACCCTCAGATGAACGCCCGAGGCCGTGCCGATCACGCGGACGCTCACGCGCTTGCCCCGATCGGAGTACTTGATCGCGTTCCCGACGAGGTTGGTCGCGACCTGCAGGAAGCGCTCCGGATCGAGGTCGATCGCCCGGTCGCCGTCGACGGCGAGCTCGAGCGCGATCGACTTCTGTGCCGCGATCGGAGCGAGATCGAGCAGACACCGCTCGACGATGGGGCCGAGCGGCCCTCGCTCGAGGCGCAGCACGAGCGTTCCGGCCTCGATGGCCGACAGATCCAGCAGGTCGTCGATGAGACGCAGCATGTGCTCGCTCGATCGACGCATGCTGCCGAGCATGTCGAGCAGATCCTTGCGCGGCAGCGTGTCGAGCTCGTCCTGCAGGAAGCCCGCATACCCCAGGACGATCCCGAGCGGGTTGCGCAGGTCGTGGGCCGCCATCCCGAGCAGCGTGTTCTTCTCGCGGTTGAGCGCGTCGAGCGCGGCGTTGCGGGCCCGTAGCTCGTGCTCGATCGCGCGGCGGGCGATCGCGTAGCGGATCGAGCGCTCGAGGAGCGGCGCGTCGATGCGCCCCTTGATCAGGTAGTCGTCGGCGCCCGCCTCGCTCGCGGCGAGGTCGAGCTCCCGCGCGCCAGCCCCCGTCAGCATGAGGATCGGCGTGTCGATGCCGCGCGCGCGCACGCGCCGCAGCACGTCGAGCCCGCCGACGTCGCCGAGGCGGTGGTCGAGCAGACACACGTCGAGCTCTCCCTCGGCCAGGCGCGCGGCGCCCAGCGCCGCGGTCGCGACGTGCTCGACGCGGTAGGGACCGCCACTGCCTTCGGCGAGCAGCTCGCGGGCCAGCAGCGCGTCGTCCTCGTCGTCTTCGACGAGCAGGACGCGAATCGGCGCGCGCTCAGCCACGCGGTTCCTCGGGGAGCTCCACGATCCCGAACCAGTACCTGCCGACGGCTCGCATCACCTCGACGAGCCCGTCGAACGTCACGGGCTTGCTGATGAACGAGTTCACGCCGAGATCGTACGAGCGGAACACGTCCTCCTGAGCCTTGGAGGTCGTCAGCACCACGACGGGGATGCGGCGCAGGTTCGGATCGCTCTTGATGACCGCGAGCGCCTCCCGTCCGTCCATCTTGGGCATGTTGAGATCGAGCAGGACGAGCCCGGGTCTCGGTGCGACCGCGGGGTCGGCATATCGACCACGGTGCTGCAGGTACTCGAGCAGCTCCTCGCCGTCCTCGACGAAGCGCAGGTCGTTGATCAGGCGCGCCTCGCGCAGCGCGTCGTGCACGAGCATCCGGTCGTCCTCGTCGTCGTCGGCGTAGAGGATGACGATGGGCGTCGGCGGGCGGGAGCTCGGGACATCGGCAGACGTGCTCATGGGAGGGGCTCCGGCGGATCGGTGGAAGGGTCGTGGCGGACGGGCAGCGTGACGGTGAAGGTGGCGCCGGCCGCTGGCGCGCCCGAGGCCGAGATCGTGCCTCCGTGCCGCTCGCAGATCTTCTTGGCGATGGCGAGGCCGATCCCCGTGCCCTCGTAGCTCGAGCGCGCGTGCAAGCGCTCGAAGAGCACGAAGATCCGCTCCGCGTGCTTGGGCTCGAACCCGATCCCGTTGTCCGTGACCGTCAGGACGACGCGCTCGCGGCCGTCGGCTCCGCGCGCGCGTCGCGCGTCGATGCCGACGCGGGGCGGGGCGTCCGGGCGGCGGTACTTCAGGGCGTTTCCGACGAGGTTCAGGAAGAGCTGGCGCAGCTGCTGTGGATCTCCGTCGATCACGCCGAGCGTGCCGGCCTCGACGACGCCGTGGCTGCGCTCGAGCGCGAGCTCGAGATCGAGCAGCGTCGTCCGAAGCACCGCGTCGAGATCGACCCTCGAGAAGGGCACGGCCTTCGTCGTCAGCCGGGAGTACGCGAGGAGATCTTCGATCAGCGACTGCATCCGTCGCGCGGCGCCGGTCATGCGCGCGAGGTAGTCGACGCCCTGCGCATCCAGAGATCCCTCGACCTTCTTCGCGAGCCGATCGCCGAACGCGACGATCTTGCGCAGCGGCTCCTGCAGATCGTGCGACGCGACGAAGGCGAACTGCTCGAGCTCCTGGTTGCGCTCCTCGAGGCCGCGCTGCAGCTCGACGAGCCGGCGCTCGTACTCGCGGCGCTCGGTCATGTCGCGGACGATCGCGATGACCAGCAGGCGCGGGCCGATCCGGACCGGAGAGAGCTTCACGTCGGCGAAGAACTCGGTGCCGTCCTTTCGACGCGCCGCGATCTCGAGCGCTCCCATCGGGCGCATCTTCGGGTCGCGCTGGTACCCCGCGCGGTCGACGGCGTGCTGCTCGGCGAAGCGCTCGGGCACGAGCAGCTCGAGCGCCTGCCCGACCATCTCCTCGCGCGCGTATCCGAAGAGGCCCTCGGCGCCTCGGTTCACGTAGACGATCCGCCCCTCCTCCACGAGCACCCAGCCCAGGGGGGCGGCCTCGAAGAGCTGGACGAGGACCCCGCCCTCGTCGAAAACGGCCCGGACGTCCGCACCCGGCAGCCCGGGATCACTGGGCTGGCTCACCCGTCCGCACGACGACTCCACGGGGCGTGCAGACGCACCGCCCGGGCCCGCGCACCTGGGCCCGCGCGCGCGGGCGGCGGCCTCCGGCCCTGCGCGCTCACGGCGTGGGGCCGATCCCGAACTCCGCACCTTGCTTGGCGAGCATCACGCGGCCGTACGCGCGCGGCGCGAGGCGGGAGAGCCACCACGCGCTCCGGCTGACCGACGTCGGCAGCACCCTCTGGGCTCCCCGCCGGGCTCCCTGCACGATCGACTCGGCGATCTGCTCGGGCGACGCCAGGGCACCGACGGTCGCCTTCCCGGGCGGTGCGGCACGACCGTCGCCTCCGACGGCGTTGCGATCGATCGCGGTGTCGGTGAACGAGGGGCAGACGAGCATCACGTGGACGCCGCGATGGGCGACCTCGCTGCGCAGCGAGTCGAAGAAGCCGTGCAGCGCGTGCTTGCTCGCCGCGTACCCGGTTCGACCCACGAGCGGCGCGAACCCGGCGACGCTGGACACGGCGATGACGGTGCCGCGCCGCGCGAGGAGGCTCGGCAGCGCCGCCTGCGTGCAGTGGACGGCCCCGAAGAAGTTCACCTCCATGATCCGCCGGATCACGGAGGGCGCCGTGTCGGCGAAGAGGCTGCGGTGGGCCACGCCGGCGTTGTTCACCAGGACGTCCACCCCACCGAAGGTCTCGACGACCCGCGCGATGGCGTCGCGGCAGGAGGCCTCGTCGCACACGTCGCAGGCGATCGCGATCGCGTCCCGTCGCTCGGATCGCATCCGCTCCGCCTCGAGCCGCGCGCGCTCGACGTCGCGATCGAGCAGCGCGACCCGCGCACCCTCCGCCGCGAAGCGCCGCGCCGTCGCCAGGCCGATGCCGCCGGCGCCCCCCGTCACCACGACCGAGCGGCCCGCGAACGAGCCGGCCCCACGGGCGCGCCGCTCGACGCTGCGCGCCCACGCCTCGAACACCGCGCGGCTCGGCGTGAGCCGCACGCCACGCTCGCGCCGCAGCTTCTCCGCCGAGAGGACGGGCCGGTGCGCGAGGAACGCCGTCTGCTCGGGCCCGTACTGGGTCGCCCCGATCGAGCGCAGCAGGCCGATGCCGCTCCGGAGCGCGGCCTCGGGGAGCCCGACGAAGGGCTTGCCGAGCCGCGCCGCGATCTCGCGCAGCGTCATCACGCCCTCGCCCGCGAGGTTGTAGATCCCCGTCCAGCCCTCGCGCACGCCGGTCACGATCGCGCGCACGACGTCGTCGTCCGAGACGAACACGAAGGGCGTGTCCGACTCACGCAGCCCGACGATCACGGGCTTCTCGAAGATGTCGGTGATCGGGTTGGAGGCGCCCTCGCCGAGGATGGTCCCCGGCCGGAAGACGAGCTGCGCCAGCTCGGGGTGCTCCGTGCGCGCGCGCGCGAGGAGCTCCTCGACGAGGCGCTTGTGGTGGGAGTACGCGAACGCCTCGTTGCCGCGCAGCGGCGCGTCCTCCGTCAGGAGCGCGGGGCTCTCGGCGTGGTAGCCGTACGCCGCCCCGCTGCTCGTGACGACCAGGCGCGCGACACCCTCCCGCACGCAGGCCTCGACGACGTTCTCGGTCCCCCGCACGTCCACGTCGTACTGCGCCTCGCGAGAGAGAGAACGACCGGGGCTGACGATGGTCGCCAGGTGCACGACCGTGTCGATGCGGTGGCGGCCGAGGAGCGCCCCGAGCCCGCCGGAGCGCACGTCGAGCCGCTCGTAGACGACGCCCGGCTCGCGCTCGGCGAGTGGGATGTCGCGGACGTCGGTGGCGACGATGCCCGTGAACGCGCCCGGCCCCGCCTCGCGGAGCGCGCGGACGAGCCGGCGGCCGACGAAGCCGGCCGCGCCCGTGACGAGGACGGCCCTCATCCCTTCGGCTCCTGGTGCATGTCCTTGAACGTCTTCAGCTCCGGTGCCCACATGTGCTTGACGGGATCGACGTCGACGTGGATGACCGCCGGCTTGCCCGACGCGAGCGAGCGCTGGATCGCGCCGCGCAGGCCGCGCGGGTCGGCGACGCGCTCCCCGTGGGCGCCCATCGAGCGGGCGAGCACGTCGAACTCGATCTCGCCGAGGTCGGCGTTGATCGTCTCGTCCGGGCCGAGCGTCTTGAGCACGAGCGTCTTGACCGGCTTCAGCGCGAAGCTCTGGTTGATCTTCACCATGCCCCACTGCTTGTCGCAGAGGACGAGGTAGACGACCGGCAGGCGGTTGCGGACGGCCGTCTCGATCTCCTGCGGGTGGAAGCCCATCGCGCCGTCGCCGATCACGCAATAGACCTGCCGCCCCGGGAAGGCGACCTGCGCTCCGAGCGCCTGCGAGACGCCCGCGCCGAGCATCCCCATCTTCGGCGTGCCGACCATCGCGTTGACCGACCGCGACTCGTGGAAGAACTGGGCCCAGATGGTGGTGTTGCCACCGTCGGCGACCATGATCGCGTCCGGCGCGAAGGTGTCCTGGCAGATCCGCCCGACGTGCGCCGACGCCATCGGGACGCAGTCGTCGTCGAGCTTGCGGTCGAGCTCCGCGCGCCGCGCCGCGCACGCCGCGCGGAGCTGCTCGAGGTGCGTGCGACGCGCGCGCAGCTCGCGTGCGCCGCGTCGTCGCCCGAGCTCCGCGAGCAGCGCCTGGAGGAACGCCTTGGCGTCGGCGCGCACCGCGAAGCGAACGCCGCGCGTGTTGCCGAGCGTCGCCGCGTCCACGTCGACCTGCGCGACCTCCTGCTCGGCGGGGTCGCCCCAGTAGGGCGCCTTCCCCCACCAGTCGGTCTCGCCGAGGCGGGAGCCGAGCACGAGCACGCGATCGGCGCTGCGGCGGGCCTCGTTGACCGTGCCCACGAAGATCATCGGGATCGCGTGCCGGTCGCGCTCGTCGATGGCCGCGCGCGCGGCCCAGCTCGTCGTGACGGGCGCCTCGAGCAGCTCGGCGAGCGCCGCGAGCTCGAGCGTCGCGCCCGCGGAGAGCACCCCCGAGCCGGCGTGAACGAGCGGGAGCTTCGCCTCGTCGAGCCAGCGCGCGACGTCCTCGACCTGCTCCTGCGTCGCCTCGATCGGCGTCGTCACGCGATAGGAGGAGGGCGGCCGGAGCGCGCCGGGCGCGAGCTCGGTCACGCCGTTGTAGATCGACTCCGGCACGTCGAGGTGGACCACGCCGGGCCGCCCCTCGAAGCACTCGCGCAGCGCGCGGCGGACCAGCTCGGGCAGGCGGTCCATCGAGGGGACCACGCCGCTCCACTTCGTCATCGGGCGCGTGACCTCCACCTGGGGGAACGACTGGTACGCGCCGCCACGGTCGGGGTACACGATGCCCTCGCGGCGGCAGCTGGTCAGCAGGAGCACGCGGTGCCCCTCGGCCTGCTCGACGGCGACGCCCGGCAGGACGTTGGCGACGCCCGGACCGTTGCTGGCGATGCAGACGCCGAGCCCTCCGGTGAGCTGCGCGTAGGCCCCGGCCATGTGCGCGGCGCTCGTCTCGTGGCGCGGCGTGACGAGCTCGATCCCGGCGGGCCGCAGCGCGGCGCAGAGACCGAGGTACGTGCCGTCCATGATCCCGAAGACGCGGGTCACGCCCTCCGCCGCGAGCATCCGCGCGACGATCTCCCCGCCCTTGACCTTCTCCGTGCTGCGCTGCCCCAACACCGCCGCGAGTCCCATGGTGCCCTCCGCTCGTCGTTCCCGCCGGACTGCCCGGCGACGAGGCCATCCTGGATCGTTTATCCGATCGGTCAAGCGACTTGACCGATCGGATGACGCGGCCAGAATCCGGGCGTGACACGCCCTCGCACCCGCCGGACCGCCCGGCCGCCCCGCAAGACCGCACCCCCCAGGATCGACGGAGCGACCCAGGCGCGCATCCTCGGCGCGGCCGAGGATCTGTTCTGCGCACGCGGCTACGAGGGCGTGAGCGCCCGCGACGTGGCGGAGCGGGCCGGCGCGCACAAGGCCCTCGTCTTCTACTACTTCGGGAGCATGAGCGGCCTCTTCGAGGCGGTGCTCCAGCAATACTACGACGCGCATCGCGACGCGCTCGCCAGCGCGCTCGCGAGCGGCGGCGACGTGCGCGAGCGGATGCACCGCCTCGTCGAGGCCTACCTCGACTTCATGGCGAGCCACGCCCGCTACGCGACGCTCGTCCAGGCGCAGCTCTCCAACCCGGAGACGCATCCGCTCGTCGAGAAGAGCTACCGCCCGCTCTTCCGCTTCGTCGAGGAGGCGCTGCTCGAGATCGCACCCCGCGAGGGGCGCGCGTCGGCCCGGCAGCTCTTCGTCACCTTCTCGGGGGCCGTGATCAACTGGTGTACGTACGCGCCGCTGCTCGCGCGCGTGCTCGGGAGCGAGCCGCTCGCTCCGCCGCTCCTCGACGAGCGGCGCGCGCACGTGCGCTGGCTCGTCGATCTGATGCTCGACGCGCTCGAGTCGGAGACGGCGAGCGAGCGCGGCGCGCGCGCATGAAGCGCGCGCGCATGAAGCGTGCGCGCGCAACGTTCGCGCGCAGCAAACGTCGTGAAAACAAGTGGAGACTCTCGTCACAGCACCGGGACCGGAGCGCTGGAGGTCGCGCGCGCGGAGCCTAGCTGCGGCACGGAGGTCTTCCCCGTGCAGAACGTCCGTCCCTCGCTCCTCGGCCGCCGCAGCTTCCTGCTGCGCTCCGCCGCCGGCGCCGCCGCGATCCCGCTCGTCGGCTGTGGCGCCTCGTCCGCGAACGTCGTCGACCTCGGCCACCCGCTGATCGTCGGCTCGGGCTTCGGCGGCGGCGTCGCCGCCCTCCGCCTCACGCAGGCCGGGATCCCCGTGACGATGCTCGAGCGGGGGCGCCGCTGGCCCATCACCGACGCGCACGACACGTTCTGCTCGCTGCGGGAGCCCGACGAGCGCTCCGCGTGGCTCGCGACCGAGTCGCCGATCGGCCTCATCCGGCGGGGCCTGACCCCCTACACCGGCCTCATCGAGCGCTTCGCCGGCGACAACATCGACGCCATGATCGGCTCGGCGGTGGGCGGCGGGTCGCTCGCGTACGCCGGCATGCTCCTGCGCGTGCCGCGCTCGCTCTGGGGCGGCGTGTTCCCGTCCGAGATCTCGTACGACGACATGGAGAACGTCTGGTACCCACGCGTCTCCGAGCTGCTCCCGGGCACGCAGATCCCGAGCGACATCCTGGCGAGCCCGACCTACGAGGCGGCGCGCGTCTTCATGGACCACGCGATGCGCACCGGGCTCACGCTCGAGATGATCTCGCAGGCGGTCGACTGGGACCTCGTGCGCGCCGAGATGGAGGGCACGATGCCCGAGGAGGCGATCGCGGGCGACTACGTCTACGGGCTGAACAGCGGCGCGAAGGGCTCGATCGACCGCACCTACCTCGCGGCGGCCGAGGCGACCGGGCACTTCGAGCTGCGGCCCCTGCACCAGGTGACGAGCGTCGCGGCGCAGCCCGGCGGCGGCTTCCGCGTCGAGTGCGAGCACATCCGCGAGGACGGCACGGTGATCGAGCACGTCACGTTCCTGGCGCCGGTGCTCGTCATGTCGGCGGGCTCGATCCACTCGACGCGCCTGCTCGTGGAGGCACGCGCGCGCGGCGCCATGCCCGCGCTCCCGGCCGAGGTCGGAGAGCACTGGGGCCAGAACGGCCAGCACATCTTCGTCCGAGGACAGCTCACCGAGAACACCGGCGCGCTCCAGGGCGGTCCGCCCTTCGTGGTCGTCCGCGATCTCGCCAACCCGGTCGCGCCGGTCACGATGGAGTACGGCGCCGCCGCCTGGGGCTTCGAGAGTCACAAGCTCATCTGCCCCTGCTCGTCGATCCCGGATGCGTTCGGCGCCTTCCGCTACGACACGGCGCTCGACCGCGCGGTCCTCGAGTGGGATCCCGCCAGCAAGGTGACGGCGCGCGCGGCCGCGGAGAACGTCGGGATGCGCCTCGACACGGCGACGGGCGGCGCGATCGAGACGCTCCCCGGGCGCAGCCGCGAGTCGACCTTCCATCCGCTCGGCGGATGCGTGATGGGGCGCGCGACCGACACGTTCGGCCGCATGCGCGGCGTGCCCGGCCTCTACGTCGTCGATGGATCGCTGGTCCCCGGCGTCACGCCGACGTGCAACCCCGCCTGGACGATCACCGCCCTCGCAGAGCGCGCGCTCGACACGATCGTGCGCGAAGACTTCGACTGAGCGGGGGGCGGACGCCTCCGCGTCACGGCAGGGCGAGCAGGCCCGTCGCGGTCTGCACGCGCAGCGCGCCGTGAACGAAGAGCCCGCGCCACGGGACTCCCGCGGGCCCGGCCGCGGTCACGTGACCGACCTCGGTCGTGGTCGCGCCCACGTGGTGGAGCACCACGAGCTCGGCCCACGCCTCGCCCTGCCCGCAGACGAACTGCGAGCACGCGGCGACGGGGGACGGGAGAACCTGCAGCACGTAGCTCTCGTCCGCGCTCGCGAACACCG
This sequence comes from Sandaracinaceae bacterium, assembly GCA_044220955.1. GTDB lineage: Bacteria > Myxococcota_A > Polyangia > Polyangiales > Sandaracinaceae > JBBSAT01. The sequence continues at coordinate 23,255 of JBGAQA010000026.1, forward strand.
CATCCACGCCGTCGAGCGTGGTGAAGCGCCCGTCCGGATCGACCACGCGCAGCGCGCGCGCGTCCCCGTCGAGGCCGAGCACCACCATCTGCTCGGCGCCAGGGACGGGACGCAGTCCGTCGGTGCTCCCGACGGCCCCGACGCGGACGCGGCCGGGCGTGGCGCGCGAGACCGTGTCGATGACGGTGAGATCGTCGTAGTGGAGCGAGGGGAGCAGGAACCAGAGGTGCCCGGGGCTGAGCGTGATCTGGCGCGTGCGGCCGAAGCCGAAGCAGTCCCACGTGGCCCCGTCCCACGCGCAGATGTCGGTGCCGACGCCGGCGTAGACGTCGTCGACGGCGCGCGCGTCGAGCGAGGTGCAGGGGCCGAGCTCGAGGAACGACGCGAAGTCGTGGTGGGTCCAGTGCCCCGCGGCGAAGACCGCGATGCCGTCGTCGTGGCACGCCCAGATCGCGCCGTCGGGCGTCGAGCGGAGCGCGCGGAGCGTGGCCTGCTCGTGGCCCGCGATGGGAGGCGCGAGCACGCCGGACACGCCTCGGATCTCGGTCTCGCCTGCCGCGTTGCGGACCGCGACGATCGGCTCCTCGCCGCGGGCGTCCAGCAGGTAGCCGTCCGGCAGCGCCTGACCGGACGCGACGAGCGCAGCGCTCGGCCGGGGCGGCGGACCTTCGGAGGCGCACGCGCAGAGGACGACGAAGGAGACGAGCGCGATTCGCTGCCGCATGCGCGGCAGCTAATCGCCGGGGCGCGGACCGCCAGGCGCTGCGGGTGACTTTTTCCCGGGAGAGCGCGCGGGCGCGCCCGCGCTTGCACTAAATGGAACATCAGTTACATATTGGGCGCTCGCGCGACGAACGGCCTCTCCGGCGGGGACGCGAGCGTGCACGGAGGTCCTCATGTCCAAGGTCGTGGTGCTCGGTGGCGGTGGTGGGATCGGCAGCGTCGCGGCGCGTGCGCTCGCGGCGCTCGAAGCGTTCGACGAGATCGTGGTCGCCGACCTCCGCGTGGACGAGGCGGCCAAGCTCGCGACGAGCCTCGGCGGCGGGCGCGTGACGTCCGCGCTCGTCGACGTCGCCGACCCCGCCTCGATCGCGAGCGCGCTGCGCGGCGCGTCGGTGGTCCTCAACTGCGTCGGCCCGTTCTACCGCTTCGGGCTGCCGGTGCTGAAGGCCGCCCTCGAGGCGCGCGTGAACTACGTGGACGTCTGCGACGACCTCGCGCCCACGCGTGCCATGCTCGAGCTGGACGGTGCGGCCAGAGACGCTGGGGTCTCGGCCCTCGTCGGCATGGGCAACTCGCCGGGCCTCGCCAACGTCTTCGTGAAGCTCTGCGCCGAGATGCTCCTCGATCAGATCGAGGAGGTCGACATCATGCACATCCACGGAGGCGAGCCCGAGGAGGGCCCCGCCGTGGTGAAGCACCGGATCCACGCGATGGTGAACGACGTCCCGCTCTTCATCGACGGGCGCTTCGTGAGCGTGCGTCAGCTCGAGGAGAGCGGACAGGCCTACGTGGTCGAGTCGGACTTCCGCAACGTCGGGCGCTTTCCGGTCTACCCGTATCCGCACCCCGAGACGATCACGCTCCCCGCGTACATCCCGGGGCTCAAGCGCGCGACCAACCTCGGCGTCATCTTCCCGCTCTCGTACTTCCGCCTGACGCAGGACATGGTGCGGGTCGGCGCGTGCGTCGAGACGCCGCTCGAGGTCGACGGGCACCGGATCTCGCCGCTCGACTTCTCGGTCGCGCACATCCTGCGGCGCCGTCCCGCGCTGCTCGCCGAGGCCGGCGTCCGCGGCCCGGCGGGCTGTCTCAAGGTCGTGGTGGGCGGGCTCAAGGCGGGCAAGAAGCAGTCGTTCGTGTTCCAGCTCTCGTCCACGTCCGCCGGCGCGGGCGAGGGGACCGGCATCCCCGCCGCCGTCGGGGCGGTGCTGATGGGTCGAGGCGCGATCACGCGCAAGGGAGTCTTCCCCCCGGAGGCCGCGGTGAGCCCGCTCGAGGTCATGACGCTCGCCCTCTCGGCGTCCAAGAAGCTCGGCGCCGGTGGATCGGACGCCGTCCACATCGAGTCGATCGACGAGCACGGCGAGCGACGGACCCTGCCGCTCTCGTTCTGAACGTCGGAGAATGGCGCGATGCCAGTCTTCGTCGGCCACGACCTCGGGACGGGCGGCAACAAGGCCGTCGTCGTCGACGCCGAGGGGCGCCTGCTCGCGCACCACGTCGCGTCCTACCCGCTCGATCATCCTCGCCCCGGCTGGGCGGAGCAGAGCGCACAGGACTGGTGGCGCGCCGTGTGCGACTGCACGCGCGCGGTGCTGGAGCAGGCGGGCGTCACCCCGGACGACGTCGCGGGCGTCGCCTTCGCCGGGCAGATGCTCTCGCTCGTCGCGCTGCGGGCCGACGGAACGCCGTCGCGCCGCCCGATCATCTGGATGGACGGACGCGGCGAGGAACAGGCGCGCCGGCTGACGCGGCGGATGGGCGGCGAGCGCATCCTGCGCTTGCTCGCGGGCGGCTCGCCCACCGGCAAGGACGTCGTGGCGAAGATCGCCTGGATCGCCGACGAGGAGCCCGCGGTCTTCCGCGACACCGCGTTCTTCACCGACGCGACGGGGTACCTCGTGTCGCGCGCGACGGGGCGCGTCCGCATCGACCCCACCGCCGCCGGCGCCACCGGGATGCTCGACGCGCGGAAGCGGAGGTGGTCACGCCTGCTCTCGGCGGCGATCGCGTTCCCGCTCGAGAAGATGCCGCCGCTCGTGGCATCGACCGACGTGGCCGGCGGGCTCACGGCCGAGGCGGCCGAGGCGCTCGGGCTGCGCGCGGGCACGCCCGTGGCGATGGGGATGGCGGACATCCCGAGCGCGGCCGTCGGCTCGGGGGCCGTGCGCACGGGAGACGCGCACGTCTATCTCGGCACGTCGTCGTGGATCGGCGTCACCGTGGCGAGCCCCAAGCACGTCCCCGCGCACGGCATCGCGTCGGTCCCGGCGGTGCACCCGCGCGACTGCCTGATGATCGGAGAGTCCGAGACCGCGGGCGCGTGCCGCGCGTGGTTCGAGGAGCACGTCGGCGCCGGAGACGACGCGACGCTCGACGCGCTGGCGGCGCGGGCCGAGCCAGGCTCGCGCGGCCTGCTCTTCTTCCCGTGGATGTTCGGCGAGCGCTCGCCCGTCCCCGACACGCGCGTTCGCGGCGCCTTCGTCAACCTCTCGCTCGATCACGGGCGCCACCACCTGATGCGCGCCGTGTACGAGGGGGTCGCGCTCAACCTCCGCTGGATCCTCGACGCGTGCGCCGCGGCGGGGGAGCCCTGCGCGAGCCTGCGCGCGATCGGCGGGGGCGCGCAGAGCGACGTGTGGCTCTCGATCCTCGCCGACGTCGTGCAGCGCCCGATCGAGCGCGTCCGCGATCCCCAGCACGCGGGTGCGGTCGGGTGCGCGCTGATCGCGGCCGTCGCGACGGGCGCGCTGCCCGGCGTCGAGGCGATCGGTCGGACCGTGCGCGTCGAGAAGCGCTTCGACCCGGAGCGCGCGAACGCGGCCGTGTACCGGGACGCGTACGACGTCTTCCGGGAGCTGCACCCGGCGCTCTCGCGCGCGGGCCGCCTCTGCCGGGCGCGGCCGCGATGACGCCGAGGCGGCAAGAGCGCGGAGAGCAGACGCGGCGGGAGGTGCTCGAGGCGACCCTGCGCCTGCTCGCGCGCGAGGGTCCGCGCGGAGTCACGCACCGCGCCGTCGCCGCAGAGGCGGGCACCTCGGTGCGGGCCACGACGTACTACTTCCGGTCACGCGAGGAGCTCCTGCGAGAGTCGCTCGAGCACTACGCCACGACCGCCATCGCGCGCTTCGACGCGATCGGCGCGCCGCTCTCGGCCGACGTGACCACGCCGGTGGAGGCGGCGGCGGACCTCTTGGCCGCGACCGTCCTGAGCGACGTCGTGGACGACCGCGCGGGGCTCGTCGCGGAGTACGAGCTCGTGCTCGAGATCGGCCGCAACTCGGGCCTCGAGCCCGTCTACCGCGCGTGGCAGGACAAGCTCGAGTCGATCCTCGCTGGCTACGCCGAGATGCTCGGCTCGAGCGATCCCGCGCTCGACGCGCGCGTGGTGCTCGCGACGCTCCGCGGCCTCGAGATCGAGGCGCTGGCGCGGCCCTCGAGGAAGCCGAGCCGCGCGGAGCTGAGGAGGCTCTTCCGGGTGCTGCTCGAGGGTCTGGCCGCGCGCCGCCGGCCCGGCCCGGAGTGAGGCCGGCGCCCGGTCGTGGCCCCGCGACGCGTGCGTTCCGTCCGCGCGTGGCCGACCTCGTCGTGCATCATCGCCGGGTGCCGGACGGGAGCCGGCGCGCGGAGGTGTAGATGATCGACGGACGTTGGGGCCTGGGCTGGGTCGTGCTGGGGCTGACGGGCTGCTGCTTCGGGGCAGGGAGCGGCGGGAGCGGCACGGCGGTCGAAGGCGCAGAGGGCGCCGCGCCCGAGGCGGTCGTCCTCTCGCAGGTGGCCGTCGCGTCGGATCACGCCTGCGCCGTGACGGCGTCGGGGACCGTCGAGTGCTGGGGCCTCAACTCGCACGGTCAGCTCGGCAACGGGACGACGACGGCGAGCCCGACGACCGCCGTGGTGGTCGCCGGCATCCACGACGCCGTCGAGGTGGACGTGATGTTCATGGTGAGCTGCGCCCGCCGACGCGACGGCACGGTGTGGTGCTGGGGGCGGGGCGACTCGCTCGGCACGGGCGTCGCCGCCGACGCCACCACCCCCGTGCAGGTCCCCGGCGTGGCGAACGCGGTCGATCTCTCGCTCGGCCTCGGGGCCACCGTCGTCACCGCCGACGGCGACGTCGCCGGCTGGGGCACGAACCTGCTCGGCCTGCTCGGCCTGCCGGGGTGGATCGAGGAGGTGCCCACGCCGCTCGGGATCGTGCACCACGACGCGACCGTCGAGGCGATCCCGAGCGGGTTCGGCGGGTGCGGCCGGACGAGCACGGGCCGCGGGTTCTGCTGGGGCGGCGTCGCCGACCGCGTACACCTGCCGACGACGGGCGTGGACGCGATCACCGCCAACCTCCAGACGTGCTTCCGCGCGAACGGCGTGTGGTCCTGCACCGGCCCGAACCCGAACGGCGAGCTCGGCGTCACGACGCAGGACTCGACCGATCTCATCCCGTTCCCGCGCGCCAACGTGCAGACGCTCGTCGCCGCGTTCGGGGCGACGTGGGTGCTGGCGACCGACGGCTCGATCGACTGCGTGGGCAGCGAGTGCGACGTCGGCTTCCCGCGCCCGACGCTGACGGCGGTGCAGCAGATCGACGCCGACGGCGACTACGTGTGTGCAAGGCTCGCCGCGGGCGTGCACTGCTGGGGGCGCATCACCGAGTCGACGGCCGACGCGCCGAGCTGGGCCTGGGTCGGCGGCATGCCGATCGTGCTGAGCGGCGCGGAGCCCGGGCCCGCGGGCCCCGTGATCCCCGCCCGCCCGGTGGCCCCGGCGCAGCTCGTGGGCGAGGTGGCCGGGCACACGTCCCCCGTCGAGATGCGGGACCTGACGCCACCGGGCCCGGCCGACGCGCTCGCCGTCGGTCAGGTCGTCGGCGCACAGCAGGGGCACGGCCCCTGGTACGAGGCGCGCATCACGGAGCTCCGTCCCGACGGCCGCGTGAGCGTGCTCTTCGAGGATCGGTCGCGGGCGACGCTCGACCGCAGCCGCCTGCACGTCGGACCGTTCTACGCGGTGCCCGACGGCCTGTCGCGCAGCGACCTGCCGCTCATCGGCCCGACCGCCGTCGCGCCCGGAACGCCCGTGCTCGCGTACGAGAGCTACTGGTTCGAGGGCCGCGTGGTGTCGGACGACGGCGGCTCACGGGTGCGCGTGCACTGGCTCGGCAACCCGGACTCGGCCGACTCGAACGTCAGCCGCACGCAGGTGCGCCTCCTGCCGGCGACGCACTGAGAGATCGTCCCGAGCTTGCTTCGGCTCTCCACCCCGATCCCTTCCGCCCGCGCGCTCCTCGTCGCGTCCTCGCTCGTCGCGTGCACCCCGAGCGCGGCGCGCACGGACGCCGGCCCGGCGCTCGACGCCCCCGCGGTGACGGACGCGGCGGCATCGGCGGACGCGCCCTCCACCGACGCGTTCCTCGCTCCCGACGGCGGCCCGCCCACGTGCCCGGTCACCCTCCCCTCGCCGCTCTCCTTCACCCTCGCCCACGGCGCGTTCCCCGGCAGCGGCCACCCCGACGTCGCGGTGCACGTGCCCGCCGGCTACGACGCCTGCGCGCCGCAGGGAGCGATCGTCTACTTCCACGGGTTCCACAACTGCGTGCTGAACGCGATCGGCAGCACGGCCACGGAGTGCACGTCCGGCGCGGGAGCGCGCACCGCGCACCACCTCGTCGAGCAGCTCGACGCCGCGCACGTCAACGCGCTGCTCATCGCGGTCGAGGTCGCGTACGACGAGGCGAGCGGCGCCACCGGCGCGCTCGCCAGCGAGGGCGGGCTCGGCGATCTGCTGAGCGAGCTCTTCGACGACCACCTCGGCGCGATGCTCGGCCGCCCGACGTCGCTGGCCGATCTCGATCGGGTCGTGCTCGCGAGCCACTCGGGCGGCTACACGGCCGTCGCCCGCGCGCTCGATCGCGGACACGTGCCCGGCGTGCGCGAGGTGATGCTCTTCGACTCGCTCTACGGCGAGACGGCCGTGTACGACGGCTACACGGTCGATCAGCTCGCGCGCTTCGATCCCTCGTCGGCCGGAGCGCTCCGCTTCGCGGTCGTCTACTCGGACGGCGGCGGCACCGACGCGAATTCGCGCGCGCTCGGCGCCCGCATCGAGACCGGCCTCGCCGCGCTCGGCCACCCGGAGTGGCTCCTCCTCGACGACACCACGGCGACGCTCGAGCCCGCCGCCTTCGCGCACCCGCTGCTCGTGAAGCACAGCATGCTCAGCCACGACGGCGTCGTGCTCTACTACTTCCAGCGCTTCGTCTCGGCGGCCGGCTTCGCGCCGCTGCCCTGATCCGGCGGATCCCGCGCGCCCGGGTCAGTGCACGAGCAGGTCGTTCGCGGCGAGCCAGCGCTCGGCCTCGATCGCGGCCATGCAGCCGGTGCCCGCGGCCGTGACGGCCTGGCGGTACACGTGGTCCTGCACGTCGCCCGAGGCGAACACGCCCTCGACGTTCGTGCGCGTGGTGCCCGCCGCCGTCTTCAGGTAGCCGGTCTCCTCCATCTCGAGGACGCCCTGGAAGAGCTGCGTGTTCGGCTCGTGGCCGATCGCGACGAAGAGGCCCTGCGTCGGGTGCACGTTGGTCTCGCCGGTGAGGAGGTTCTTCACCTCGATGCCCGAGATCGTCTCCTGGTGGCCCGTGCCCGCGGAGAGCACCTTCGTCACGGCGCAGTCGAGCAGCCACTTGATCTTGGGGTGCTTCTGCGCGCGCTCGACCATGATGCGCGACGCGCGGAACTCCTTGCGCCGGTGGATGACCGTGACGGTCTTGCAGAGGCCGGCGAGGTAGAGCGCCTCCTCCATCGCGGTGTCACCGCCGCCGACGACGCACACGTCCTGGTTCCTGAAGAAGTAGCCGTCGCACGTCGCGCAGGCGCTCACGCCCTTGCTCTCGAGCTCCTTCTCGCCCGGGACGTGCAGCCACTTGGCCTTCGCGCCCGTCGAGATGATCACCGCGTTCGAGAGGATCTCGCGGCCGTCGTCGCAGACGGTCGTGAACGGGCGCCTGGCGAAGTCGACCTTCACGACGTCGCTCGAGACGATCTCGGTTCCGAAGCGCTCGGCCTGCGCCTTCCACCTCGCCATGAGGTCGGGCCCCGTGATGCCCTCGGGGAAGCCCGGGTAGTTCTCGACGGTCGAGGTGATCATCAGCTGACCCCCCGCGATGCCGCCGACGGCCACGCCCTCGACGCAGACGGGCTTGAGGTTGGCGCGCGCGGCGTAGATGGCGGCCGTGAGGCCGGCCGGGCCCGATCCGATGATGACGACGTTGCGAACCGAGCTCATGGGTTTCCTCCGCGGGATGCGATTCGTGGAGCAGCGCGGCAGGGTTGGCAAGCGGCCGATTTCTGGACGCACCCGGGCGGCGACGAGAGATTCCGGCTCTCGGTGCTCGTCGCGCGTCGATACCTCTTTCTCTGCGTGCTCCCGGCGGTGCTCGGCCCGGGCTGCGAGGACGCGCGCGAGGCGGACCTCCTGGAGGTGACGAGCGTCGGACCGGCCGAGATCGGCCCCGGGCATTCGCTCGTCGTCGAGGGCGGGCCCTTCGCCATCCACCACCCCGTGAGCGTCCGGCTCATCGGTCAGCTCGCGCGTCCCTTCGAGCCGGCGGAGCCGATCACCGAGGACTTCCGCGCGCAGGCCGTGGCCGAGGGGCGCATCGAGGTGACCATCGCCGAGCGCACCCTGCGCGAGCGCTTCGGGCGGGCGACCTTCCACGGCGCGGTCGAGGTGCGCGAGGAGGCACGCTGGCAAGGGCTGCCGGGCGCCGTGCTGGGACGCTCGAGCGAGGTCACGATCGACTTCGTGCCCGCGCGATCCATCGACACCACCGAGCGATCGCTCGATCGCGTGCTCGGCGTCGCGTGGATGCCCTCGAGCGCGCCGGGCCTGGCCATCGCGAGCGTGGACCCCGAGGGCCGCGGCCGCGCGCTCGGCCTCGCCCCGGGCGACGTGCTGCTCGGCGAAGGCGATGCGCGCTTCGTGCCTGGCGATGCGCCGGTCGTCCCGGCGGACGTTCTCTCCGTGGATCTCGCGCTGCTGCGTGAGGGGGAGCCCGAGCGCCGTGTGGCGTGCGTGCTCGGCGACCGACGCGACGACGACGCGGCGCGCGACCTCGCCCGGCTCGCGCAGCTCGCGATCGTGCTCGCCTGGATCGCCCTGCTCCGCGCGCTCCCCCTCGCGTCGATCGACTACGCCGCGCCGCGTCCCGCGCCCGCGCTGACGCGACCCTCGGCCGCGCTCCTGGCGCGCGCGGCCGGCTCGATCGTGATCGCGTACGGCCTGGTCCGCCTGGCGGCGAGCGGCTTGGCGCCGTCCCTGCCCGTCGTGATCGCCGCGCTGGCGGGCCTACGGGCGGCGATCCGCTTCGCGGACGCGCGCGGCGAGCCCCGCTCACTGCCCCTCGCGGTCGGTGGAGCGCTCGGGCTCGCCGCCGGGCTCTCCGTCCTGCCGATCGCAGAGGGCAGCGCCGACCTCGCGACGCTCACGCGCGACGGGTCGGCGAGCGTGCTCGCCTGGCCGCTCTTCGCGCAGCCCGCGGGACCGATCGCGCTCGGCCTCGTGGGCGTCAGCGTGGCGACGAGCCGCCCGTCCCAGCGAGCGCTCGGGCTGCTCGACGATCTCGTGGTGCTCGCGATCGGCTCGCTCGTCGTCATCGAGGGCACGGGCCTCTCGCCCGTGGGGCGCGCGGGAGTCGTGGCGCTCTCGGTCTCGACCGCGCTCACCACGTGGCTCCTCGCCCAGGTGCGCGGCCGCATCTCCGCCCTGCCGGCCGCGATCGCCATCGCGGGCCTCGTCGCCCTGGCCGGGCTCTCGCTCGGCGCGTGGACCTTCGCCGACCCCTCGACGCTCGCGCGAACGACGGCGGCCGAGACCGTGCTGGTGATGAGCGCGGCCCTGGCGCTCTCGCTCGTTCACCGCGCGATGCGGACGCGGGCCCCGGCGCGCGTCTCGCACGCGCTGCTCTGACCAGCTCGGGCGCTCGCCGGTGTCGTCAGCCGATCGTGATCTCGCGGCGCGTGCGCCAGACGCCGTGCTGGTTGCAGCGCGCGCGCGCGACGAGCACGGCCGGACCGTGCAGCACGATCGGGACGCGCACGATCGGAAAGGGCACGTCCGCCCCGAGATCGATGACCGCGACGCGCTGCTCGTCGAGGCAGACCTCGATCCAGTCGATGTGGTGCGCGGCGCTCATCTCGTGGGGGCGCAGCCCGATCTGAACCGCGAGGTCGAACGGACGACCGACGCGCACGTGCCGCGGCAGCGTGAGCACCGGTACGTGCGAGCGCTCCTGGTCCGTCAGCGCCTCCGCGTCGACCGGCTCACGCCCCGCGGGCTCCCCGGTGCCGCTCCACTCCTCGCGGGGGCATCGCTGCGCTCGCGCCGCCCCGGGCGAGGCCACGAGCAGGGCGAGCGAGCCCAGAGCGAACGCGCGCCGATCCATGCGGACAACCATAGCCCCGACGTCGGCACGCGGCTCGCAGGTCGTCTCGCCGGTGCGCCGCGCTGTGCCGCGGCCGGGAGCGAGCCGGATGCGCAGACGAGTCGGGATCGTAGTCGGGATCGTGCTGCTCGCGGCCACCGGGTGCGCCGAGTCCCACGGCGTGCCCGGGGCGGACGCGGGCGGGCTCGGCGACGACGGCGGGCGGCCCGTTCCCGTGTGTCGCCCAGGCGACTCGCCGCCGTACACCTCCTACTGCGTGTACGTCGGCGCGGACCACGTCTGCGGCGACGCGGCGCTCTCGCCGACCTGCGTGGACGGCGCCTGGGCCTGCCCGGCGGGCACGGGCCCGGCCAGCCTCTGCTGGTGCTCCGGCTTCGGCCCGCACGATCCCGCCTGCGTGTGCACGCCGAGCGGGTGGTCGTGCCCGACCGAACCGGCCGACGCCGGCCCGCCGACGCCGGCGTGCCCCGCCGATCCCGCGGCCGCCGTCGGCTCGCCGTGCACGGTCGAGGGACAGTCGTGCGGCTCGTGCCCGAGCCCGTGCAGCGGCTCCTGCAACATGGCCACGTGCATCGATCACACCTGGCAGACCCTCGACTTCGGCTGCGCCGACCCGCTCTTCTCGTGCGGTCCCGCCGCGTACTGCGCTCGCTTCTCCGAGGTCTGCGAGCACATCCTCTCGGACGTCGGCGGCGTACCCGACGAGTACCGCTGCGAGGCCGCACCCCCGGGCTGCTCGGGCGACTGCACCTGCTTCGGCGGCGGTCCCACCGATGCGTGCGCGAGCGACGGAGCGGGCGGCGTGACGGTGACGTCCGGCGGCGGCTGAAGCGCGCGCCGCGCGGAGCCAAGCGACCGACTCACGCGCGCGTGACGATCTTGCCGCGCCGCAGGTCGGGCGCGCGCGAGTACGGCGCCATCGACGCGTCGTCGCGGCGTCCCTTCGCGAGCAGGAGCGCGCCCGCGTGCGCGATCATCGCGGCGTTGTCGGTACACGAGGCGAGCGGCGGGACGAAGAGGTCGATGCCGCGCTGCCCGCAGAGCTCCGCCGCGCGCGCGCGCAGGCCTCGGTTGGCTGCGACGCCGCCCGCGAGCACGAGGCGCGGCACCCCGCGCAGACGACAGGCGCGCAGCGCGCGCGAGGCGAGCGCCTCGACCACGCGCTCCTGGAACGCGGCGCAGGTGTCCGCGAGCGCCTCGGGCGTGCCGGGGATCCCCTCGAGCTCCACGCGCCGCGCGAGCGCCGTCTTGAGGCCGGAGAAGCTCAGATCGAGCGAGTCCTTGCGCGCGGCCATCGGCACCGGCAGCGCGACGCGACGCGGATCACCCTGCGCGGCAAGCCGATCGACGATCGGGCCGCCGGGATAGCCCAGCCCGAGGAGCTTGCCCGCCTTGTCGAAGGCCTCCCCCGCCGCGTCGTCGCGCGTCTGGCCGAGCAGCTCGACCGCGTCGACGTCGCGGACCTCGTAGATCGCGCTGTGTCCGCCGCTCGCGAGCAGGCCGATGAACGGACGCTCGGGTGGCGTGGACGGTGCGTCGCCGCGCACGAGGTCCACGGCGAAGAGGTGCGCGACGAGGTGGTCGACGCCGACGAGCGGCAGATCGCGCGACCAGGCGATCGCCTTCGCCGCCGACATGCCGACGAGGAGCGCCCCGACGAGGCCCGGGCCGCGCGTGACGGCGATCGCGTCGATCGTGGAGAGCCCGCCGGCCTCGGCGAGCGCGGTCTCGATCACGGGAACGATGCTCGTGAGGTGCGCGCGCGAGGCGAGCTCGGGCACGACACCGCCGTACGGCGCGTGCAGCGCGATCTGGCTCGCGACCACGTCGGAGACGACGCGCCCGTCCTCGACGACGGCCGCCGCCGTCTCGTCGCACGAGGACTCGATCCCGAGGACGCGCATCCACGTCTTCTAGCGCGTCGCTCTCGCCCTCGCTCTCGCTCGCTCTCGCCCTCGCCCTCGCCCTCGCCCTCGCTCTCGCCCTCGCCCTCGCCCTCGCCCTCGCCCTCGCCCTCGCTCTCGCCCTCGCTCTCGCTCTCGCCCTCGCCCTCGCCCTCGCTCTCGCTCTCGCCCCCGTTCTCGCTCACCCCCGCTTGACAGCCCCGCTCCCCGCCCGCTACGCGCAGTGCCGTCATGACCTCTCCGGAAGAACGCGCGGCGCAGCGCATCGTCGACGGAACCGCCTGGAACGATCTGCTCGATCGGCTCCGCGACGCCGGGAAGATCGTCCAGACGGGCCCGGCCGATCCGCTCACGCGCGCCGAGGGATACCGCTACCTCTCGCGCCTCTTGCGCGCGGGGCTCGAGGCGTTCGTCGAGCACGCCGATCCGCTCGCGCCCGTGCTCCGTCGCCCGGTGCACGAAACCATCAAGATGGGCGCCGACAACCCGGACAACCACTACTTCCACGCCTCGATCTCGGGCGCCTACGAGTACGTGATCCGCGGGCGCCGCAACACCGTCCACTACCTGCAGCTCGCGACGCTCGTCGGGCACTACGGGCAGTCGCGCGGCATGCCGCCGGCGGGCAACCTCGACGCGTTGGATCTGGTGCTCGACGCGGACGGCCGCTTCGAGATCGTGCTCTCCCTCGAGCGGCCTGCGGGCGCGAAGAATTGGCTCCGCACGTCGACCGACACCGGCTCGCTCATCGTCCGGCAGAGCCGCCTGGACCCGGCGACGGAGACGCTCGCGGAGCTCGCGCTCGTGCGCACGAGCGGCCCCGGGAAGCACGACCAGGCGCTCACGCCGCTGAAGCTCGCGGATGGCTTCCAGAACGCGGGCATGCTCGTGTTCGGAGCGTCGATGATGTTCGCGATGTGGGCGGACGGGTTCAAGGACAAGCACGTGAACCAGCTGCCGCGCTTCGATCAGGCGCTCTCCGACGCGATGGGCGGCGTGCCCGACATCGCCTACTACCACTCGTACTGGCGGCTCGCGGACGACGAGGCGCTGGTGATCGACGCGACACCGCCGCGCTGCGACCACTGGAACTTCCAGCTCGAGAACCACTGGATGGAGTCGCTCGACTACCACCTGCACCGCATCCACACGAACAGCAAGCTCGCGACGGCGCGTGCGGACGGAAGCGTCCGCGTCGTGGTCGCGGCGCGCGATCCGGGCGTGCCGAACTGGATCGAGACGGCCGGGCACGCGTTCGGCGCCATGTGCTGGCGCTGGGTCCGCCCCGAGAGCATGGCCGACGCGCCCGTGCCGCGGACGCGCGTCGTGAAGGTGACCGACGTGCGAGGCCTCGCGTGAAGGCGCCGCGCCAGACCTCGACGCGCTACGAGCGCCCCCATCGCCCGCTGCCCGTGCGGCTGCTCAACGGCGTGCTCGGCCTCACCTCGCGCTTCGCGAGCCGCGGCGCCTCGCTCGACCCCGCGTCGCTGATGGCCGCGGCGGAAGAAGCGACCGGCCTGCTCGACTTCGGCGATCCCTCGTTCCGCGAGCCGCTCGGGGTGCTCGTCGACGCGATCGAGAAGGAGGCGAACCTGCACCCGCTCGGCCGCGTCATCACGCGCACGCGCCTGATCTCGACGCTCGCGAACCGCGCGCGCATCGAGGAGCAGTACCGGCGGCACCCGGAGATCGCGGACGAGAGCGTGTCGCGGCCGATCGTGATCGCGGGGCTGCAGCGCACCGGGACGACGCTCCTGCACCGGATGCTGGCGAGCGACAGGCGGCTACGCGCGCTCGCGTCGTGGGAGGCGATCTCGCCCGCGCCGCTCGACCCGGGCGGCGGGCCTGACGCGCGCGAGGCCCGCGCCAACCAGAGCGAGATCGCGCTCGGATACCTGGCCCCCGACTTCTTCGCGATCCACCCGGTCGAGGCGAGCGCGCCCGAGGAAGACGTGCTCCTGCTCGACCTCTCGCTCCGCAGCACGGTCGCGGAGGCGACGCTGCGCGTTCCGACGTTCTCGCGCTGGCTGGAGCAGCAGGATCAGACGCCGGCGTACCGCGCGCTCGAGCGCGCGATGAAGCTGCTGCTCTTCCAGCGGCGCCCGTCCAAGAACGCGCGCTGGGTCCTGAAGACGCCGCACCACCTCGAGTGGCTCGACGTGCTCTTCTCGGTGTTCCCGGACGCGACGGTGGTGTGGACGCACCGCGAGCCGCGCGAGACGGTCCCGTCGTTCTGCAGCATGGTCGCGCACGGCCGCGGCGTGTTCAGCGATCACGTCGATCCGCGCGAGGTGGGCGCGCACTGGTCGAGGAAGATCGAGCGCATGGTCGAGCGGGGGATGGCCGCGCGCGAGGCGGCGGGAGAGCGCCACTTCGTGGACGTTCGCTACGAGGATCTCGTGCGGGATCCGATCGCGCAGGCGCGGCGGGTGTACGCCGCTGCGGAGCTGCCCTTCGAGCGCGAGACCCAGGACGCGATGAAGGACCTGCTCAAGAAGCAGCAGAAGGATCGCTTCGGCCACCACGTGTACCGCGCAGAGGACTTCGGCCTCACGAGCGAGGGCATCGACGCCTCGCTCGCGGGCTACCGCGCGAGGTTCCTCGGGAGATGAGCGGCCTCGACCGCTCTCGCGACGGCCTCGCGCGACAATTCGTGTGCTCGGCGGGGAGACGTGGCGCCCGCAGGGCGTACGCTCTGACACCACCATGACATCTGCCCGCTCCGTCGCGCTGGTCGCGTGTTTCTCGGCCCTCGCGCTCGCCGCCTGCGAGCGACGGGCCCGCGTCGAGTACGTCGACGTGCAGGTGCCCGTGCAGACGAGCGGCAGCCAGACGGTGCAGCCACCGCCACCGCCCGTCACGCCGCCGCCGCCCGCCCAGGCCACGTTCCAGATCGAGCTGCAGGCGGGCGTCACCTCGCTGGGAGTGCAGTGCACGCCGGGCGTGGCGGAGTCGTGCAACGGCCTCGACGACAACTGCGACGGGCGCATCGACGAGGGCTGCGGATGGCAGACCGGCGCCATCCAGATCACCCTCGCCTGGCAGACCGGCGCGGACATCGACCTCTACGTGCGTGACCCCTCGGGCTTCGAGATCAGCTACCAGAACCGGCAGTCGCCGACGGGCGGGATCCTCGACCACGACGCGCGCGGCGCCTGCGTCCCCGGCGGCGACACCATCGAGAACGTGTACTGGTCCACCCCGCAGCCTCCGCGCGGCCGCTACGACATCGCGCTGCACTACTGGGGCGACTGCGGCGTCGCGGGGCCGACGCCAGCGCAGGTCTCCATCTCCGTCGGCGGGCAGATCGTGGGCGTCTACAACGTCGTCCTGACGCCCGGTGAGCGCCTGCCGATCGCGACCCTGCCCATCTGACGACGGCGCGCCGCGCGCCGCCCGGGTAGGATGCGGCGATGCCTCCCCGACCCTTCGTCGCGCCCGCCGGACTCGATGCGCTCGGGCACCTGCCGGGTGAGCGTGGCTGGCCGATGCTCGGTCACGCGGTCGAGTTCCTCCGCGATCCCCGCGGCCTCACGCACCGCATGCACGCGGCGCACGGCAAGTGCTACCGCACGGGGTTCCTCGGCATCGTCGCGGTCGTCCTGCTCGGAGAGGACGCGCTCGAGCTCGTCCTGCGCGACCGCGAGCAGGTGTTCTCGAGCGAGCGCGGCTGGAGCTTCAGCCTCGGGCGCCTCTTCCCGAACGGGCTGATGCTGCGCGACTTCGACGAGCACCGGCTGCACCGACGCATCATGCAGACGGCGTTCCGCAGGGGCGCGCTGAGCGCGTACACGGACGCGATGAGCGCGCGCTTCGCCGAGGCGCTGCCGCGCTGGGGGAACGTCGAGGACTTCCGCTTCTATCCGGCCATCAAGAAGCTCACGCTCGACAACGCCGCGGCGATCTTCCTCGGGGCGGAGCTGGGCGACGAGGCGGAGGCCGTCAACCGCGCGTTCGTCGACACCATCGTCGCCTCGCTCGCGCTGGTGCGCGTCCCGGTGCCGGGCCTCGCGCTGCACCGCGGCCTCGCCGGCCGCGCCTATCTCGAGACCTACCTCCGCCAGCGCATCGCCGCGCGACGCGCCTCGCCCGGTACCGACATGTTCAGTCAGCTCTGCCAGGCGACCGACGACGGCGGCCGCGCGTTCTCCGACGACGAGGTCGTCGACCACGTGATCTTCCTCTTGATGGCCGCGCACGACACCGTGACGAGCGCCCTCACGACGACCGTCTACCAGCTGGCGGCGAGCCCCGTCTGGCAGGAGCGCCTGCGCGAGGACAGCCGCGCCAGAAGCGAGGTGCTCGCGCTCGATGCGCTCGACACGCTCGAGCTGCACGAGCGCGTCTTCGACGAGTCGCTGCGCCTCGAGACGCCCGTCCCCTACATCCCGCGCCGCACGCTGCGCGAGGTCGAGTTCGCCGGGCAGCGGCTCCCGCCGAACACGCACGTCACCGTGGTCCCGGACTTCACGCACCACGACGGGCGCTTCTTCACCGAGCCGGAGCGCTTCGATCCCGATCGCTTCGGCCCCGAGCGCGCGGAGCACAAGCGACATCCGTACGCCTTCGTCCCGTTCGGCGGAGGCGCGCACCTCTGCATCGGCCGCCAGTTCTCGCTCGTCCTGGCGAAGGCCTTCCTCCACCAGCTCGTGCGCCGGTACCGGTTCCGTCTGCCGGCGGGGCGCAAGCACGAGATGCAGCAGGTCCCCATCCCGAAGCCGCGCGACGGGCTCCCGCTCCAGCTCGAGCGACTCGACTGATCGATCGGTGACAGGGGCACGCACGCTTCGCGATCGGCGTTCACGGGGAGCGAGGGCTGCGTTAGGGTCGTGCCGTGGGGACGCGTCACGTCGCGCTGGCTGCGCTCGCCGTGCTCTGGCTCGCCTGCCAGAGCGGCGCGGCGATCGGCACGACGTGCGCGCGCACGAGCGAGTGCGCCTCACCGCTGGTCTGCCGCCTCGGGCGTTGCCGGACCGAGTGCGTCACCGGGCGCGACTGTCCGGCAGGCCAAGCCTGTCTGATCGGGGCCGACGGCCTCGGTGCCTGCGAGCTGCCGACGATCGACGTGTGCTCGGTGTCCTGCGACGCCCCGCTGATCTGCGCGTCGGGGCACTGCCGCGTCGAGTGCACGAGCGAGAGCGACTGTCCGGGCGGCCACGTCTGCACGAGCAACGCTTGCCAGCGCGCAGACCCCGCGAGCGACGCCGGCACGAGCGATGCGGGACCGAGCGACGCCGGTCTGGTCTGCGACCCCGTCGCCGAGACCGGGTGCGGCGCCGGTCGCTGCAGCGTCGGCACGGGCGTCCCGGCGTGCGTCGCGACGATCGGCCCCGGAGCGCTCGCGGCTCCGTGCACCGACGACGCCGAGTGCGGCAGCGGGCTCTCGTGCCAGGGCGATCGCTGCGTCCGGGTCTGCTTCGTGGCCGACACGAGCTTCTGCGGCCCCGACCTCGCGTGCTCGCCCGACAGCGTCCACGGGCAGGTCTTCCTCCACTCCGAGAACGGCATCGGCCTCTGCTCGGAGGCGTGCGACATGCTCACGAGCGACGGGTGCCCGAGCGACGCGTGGTGCGGGCTCGGCACCGACTCGGCCGGCCACGACTTCACGTGGTGTCGCGACGTGGGCGCGGCGGGCACAGGGCAGAGTTGCCGTGGCCAGTACGACTGCGCCGCGGGGCTCTTCTGCCACGCCAACACGACGTGCCGGCGCATCTGCGACCCGGGCGACCCGAGCGCGACGTGCCCGACTGGCACGTGCGAGCAGGTGACGCACTTCGTGGCGCGCCCCGACGTCGGGGCCTGCCTTCCCTGAGCAGCGGCGTCCCGAACTGCTCGGCTCGCCCCTCCGGTCCCTCCCCTCCGCGCGCTGGTCGCGCGCTCCCGTCCGGGCCCTGCGTGGCCAGCACTCCTGTCGTGATCAGCGCTCGAACGCCTCGTCCCGATCCGGCAGCGGGGCTGGCCGGTACGTCGCGGCGAACGTGGCCATCATCTCGTCGAAGGGCAGATCGAGGTAGAGGCCCCGGTCGCGCTCGTACTCCATGTACCGGTGACCGCTTCCGTCGTACGCGTGCATGAGCGCGTCGGCCGTGCCGTCGAACTCGAGCGGCGGCACACCGAAGCGCGCGCAGAGCTCCGCGTTGAACGCGGGGCTCGCCTTGTGGACGGCGCCGTCGATCTCGAGCGCGACGTAGCCGTGGAAGACGAAGAGGTCGGTGCCCATCACGGCGCGCAGCTTCTCGCTCGCGAGGTGGTTGCGGACGTCGGCGAAGCCGAGCCACGCGGGGATCCCCGCCGCCCGCGCCGCCGCGCAGAGCGCGACCGCCTTCGGCACGCAGTAGCCGCGCGGGCGCGAGAGCACCGTGCTCGCGACGTAGTCCTCTGGGGCTGGCCCGAGGGAGTAGGGGTCGTAGCGGATGCGATCGCGCACGGCGCGGAAGAGCCTGGCCGCGCGCTCGCTCGGGCTGGACGCGCCCGCACACACGTCGCCGGCGAAGGCGATCACGGTGGGATGATCGGAGTCGACGAAGCGCGTCGGGGCGAGCGCCGGGTGCACGAGCGCAGCGTGGACCAGGGCCGGCGGGTGCGCACTCGCTCATACTCGACCCGTGCAGCGTGGGGTGATTCGCTGGCTGCCGCTCCTCACGCTCTGCGCCGTGGCCTCGGCGCTCGCGCAGGACGTCGAGCCGAGCACCCCCCTCGTCGAGCTCCACGGCGCAGTCTGCGACCCGCCCTTCTTCGGTGCGTGCGCCCCGAGCGGGCGCCCACCGGAGTGCCGCGTGCTCCGGACGGCGACGAGCCCTGACGCGACGGTCACCGCGGAGATCGTGGCCGACGGAGACCCGATGGACCTGCAGGCGGTCCACCTCGTCGTGCGCCGCGCCGGGCGGACCTGGGCGCGTCGCGAGATCGGCCACGCCGGAGTCGGCTGCGGCACGTTCGAGATGTACGCGGCCTCGTGCACGATCGAGGAGCTCCGTGTCGCGGACGTGCTCGGGGATCCCGCGCCGGAGGTCGTCGTCCGCTACCGCGGCGGCGGCCCGGGCTCACCCGCGGCGTTCGACTCGCTGCTGCTCTGCAGCACGGGCGATGCCCCGCGCTGCGTCTCGCGACCGGTCACGCACGCGCGCCTTCGCTTCCGGCGGCCCGACGTCGTCCTCTCGGGGGGCGAGCGCTACCGGGTCGACCTGGCGCCCTGACGCGACCGCGCTCGCACCCTCGCTCGCGTGCGCATCGCGCGCGACCCCGCGGCCAGGACGATCGAGCAGGCCAGCGCGAGCGCGAGCGATCCCGAGGAGCCGCCGCCGGCCGAGACGGCGCAGCCGCTCCGGAGCGGACGAGCCGGGCTCGACCGCGCGGGCGCGAGCGGCATCGCGTCGCCCCCGAGCGGTGACGCGTCCGGCGTCCGGACCGGCGCGCCGGCATCGACGCGGGTCGCGCCCGTGTCCCGGGGCCCCGCGTCGCGCGGCCCCGCGTCCCGAGGCCCCGCGTCCCGCGCGCCTGCGTCTCTCGCGCCCGCGTCGTGCGCGCCTGCGTCCGGCGTCGGAACCGGCGTGCCGTCGAAGTAGAGCGCTCGGACCGCGGCGACGTCGCCGCGGCTGATCGTCGACCAGTCGTGCAGGAGCAGCCTGCCGTCGGCACGGGTGATCGAGGCGTGACCGTCGCTCGTCAGCGTGTACGAGCGGTAGTGCATGCTCGAGGTGATGTCGTAGGCCCCGATGCGTCGCGCGCCGCTCGTCATGATCTCGAACTGCGCGCGGCTCGCGCTCGGCACGTGGCTCCAGTGGATCGCCACGTGCGAGCCCCGATCCGGCCGCGTGTGCTCGTGCCAGAGCCCGATCACGTGCCCCGTCTCGTGGACGATGACCCCGAGGTTGCACGGCGAGTAGCGCGAGGTGTCGCGCAGGTACACGTAGCGGCGCCCGCCGCTGTAGCCGGCCTGCGTGCGGCAGAGCGAGTTGCCGCGCTCCTCGAGGAAGGTCACGTAGGCCCGCTGGGTGGTCCGGGGCACGAAGCGCAGGCCCGTCGCCTCCCACGTCCGGATCGCCGTGCGCACGTTGCCGGGCGTCGTGACGCTCCCGTCGATCACGTAGGGAATGACGCCATGCGGCCAGAGGCGCGAGCTGCCGGACACGGCGAAGAGCCCCTCGACGGCGGCGCCCGCCACTGCACCGGCCTCGCTGACCTCCTGCTCGTCGTCGAGCACGATGTCGCCCTCGAAGGTCCGGTGGCCTCCGATGGTCTGGTAGCGCAGCTCGACCTCCTCGCCCTCGATCACGAAGCGGCCGCTGCCGTCGACCGCCTCTTCCTCCGGCCAGCCGCCGAGCTCGCCCTCGATCTCCGCCGGCTCACCTGCGCACGCGGCCAGCGTCACGGCCATCGAGATAGACCAGAGGCGGCGTCGCATGCAGGGGCTGGGAGCAAGCGCCGAGCCTCCCCTCGAACGGCGCGCGGCGCGAGAGCGCGACCGGCGGGCCGCGCTCCGGAGGCCGAACTGCGACGTCCGGTCACGCCCGCCGTCGGAATCTGGACGGCGCTGCGCCCAGGCCCGAGCTGCGTCGGCCACGGACGTCCCCTCGGCGCGCGCCCTGCGCTAGCATCGCGCCGCCTTGCCGCTCCCGTTCCAGCGCCGGTTCGACGGCATCTTCTCGGCCACGCTGCACGGGATCGTCGATCGCCTCCGCGACGCGGCGCCCCCGCTCGCGCTGCCGCCCGGCGAGACCAGCGTCCGGGATGAAGCTCGACCTCGGCGACCTCGCGAGCGTCGACAAGCTCGCCGAGGAGCTGGCCGAGGACGGCGTCGTGCTCGACGTGCTCGTCCTCAACGCGGCGATCGTGGTCGAGCGCGCGCGCACGTCCCGACACGGCCTCGACGAGATGTTCCAGGTGAACTACCTCGCGAACTACCTCTTCGTCCGCCGGCTGCTCGCCTCCGGCGTGATCGGCGGCGCGCACGACGACGGCGACCCCGACGACGGGCCGGCGGAGCGCTTCGCGCCACGCGTCGTGATGGTGTCGAGCGAGTCGTACCGCAGCGCTCGCCCGATCGACTGGCCACGCTTCGCGCAGCCGGCGACGTACGGGATGCGCGAGGTCGTCGCGGAGTACGGGCACACCAAGCTCCTGCTCGAGACCTTCGCCGCCGAGCTCGCGCGCCGCGCGCCGGGCGTCTCGGTTCACACCAGCTGTCCCGGCGCGGTCGCGACCGACATCGCGCGCGAGTCGCCCGCGTGGGTCAAGCCCGTGCTCGCCCCGGTGATGAGGCGCTTCTTCAAGCCCGCCCCCGAGGGCGCGGTGCCCATCGTCTGGCTCGCCGCGAGCCGCTCGATCGAGGGCGAGACCGGCCTCTACGTGCACGTCAAGACGCGCAAGGAGCGCGACCCGCGCGCCTCCGATCCGCGCACCGGCCGCCGGCTCTGGGACGCCAGCGAGGCCGTCCTCACGCGGCTCGGGCGCGCGCTCGCCTGAGGGCCCGACCACCGACCTGACCCGCAGGACGACCTCGTCCCGCGCAGAGCCCGAGCGCGAGGAGCACGCCGAGCGCCACCCCGAGCGCGCCCGGCCGGGTCCGCCCACCTCCCGGCGCATGGCACGCGCAGGAGGACGGCGCCTCGTCCACGCAGCGCAGCGCCCGCTCGCAGCGCCCGCGCGCACAGCTGCCGTCGGCGCCGCACTCGGAGAGCGCGATCACCACGGCGTGCGCCGGACGCCCCATCCACTGCCGCGACGCGTCCTCGACGCAGAGCGGGACCTCGGCGCACGCGCGGGCCTCGTCGTGGCGCGTGCACGTCGCGTCGTCGGCGCACGTCGTCGCCTCGCAGTAGGGCCCGGTGTGATCGGCGGTCAGCCGCGCGCCACGCGGACACGCCATCGCCGGCATCTCGATCCCGTCCGCGCGCGCGGCGGCCGCGAGGCCGAGCACGAGCCCCGAGCCCAGCACCAGCGCGCTCACGCGCCGCAAGTCACCCTCCCACGACGACGAGCACGTCGTCCGCGGTGCCCGCGGCCCCGTCCGCGCCGGACGAGCGCGCGGTCACCGTCGCGCCGGTGCACTCGATCGACCAGGGGCGCCCCCACTCGTCGCGGTCGTCGCCGGGTACGAGCAAGCCCGCCGCGGACAGCGACTCCAGGGTCGGACAGCTGCCGGGACCGTGCTCGATCTGCCAGCGCTCGATGGCGTAGCGCACGCCCGAGGCGGCGGGGCTCTCGATCGGCCCGGGCGTGCTGGTCGAGGTCGACGTCGATGGTCGATTCGCCTCGCCCACGACCGCGAGGCCGAACACGCCGGCGAGCAGAAGGCACACCCCGCCGCCGACGAAGAGGAAGAACACCCCCGCGATCAAGAGCCCCGCCCGCTTGCTCATCGCTTCCTCCGAAACGCGCCGGACGCCGACGCGCGCACGAGGGTATCCGCCGCGAACGTGCGTGTCGCGGCGCGGAGGCCCCGAGATCGCGCGAGGTGCGCGTGCGCAACTGGCCTCGCCGTGGTCGGGATCCGTTGACGCGCGGCGGGCGCTTCGCGACGATGCCGCATGCGTCGAGGGCTGGGGAGCACCGTGGCGGCGTTCGTGCTGGTCGCCTGTTCGGGGAGCGCTGCGTCACCTGGCGCCCCGGAGCCGCCGGCTCCGCCGCCGCCCGATGGCCCGTGCGCGCAGGACGCCGAGTGCATCCTCGTCACGCTGGGGTCGTGCGGCTGCGGAGCCGTGCTCGCGAGCGCCTCGCGCGGCGCCGACATGGGCCAGGAGTGCTTCGTCGATCCCTGCGGATCCCGCGAGGCCTTCTGCGACACGTCCGCCCGTCGCTGCGGCGCGCGGGCGCACACCGAGACGCCGCCGCCGCCGCCGCTCACCGACTACACCGTGACGACGACGACGACCGACTTCGGCGCGGCCCTGCACGAGCACGACACGCTGATCGTCCGCTCGGACGGGGAGGTCACGCTCCGCGCGCCCGGTGGCGGGGAGCGCACGCTGGAGGTCGCGCCCTCCGAGCTCGACGCGCTCGCGGTCGCGCTCGCTGACCCCGCGTTCGGGGCGCTCGCGTCGACCGAGCTGCCCGGCGAGGGTGTCCTCACGAGCGTCTCCGTCGAGTCCCCCCGCCTCACGCTCGCGCTGCACTTCTCCCATCCGACGCCGCCCGGTGCGGCCGGCGTGCTCGGCGCGCTCGCGCACGTCGAGCAGCTCGCCGAGACCCACGCCCCCGAGGCGGCGACCGCGCCCGCGTGCGCGACGGACGCGGAGTGCACGGCGGCGGAGTGCGGCTGCGCGCGCTGCGTCGTGCGTCACGTGAGCGAGCAAGCGCCGCGGGGGTGCGCGCCGGGGCGGTGCGTGGCCTCGCCGTGCGCGACCCAGGCCGTGTGCGACCCGGCGACGCACCGCTGCCGGCTCCCGCTGCCCGGCGCGCCGGTGCCCACCGCGCCGCTCGCAGCTCCCGACGATCTCCCGCTCCCGACGAGCTCCTGATCCGCCTCCGAGCAGCCCTCAGCGCTCCGGGTCGGCGATGGGCAGCCAGATCTCGTTGCGGCGCAGCGCCGGCATGGTGGTCGGCGGATCGTAGCGAGAGGACACGGGCGCGCCGCCCGGCGTGATGCCCTCGCGCTCGAGCGCTTCGCGCAGCTCGCTCGTGCGCTGCTCGACGATCTCGTCGCTCGTCGCGCCGCCGTACGTGAGCACCGCGATCGTGCGCGCCGGCACCTCGCGGAGCGTCACGAGCGCGTCGTCCGGCACGGGCAAGGACGCGAGCGTGCGCCCGGGCGGCATGACGAAGGTGACGACGCGCTCGCCGCCCTCGCTCGCGACCGTGACCGGCGCGGTCATCGCCAGCCGCTCGCTCTCGACCACGACGGGCGTCGTCATGGCGATCGACTCACGCCGCCGGTTGCCCCCGAAGATGTAGCCCGCGAGCCGGCGGAAGCCCGCGTCGCTCGCCGCGTCGAGCGAGCCGCTCACGCGCGTCTCGGCCACGACCATCGGCTCGTACCGCCGCAGCTCGATCGTCGGTCCGAGGCGCCGAGCCACGGTGAAGGACGGCTCCCGGACGAAGTGCCGGGCGCCCTGCCAGCGCGCGACGATCGCGCCGCCTGCGACCACGAGCGCACCGACGACGAGCTTCGCGGCGAGACGCATACGCGGTCTGTAGGACCCGAGAGCGCGATCGCAAGCGTGCGCGCGCTGCGCAAAGGCCTGCACAGCACGAGCACCATCGGTCCGACACCCGATGGCCGGCCCTACCGCATCGCGTCATGGTACGGATGCGCCGATGGATCGATTGATCCTGGTGGAGGATCATCCGCTCATGTTCGTGGGCCTGAGGCGGCTCGCGCGCGAGTCGCGGCTCACCGTCGTGGGCGAGGTCACGACCGTCGCGGACGCCGACGCCGTGCTCGCGCGCGAGCTCGCGCCGGGCGCGAGGCCGATGCTCGGCATCATCGACGTGCAGCTCCCGGACGGATCCGGGATCGACCTCGTGCGGCGCTGGGCCCCGCACGGGCTGCGCGCGGTGGTGCTCACGGGCGAGGTGAGCGCGGCGCGGGTCGGCGCCGCGCTCGGGGCCGGCGCGCTGGGCTTCGTCGCCAAGACCGCGCCCCCCGAGATCGTCGCCGAGGCGCTGGGCGCCGCCGCCCGGGGCGCCCAGTATCTCTGCGTCCGCGCGAGGGAGATCGTCGAGCAGCGCGCGGCCGATGCCTCGCTGACCGCCCGCGAGACGGAGGTCCTCGTGCTGGTCGCCTCGGGGCTCGCGAACAAGGAGATCGCCGAGCGCCTCGGGGTGGCCCCGCGCACCATCGAGACGCACCGCGAGCACCTCCTCGACAAGGTCGGCGCTCGCAACGCGGCCGACCTCACGCGCGAGGCGATCCGCCGGGGTCTCTTGCCGCGCCCCTGAGCCCGCCGCGCGCGGGGCCCCGAGCTCCACCCGTGTCGGGTCGAGTCCCGATGACACCGCGGCGTCGCCGTGTGAGCTTTGCACCACGGTGGTGAGATGACCGCTCGGTGGGATCGCAGGGCCTCGCTCGAGGCGCGGCTCCGCGCGACGCTCGACACGGTCCACGACGCGGTGATCGTGATCGACGCCGACGGCGTGGTGGTCGACGCGAACCGCGCCGTGAGCTCGCTCCTCGGCTGGAGCTCGGAGGCGCTCGTCGGTCGGAACGTCTCCGCGTTGATGCCGGAGCCCGATCGCAGCGCGCACGACGGCTACGTGCGCCGACACCTCGAGACCGGGCACGCGGCGATCATCGGTCGCGGTCGCGAGGTCGTGGCGCTGCACGCCGACGGGACGCGCGTGCCGATCGAGCTGGCCGTGAACCGCCTCGAGCTCGAGGGCGCGGTGTACTTCTGCGGCACGCTGCGCGATCTCTCGGCGCAGAAGGCCGCCGAAGCGAAGCTCCAGGAGCAGCACGCGCTCCTGCGCGAGCTGCTCGCCGAGCGGACGCACCTGCTCCACACCTCCGATCAGTTCCTCGGCAGCGCGCTCGACGCCCTCTCGCCTCACATCGCCATCCTCGACGCCGCGCTCGACATCGTCGTCGTGAACCGTGGGTGGCGCGACTTCGGCGCGAAGAACGGCCTGCCGCCCGGCACGGCGGCCGTCGGCGCCAGCTACGCCGCCGCGCTCGATCGCGCGGTGGCCGCGGGCGACCCCGACGCCGGGATCGTCCGGGCGCGCCTCGCCAGCTTGATCGCCGGCGAGGCCGCCGAGGTCACGCACGAGTACCCGTGTCACTCGCCCGACGGCACGCGACGCTGGTTCCTGATGCGCGCGACGCGGTTCGTCTGCGCGCGCGGCCTCTTCGTCGTCGTGGCGCACGAGGTGGTGACCGAGCGCCGCGTGGCGCACGACGAGCTGGTCGAGCGCGAGGCGATGCTGCGCGCGGTCATCGACACGGCGCCGGACGCCATCCTCGTCGTCGACGAGAACGAGCACCTCGAGCTGGTCGGGCATGCGCTCGCGGCCCTGCCGGTGCGCCCTGTCCCGGGCCGCCCCATGTCGGCGCTGATGAGCGCCGGGAGCCTCGCGGCGGCCCGCGAGCACGGCGGTCGCGCCCTCGCGACGGGAGAGGTCGTGCAGTACGAGGCGCGCGGCTCCGAGGAACCGGGGCTCGAGGACCGCTGGTTCTCGGTGCGGGTCAAGCGCCTCCTCGTCCCGGGCCGGCCGCCGAAGCTGCTGGTGTTCTACACCGACGTCACGGAGCAGAAGACGACCGCGACGCAGCTCGCGGTCAGCCAGGATCAGCTGCGACAGGCGCAGAAGATGGAGGCCGTGGGCCAGCTCGCCGGCGGCATCGCGCACGACTTCAACAACCTGCTGACCGCCGTGCGCCACCACGCCGCCTTCGCCCTCGAGCGCGTCCAGGACGAGAACGTCGCGGACGAGATCCGCCAGATCGACCAGACGGCGGAGCGGGCCACGGACCTGACCCGGCAGCTGCTCGCGTTCGGGCGGCGCCAGACGCTGGAGCCCGAGGTGCTCGACCCGGCCGTGCTGGCCGACGATCTGCTCCCGATGCTGCGCCGCCTGGTCGGCTCGCGGATCCGGATCGAGGCGGAGTTCGAGCCGGACGCGCGATGTCTCCGGGTGGACCGCGGGCAGTTCCAGCAGGTGATCACCAACCTCGTGCTGAACGCGCGCGACGCGATCGAGGGCTCGGGCAGCGTCCGCATCACCTCTCGCCGAGAGGTGCGCGCCGGCGCGGACCTGGTCGTCCTCTCCGTGCGAGACGACGGAGTCGGGATGTCGCCCGAGGTGCAAGCGCGGATCTTCGAGCCGTTCTTCAGCACGAAGGGCCCCTCGCGCGGGACGGGCCTCGGCCTCGCGATGGTGTACGGGATCGTGTCGCAGAGCGGCGGGACGATCACCGTGGCGTCGGAGCCGGGCCGCGGGAGCGAGTTCACCATCCTGCTCCCGCGCGCGATCTGCCCGACCGCGAGCGGACCCTCCGCCGCGCGGGGCTCGTCCGCGCCGGCGACCGTGCGCGGCGAGACGGTGCTCCTGGTCGAGGACGAGCCCATCCTGCGGCGCGCGACGCAGCGCGCGCTCGAGGCGGAGGGCTACGCCGTGATCGTCGCGACGCGCCCCGCGGACGCGCTCCGCGTCGCGGCAGACCTCGCGATCCGGCTCGACGTGCTGCTCAGCGACGTGATCATGCCCGAGATGTCGGGGGCGGAGCTCGCGCACCGGATCCGGACGCTGCGCCCCAGCCTGCGGACGCTCCTGGTCTCGGGCTACACGGCAGACGCGGTGCGGGCCGAGGATCTCGATGAGCTCGCGTTCCTGGCCAAGCCGTTCACCCCCCGCGAGCTGCTGGTCCGGCTGAGGCAGCTGCTCGACGCCCCCGCCGGGGCCGTCCCGCGGCGCCCCGAGCGCTGAAGGGGCCGCGTATCGGCCCCGACAGACCGAGCAGCGCCGCCCGACGCCCACACTGCGCGCTCGACAGCCCGACTGGACGCGCGCAGCATCGATCACGGGATGGGCGGAGACGGGAAAGAGCTTCGAGGGCCGGGGGGCGGCTGGTGAGCCCACCGACGACGCGCGACGATCCACCCCCGGCGGCTCCCACGCGGCGCCGGTGGGAGGTGCTGTTGCCGCGGGAGGACGTCGCGCAGCTGCTCGCGGACCGTCGCCTCGGCGAGCTGCTCGCCCGGCTGGGCGAGGCGCGCGCGCGCTGGCCCCGCGACCTCGAGCTCCTGCGGAGCATCCGCGTCCTCGAGGACTACCTCCGCTCGCACCCGGAGCGTGACGATCGCCGGTAGCCGCGGATCGACGAACGCAGAGCGGCGCGGGGCTCACTCGGGCGCGTCGAGCGGCGTCACGGTCGCGCCGAGCCGTGCGACCGCGTCGCGCAGCTCGGGCTCGTAGGTCAGCGTCGGGTCGTTCAAGGCCGCCAGCAAGCGCGCCTTGCCCATCCGCGAGGTCGCGCGCGCGCGCAGCCCGGCGTGCTCGTCGAGCAGCGCGGCCTCGAAGAGGACGTGCCGCTGCCACGCGTAGTCCTTGTGCAGCCGTGTGCGCCCCTCGTGTGCGTACGTCGCGTCCGGGACGAGCCCCGCGTACTGCGCGACCACGCGCGGGCCCACCACGGCGAGCGCACGGTCGACGTAGGTGCGCGCGAGGGCCAGCAGCGAGGCATCCGGCACGGCGCCAGGCCTGGGCTTCTTGACCTTGCGGAAGACGCACGCGTCCTTTCCCTCGAAGCGGAGGCGAAGCGCCCGCGCGGCGCGCGTGAGCGCGAGCAGGCGGAAGTCGTCCGGCGTTCCGTGGTCGTAGATCGAGCCCGTCAGCCGCAGATACCCGGGCAGCGTCGCCTGCCCGAGGGCCTCGGCGAACCTCCGCTCGCCGGCCTCCGACTCGCCCAGCGCGAGCAAGCTCTCGGCGTAGTAGAGCTGCAAGAGCGCGTGCTCGCGCTCCGCCGTCATCGGCTCCCCGGTCCGGTCCCAAGGCACGGAGATCCACACCCCGACCGGCGTCGCCGGCCGCGCGGCGATCACGGGCGCGAGGAACGCGCGCGCCTCCGGGTAGGCATGACAGCTCCATGCGGCGCGTCCGCCCGTCGCGAGCGGGGAGAGCGCCGCCGGGTCGGTCTCGACGAGCGCGAGCAGCGGCGCCTCCACGTGCCCGAACATCGGGAAGAGCTTGGTCGTGCCGCCGGCGTTCGCGAACAGGCTCGCGAGCAGCCGGCACGCGTCGGGGTTTCCGGGAACCAGCGAGGGCGCGAGGCTCTTGGCGGTCGGGCTCGTCACGCGCGGGAGAGTAGTCGATCCGGCCGGCGCGCTCCCGACGCGCCTGTACGCCGCGGCGGCCGCTCGGGTATCGTCCGGCGATGGCTGGTCGCTTTCTCTACGGTGACTCCGAGCCGTTCCCCGGGGGCTACGACTTCCTCGCGGCGCTGCGCCTCTTCGTGCAGGCCTCGAGCAAGGCGCTCCTGCTCGCGCACGAGGCCGACGAGCTCGAGCGCTCGCTCGGCGAGCGCGCGCAGGAGCACCTTCACGCGATCGACGCGATCCAGACGTTCTTCTCGGGCGCCTCGGACCTGATCGTCGAGCGCGCGACCCGCTCCTCGGCGCCGCAGGTCGTCGGGCCCTACGCGAGCCAGCTCGCCGAGCACATCGAGTCGCTCGGCGCGCAGGCGCGGGCGGCCAGGGCCAAGGAGCTCGACGGCGCGTCCGTCGAGGTCACCTCCCGCATCCGCGAGAAGCGGGCGGAGATCCGCAAGGTCGTGGGCGAGTACCTGCTGGGCGATCCCTTGCCGATCGTGTCGTGGGCGCTTTCGCTCAGCCTCGCCGGCACGTCACCCAACGGGCAGGCCGTGCTCGAGCACCCGGGCGAGCTCTCGACGAGCGTGTCGATCGACATCGGGCGCGACACGGCGTGGGCACGACCGCGGCGCATCGGCGACCTCGCGCCCGGCCTCACGATGCAGGTCGGCTTCAAGAAGGCCTTCCTGCGCAGCTCGGTGCAGCCCGACGTCGTCACGCTCGACGAGCTGGTGATCGGCGCGATCGAGATCGGCCCCGACTCGCTCGATCTGCACCTGCGCCGCAAGCTCGACGCGCCGCGCGACGCGTTCGTGATCACCGTCGATCCGACGGACGAGGGCCGCTCGATCGTGCGCGTCACGCGGATGGACGAGCGAGGCGGCGGCAACAGCGATGCGCCCTTCGAGTCGCAGGGCGAAGCGGCCGCGCGCATCCTGGAGCTGAACGCGGTGCTGCGGCGCGAGTGCGCGAGCCTGCTCCAGTACAAGCGTCGCCTGCTCTCGGCGCAGCTCGACGGACACGAGGTGTTCGAGCGCGGGCTCGTGCAGGTCCTGCTCGCGCGCATCGCCGACCGCCTCGCGCCCGTGGCGGCGGAGGTGTCGCGCCACAGCCCGAACCCGAGCGAGCTCTCGCTGAAGCTCGAGCGCGAGGGCGGGCGCAGAGAAGAGGTCTACCTGCGCAAGGCCGACCTCGTGCAGATGATCGGCGGCCTGCCGCCCGACGCGCAGCAGCTCTACGTGGGCCTGGCGTTCATGCCCCGCGCGAGCGCGCCGGCTCACGAGCCCGCCGTGGCGCCCCCGGCGCTCGCCCCTCTGCCGGCCTCCTCGGCACCCGCGAGCGTCCCGCCCGCGGCCGTTCGCCCGAGCGCGGCCCCGCCCGCTCCGAAGCGCAAGTGGTGAGGGGCCTGCCATGCTCTTCGTGAAGAAGGCCGCGCTGCGCCCGGTCCCGCGGTGGGCGGTGGTGGACGACGTCGCGGTCGGCGCCGTCGAGGCCACGCTCGGCGACGAGAGCGATCAGCTCCAGGAGACGCTCGACGCCTCCTACCGCGAGATGGATCGCAAGCAGCCTGCGCTCGCGACGTGGCTCGGCGGCGAGGTGTCGGGGCGCAGCGACGACCTCGCGCAGTCGCTCGGATACTTCCTGATCGTGACGGTCTACATGGCGTTCCGCGAGGCGTTCCCCACGCGCCTCGGCGAGGTGACCGAGGCCGAGCTGACCGAGGCGCGCGCGATGCTCGACGCCGACGAGGAGCTCCGCAAGGGTGACCCCGCGGAGATGATGGAGAGCGACGACGTGGTCGCGATGACGCAGCCGACCCTGCTCCACTTCGTGCAGCACCACCTCGACCAGGCGCTCGATCAGGCGGGAGAGGCCGCGGACCTGCGCGCGTTCGATCAGGTGTATCGCGCGGTGCTCGTCGAGGTGATCGCGCTCAGCCACGTCGTCTCGCCGCCCGAGGGCGAGCCCCCGGCGAAGGAGAGCCTCGACTGAAGGCGCGACGCCCTCCGTCGCATCAGGCCGTGCCGCCGGTCTCGAAGCTGCCGCCCGGGCCACGCTCCAGCTCCGCGATGACCTGCGCGCCGAAGAGCACGATGATCGCGGCGAGCTCGAGCGAGAGCAGCACGATCACGGTGGTCGCGAGCGAGCCGTAGACCACGTTGATCATCGAGAGCCGCGCGAGGTACCAGACGAGGATCGAGCGCGTGATCTCCCAGAGCGCGGTCGCCGTGACGCCGCCCGCGAGCGCGTGGCGGAGCCTGAGCCGTCCGACCGGGAGCACGAGGTAGAGCGCCGTGAGCAGGAGCGCCAGCCCGACGAAGCCGACGCCGTGCAGCACGAGCCGCGACACGCCGGCGAGCGGGAACGCGTGCCCGAGCACCACCACGACGTCGCGCCCGACGACGTCGAGCGCGCCGCTGATCAGCGTCACCACGAGCAGGCCGATGCCGAGGGCCGCGACGAAGAGGTAGGGCAGGACTCCCGAGACGAGCGCGTGCCGGTGCTGCTTCTCCACGCGGTGGAAGAAGATCACCGACATCGCGCTCTCGAGCACCGAGAACGCCGTGCCCGAGAAGAAGAGGAGCACGAGCCCGCCGACGATCCCGACGACCGGCCGGTGCGCGAGGAACGCCCCGACCTGCGCCGTGACGGCGTCGGCCTGGCCGGGCAGGACGAGATCGAGGTTCTCGCGCACGGTCGCGAGCAGCCGCGCCTGATCCATGAACTGCGAGAGCCCGACGAGGAGCACGACGAAGAGGGGCACCAGCGAGATCAGCGTGTAGTACGCGACCGCGCCCGCGAGCAGCAGGCCCTGGTTGCGCCGGAACGCGGTGACGGAGCGGCCGAGCACGCCGAGGCCGCGCCGGGCGAGCTCGAGCGGCTGGATCCGGGGTGACGACATCGCGGGCCCTCGGTGCCTACGCACGGCGGCCGAGCCCGGCAGGGGCGTCGTCGCTAGGGCTCGGTGCGGCGCTTGCGCTCGCGCGGCGTCTCGCTCTCGCTCTCGCCATCGCTCTCGCTCTCGCCCTCGCTCTCGCTCTGCACCCGCGTCTTCGGAGGCGCAGGCACGAGGTCGTGGAACACGAAGTGGAGCGCGCCGACGCTCTCGTCGACCTCGGCGGTGATCCTGGTCCCGTCGCTCATGCGCGTGAGCGCCTCGTCGGCGAGCTTGGCCGGGATGCGCAGCGCCGTGGCGACGTCGTCCGCGGTGAGATCCCCGTGGCGCTTGGCCGCCAGGGCGAGGATGCGCTGATCGAGCGCCCGGTTGCGCTGGCGCTCCAGCTCGCGCGTGCGCGCGCGGCCTGCTCCGATCAGCGCCGCCCCGCCGCCGACCCCGACGATCGCCGCCGCCAACGCGACGACGAGCCCGACGCCGGACGCGCCGAGGAGCGCGAGCGACGCGGCCGCGATGCCGAGGCCCGCGAACGCCCAGAACGCTCCGAGGCCGCCGAGCGGACCGGCGCGCGGATCGGCCGCCGGCGCGAGCGGCACCAGGGAGGTGCGCGCGTCCGGCTCGCCGAGGACGGTCGTCTGGGGCAGCCGGTCCCGCGGCTTGCCGCAGGCAAGGCATGCGAAGCCAGCGCCGACCGGCCGCACGGCGGCGATCGCGTTGCAGTGCGGGCACCGGTTGTCGTCGCCGAACACCCGTCCGCAGCCGGGGCAGCGCACGGCGCCCTCGGGGATCGCCGTACTGCACGTCGGGCACTTGTCGGGGATGCCGTCCATCGACGGCTAGCGCTCCGACCCGACCGAGGGCGCGGGCGTGCCGCCCCCCTCCCCGGCCCCCTCGGCCCCGCGCCGCGACGGTGATCGCATCGACACTCCTGCGCCGCGGCGCTTCAGCGCACGACGACGCTCGTCGCCTCGATCGAGAGCTCGTCCGCGGTTGCGAGCGCACCCTCGCTCGCGAGGTGCGCGCGGGCCTCGGGCGAGAGCGGCGTGACGCGCACCCGCCCCTCGACGGTGGCGTCGTGCCCGGCGACGTCGCGGGGAAGGAAGAAGGAGTGGCCGGCCATCGGGACACGCACCGCGCCCGCGCCGTCCGCGCTCAGCTCCATCCAGCAGCCCATCCGCTGGCAGACGCGCTCGATGCGGCCCGCGGTGCGCACGGTCTGCCCCTCGAAGGTGGCAGGCGAGCCCGCGATGTCGGCGAGCGCGGTCTCCGGGCGATCGCTCGGCGCGGCTCCGAACTGCCGCGAGCCGTCCGCGAGCACGGCCGAGGGCTGCGGGCCGTCCAGGACCTCCGGCTCGGCGCTCGCCTCTTCGTGGTGCTCGCACGCGCCGGCGCACTGGGCATGCTGCTCGTGCGCCGTCCCCTCGAGCGTCGGCTGCTCGCCGCCGCACGCCACCAGGACCAGCAGCACCCACCACGACTCACGCATCGGACACTCCCAGCAGCTTGTTCATCGACACCTCGTCGGCGGGCGTGAACGGATACGCATCGAACTCGGACGAGGTCACCCAGCGAAACGAGTGCACGGCGAGGCACTCGGGCTCACCGTGCACGATGCGGCAGGCGTAGACGTTCAGGTCGACCGTGTAGTGCTCGTACGCGTGCGGCTCGGCCGACACCAGCTCGCCCACCTCGACCCGGACCCCGAGCCGTTCGGTCAGCTCACGTGCCAGGGCGCGCGCGTCGGTCTCGCCGGCCTCGACCTTGCCGCCCGGGAACTCCCAGAGGAGCGGCAGCACCGCGTTCGGGCGGCGCTGGGTGATGAGGTAGCGCCCCCCCTGCTCGATGATGGCCGCGACGACGCGGATGGTGCGCTGCTGCGTGGGCGACACGAGGCTCCTCGGAAACGGCGCGGTATACCACTTCTGTCGGCACCCTTCATGCGCACCCGCATCGCCTACTTCGGGCTCCCGCTGGGGGCGAACGTCCTGTGCCACGCGGGCGCCGAGCTCGTCTCGGTCGCGCTCGGCCACCCGGACGCCGTCGGCGCGCGCCGCCTCCGTCGCTCGACGCGCGGGCGGCTGCTCCTCGGTCGTCCCTCGCTCGACGACGAGACGATCGTGCGCGCCATCGCCTCGACCGAGCCCGACGTGATCCTCTCCTGGTTCTGGCCCAGGCGCATCCCGGCGCGCGTGCTCGCCCTCGCGCCGCGCGGCGCGTTCGGCGTGCATCCCTCGCTCTTGCCGCGCCATCGCGGCGGCGACCCGTACTTCCACGCCATCCTCGCGGGGGACGCCGAGACGGGCGTGACCTTGCACCGGCTCGAGGCCGCGTACGACACGGGCGCCGTCGTCGACGCGATCCGCGTGCCGATCCGGCCGACCGACGACGCGTGGCGGCTCGCGCGACGCTTGGATCGCCCGTCCCTGCGCCTCTTGATCTCGTGCGCCGAGCGGCTCGCGCGCGGCGAGGCGCTCCGCGGCGCGCCGCAAGACGAGGCCCTCGCGACGGCGGCCGAGCCCCCGAGCGAGGACGACCTCGCGATCGACTGGGATCGCGACGCGGCGTACCTGGAGCGGCTCTGTCGCGCGGCCGGGCCGACACCCGGGGCGATCGCCCAGCTCGGCGACACGCTCGTGGCCGTCCTCGCGGCGCGCCCGATCGCCGCCGCGCCGCGGGTGCTCGAGCCCGGCGAGGCGTTCTTCGTCGAGGGCCGGGTGCGCGTGCGCACCGGCGACGGCGGCGCGCTCGCGATCGATCGGGTCCGCGTCGAGGAGACCGAGGACGAAGCGATCGGAGCGAGCGTCGGCCGCGAGCTAGGGGGCGACGAGATCGCGCGCCTCGTGCCGCGGTCGTGACGAGGCGCAAGACCGCGCCGATGGAGGGCGTGGACGTCACGCGATCGACGAATCGCGCACCTGCCCGCCGGATCGGCGTCGTTTCGAGCACTTGCGACCCCGTGGAGTGACCCCGTGCTGGGACCCCGTGCTGAGGCCGGGGGACGGAACATCGCTGACCCCCGTACGTCAGGTAGGCGATGCGCGCGTCCATCCTGGTCCTGCTGACGCTCGTCGGGCTCCCCGGGGCGGCCCACGCCGACGCGCGCGCGATGGTCGTGGCACGAGGGGCGGACGGGACGTGGTCGAGCGCGCCGGTGCAAGCCAGCCTGGGGCAGGACGTGCCCCTCTCGGTCGCCGTGCTCGACGGGGATCGGCTCCTCGCGCCGGGGCCGGTGCGGCTCGGCCGCCGCACGCGACGTGCAGGCGCGCTGCCCGACGGCACGACCGTTCGCTGGCTGCGAGTCGAGCCCCGCCTCTTCCACACGCACACGCCGCCACCGAACCCCGGCATCGAGTCCTTCAGCAACGCCGTGCTGACGGGCCCACGCCACGGCGCCTGGCTGGGCTACGACACGCTCGAGTACGACACGCGGCTGCTCGCGGAGAGCACGGACGTGGTCGTCGAGGACACGCGCGTGCGGATCGCGGCGGCGCACCCGAGCGCGGGCGCGCAGGACGTGCACGGCGGCGCGGGGTCGATCTGGATCGCGGCCGTCGTGACCCTGCCCGACGGGCGGGTCCTCGCCACGCCGGACGGCACGAGCGTCGATCGCTACGGCCTGACGCGCGACGTGATGCGCGTCTCGTTCCGCACGGGCGACGACTACCTCGGCTGGCTCTCGACCTACTTCAACGTCCCCAACCTCTTCGGCTCGAGCGGCGGCCGCGGCGAGCACCAGACCGACCGCTACGTCGGGGCCGACTGTGCCGACGTGCTGGTCGGCGGGCGCCGCGCGATGGGGGCGCGCTTCCCGTACGCGTCCGTGGCCGGGATCGGGACGTACGCGACGCCCCGCACCGACGCGTTCGAGCAGCGCGAGGACGGCAGCGAGTCGATCGCGCTGCGCTGGGGCGCGGACGTGACGCCAGGGGACCTCGTCACCATCGACTACGAGAACCCGGGCGACGGCGCCGCGCTGCCCCGCGCGTGGGATCACATCGGCGCGCTCGTCCGGGACGACGACGGCGACGGCGTGCTGAGCAGCGGCGACGTGCTGCGGCACATGGGGTTTCTCGGCCTGACGGATCAGCCCCTGCGCGTGCATGGCCACGTGCGCCTGCGCGTCTACCGGTGGAGAGCCTCCCCGCGGCGGTGAGCCCGCGCGCTCGCGCGATCGCGTTTCGCTGCGCCCGCGCACGCCACCCCGCCGAAATCCCTCGTGTTCGCGGGCCGGGCGTCGCGGCCCCGGTTGACCTCGGCCGCGAGGCCCGATAGAGGCCGCCTCGCATCGCACCCGGGAGGTCGTCATGGCGCGCGTGGAGAGGGCTCTCGTCTCGGTCTCGGACAAGCGTGGGGTCGTCGATCTCTGTCGCGCCCTGGCCGACGCGGGCGTCACCATCCTCTCGACCGGGGGCACCGCGAACGCGCTCCGCGGCGCCGGGATCGCGGTCACGGACGTGGCCGAGTACACCGGCTCGCCCGAGGTGATGGACGGACGGGTCAAGACGCTCCACCCGCGAGTGCACGGGGGGATCCTGATGCGCGACACCATCGGCGACCGCACGCAGCTCACCGAGCTCGGCGGGCAGCCGATCGACCTCGTGGTCGTGAACCTCTACCCGTTCGAGGCCACGGTCGCGCGCGGCGCGCCGCACGACGAGATCGTCGAGAACATCGACATCGGGGGCCCCTCGATGATCCGCAGCGCGGCCAAGAACCACGCGCGCGTCAGCGTGGTCGTGGACCCGGGCGACTACGCGAGCGTGATCGACGCGATCCAGAAGGACGGCGAGCCCGGCAAGGAGCTGCGCGCGAGGCTCGCGGCCAAGGCCTTCTCGCACACCGCCGCGTACGACGGCGCGATCGCGGGATACCTGACGTCCGTGAAGGACGACGGAAAGCGCGACGCGTTCCCGGGCACGCTCACGTTCTCGCTCGAGAAGGCCTACGGCCTGCGCTACGGGGAGAACCCGCACCAGGCGGGCGCCTTCTACGTCGAGCGCAACGCGCCCGCGGGCTCGCTCGCGCGGGCGGAGTCGCTCGGCGCGGGCGGCAAGGAGCTCTCGTTCAACAACCTCGTCGACTGCGACGCGGCGCTCGAGGCGGTGCGCGAGCACACCGAGCGTCCGACCGCCGTGGTGGTGAAGCACACCAACCCGTGCGGTGTCGCGAGCGCGGCCTCGCTCGCGGAGGCTTATCACCAGGCTCGCGAGGCCGACGCGCTCAGCGCGTTCGGCGGCATCGTCGCGCTCAACCGCGAGGTGGACGACGCGACGGCGAGGCTGCTCGTCGAGACCTTCCTCGAGTGCGTGATCGCCCCCTCGTACTCGGCCTCGGCGCTGGAGCTGCTGCGGGCGAAGAAGAACCTGCGCCTGCTCGCGACGCGCGCCTGGCTCGCGCCCGATCACGCCGAGCTCACCGCCAAGCGGGTCGGCGGCGGGTTCGTGGTGCAGGACCGCGACGCCACGGGCGGCACGGAGGTGCGCGCCGGCAAGGTCGCGACCAAGCGGGCGCCGAGCGACGCCGAGCTCGCGTCGCTCGACTTCGCGTGGCGCGTCTGCAAGCACGTGAAGTCGAACGCGATCGTGCTGGCCCGGTCGACGACGGAGGGCGCCGTGACGGTCGGCGTCGGCGCCGGGCAGATGTCGCGCGTGGTGAGCGTGCAGATCGCCGCGCAGAAGGCCGGCGAGCTGTCACGCGGCTCGGTCATGGCGTCGGACGCGTTCTTCCCCTTCCCCGACGGCCTCGAGGCCGCGGCGAAGGTCGGCGTGACCGCCGTCGCGCAGCCTGGAGGCTCCGTGAAGGACGCGGACGTCATCGCCGCGGCCGACGCGCACGGGATCGCGATGATCCTGACGGGCGCACGCCACTTCCGGCACTGAAGGCCCGAGAGCGAGCGGCTGGACGCGACTCCCCTCATCCGTGCGCGCTCGGTATATCCTCGAGCGATGGCGATCCGGGTGCTGGCGCTCGTCGCGACGCTCGTCGCGGGCTGCACGCTACCGCGCGCGGTGATCCCGGGCTCCGGGCCGGGCCTGGACGCAGGCACCGGCGAGATCGACGCGGGACGGGTCACGGACGCGGGGCCGCCGCCCATGGACACGGCCCTCACGCCGGACGATGCGAGCGTCACGCCGACGGACGCCTGGACCCCGCCGCCCGTCGACGCCTGGACCCCGCCGCCCGTCGACGCCTGGACCCCGCCGCCCGTCGACGCCTGGACCCCGCCGGGCCCCCGCGCCTGCGACGCGATCTACGGCTCCGCGGACGGATACAGCCTCTGCACGGACGCCCCGACCCAGTGCGTGTTCGTCGCGACGCTCTACTACATCTACAACTGCAACGACGTCTGCAGCGACCACGGCGGCACGTGCATCTCGCAGCACTTCAACGGCGGCTCGGACGGCTGCACGCTGGGCGGCAACGACGGGTGCGGCGCGCGCGGCGCGTGGGACGAGGCCTGCGTCTGCACACACCCTCCCTGATCATCGCCCGGTCGCCGGCGAATTCGGCTATCCTGAGGGTCTCCGGATCGTGGAGGTCTTATGAAGCGCGTCGTTTCGCTGATGCTCCTCTCGCTCGGCTTGGTCGTGGTCGTCGCGGCTGCGGGCTGCGACCCCGGCTCGCCCGTCACCCGCGGACGCCGCGACGGAGCGCCGGAGGACGGCGGCGGCGTCATGATGGCCGACGCGGACGGCGACGGTATCCCCGACTCCTTCGAGGGACGCGCGGCCGGGACCGACACCGACGGCGACGGGACCGCCGACTACCTCGACGACGACAGCGACGGCGACGGCGTGCCGGACTCGGCCGAGGGCGGCCACCCCGGCGGAGCGCCGCGTGACGCCGACGGCGACGGGACTCCGGACTTCCAGGATCTCGACTCCGACGGGAACGGCATCCTCGACGCGACCGAAGGTGCGTCGGACCTCGACGCCGACGGGACCCCGAATTCCAGCGATCTCGACAACGACGGCGACGGAATCGACGACACGATGGAGATCGGCGCGATGCCCTCGACGCCGATCGACGCCGATCACGACGGCATGCCCGACTTCGTGGACACGGACAGCGACGACGACACGATCTCCGATCACGACGAGTCGACCGCCGACACGGATCGCGACGGCACCGCCGACCGCATGGACACGGACAGCGACAACGACGGGCTCACGGACTCGGTGGAGGCGGGCGACGCGGTCCTGACCACCATCCCGGTCGACACCGACGGCGACCACGTCGCCGACTTCCGCGACACGGACTCCGACGGCGACGGCCTCTCCGACATGGCGGAGGCTACGGCGGGCACGAGCCCGACGAACGCGGACAGCGACGGCGACGGCGTGACCGACCTCGTCGAGGTCGCGAGCGGCACGAACCCGATGGACTCGGCCGACAGCCCGCGCACGCGCGGCAACTTCGTGTTCGTCGAGCCCTACATGATGCCCCCCTCCCCCCCGCGCGACACGCTCGACTTCGCCACGAACATCCGCTCGGCGGACGTGTACTTCCTGATCGACACGACGGGCTCGATGTCCGGGACGATCACCAACGTGCGCACGTCGCTCTCGACGCCCGGCAGCGGCATCATCGACACGATCCGCTTGATGATCCCCGACACGAACTTCGGCGTCGGCAACTTCAAGGACTCCGGCGACGCGTACATCTACCGGAACAACACGGACATCACGTCGGTCGCGGCCAACGCGCAGGCCGGCGTCAACATGCTCTCGGCGTCCGGCGGCGGTGACACCCCCGAGGGCGACGTGCCCGCGCTCTGGGCGACCGCGACCGGCATGGGCATCGGCAGCACCGCCGCGCGCACGGACTGCTTCGCCGGGACGTTCGGCTACCCGTGCTTCCGGACCGGCTCGGTGCCCATCATCGTGCTCATCACGGACGCGCCCTTCCACAACGGGCGGGGCGGCACCAACGCGTCGGGCGCGTACCTGAACTACGCCACGATGCTGCCGACGATCACCGACAACCACATCCGCGTCATCGGCGTGGCGGTCGGCACGGCGCCGGTCACGGACCTCAACGCCATCGCGATGGACTCGGGCGCGGTCGACGCGGCCGGCAACCCGCTCGTCACGGTCGCGACGGCAGGTGCCGTCAGCTCGACCGTCGTCGATCAGGTGCGCACGCTCGCGATGGCGACGCGCTTCGACATCTCGACCCGATACGTCGACGACGCGGCCGACATGGTCGACACGTTCGCCGCGTTCGTCGACCACATCGAGGCCAACACCGCGGGCGACGCGACGCGCGGCTGCGCAGCCCGGAGCGCCACCGACACCAACGGCGACGGCGTCCTCGACACCTTCCCG
The DNA here is from genome assembly GCA_044220955.1 of Sandaracinaceae bacterium. Classification (GTDB taxonomy): domain Bacteria; phylum Myxococcota_A; class Polyangia; order Polyangiales; family Sandaracinaceae; genus JBBSAT01. Next base: position 63,289 of record JBGAQA010000026.1, read on the forward strand.
GACGTGACGGCAGGCGAGCGTGTCTGCTTCGACATCATCGTGAAGCAGAACGTCACGGTGATGCCGACGGCCGTCCCGCAGCTGTTCAACGCGACCATCGAGGTCGTCGGCGACGGCTTCACGACGCTCGACTCGCGCCAGATCTTCTTCCTGGTGCCCCCGACCATCCCGCCGGCGGGCGGCCCGACCTGAGCGGCCGCCGTCCGACGGACGGCTCGATCGTCGTTGCAGAAACGGCGCTGCCGTTGCGTTACGCTCGGTCCATGCGCTTCACCTCCTTCCTCGGGCTCCTCGTCGTCCTGGTCTCGGTCGCCGGCTGCCCTGGCAGCGACCCGGGCGTCGCCGGCCCTCCCGCGGGCGACGCTGGCACCGCGACCCGCGACTCGGGCAGCCCCTCCGCCGACACGGGGCTGCCGCCCGGCGAGCCGACCTACTACGGCGTGGTGGACGACCTCCTCGCGGAGCACTGCTGGGGCTGTCACTCCGCCGCGGGCGGGGGCATCGCGCCCTTCGTGCTCGACGACTACGACTCCGCGCGCATGCACGCCGGTCCGGTCGCCGCGGCGACGCAGGCGCGCCGCATGCCTCCCTTCTCCGCGGTCAACGACGGCAGCTGCCGCACGTTCGAGGACCACGGCCGCTGGCTGAGCGACGAGGAGATCTCGATCCTCGGGACCTGGGCGCTGAACGGCGCGCCCGAGGGCGATCCCAGCGCGGCCCCGCCGATGGTGATGCCGCCGCCGCACATCACCGCGCCCGACGTGACGCTCGCGATGCCGAGCGCCTTCACGCCCGCGTTGCAGGGGACCAACCCGAACGAGATGCGCTGCTTCGTCGTCGATCCCGGCGTCACGAGCGACGCGTTCGTCACCGCCTACGAGGTGCTCCCGGGCACGGCGAGCGTCGTGCACCACGTGATCGTCTACGAGCCGGAGACCGACGCGGACGCGACCACCGCCGCCGGCCTGCAGATGAGCGACGGGCGGCCCGGGTACGAGTGCAACGGCGGCCCCGCCGTACCGGCGCACCCGATCGCGCTCTGGGCGCCTGGCGGTCACCGCACCGACTACCCGGCCGGGACCGGCCTGGGCCTGCCCGCGGGCCGCTCGCTCGTGATCCAGGTGCACTACAACATGAGCTCCATCAGCGGAGCGATCCCGAGCGATCAGACCTCGATCGTGTTCGAGACCGTGCCCACGGTGACGCGCCCCGCCGTGATGATGCTGCTCAGCCAGAACAGCCTCAGCCTCGCGCCCCACATGCCGAGCGTGTCCAGCACGCCGCGAGAGCTTCGCGTCCCGGCGAACGGCCTGGTCTGGGGGGTCTTCCCGCACATGCACGTCATGGGGCGCCACCTCGGCCTCACGCTGAGCCAGGGCGGAACGGAGAGCTGCGCCCTCGACGTCGAGGGCTGGGACTTCAACTGGCAGCAGGCGTACTTCTACTCGTCGCCGATCTCGGTCAGCGCGGGAGACCGCGTCACGATCGACTGCACCTACGACACGTCGGCGGCGGACGCGATCACCACGTTCGGCGAGGGCACGGAGGACGAGATGTGTCTCTCGTTCTTCTACGCGACCGGACGCTGATCGCTCCGACCAGGCGCCGGCCTCCCGGGCGCTATCCGCCCAGCAGGTCGCGCACGCCGTTGGCGGCGAGGCCGAGGACGACGAGGGTGGTGAGCAGCATCAGGCTGATGGCGATGCGCGGGCTCTTGTCGACGAAGTGGCCCGCCCCGCGGGTCATCCGCTTGCTGAAGGTCGCCATGCACTGCACGCGACAGCGGCCGTCGAGGATGGCGTGCAGCTCCTCGATCATCTCGTGGGCCGAGGTCCAGCGCTCGGCGGGCGCGAGGCGCAGGCCGCGCCGCAAGAAGTGCCCGTACTCCGGCCCCGCGCCCGCGTCGGACCGGAACATCCGCGTGACCCCGGCCGGCTCCGTCGTCTGGATCGCGACCAAGAGCGCAGGCAGCGTCTTGGCGTCCTCGTAGCGGTGGTGCCCGGCGTTCAAGAGCTCGTGGAACATGACGCACGCCGAGAACAGATCGCTTCGCGCGTCGAGCGCGTCGTTCTGCCCGCGCGCCTGCTCGGGCGACATGTAGAGCGGCGTCCCGATCAGCGACCCGAAGCTCGTGGCGCTCGCGCGCCCGTCGGCGGTGACGAGCGCGCTCGGATCGGCGGCGTTGCCCTCGCGGCTGCCACCGACGGGCCGCGCGACGCCCCAGTCCATGAGCACGACCTCGCCGAAGCGCCCGATCATCACGTTCGCCGGCTTGATGTCGCGGTGGATGACGCCCTTCTCGTGAGCGAAGTGCAGCGCGCGGAGCACGCCGACGAAGATCTCCACGCGCCGCGTGATGTCGTACTCGCGCAGCGTCGCCGGATCGCCTGCCTTGATTCGCTCGATGACGCTCTCGAGGGTCTCCCCCTCGACGTACTTCATCACGAAGAAGAGCGCGCCGTTGTCGTCGACCCCGACGTCGTGGATCGGGATGATGTTCGGGTGCTCGAGGCGACCGATGGTCCGGACCTCGTCCACGAAGCGCGCGACGGCCGGCGGGCCGTGGGCCTCGCCGAGCAGGCGCTTGAGCGCGACGCTCCGGCCGATGTCGCGGTCCTCGACGAGCTCGACCTCGCCCATGCCGCCGCGCCCGAGCGTCTTGACCGGCTCGTAGCGCCGTCCCTCGCTGGGCACCAGGCGCGCGCCGTCCGCGCCCTTGTCGATCCGCGGCAGCACGCTGCTGTTGGTCGTCTTCAGCGAAGGGCGCGTGGCCGAGGGCGCCACGTCCAGCGCCGGCAGCGGCGCGGCGATCGTGGCGCCGAGCGAGATCGTGAGCCCCCTCGGCAGCTCGGCCACCGTCTTGTCGAGCGCCGAGACCCCGAGTTCCGCTTGCGTCATGGGCTCGATTGTTTCGTCCTGCCGCCCCTGCTGACAAGGGCCGCGAAGCGAAGAAGCGTGAAGCCCGCGTGAACGAACCTGCGGCGCGGGGGCTACTCGGCCGCGTTCTGGGCCGGAGCCTGCTCGGTGGGCGGGGCGGGGCCGGCAGGCGCGGGCGCCGCCGCGCGGCCGGCGAAGAGGGCGTCGATCCGCCGGAAGGGCCAGGTGACGACGCGGCCGACGAAGGCCACGCCGCGAGAGTGCGAGAGGTCGTCGAACCAGGTGTAGACGACGGGCGTCGCGACGAGCGTCAAGAGCAGCGAGAGCACCTGGCCGCCAGCGATGACCGAGCCCATCGCGCGGTTGGTGCCGGCGCCGGCGCCCGACGACACCAGCAGCGGGATCATCCCGGCGACGAACGCGACCGTCGTCATGAGGATCGGGCGGAGGCGGTCTCGGTTGCCCACCATGACCGCGTCCGCGCGCGAGAAGCCCTTGCGCCGCAGCTCGCGGGTGTGGTCGACGACGAGGATCGAGTTCTTCTTCACGACCCCGAAGAGCACGAGGATCCCGAGCGCCGAGTAGATGTTCACCGACTGGTTCAGCACCAGGAGCGAGATCAGCGCGAACGGGATCGTGAGCGGCAGGGAGATGAGGATCGTGATCGGGTGGATCCAGCTCTCGAACTGCGCGGCGAGCACGAGGTACATGAAGATGAACGAGAGCACCACGGCGATGGCGAAGCTGCGCGCCGCGCGGCCGAGCTCGCGCGAGCGGCCCGTGAACGCCGAGTGGACGCCCGGGACCGCGTGCAGCCCCTCGTACGCGGTGTTGAACGCCTCGATGACGGCCGCCTCGGACGTGCCTGGGACGGTGTTGCAATAGATCGTGACCTGGCGCGTGCGTCCGAGGTGCTGGATCGACGCGGGGCCCTCCGCGGGGACGATGTGCGCGACGTCGGAGAGGCGCACGGTTCGCCCGGGGACGGCGCTCGGGACCTGGATCTGCTCCAGGTCCGCGACGCGGGTGCGGTCCTCGAGGTCGGCGCGCACGCGTACGTCGTACTGCTCGCCCGCGTCCGCGAACGTACCGACGTCGACGCCGGCGACGACGAGGCGCAGCGCGTTCGCGACGTCGGCCACGTTGACGCCAAGGTCCGAGGCGCGCGCGCGCTCGATGTGCACCTCGTACGCGGGCTGCCCCGTCACCAGCGTCACGTCCGCGTCCACGACGCCGGGGATCGCGCGCACGCTCTCGAGCATGGTGGCCGAGTAGCCCGCGAGCTGATCGAGGTCCGGCCCGCTGATCACGAACTGGATCGCCGCGGAGTCGGCCGCGCTGCCGCCGCCGAACGCGTTCACGGGGCTGACGATCGTCCGCAGGTGCTCGCCCGCGTAGTGCGGCAGGATCTGCTCGCGGACCGTGGTGATGATGTCCGACTGGGACGCGCCGCGCTGCGTCGGCGGCGTGAGCGCGACGAAGATCGTCGCCTGGTTCGGTCCGCGACCGCTCGAGTCCCCTTGCGCGCTGCCGATCGTCACGAGCGTGTGCGCCACGCCGGCCGTCGCGCGGACCTCGCGCGCGATCCGCTCGCCGACGAGCTGCGTCTGCGCGAGCGAGGTGCCCTCCGGCGCGCGCACGGAGATCTCGAAGCGCGACTCGTCCTCGATCGGCAGGAACGTCTTGGCGACCGCCCGCCCCAGGACCGGGATCGAGACGAGGGCCGCGACCAGGAAGACGCCGATGGCCCACCGGTGCCGCATGGAGTGAGCGAGCAGCCACATGTAGCCGCGCTCGATCCGCCCGTAGAGCCCGCCGCGATCGGTGGCGTGGCTGCCGTGGCTGCTCTCGGCCGACGAGACCTTCCGCTCGCGCCGCGCCCACTCGAGGTACTGCGCGCGCTCTTCCTCGCGCGAGCCCGGCGGCGGATCGGGGATCTCGAGAGTGTCCTCGTCGGCCGCCGGAGGCGGCATGGACGCGCGCGGCGGCTCGCCGGCGCCGGAGGGCGCGCGCTTGCCCGTCAGCCAGCGCGAGCAGAGCATCGGGGTGAGCGTGAAGCTGACGAAGAGGGACACGAGGATGGAGAAGCTCATCGTCAGGCCGAACGACGACATGAAGCGTCCGATGATGCCGCTCATGAACGCGATGGGCATGAACACGGCCACCAGCGAGAGCGTGGTCGCGAGGACCGCGAGGCCGATCTCCTTGGTCGCGTAGACCGCGGCGTGACGCGGGTCGTAGCCCTTCTCCTCGATCCAGCGGACGATGTTCTCGAGCACGACGATCGCGTCGTCGATGACGATGCCGACGGCGAGCGTCAGGGCGAGCAGCGTGATGATGTTGAGCGTCAGCCCCATCACGTTGATGAGCGCGAACGTGCCGATGATCGAGGTCGGGATGGCGAGCGCCGCGATGACCGTCGAGCGCCCGTTCCACAGGAACAGGAGCACCACGAGCGCGGCGAAGAAGCCGCCGAGGATCAGGTGCTCCTCGACCGCGGAGATCGCGTTGCGGATGAACTCGCTCTCGTCGCGGACGATGCGCACGTCGTAGCTCGGCGGCAGGGCCGCGCGGATCTCCGCGATGCGCGCGGTGAGCGCGTCGACGATCGCGACGGTGTTGGTGCCCGACTGCTTCTGGACCTGGACGATGACGACGTTCTCGCCGTCGAGGGTCGCGAGCGAGCTCGGCTCCTCGTCGGTGTCGGCGACGCGCGCCACGTCGCGCACGTGGATCGGCCGGCCGTCTCGCGACGCGATCACCAGATCGCCGAACTGCGAGGTGTCCGTGAGGCGGCCGCGCACGCGGAGCTGCATCGTGCGCGCACCCTCCTCGACGTTGCCCCCCGGGATCTCGACGTTGCCCTGCGCGAGCGCCATCTGCACGTCGCGCGGCGTCAGGTTCATCGAGGCGAGCTGCGCCGTGTCGAGACGGATCTCGATGATGCGCTCCTGGCCGCCGATGATCGCGACGCCTCCGACGCCGTCGAGCGACTCGACCATGCGCCGGATGCGGGTGTCTGCGTACTCGGTGACCTCGCGTCGGGACCGATCGCTGACCACGGCGATCTGCATGACCGGCGCCGCGGACGGATCGACTCGCTCGACGCGCGGCTGGTCGATGCCCTCCGGCAGCTGCGAGAGGATCCGGTTGACGCGGTCGCGCACCTCCTGCGCGGCCACGTCCATGTCCTTCTCCATCAGGAAGCGCGCCATGACGACGCTGAGCCCCTCGTAGGAGTTGCTGCGGAGCTCGTCGATGCCCGACACCGAGCTGATGGCCTCCTCGATCGGATCGGAGACCTCGCGCTCGACCTGCTCGGGCGACGCGCCCGGCAGCACGGTGGTGACGACCACGATGGGGACGTCGATGTTCGGGAACCGGTCGACGCCGAGCCCGAAGAAGCTGGAGCCGCCGACGACCGTGATGAGCAGGACGAGCACCCACGTGAAGACGGGGCGCTTGACGCAGATCTCCGCGAGCCACTGCATCGTCTCAGCCTCTCTCCGTCGTGCCCGTCAGCCCGAGATCCGCATGCCGTCGGTCAGCTCTTCGAGCCGATCGGTCGCGACCACGTCGCCGGGCGAGACGCCGCGCGAGATCGTGACGCGCTCCGCGTCGCGCTCGGCGATCGACACGACGCTCTCCACGACCAGGCCGTCGCGGAGGATGAAGACCCGGCTCACGCCCGCCTGGGTGAGCACGGCCGTCGCGGGCACGGCGGCCATCTGCTGGGTCTCGCCGAGCAGGATGCGCGCGTGGGCGAACATCCCGGGACGCAGGCGGTACTCGGGATCCGAGTTGGGGATCACGGCCTCGACGACGAGGCCCCGGCTCACCCGGTCGACGGACGCGCTGATGTAGCGGACGGTGCCGCCGAAGACGTGGTCGGTCGCGTCGACACGCACCTCGACCGCCTGGTCCTCGCGCACCTGGAAGATGCGCTCCTGCGGGACCTGCAGCTCGATGCGCAGCGGATCGGTCCGCACGAGCGTCACGAGGTGGCTCGCCGCGGTCACGTACTCGCCGGGTGACACGTCGCGCGTGGCGATCTCGCCGGCGAAGGGCGCACGGACGATCGACTCGCCCACCGCCGTGCTCGCCTGGCGCAGCGTCGTCTGCGCGCTCGCGAGGGCCGCGATCGAGGCGCGCGCGTTCTGCAGCGCGGAGGTGTAGGCCTCGCGCGAGGCCGTGGCGCGGGCCCGTGCCTCGTCGAGCTGAGCCTGGGTGAAGACGCCGTGCGCGGCGAGGCCCTCCGCCCGCTCGAGCGCCGAGTCGTTCATCTCCATCTGCGCGCGCGCGGAGAGCACCTCCGGGGTCGCGTCGGGAGCGGGCGGTGGGCCGTGCTCCTCGATGCCCAGCCGAGCGCGGGCCTGCTCGAGCTGGGCGTGCGCGGCCGAGAGCTGGAGCCGGTAGTCGGTGTCGCGCAGGCGGACCAGCGGATCGCCCTCGCCGACCACCGCCCCTCGCTCGACGAGCACCTCGACGACGCGGCCCGGCACGATCGGGCTGACGAGCGACTCCTCGTCGGCGAGCAGCGTGCCCGAGAGCTCGAGCGTGGCGGGGACGTCGCGGGCCTCCGCGGTCGCGCTCGCGGGCGCCGTCGTCGTGAGCGGCTCGTCCGCCGTCTGGACCGCGGCGGTGGCAGGCGCGCCGTGACACCCCATCAGGGCCAGGGCCAGTGCGAGGAGCTGGGCGGAAGCCGAGCGCGCGATCATCGAGCGGCCTTTCTCTTGGGTCTGCTGGATCTCTCGAGCGTCTTCGGAGGCGGCTTCCGCACGTCCTTCCGGGTCGCGCGGACGCGCGCCGGCGCGCGCGCGGAAGTCGTGGGGAGGGAAGTCGTGGGGAGGGACGCGAGCAGCTCCCCGGGGACCATCAGCCGCGCGAGGGTGTCGACGCTCGGGACTCTGAACTCGACGCCGAAGTCGATCATCGTCGAGAGCGCCAGGCCGCGCATGAAGCACATCAGGCTCGAGGCGAGCTCCTCCGCGCTCGCGTGCGAGCCGATGTCACCGCGCGCCTGACCCTCCTGGATCCGCGCGATCGCGCTCTCGTACGACTCGCGCATGTGCACCCGCATCATCGCCCGGACCTCGGGCGCGAGGGTGCCCTCGACCAGTGCTCGGGTGATCAGGATCGAGGTCTCCGGCTCGGCGCGGACGCGATCGAGCCAGCGGCCGAGGCTGGTCCGCATCCGATCGAGCGCGGTGCCCGGGAGCGAGTCGTCCTCGTCCATCGAGCGGCGCGCGGTCTCGAGCTTGTCCTCGAGGATCGCGCGGAAGACGGCGTCCTTGTTCTCGAAGTAGTGGTAGACGAGCCCGTGCGAGAGGCCCGCCTCCTTGGCGACGTCGGAGATCTTCGCGTCGGCGAAGCCCTTCTTCGCGAACACCCGCGTCGCGGCGCGCAGGATGTCGATCCTGCGGGCGTCCTTGATCTGCTGGTTGTCGGCGGGCGAGCGCGGCATGTTCTCGGGGAGAGCTCGCCGCGGAGGAACCGAGGAGGCGAGCGGATGAATTCGACCGATCGTTGGTTGACGCGTCAGTCAATGGCGCCAGAATCGGGTCGCGTCAAGGGCCGACGCGATCAGGAGCCCCGCATGCACCGAGTTGCCGCACCGATCACGTTCCTCGTTCTCGTCCTCACGGCGGCGATGGCGCCCCCTCCCGCCGCCGCGCAGCAGCCTCTCTCGGACTTCCTCGCCGGCTCCGACCACGCCTCGATCGAGCTGCGCGCCGTCGAGACGTCGGTGGACGCCGCGTGGGCGCAGACCGACCTCGCGCGCGCGCGCCTCTTGCCGAGCTTCACGGCCGCCGGCATCTACCAGCGCAACGAGGTGCAGGTGCAGCTCAACCTCGGCTGCGCCGACGGCACCATGACGTGCGCGAGCCCGCGCATCGCGAACATCCAGCTCTACGACGTCTTCAACGCATCGTTCCAGCTGAACGTCCCGCTCGTCGACGTCCAGGGCTGGACGAGCTTCTTCGCCGCGGAGGAGTCCGCGCGCGCGGCGCGCGATCGGCTCGACGCGTCACGGGAGGACGTCCACGCCGCCGTCGTGCAGCTCTGGCACGGGCTCGTCGCGGCCCACGCCGTCCGCGACGCCGCGCAGCACAACCTGGACGCGGTCGTCGCGTCTCGGGACAACGTGCGGGCGCGCTTCGAGGCGGAGGTCGCCCCGCAGCTCGAGCTCTCGCGGGCCGAGGCCGAGGTTCTGCGCGCTCAGCAGTCCATCGCCGAGGCCGACCTCGCCATCGTGCTCGCCGAGCGCAACCTCGAGCTGCTCACGGGCGTGCACCCCTCGAGCGCGCCGCAGCCGCTCGACGACGACCTGCACGACGAGCCGGCGCTCGAGGAATTCATGACGCGCGCCCACCAGGCGCCGAGCGTGCACGCGGCCGCCCGATCCGTGCGCGCCGCCGAGATGGCGCTCGATGCCGCGTGGGAGGGCTTGCTTCCCACGGTCGGCGTGTCGGGCCGCGAGCTCGCCACGAACGCGTCCGGCTTCGGTCCGGCCACGCAGTGGGCGCTGATCTTCACCGCGAGCTGGTCGCTCAGCTTCCTGCAGCCGGCCCAGATCGGGCTCAGCGGAGATCAGCTCGCAGGCGCGCACGCGCAGGAGGATCTCGCCGTGCAGCAGGCCGAGACGCGCGTGTTCGAGCAGTGGCACCGTGTCCAGTCGCTCCGCACGCGGGCGGCCGCGGCGATCGGCGCCCGCGACGCGCTCGCTCGCGCCGCGCAGGACGCGCACGCGCGCTACGAGGCGGGCGTCGCGACGCAGCTCGAGGTGATCACCGCGGACCGCGACCTGCTCCAGGCCGAGGTCGCGCGCATCCTGGCCGTGGCCGACCTCGGCGTCGCGCGCCACACGCTGCACATCCGGGCGGGCGACGAGTAGCGCCCGGCCGGATCAGGCGAGGGCGTCGGACGCGACCACGAGGGCGACGACCAGCTCGGCGAGCACCCGCCGATCGAAGGGGCGCGTCAGGGTGGCGAAGACGCCCGCGAGTCGCGCCGCGAGGGCCCGCGCTTCCGTCTCGTGCTCCTGCTCGTCCTTCTTGGCGCGGTCGGAGACGAGCACGATGGGCACGCCCGGGCTCGACGCGTGGATGCGACGCGCGACCTCGAGACCTCCGGGCATCGCGTCGCTCAGCACCACGACACCGGCGGGCCATTGCTCGAGGAGCGCGAGCGCGGCGTCGCCGCTCCCCGTGCCCACCACCCGCGCCCCGCTCTCTCCGAGCGCGCGCGCGAGCTGGGTCTGTGTCACGGGATCGTCATCGACCAGGAGGACGCTGGGCTGTCGGTCGGCTCGGGGATGGGCGTCGTCCATGTCGGTGCTCACTCGAACGTACGCTGGCGCACCCCTGTTCCATTCCCGTGGCGGCCGCACGAAGGTCCCGTTGCACGATCGCGTCGCTGCGTTTGATCCGCGCGAAGGGAAACGTATATCTTCCGCCCGTGCGTCCGCCCCCCCTGCCCCACCAGACCGGCTTGCTCGCGAGCCTCATCGAGAAGCTCCCCGCGTGGCAGGCCCAGACGGGGCGCTCCCCGCTGATGGTCTTCGATCTGGACGCGACGCTCTTCGACAACCGGCCGCGCACGCTCGAGATCCTCATGAATTATCGTGAAGAGATCGCCTCGCAGCAGCCCGAGGTGGCCGACGCGCTCGGGGCGCTCACGGCCGACAAGATCCACTACCTCCTCTCCGACACGCTACGCGGCTGCGGGATCACGCGGGCGAACGTGGTGAGCGACGTGACGCGCTTCTGGCACGACCGCTTCTTCACGGACGAGCACTGCCAGTTCGACGCGCCGATCGAGGGAGCCGCCGAGTACGTGCGCGCGTGCCACGAGGCCGGCGCCGTGGTCGTGTACATGACCGGCCGCGACGTCGCCGGGATGCTGCTCGGGACGATGTCCTCGCTGCGCGACTGCGGCTTCCCGATCGCGGTCGCCGGCACCGAGGTCGTGCTGAAGCCCGACGCCACGATGCCCGACGAGGCGTTCAAGCGCAGCGCGCTCCCGACGCTCGAGCGCCTGGGCGACGTGGTCGCGTTCTTCGACAACGAACCGGCGAACTGCAACCTCGCGAAGGTGATGTTCCCCGACGCGACGATCGTCCTGCTCGACACGCAGAAGGTGCCCTACGCCCCCGAGCTCGCCGAGGACGTGCAGGTCGTGACGGATTTTCGCGTGACGTGATGGCCCGGGCGCTCCTCACGCTGGTCGCCGTGGCAGCGGGGATCGCGGGGTGCGGGCCGGACGCGCGGCTGACGTACGCGCAAGAGACCGCCGAGCTCTCGGCGTCGGCGATCCTCGAGATCGAGACCTCGGGTGGCGAGGATCCGGAGCTCGCCCCGGCGCTCGAGCGCGCCCACGTGCGCCTGCGCGAGATCGAGCACTCGATCGACCTCTGGCGCGACCACGGCGGCCCGCTCGCGTACCGCGTCCACTCGCAGTGCCTCCGCAGCGCGCTCCAGCAGCTCCGCGCGCTCTTGACGGCGAGCGGGCGCCCGGTGCCGCAGGATCTCGAGACGGCCGAGGCGATGCTCGGCGAGGTCGCCGATCACGCGTGCCCGCCGTAGGCGCTACGCCGCGCGGAGATCGACGAACTCCGAGTGCCGCTCGAGCGCTACGAGCCGGCGCTCTACCCAGAGCGGCAAGGGCCCGTAGATCTTGCGGAGGGCGCCGTCCATCGTACGCGCGCAGAGACGCGCCTCGGTCGCGTCGATCGAGTTGTCGTACACGTAGACGCGATCGGCGAGGCGCATGGCCGCTCCGAGGTTCGCCATCGAGCGCTCGTAGCGGCTCACGATCTTCTCGATCGGTACGGTGTGACCGCCCTGCATGACGCGGTCCGCGACGCGAGCCGCGTTGATGCGGGGATCGGACGTTCCAACGAAGAAGACGCGAACGAAGTAGCCCTTCACGCGCGCGCGATCGATGAAGTCGATCTTGTCCGGAGCCGAGAGCACGGTCTCGAACGCAATCCCGTCGCCTCGCGCAAGCAGCTCCTCGCGACGCGCCGTCGTCCAGACGGCGGCGTTCCGCACCGCCTCGGGCGAGTTCCAGTCGCCGAACCGATCGCGCGCGACGTCGTCCGGATTCAGATACTCGACGCCGTGGCTCCACCGCTCCTGCCGAAGTCGCGCCGTCACGGTCGTCTTGCCCGCCCCGTTCGGCCCTGCGATCACGAGCAGGACGGGCCTCACCGAGCCGCACCCCGCTTCCGCTCCGCCAGCGTCGCGAGCACCCGCGCACTCTCCCGCTCGATCCGCTCCTCCAGCGCGGCCAGCGCCCGGTCGTGGGCAGCGCCGACGCCCGCAAACGCCTCGCGCGAGAGCTCCTGGAGCTCGTCGTCGGTTGGCTCGCGATCGGGGTCGGCGAAGTTGGTCCTCACCCAGCCATGATAGCGCCCCCGGGCGGCGGCGACGACACCGCGGCACGTGCGCGAGGTCAGCTCTTGTAGATCGCCATCACGTCGGAGAGCAGCTTCACCGACTCGGCCTTCGGACGCTGGAAGGCGTTGCGGCCCATGATGGAGCCGAACCCGCCGCCCGCGTGGATGCCCTTGATCTCGGCCAGCACGTCGGCGCTGGCCTTGGCCTCGCCGCCCGAGAAGATCACGATGCGCCGGCCCTCGAAGCAGGCGCGCACGACGTGGCGGATGCGATCCTCCATCGTCTCCTTCGCGATCTTCTCGTAGGGCTTCTTGTTGTCGTCGCGCTCGATGTGCGAGCTGGGCGGCTTCACCTTCACGACGTGCGCGCCGAGCTGGCAGGCGATGTGCGCGCTGTACGCGATCACGTCGAGCGCCGTCTCGCCCTGCTTGCTCATGCCGCCGCGCGCGTAGCTCCAGAGCACCGTCGGCAGGCCCGCGTCGCGCGCCTCGGCGATGAGCTCCTTGATCTGTGCGTAGGTCGTGTTCCGCGCGGGGCTGCCGGGGTAGATCGTGAAGCCGATCGCCGAGCAGCCGAGGCGCACGGCGTCCTTCACGCTCGAGGTGAGCGCCGACGCCGGCGCGCCCGGATCCCCGAGGAGGTCGCTGTTGTTCACCTTGAGGATGAGCGGCACCACGCCCGCGTACTTGTGCGCGGCGACCTGGAGCTGGCCGAGCGGCGCCGCGTATGCGTTGCAGCCGCTCTCGAGCGCGAGGGCCGGGTGGTAGAAGGGATCGTAGCCGGCCGGGTTCGGCTCGAACGTGCGGCCCGGGCCGTGCTCGAAGCCCTGATCGACGGGCAGGATCACCATCTTGCCGGTGCCCGCGAGCGTGCCGGTGTTGAGCATCTTGCGCAGGTTGCCGACGACGCCCGGCGTCTCCCCCGCATAGTTCGACAGGATCTTCTCGACGATCTCGCTCATGGCCGTCTCCCTCCGAGGCGGGCCGTTTGTAGCACGAGAGGCGGGGCGCGGCGGTGACCGGCCACGATCGGCGGATCCGCCCGCCGCCTGGATCGAGGTGCTGCGCCCGCGTGACGGCTCACATCACGCAGGTGCCCGTCGGCACGCTGCCGCGGTTGTTGCCGTCGCGGCACTCGAACACCGCGTGGTCGGGATCGACGACGACGACGGCGTCGCGGCTCGCCGAGCCCGCGGGGAACGTGGCGGTGCACGTCACCTCGGTACACTCCGCGGGCGCGAGCAGCCGCGGCAGCGCCGTCTCGCACGCGATCGGCGCACCCGCGTCGGGATCTCCCGCGTAGAAGACGACGCGCGCTCCGTCGGGCACGGGGTTCGTCCCGCGGTTGCACACGCGCGCGCCGAGCGAGACGGTGCCGGTCGCGTCGCAGAGATCCATGCCGCGGGCGACGGACACGGTGAGGTCCGCGGCGCCCGTGCGCGCGAGCGAGCCCTGCGCGTTCATGCGGAAGTTGTTCAGCTCGGGGATCGCGTGGTTCGCGGTCCAGGCGTGCGTCGGCGGGATCGTCCCGTCGTCGGCGACGTGCGAGACGTGATAGGCGTGCTGGTTCCAGATCGGGCGCGAGGCCGCCCAGCGGTCCATCACGTCGCGCAGCACGCGGATGCCGGTCCCGCTCGTGAACGCGCTCGTGCCGGTCGTGAAGATCGGATCCGTCGCGGGGCACGTCACGCCGGGCGTCATCGCGACCACGATCTCGCTGTTGAAGTCGCCGTCCACGTCCGCGATGACGGGCAGCTCGTAGCCGGTCCCGCTGGAGGCGGCCTGGGAGAAGAGCACCTCGCCGTCGGTGCCGCGGTAGATGCGCAGGAAGCACTCGTCGCCGTAGACCACCTCGGCCACACCGTCCGCGTCGAAGTCGAAGACGCTCGAGCCGGTCACGTTGCTCGAGCGATCCTGCGAGGGGCGGCTCCAGAGCACGCCGCGCGGCATCACGTTCGGTCGCCCGCAGCCGGGAGCGCGGGCGCCGGCGATGTCGCAGTCGAGATCGAACACCGTGTAGAAGGTGCCGCCCGCGACCGCGAGCTCACGCCGCCCGTCTCCGTCGAAGTCGCCGATCGTGGGCGGCCCCCCGCGCCCCGCGACACCGCTCGCGTTGGTCGGCAGCGGGAAGGGCCCGAACACCACGTCGCCGCCGATCGTCATCACGCGCACGAAGCCGTTCGCGGTGGAGGCCGACGTCGCCGACGGCGCGTAGGACACGACGATCTCGGGACGGCCGGGCGCGTCGCCGACGGCGCCGGGGAAGTCGCCGAGATCGGCGACGGCGACGTGGCCGACGCGGACGGCCTCGCTCGCGTCGGCCGCCGGCGGCGCCCAGTAGCTCTCGCGCACCCACGCGTGGCCCGTGCGATCCCAGGCGTAGACCCCGTCGTACGAGACGAGCTCGGCCTCGCCGTCCGCGTCGACGTCCGTCGCCACCGCGAACAGGCCGAGCCCCAGGTAGTTCGTGTACGTCTCCCCCGGGTTCAAGAGGCACCCGTCGGCGTCGTAGACGAAGCGGTCGAAGAGGATCTCGGGCACGCCGTCGTCGTCGAGGTCGTGCATCGACGGGCCGTTGTTGTTGGACCAGGCGTTGGGGGTGTGGCGCGGCTCGCCGGCGACGTCGCACCGGCGGCCGTACCAGAGGCGGTGGAACGCGTGCGACGTCGCGTCGACCCCGAACGCCACGAGCCCGCCCGCGACGCCCGGGGCGCTGAGGGACGCGGCGACGATCTCGGGGCGGTGATCGGCCGCGAGGTCGAGGTCTCCGATCGCGAAGTTGGTGGCGTACACGAGCCGGTCGCCGGGATCGCCCAGCGTCGCCTGCTCGGAGCACGTGCGACCGTCGAGGACGCGCAGGACGCCGCCCTGCATCGTGCTCACGAAGCTCGCGAAGACGATCGAGGGCGCCAGCACGCTGCGGTCGCCGTCGAGGTCGAAGTCGGCGACCATCGGCGCGCTGTAGACCTCGTTCCAGGTGGCGAAGGCGTCGGTGTCGCCGCTCGCGTCCCAGTGGCACTGCTCCGAGGGCGCGAAGGCGCCGACCGTGATCGGGCGCTCGCAGCCCGGATCGGTGGTGACCGAGGGCGGGACGCCGTACGGCGTGCACTGCATGTCGGTGTCGCAGTAGCTGTCGCCGGTGCAGTCGTCGTTCGTGGTGCAGGCGCCGATGCTCGGGACGCACGTGTCGTGCGCGCAGCGCTCGCCGCCGCGGCAGCAGAGCCCGGCGCAGAGCGCGCCCGTGTCGCACGCCGGCCCGCCGGTGTCGGTCTCCGGGACGGCGGCGTCCATCCCCCCGTCGGCGCGGGGGCCCACGTCCACGCCCCCGACGCAGCGGCCGTCGACACACACGGCGCTGCCCGTGCAGTCCGACGAGGAGGAGCAGCGGCCCGGCGTCGGTGATCCGGCGCAGTCGCAGCCGGGGCAGAGCAGGACGAACACGGCAAGGACGAGCGTCGCGCGCAGCATGCCGCGAGGGTACACGCTCTCGCCCTCGCCCTCGCCCTCGCCCTCGCCCTCGCCCTCGCCCTCGCCCTCGCCCTCGCCCTCGCCCTCGCCC
>JBGAQA010000270.1:0-581 GCA_044220955.1 Sandaracinaceae bacterium
AGCGCCACGAGCCAGTCCTGCTGGCCCGGACGCACGTAGAATTCCGTGGCCAGCGCGCCCAGCATCGTCGCGACCAGTCCGGGGGCGCCCAGGCGGATGCCCAGGCGTCCCAGCCGCTCCAGCCATGGTACCTGGCGCAGGAACGCCACGAGCGCCGCCGCGAGGCCCGTGCGCTGGAGCATCCCCTTGGAGAGCATGCGCACCTGCCGATCCGCCGCGTACGCGATGCCCACCTTCGCGAGCACGTCCATCGTGCGCGACGCGAGCGCCTTGCCGCCCATCCCCGACAGCTGGCCGCTCATCGTCACGAACTCGCGCGGCGTGAGGTACGGGTACACGTACGGGTTCTCGGGGAGGAAGCCGAGCTTCGCGCGCGCCGCGGGCGCCGGGACGCGCACGCCGAACAGGTAGGCGTCCCCGCTCGTCGGCGCGATGAGGCCCGTCAGCATCTTGATCGTGGTCGTCTTGCCCGCGCCGTTCGGGCCGAGGAAGCCGAAGATCTCCCCGCGGCGAACGTCGAAGCTGACGCCCTTCACGGCGTCGACGATGCGGTTCTTGAGGAAGCCCGCGCGGAACGACTT
>JBGAQA010000270.1:591-1091 GCA_044220955.1 Sandaracinaceae bacterium
AGGTCGCGCACGCGGATGAGGGCCTCGCCGCCCTCGTTCGCAGGGGGCTCGCTGCTCTTCACGGGCGCGCGAGCCGCGTCCTTCATCCCTCGTCCTCGCGGCCGCCGTTGCGCACGGAGTCCCCCGGGCGGTTGCCGAACACGGGGAGGGAAGGGCCCTCGGTGCCCGTCGAGTACTCGTGCAGCTTGTACTGGATCTTGCGGGGGCTGATGTCGAGGATCGCGGCGGCCTTGGAGGTGCTGCCGCCGACCGCCTCGAGCGTGCGCAGGATCGCCTCGCGCTCGAGGTCGGCCAGCGTGCTGCCGGGGATGCGCACCCCGAGGCTCGCGACCCCCGGCTGCGTCCGCGGGGCCTCGGCCGAGCCGGAGCGGCGCAGCGTCGGGAAGTGGGCGGGCGTGAGCGTCGGGCCGTCGGAGAACACCACCGCGCGCTCCATCGCGTTCTCGAGCTCGCGCACGTTGCCGGGCCAGGGGTGCGAGAGCAGCGTCGCCAGCACCTCG
>JBGAQA010000271.1:0-1090 GCA_044220955.1 Sandaracinaceae bacterium
CCATGTTGTTCCACTTGTGCTCGAGGAGGAGCTCGCCGCGGTTGGCGTAGTTGGCGTCGATGACCTGGATGAGCGGATCGCCGAAGTTGGTGAGCTGGAAGAGGAGCTTCTCCTTCACCTCCTTGAACTCGCGACTCTCGATCTCGAAGCGGTCGTTGCGGCCGGAGAAGCCGAAGGTGTACATCTTCGCGTCGAACACGAACTCGGGGGTGAGGAACTCGTCGAGGAAGGTGACGTCGTTGTAGAGCAAGCGCACCTCGAGGAGCTTCTTCATGCCGAGGCCGAGCCGCAGGTCCCAGTGCTGCTTGGCCCGCATGTCGTCGCACTCTTCCCAGTCCTTGCCGAACATCCCGCGGTCCCACCGCTCCTGGACGTCGCGCAGGAGCTCGACCCCGAGCTTGTACGGGTTGAGCCGGCCGCCCGAGGTGGCCATGACCCCCGCGTTGCGCTCGGCGTAGTCGAGGATCTCGGAGGCGTCGGCCACCTTGGTGGTCATCAGCTTGGAGTGCCAGTAGCTCGCCCAGCCCTCGTTGAGGATCTTGGTCTGCATCTGCGGGACGAAGTAGTAGGCCTCCTCGCGAATCACCTCGAGGCAGTCGCGCTCCCAGCGCTCGAGCGGCGCGTTGTCGAGCAGGAACCGCAGCACGTCGCGCTCGGGCTGCTCGGGGTGCTTCTTGGGCTTGTCGCGCTCGGCCTCGAGCTTCTTGCGCTGCTCGTCGATGTACTCGTCGGGGTTGATGAACTTGTCCATGTAGCCCTTGGCGCGCAGCCGCGGGACCTCCTGGACCTTCTCCTCCTCGTCGGCGTCGGCGATCGGCGCGCGGGCCTTGAACGGGTCGTACGGATCGATGAGGTTCTCGAGCGAGAGGCACGAGTCGAGGAACGGCTCCACCTTGTCGACGCCGTGCCGCGCGAGGTGGCGGCTGATGCGCGACCCGTGGTTGGCCATCTTGTCGATCCACTTGCGGTTCGGGTCGTAGTGGCCCGGCTGCCGCGTGGGCTGCACGACCTGGCCGCGCGCGTCGAGGTCGGTGGCGCGGAACACGAAGTTGTTCTTGAAGAAGTCGACGTGCCCGCACACGTGGCACAT
>JBGAQA010000272.1:0-1087 GCA_044220955.1 Sandaracinaceae bacterium
CGAGCTGCCTGACAAGGAAAGCCAGGCCTGTCATGAAGCACGGCTTCAAGCCAAATACGGCCGGCTCATCCCGTCGGCGCCGACATCACCCGCCGCTCCCACTGCGCCAAGGTAAGGCCGGCGAGCCGGTCGACAGCCCCGTCGGGCACGGCCTTGCGTGCCAGGACCAGGTAGGGCGCAACCGCCAGGGCGATGCCGAGATGGCCGGGCCAGTCGCGTTCGGCGACGCCGCCGGCGAGGCCGTTGTGGGTATCGGTGCTCGCGATGAAGCCCAGCTTGTACGGATTGACGCCCAGCCGCTCGCCCTCGGAGAGCCCCGTCTCCAGCGCGCCGCGCACGTAGTCGCGCCACGACGTGCAGCCGAGCCCGCCGTTCGCGCCCCACCCCGTGCCGTCGCGGCCGCAGTCGTCGAAGGGCGGCGCCTGCTGCTTCTCCGCGGAGCACAGCTCGTCGGGCGCGCCCGGGACGGAGGGCAGCCCGTGGATGCACTCGGAGTCGCCCTTGTGCTGGTAAATCTCGACGAGCGGCTCCATCGAAGCGCGAAGCTCGGCCTGCGATCGCTGCTCGTCGAGGGGGACCTTGTCGCTCGTCTCGACGTGGAACATCTGCCCGTTGGACAGGTTCGAGTTGTGCGGGATCGCGAGCGCGTCGCAGCCGCTTGCCGCCTCCGTGCACTGCGCCGCGAGCGCCTTCCACAGCTTCGGCGGCGACGGCGCGTCGTACGTCGTGATCGGCGCGCTCACCGTCTTCGCGTTCCGGAAGATCACGTTCCGGTGCAGGTTCGTCCCGAACGGCGACAGCGAGTACTCGTACGCCACGAACGTCGTGAACGCGCACGACGCGCTCCGGTCGTACGCCTTCTCCGCCGCGTCGCGGGTCACCTTCCACTCGAGCGCGCTCGTCCGGCGCTGGCGACGAGGGTCGGCAGGGGCGTCGTTTGCTGGGCGGGCGGACCGCGGCGCGGCGGGCCGCGGCGCGGCTGGCTTCTCCGTCGGCACTTCGGCCGCGGGCTTCGCCGTCGCGGGCTTTTCCGTCGCGGGTCGCTCTTCGCCTGGTGCCCTGGCGGGCTTGTTCCGCTTGGCAGACT
>JBGAQA010000273.1:0-1087 GCA_044220955.1 Sandaracinaceae bacterium
CATGGGTCACCCGCTCGGCGCGACCGGCGGCATGATCCTCGGCACGCTCATCGACGAGCTGCACCGCACCGGCGGCCGGTACGGCCTCGCCACGCTCTGCGTCGGCGGCGGCATGGGCATCGCGACCGTCGTGGAGGCGATCTGACATGGGTGAGAGCACCACGATCCAGTGGGAGAAGGGCGATGACGGCATCGTCGTCCTGACCCTCGACGACCCGAACCAGTCGGCCAACACCATGAACGCGGCCTACGCCGCGTCGATGTCCGCGACCGTCGAGCGGCTCGAAGCCGAGAAGGACGACATCAAGGGCGTGGTCCTCACCTCCGGCAAGAAGACGTTCTTCGCCGGCGGCGACCTCAACGACCTCAAGCAGGCGACGCCGGAGAACGCGGACGAGATCGCCGGCTTCGTCCGTGAGGGCAAGGACCGCCTGCGCCGCCTGGAGACGCTCGGCGTCCCGGTCGTCGCGGCGATCAACGGCGCGGCGCTCGGCGGCGGGCTGGAGATCTGCCTCGCGACCCACCACCGCGTCATCGTCGACGACCCGAAGGCCGTCGTCGGCTTCCCGGAGGTGCAGCTCGGCCTGCTCCCCGGCGCCGGCGGCGTCGTGCGCTCGGTGCGCATGCTCGGCATCGTCGACGCGCTGATGCAGCTCCTGCTGCAGGGCAAGCGGCTGAAGCCGGCCAAGGCCAAGGAGCTCGGCATCGTCGACGAGATCGTCGCCACGCGCGAGGAGCTCGTCCCCGCCGCCAAGGCGTGGATCGCGGCACAGGGTGAGGACTTCGCCGGGCAGGCCTGGGATCAGAAGGGCTACAAGATCCCCGGCGGCACGCCGTCGAACCCGAAGCTCGCGATGAACCTGCCGGCGTTCCCGGCGAACCTGCGCAAGCAGCTCAAGGGCGCGAACTACCCGGCTCCGCACCACATCATGGCCGTCGCGGTCGAGAGCGCGCAGGTCGACGTGGACACCGGGTTCGAGATCGAGGGCCGCTACTTCGTGGACCTCGTGACCGGCCAGATCTCGAAGAACATGATCCAGGCGTTCTTCTTCGACCTCCAGGCCGTCAACGGCGACCGCGGGCGCCC
>JBGAQA010000274.1:0-1085 GCA_044220955.1 Sandaracinaceae bacterium
GGGATGCGCTTGGGCGGGAACCACAGATCACACTGCGCCGCATCACCCGGCGACCACACCAGCCGATCCGCCGGATCCGGACGCCGCTGCTCGGGCCGCAACCGGGCCACGTTCTCCCGGAACCACGAGATCGACCCCGACCACTCGACGCGCTCCGCGAGGACCGTCGCCGGCATCTCCGGGCACTCGGCCAACAACGCCCGCACCCGTTCCTCGAACGGCGTGAACGACGTCGACGTCGCCGGCGCGTGTGATCCCGACACGGCGTACATCGTGGTGTTGCGCCGCGCCGAGGAGGCGAGCGACGACGGGCAGGCGCTCACGTCGTTCGGCGGCATGGTGGCGCGTTCGGCCGCGATGCAGCGCGTGATGCGTCTCGTCGCGAACCTCGAGCAGAGCGAAGCCACCATCCTCATCAGCGGCGAGAGCGGCACCGGCAAGGAGGTGCTGGCGCGCGCCATCCACGAGCACTCGCCGCGCCGCAACGGCCCGTTCGTGGCGGTGGCGTGCGCCGCCTTGCCGAGCGAGCTGCTCGAGAGCGAGCTCTTCGGCCACGTGCGCGGCGCGTTCACCGGCGCCGACCGCGATCGCAAGGGTCTGTTCCGCGAGATCGACGAAGGGACCATCCTGCTCGACGAGATCGGTGAGATGCCGCCGAAGATGCAGGCGGGCCTGTTGCGCGTGCTGCAGGAGAAGGTCGTGCGGCCGGTGGGCGGCACGCGCGAGGAGCCGGTGCGCACGCGCGTCATCGCGGCCACGCACCGCAACCTCGAGGACATGGTCGCGCAGGGGCGTTTCCGCGAGGATCTCTACTATCGGCTGCACGTCATCGAGTTGCGCGTGCCTTCGTTGCGCGAGCGACTCGACGACGTGCCGCTCCTCGTCGACCACTTCTTGCGGCTGTTCGCCGCGCGTTACGCCCGCGATCGGCGCACCGTGTCGCGCGAGGCGCAGAAGCGGCTCATGGGGTTCCATTGGCCGGGCAACGTGCGGCAGCTCGAGAACGTGCTGCTCAACGCCTGGATCTTGAGCGACGAGGCCGAGCTCCGGCCCGAGGATTTCACCTTGCCCGAGGACACGCCGCT
>JBGAQA010000275.1:0-1081 GCA_044220955.1 Sandaracinaceae bacterium
AGATCGCCAATCAGATCGGCGCCACTCCGGGTCAGACGAAGACCGCCGTGCAGGCGGCCATGCCGATGCTGCTGGGCGCCCTGGCGCGCAACAGCGCCACGCCCCAGGGAGCGGCCGGAATCCTCGGCGCCCTCGAGCGCGATCACGACGGCAGCCTCCTCGACAACCTCGGCGGTCTGCTCGGCGGAATGAGCGGCGGCAGCGGCGGACTGGGCGAGATCGGCGGCATGCTGTCCGGCATGCTCGGCGGCTCCGGCGGAAGCGGCGGCGGCGGCGGAAACACGGAAGGCGCAGCGGGAGGAGCCGGGACCGCTGGGCAGGGAAACAACGGAGGCACTTCGGAGCCTACCGGGACGTTCAACTGCGGCGGCGGTGGCGGTCTCGGGGCGACGTGTACTGCGGGCGTCGGCGCGTGTGCTCGCACGGGTGCCTATGTCTGCGACGCTGCGGGGACCGGCACGGTCTGCTCGGCGACGGCGGGATCTCCGACCACGGAGATCTGCGACGGCATCGACAACGACTGCAACGGCCTGGTCGACGATGGCCTGACGCGGAGTTGCTACACGGGCATCGCGGGCACCGCGGGCGTCGGCGCTTGTCGCGGCGGCACGCAGACGTGCGTTGCGGGTTCGTGGGGCACGACGTGTCCTGGTGAGGTGATCCCGAGCGCCGAGGTCTGCGACAACGTCGACAACAACTGCAACGGCACGGCGGACGAGTCGCTCACGCGGAGTTGCTACACGGGCACCGCAGGGACTTCCGGCGTCGGCGTCTGCCGTCCTGGTACGCAGACGTGTGCTGCGGGTTCGTGGGGCACGACGTGTCCTGGCGAGATCATCCCGACGGCGGAGCGCTGCAACAGCCTCGACGACAACTGCAACGGTGCGGTCGACGAGACGTTCACGGGCACGTGCACCCGCTACGTGTTCGCGACGAGCACGATGTACACGGGCTCGATGGGCGGGCTCGCGGGTGCCGATGCGCTGTGTCAGACGCGCGCGACGGCGGCGGGTCTTCCGGGCACGTATCGGGCGTGGCTCGCGGACGGCACGGGCTCTCCGTCGACGCGCTTCAACCGCTC
>JBGAQA010000276.1:0-1080 GCA_044220955.1 Sandaracinaceae bacterium
CTCCACCGGGAAACCCAAGGCCTGCGTCCACGTCAACGCGGACTTCGTCTTCAACACCGAGCAGTACGCCAAGAAGGTCCTCGGCATCCGGGAGTCCGACATCACCCTCGGCGTCCCGAAGCTCTTCTTCGGCTACGCCACGGGCACGAACCTCATGTTCCCGTGGCGGGTGGGCGCGACCACGTGCCTGTTCCCGGAGCGGGCCACGCCCGAGGTGGCGGCGGCGCTGCGGGAGCTCCAGGGTGCCGGCCGCGTCCTCGAGGGCGGCGCGGATCGCATGCTCGTCGGCACCCCGGCGGACTGGCTCATCGACGCGTCGGCCCCGCGGACGCTCTCCACGCCGCGCGGCAGCGCCTACGTGAAGATCGCCGAGGGCTGCAACCGCACCTGCTCGTTCTGCGTCATCCCGCAGCTCCGCGGCGGCCAGCGCTCGCGCCGCGTGACCGACGTCGTCGCCGAGGTGATGCGCCTCGTCGACTCCGGCGTGAAGGAGATCAACCTCGTCTCGCAGGACACCATCGCGTACGGCCGCGATCTCCCGGCCGGCGAGCGCGCGGACCTCCCCGAGCTCGTCCGCGCCGTGGCCGAGGTGCCCGGCGTCGTCTGGGTGCGCCTCTTCTACCTCTACCCCGAGACGCTCACCGAGCCCTTGGTCGAGCTCATCGCGGGCCACCCCCACGTCGTCCCCTACGTCGACATGCCCCTCCAGCACGCCGCGGACGGCATGCTCAAGCGCATGCGCCGGGGCCACGGCGGCGCGCGCCTCCGCAAGGTCGTGAGCGAGCTCCGCGCGCGCGTCCCCGGCCTCACGTTCCGCACCGCGTTCATCGTCGGCCACCCCGGCGAGACGGACGAGGACTTCGCCGAGACCCTCGCGCTCGTGGAGACCGTTCGGTTTCACACCGCGTTCTCGTTCAAATATTCGATGCGACCGAACACCGCCGCGCTCAAGCTGGTGGAGCGGGACGCGGTCCCCGACGCCGTGGCCAGCGAGCGCCTGACGATCCTCCAGGCCCTGCTGCGCAAGCTCGCGCTCGAGGAGAACCGCAAGCTCGAGGGCCACACGATGACGGTCCTGGT
>JBGAQA010000277.1:0-1073 GCA_044220955.1 Sandaracinaceae bacterium
TTCGGCAACTGCAACGCCACGGCGAGCGACGGCTGCGAGGTCAACCTCACCAACACGCTCTCGAACTGCGGACGCTGCGGAAACGCCTGCCCCACAGCGGCCAACGCGACGCTCTCGTGTTCGAGCGGCGTGTGCGGCTTCACCTGCAACACGGGCTTCAGCGACTGCAACGGCGTGGCCTCCGACGGCTGCGAGGTCGACCTCCGCTCGAGCACGTCGAACTGCGGCGCGTGCGGGACGGTCTGCGCGAGCGGCGCTCCCTGCGTGTCGGGGTCGTGCACGCGATTCCCCTCGACGGGCGCGGAGGGCGCGTTCAACCCGACGACCAACACGGTGCTCCCGCCGGGCGTTCACAACTTCACGACGATCAACATCCCCGCTGGCGTGACGGTGACCACCAACGGCGTCGGCGTGCTCGACCTCCGCGCGACGGGGGCCGTCACCATCGCGGGCGCCATCGACGTCTCGGGCGGACTCGGCGGCCCCCACGGAGACTGCGTCGACAACGGCGCGGGCTCGGGCGGCGGCCAGACCGGCAACGCGCTCGGCGTGGGATCGAACGGCGACGCGACGGCGACGAACAACGGCGGTCCCGCGGGCAGCGGCGGCGTCGGCCCCAGCGGCGCGAACGGCGGATCGACGAGCGCCTCGGACGGACGCGGCGGCACGGGCGGCGGCGGCGGCGGCGGATATCCGTCAGGCGGCGGCGGCGGCGGCGGTGGCGGTCCTGCGGGCGGCGGCGGCGGCGCTGCGTACGGAAACATCACCGCGGGCGGCGCGGGCGGCGGACCCGGCGGCGGCGTGGGCGGCGCGCGCGGCGGCGGAGCACCGAACCGCGGCGGCGGCGGTGGCTCCTCGGGCGTCGCGATCTACGACGGAACCGCGGGCACCGACTCGGTCGTTCGCGGCGGCTACTCGCCCTACGGCGGCGGCGGCGGCGGCGGCGGTTCAATCGGCGCTGCGGCCGCGGCGGAGCTCGCGGTCGCGACGACCTTTCAGCCCGGCTCGGGCGGCGGCGGCGGCGGCGGTGATGAGGGAACGGGCGGAGGAGGCGGAGGCGGCGCGCTTCGCAT
>JBGAQA010000278.1:0-1071 GCA_044220955.1 Sandaracinaceae bacterium
CCCACTCTTTTTGCTGAGCGGCGATGACGTCGGCGAGCTGCTTGATGTCCTGGAGCGCCTCGTTCTGCTGCGCGAGCTTGTCCGCGAACAGCATCTGCATCCAGTGCGTGAGGTTGACGGCGGAGCAGGCGATGCGCTCCTCGCGCACGAACGCCTCGAGATCCGCCTGCATCTCCCGCGCGCTCTGGTAGCGGTCCTCGCGGCGCTTGGCGAGGGCCCGCATGACGATGCGCTCGAGCGGCTTTGGGTAGTCCGGGCGCACGTCGGAGGGCGCGGGGTAGTCGCTCTCCAGGATGAGCTTGAGCGTCTCGAACTCGTTCTGCCCCTTGAACAGGCGCTTGCCCGTCGTGAGCTCGAAGAGGACGACGCCGACGGCGAAGATGTCGCTGCGGAGATCGATGTCCTTGCCGGCCGCCTGCTCGGGGGACATGTACGGCACCTTGCCCTTGAGCGCGCCGTCCTTGGTGTCCTCGGCCGTGGCCTTCTCGCTCTTGGCGATGCCGAAGTCGACGATCTTCACGTCGCCCGTGAACGTCACGACGATGTTCTGCGGCGAGATGTCGCGGTGGACGATGCCGATGGGGCGCCCCTCGAGATCGCGCTTGTCGTGCGCGTACGCGAGGCCCGCGCACACGCCGAGCGCGATGGTGAGGGCGTGCTCCATCGGGAACTCCATCACGCCCTTGCGGCGCATCCCGCGGACGATGGAGCGGATGTCCTCGCCGTGGATGTGCTCCATGGCGATGTAGTAGGTGCCCTCGACCTGCCCGACGTCGAAGATCTGGACGATGTTCGGGTGGGAGAGCGTCGCCGCGATGCGCGCCTCGTGGAGCAGCATGTCGATGAACGCCTGGTCCTGGTTCATCGACGGGAGGATCCGCTTGATGACGACCAGCTTCTCGAAGCCCGCCATGCTGCGGTGGAGCGCGAGGAAGATCTCCGCCATGCCGCCCGCCGCGAGCTTCCGGAGGAGGGTGTACTTCCCGAACTGCTTCGGGAGCTCCTCGATCTTCGGGAGCCCGGCGGGCTCGTCGTCGAGCTTCCCGGGTTCGGCGCGCTCCAGCATGGCTC
>JBGAQA010000279.1:0-1063 GCA_044220955.1 Sandaracinaceae bacterium
GCCTCGTCGCCGCCCTGCAGAGCCGCCTCGACCTGAGCCTCGAACGGGTCCTCCGCGACCTGAGCTGACGCCGTGCGACACGCCTGTTCAGGCGAGGGCGCGACTGGCACGACGCCCGGGGCTTCGCTAGACCTCCGCACGATGTCCGCCGTGCCTGCGCCGCTCCGCGAGGGCCTCACGGTCGGCGATCGCTATCGCCTCGTGCGCCCGCTCGGCGAGGGCGGCATGGGCGTGGTGTGGGCCGCCGAGCACCTGGTCACCGGCAAGGGCGTCGCGCTCAAGCTGCTCAAGTCGCGCGACGTCACCTCCGTGCGCCGCTTCCTCCGCGAGGCCAAGATCGCGGGCACGCTCGCCCACCCGGGGATCGTCGCGGTGCACGACGTGCTGCAGCTCGAGGACGGCACGCCGGCGATGGTCATGGATCTCCTCGAGGGAGAGTCCCTCGCGCAGCGCATCGCCTCCGCCGGTCACCTGCCCGCCGACGAGGTCGCCCGCATGTTGCTGCCGGTGGTCGACGCGGTCGCGGCCGCGCACGCGCGGGGCGTCGTGCACCGCGATCTCAAGCCCGAGAACGTGCACCTCTCGCCGCGGGGCGGGAGCATCCACGTCACCGTGCTCGACTTCGGCATCGCCAAGGTGCTCGAGCCCGAGACGCGCGCGGTCACGCAGACCGGCGCGGTCCTCGGCACGCCCCACTACATGGCCCCCGAGCAGGTGTTCGGCGATCGCACGGTCGACGGCGCGGTCGACGTGTGGTCGCTCGGCGTGATCCTCTACGAGGCGCTCTCGGGCCGGCGCCCGTTCGAGGGAGAGAACTACGGGCAGGTGTTCAAGGCCGTCGCGCTCGGCAAGGCGCCGCGTCTGCCCGCCGAGATCGACAGGCGGCTCGCCACCCTCGTCGCGCGGATGCTCGAGCGCGACCGCGACGCGCGTCCTTCGCTCGGCGAGGTCCGCGCGGTGCTCGCGAAGGTCGGTGGTGCGAGTGCCCTCGACAGCCGGCCCACGCTGCCTCCGCTCTCGAGCAGCGCTTCGGCTCCCACGGGGCGCGGTGGGAGACTCGTGG
>JBGAQA010000027.1:0-77055 GCA_044220955.1 Sandaracinaceae bacterium
AGAGCGAGAGCGAGAGCGAGAGCGAGAGCGAGGGCGAGGGCGAGGGCGAGGGCGAGAGCGAGGGCGAGGGCGAGGGCATCGGACGTACCGGATGATAGGCCTGATCTGCGGCGGGCCCTGCATCGCGGCCCGCCGTCGCGGTCTCCCGTGGGGCCCGGACGGATCTACATCTTCACGAGGCGGGAGTGCTCGGCCGGGTGGCCGAGCCGCTATTTCTTCACGTCGCCGCGGGCGAAGATGCTCGCGACGAAGCTCAGCACGTCCTTCGCGCTCGCCTCGTTGTACCCGTAGTACTTGATGAGGCGATCCTTGATGACGTCGATCTTGTCCTGCGTCTCCTTGTCGATGACGTTGGAGACGAACGAGCTGAGCTTGATCGAGTCCTTCTGGTCCTCGAAGAGCTTCATCTCGAGCGCGCGCCGCAGCCGATCGTTGGAGTCGTAGGTGAACTTCTTCCCCTCGATCGCGAGCGCACCGATGTAGTTCATGATCTCGCGCCGGAAGTCGTCCTTGCGCGACTCGGGGATGTCGATCTTCTCCTCGATGCTGCGCATCAGGCGCTCGTCCGGCTCTTCGTCCCGGCCGGTGTAGCGGTTCTTCACCTTCTCCTTGAGCGTGTAGGCGCGGACGTTGTCGATGTAGTTCGCGCTCAGCCTGGAGATCGCCTCCTCGTCGGCCGAGATCGCGCGCTGCACCTCGTTCTTCACGATCTCCTCGTACTCGTTCTTCACGATGCCGATGAGCTCCTGGTAGCGCTTGCGCGTGTCGGCGTCGGCGATGAGCGAGTGGTGCGCGAGCCCCTTCTCGAGCTCGTTCATGACCATGAAGGGGTTGATGTACCCCTCGACGCCGTCCTTCACGAGCGCGTTGCTGATCTTGTCCTGGATGTAGCGAGGCGAGATGCCGTCGAGGCCCTCGCGCGCCGACTCCTTGCGGAGCTCCTTCACGTTGTCCTGCGTGAAGCCCGGCAGCGTCTTGCCGTCGTAGAGCTTCATCTTCTGGAGCACCGAGAGCTGGTGCTTCTTGGGCTCCGCGAGGCGCGTGAGCACGGCCCACATCGAGGCGACGTCCAGCGTGTGCGGCGCGACGTGCTTGCCGCGCAGGCGATCCCCGCCGAACTCCTTCTTGTAGATGCGGACCTCCTCCGTGACCTTGGTGATGTAGGGGATGTCGATCTTGATCGTCCGATCCCTGAGGGCCTCCATGAACTCGTTCTCGAGGAGCTTCTGGTACTCGGCCTCGTTCGTGTGGCCGATGATCACCTCGTCGATGTCCGTCTGGGCGAACTTCTTCGGCTTGATCTTCCGCTCCTGCGTGGCGCCGAGCAGATCGTAGAGGAAGGCCACGTCGAGCTTCAGGATCTCGACGAACTCGATGATGCCGCGGTTGGCGACGTTGAACTCGCCGTCGAAGTTGAACGCGCGGGGGTCGCTGTCCGAGCCGTACTCGGCGATCTTGCGGTAGTTGATGTCGCCGGTGAGCTCCGTCGAGTCCTGGTTCTTCTCGTCCTTGGGCTGGAAGGTGCCGATGCCGACGCGGTCCTTCTCGCTGAGCAAGAGGCGCCGCACCCGGATGTGCTTCTGGACGAGCTGCGCCCAGTCGCCCTGGTACTTGTCGAGGAGGTTCTTGAAGATGAAGCGGCAGGACGGGTTGATCGTCCCGTCGACCTTCACGGTGAACCGGTCGCTCCCGAGCCCGAGATCCGCGATCGCCTTCTCGCGCCAGTCCTCGGGGATGAGCTTGAGCGGCTCCTCGTTCATCGGGCAGGGCAGCTCGTCGGCGTCGCCGCCCGCGAGGCCCGTGTCCTTCAGGTTCACCCACTTGTACGTGTAGAGCGCGCCCTCGGGCGTGCGCGAGTAGCGCTCCGCGCCCTTCTTGAGCATGCGCGCGATGGTGCTCTTGCTGGAGCCGACCGGGCCGTGGAGCAGGATGATGCGCTTCTCGGGGCCGTAGCCGAGCGCGGCCGCTTCCAGCGTGTTCACCAGGCGCATCAGCGGGATGTCGAGCCCGAAGATCGCGTCCTTACCGCCGTCGAGCGGGTCCTGGAAGAAGGGATAGCGGACGAGGCGCTTCTTGTTGTCGATGTACTCTTCCTCGCCGTACGACACGATCATGTCGTGCAGGCGCTGGAAGGCGTTGCGCGTGACCTGCGGCTTGTCGCGGACGATGCGCAGGTACTCCTCGAACGAGCCCTCCCAGGAGAGATCGCGATAGGTCGCGTAGTCCTGCAGGCCCGCGATGCGCGCGACGAGGCTGTCCTCTTTCATCGCCATGAACGCTCCTTGGTGGTTCCTTCGGGAAGGTACCACGCGGAGATCGGTGGTGGCTCGGCTGCGAGCGAGCTTGGGGCGCCTGCGAGCCCTGGGCTATCATCGAGACGACGTGGGGCTCGCAAGCAGTATGAAGACGAGACCGTATCCTCTATCGGCGCTGGGGCTCGTGGCGCTGGGGCTCGTGGCCTGTGACGCTGGCTCGGGTCCGGGCGGTCTGCGGATACGGGATGGCGTGACGGTGGTCCACTCGTTCGAGCCGGTGTCCATCGCGTGCCTCACCGAGAGCCCCTGCCCGCAGAACATCGTGCCCGAGATCGCCGACGTCGTGCACCGCGGCCGCGACTGGCTGATCCTCTACAACTACCGCGTGTGGGTGGACCCGGGCATCGGCGATTGGGCGATGCGCTCGGGGTACTTCGTGAGCCGCGACGACGGCGCGACGTGGAGCGTCCCGGACTTCTCGACGATCACGCCGCCCTACGGTCCGCGCATCGTGTCCCTCACCCTCTCGTCGGGGCAGGCGTTCCCGACGGCGCTCTTCGTCGCGGGCGGTGAGATCTACCAGGTGGTGCCGGCCGAGATGGAGCTCGCCACCGGCATCTACACCTGGGACTCGATCTACCGGATCGATCTCGACGCGGGCCGCATCGTGCAGACGAGCACGGCGCGCTTCGACTGGCTCCACATCGACCGCGACGCGGTGGCCTCGTACGCCTTCAACGGCGAGAGCCCGGGGATGCCGACGTACTGGTATCGCTTCGATCCGGCGACGGATCCGTGGACCGCCGGCTTCCTCGAGGAGTCCTTCGAGAACTACGTGGCTCCGCCGAGGCGTGGCTCGTGCGTTCCGCCGGTGTGGCGGGAGACCGGACGTCTGGCCGAGCAGAGGCCGGTCTACGGTGGACACTGCTCGCGCCAGTACCTCGCGTCCACGCCCGCGGAGCACTGCTGGTTCACGGCCTCGCCGCCGACGACGCTGCAGCCCGACTGGGCTTGCGTGCCCGAGACGGATTGGCCCGTCCCCACGGACCTCTCGGCCCACGCGACGACGCTGGGGATCACCGGTCGCTTCGGCGGCGTGATGTGGAACGAGGGCGTTGGCGCCGCGGCCATGACGCGGGCAGTGAGCATCGCCTCCACCGCCACGACGACCCTGCC
Source organism: Sandaracinaceae bacterium (assembly GCA_044220955.1). Taxonomy (GTDB): domain Bacteria; phylum Myxococcota_A; class Polyangia; order Polyangiales; family Sandaracinaceae; genus JBBSAT01. The sequence goes on from JBGAQA010000027.1 coordinate 3,432, forward strand.
CGTCACGTACGACGTCGGCCCCGGGGAGCCGCTCTACACGCTCTCCGACGCCAACTTCGACAGCCGCGCGTTCGGTGGCGTGGACCATCCGCGCTGGGCCGATCTCGTGGCGCTGTCCGCCGAGACGTCCGACGGCGGCCGGCGCACGACCACCTACCGCTTCACGGGCCGCGGGTTCGCGGCGACCTCGATGCCCACGCGTCCGTGCGCGGACGGCGTCGACTGCGGATACCGGCCGATCTACATCAACGACGGCTCGTTCTTCCCCTCGGTGCTGCAGTGGGCGACGCGGGTGTCCGCGGACACATATCGCCTCTTCTACGTCGTGGACGTCGCGACCGAGAGCGAGTCGCGCGTCGTCGTGCTCACGAGCGTGGAGCACCTCGAGCACGGGCCCGCCACGCCGGGCAGCGATCTCGAGCGTGCGTGCGTGCTCGAGCAGGGCTGCTTGGGGGGAGCCTTCGACGTCGCGCAGTGCGTTCGCTCGTGGCTGTCGCCGGCCGAGGCGACGCAGGCCGCGCTCGATCGCTTCCTCGCGGCGCGGACGTGCGCGCAGATCCAAGCCGTCGATCCTGCGGCGTTCGCGCCGGGCCGTCCCTGCGCGAGCGCGGGCGTCGTGTGTCAGGACGGCGTCGCCTACTCGTGCGACGGCGCGACGATCCTCGGGACGATCGTCGACTGCGCGCGGAGCGGCGCGACCTGCTCGGTGAGGGCCAGCGGAGACGCGGCGTGCGCGCCCTCCGGGGTGGACTGTGAGACATTCGGAAGCGCGTGTGACGCGAGCGGGCGCGCGGTGCTCTGCGGCCCGAGCCCCGTGTTGGACTGCGCCGCGGCCGGCACTGAGTGCGCGCTCAACACGAGCGGCTATCCAGAGTGCACGGGCCGCTTCGCGGCGTGCACGGCGCCCGCCCAGACGGTCTGCGACGGTGCCCGCACCGTGAACTGCGAGCAGGTCGGGGTCGGGCAGGTGTCGCTGGACTGTGCACGCGCCGGTCTCGGCTGCGAGGTCGCCCTCGGCTACGCGGGTTGCTCGGACGGCAGCGGTGCGTGCGACGCCTCGTTCTCGCCGACGTGTGACGGGTCCCAGCTCGTCTACTGTCTCGACACCTCGCTGCGCTCGGTCGACTGCGCGTCGCTCGGTCGGTCCTGCGCCATCGACGGGTCGGGCCGCGGGCGCTGCGTCGACGCGACGATGCCGCCACCGATGGACGCGGGCCCACCGCCGGACACGGGCGGGCCGACGTGCGGATCCGCGGCGCTCGCCGGCGCGCCGCTCCCCGAGACGGAGACGGCGACGTACCCGACCGCGACTGGCGGCACCATCGCCGACGGGACGTACGTCCTCACGAGCTACGAGCTCTGGTCGTCGACGGCGCAGCCCTACACCCACCGGGAGACGCTCGTGATCCACGGCAGCACGTTCGAGCGCACGCAGGAGCACAGCCTCATCGGCACCACGACCACGTCGGGGTCGCTGACGACCTCGGGCACCGACCTCACGCTGGACGCCGACTGCCCGGCGCCGATGCCGGAGACGCACCGCTACATCGTCAGCGGCAGCACGCTCGTGCTGCTCCAGAGCTCGTTCATCCGCACTTTCACGAGGATGTGATGCGCCTTCGCTCGCTCGTGCTCGCCGCCACGCTGACGGGGCTCGGCTGTCAGACCCCAGCGACCCCACCGACCGACGCCGGGGCGTCCGACGGGGGCGCGAGCTCGGCCCCCTTGCCCTGCGGCGGGGGTGGCACACGTCTCGAGCTGGTCCGCGGGCAGATCGCCGCGGTCGCGTGCGGCGTCGCCGCCACCAGCGGTCCGATCGAGTCGGTCACCGTCGCCGCTCCGCCGGCGGGGCTCACGTTCGGCTACGAGCCCGAGGTCCCGGGCGGGATGGCCCGCACGCTCGGAAACCTGCGCGTCACCGTCTCGGACGACGCACCCCTCGGCGAGTCCCTGATCGACGTCACGACGCGCGGACCGGGCGGCGAGGCGAGCGCGGTGCTCAACGTGACCATCGTCGAGCCCACGGGGACGGGCATCGTCGTCGGCGTCGGGGCGGCGGAGGTCGCGCTCCACGGTGGCGACGCGCGCACGGTGCCCGTGCGCGTCGTGTCGTACGGCGGCTATGCGGGCGACGTCGTCCTCTGGGGAGCGGGGCCCGAGTGGGACACACGGGCGCTCGGCGCGTCGTTCGCCGCCGCGTCGGGCAGCGTGTCGCCGGGCGTGCCCTTCGACACCGTCCTCACGCTCACCGCGCGTTACCACGAATTCGGCACGGGTGAGACGGTCGTGGTCCATGCGGCGTCGGGCCGCCACGACGACACCGCGGAGTTCGGCTTCACCCTCGACCCCACGCCGGGCGTCGTCGACGTGTGGACGACGCTCACGCGGGGCCCGCTCGTCGCGCGCGCGGGCGAGACCGCGAGCGCGATGTTCGACGTGTTCAGCGCGGGGGACGGCTCGGGCCTCGCGTTCGACGTGTCGGCCCCGAGCGGCTGGACGGGCGCGGTCGTCCCCGGCGCGGCCGTGAACCACGCGCTCGAGGTGACGGCGAGCGCCAGCACGCCGGAGGGCGGCGCGGACGTGGGCGTCACGGCGAGCAGCGGCGCCGCCCGCTGGACAGGCACCGTGCGGGTGGTGCGTCCTCCGGTCAGCGGCGCGTGGCGGCTCGCCACCGACGGCCCGATCGGTGCGACCTCGACCGAGACGCTCGACGACGGCAGCGAGCTTCGGCGCGTCATCGATCCGCCGGGCACCTCGGTCGATAGCGGCGGGATCACCTGGTCGGCCCTGCCGGGCGGGACCTCGGTCACGGTGTTGCGCGGTGGGGGCCCGTTCTCCACGCTCGATGCGGGCGGTCGCAGCGTCCTCGAGACGGCGATCGTGATGCCGGCGGACGACCACCCGTACGTGATCGCGGCGACGAGCACGGCGGTGCTCGCCTGGCGGTTCCAGGACTTCGGTGTCCTCATGAACACGTGGGACATGCTGCCGGTGCTCGACGCCAACGACGGGCACGAGGTTCGGCCGCTCGCGGTGGCGTACCGAGGCGGCCAGCTCCTCGTCGTGTTCGGCCAGGAGACGCCCACCATGACCAGCGGCGGCCCCTCGTCCATCGTCGCCTACGTCTGGGACGGCTCGACGTGGCGAGGCTCGCTCTTCGTGCTCGGGTCCGTGTGGCGCACGACGGGCACGAGCGGGGAGCCGCAGCTCGCGGCGGCGTTCGACTCGGCCGGAGTGCCGCTCGTGGCGTGGATCGACGCGGCCGACGGAGCGACGCACGTCGCGCGCATCACGACCACCGTCGGGGCGCCGGTGCTCGCGTCGATCCCGCCCTCGACCGGCCGCGTCGCGCTCGGCGTCGACCTCGTCGTACGGCCCGACGACCGGGCGCTCGTGCTCGTACACGAGGGCTCCGATCTCTTCGCGGCCGCCCATCCCGGCGTCGGGGCGAGCGCCCGCCTGCGCGTGCTCGCCGAGGACGCGAGCTGGACCGAGCTCGAGGACGTCACGCTCCCCGATGCGCAGTCGGCCCCGCGTGTCGCGCTTCTCGGGCTCGGCGCGAGCGCCGCCGCGCGCGTGGTCTACACGGACGCGAGCGGCACCTACGTGGCCGACCCCCGATGAAGTCGTGACTCAGGCGGTGGCGCTCGGGGTCGTGGCCAGCGCCGCCCCGAACCGGCGCACGATCTCGGCCGCCGGCTCCACGCGCTCGATGCCGGCCACGCTCTTGCCGGCCTGGAAGTACGGCTCGTAGCCGCCGCCGCGGAGCGAGGCGCGCTTCAGCTTCCAGACGCTCTGGGCCGAGTAGAACATCCGCGCGTAGTGCTTGAGGCGCGGGTGCCGGAGCATGCGGCGCATGACCGGGCCAGCCTTCGTGCCGACCTTCTTCACGTACTCCGTGGCGATCACCGCGACGGGCACGCCGCTGATCTTCTCGCTGAGCACGACGTCGTCCGCGTCCGCCTCGACGATCGCGCGCTTGTAGTCGTCGTGCGCGCGACACTCGGGCGTGGCGATGAAGCGCGTGCCCATCTGCACCCCCGCGTAGCCGAGCGAGAGCATCCGGCGGAACGTCTCCGGGTCGCCGACGCCGCCGGCGCAGATCAGCGGCAGGCCGAGGCCGCCGAGCTCCTCCACGAGGCGCTCGGGCGAGCGGTTGCCCGCGTGGCCGCCCGCGCGCTCGTTCACGCAGATCAGGCCGTCGACCCCGGCGGCGAGCGCCTTGTCCGCCCACTTGCGCTCCGTCACGTCGTGGTAGACGACGCCCCCGCGCGCGCGCACGGCCTCTACCACCCAGCGCGGATCGCCCAGCGCCGTGACGAAGAAGCGCACGCCCTCGTCGAGCGCGACGTCGACCCACTTCTTCATCCGGTCGAGGTACACGCGGGAGCTGGCCTCGACGAGCGCGTTGAAGCCGATGGGCTTGTGCGTGGTCCGGCGGATGAGCCGGATGCCCTCGCGCAGATCGTGCCGGTGGACGTAGGTCATCGAGATGGGCTGGACGATCCCGATGCCGCCGGCCTCGGACACGGCGGCGATCAGCTCGGGGTTCGAGCACGGGTACATCGCTCCGCAGATCAGCGGGATCTCGATGCCGGCGTGCTCGGTGAAACGGGTCTTCATCGCGTGCGCCTAGCATCGCGCGCCGCTCGACGCCCGGGGCGGGTATCCTGGCCGCGAGGGGCGTGAAGAGGGCGGACCATTTCCTCGCAGAGCTCGCCCACGACTCCACCGCCGACGCGGCGCGGGCCGTGCGAGACGCGATCCTGACGAGCCTGGGCGCGGCCGACGACGCCGAGTCGCTCGCGCTGGCCGCCGCGGCGCTCGACCGACGGACGCGCGCCGCGACGCTCGCCGGGGTGTCGTGGGCGCTCTCGCACCGCGCCCTGCCGCTCGGGCCCCACGCGCTGTCCCTCACGCGCGACGGCGCTGCGCTCGCCGAGATGGAGAGCGCCGGCCTCGACGGTGAGCCGCTGCGAAGGCTCGTGCTGGGCTCGGGCCCGAGCGCGCTCGATGCCTACGAGCTCGCCATGAAGATCCGGGCCGGAGAGCTGCGCGTGGCGGAGGTGCGCGAGGCGGCGGCGGCCGAGCTGGCACGCGCGAGGATTGCGGCCGATGCGCAGTTGAGCGCGAACCGCGCCATGGCCGACGCAGCCAGGGCGGAGGCTGCGCGACTCGTGGCCCTGAGAGATGCGCGGCGCGGGATCGAGGGCGCGGCGCCCCCCGGACCTCCGCCGGCCCGCGCCGCGGCCGCGCCCATCGCGCCCGTGACGGCCGCAGCCTCCGCCATGCCGCATGCTGGGCGCGCCGCGCTCGAGCTCGGATCCCAGGCGCTCGCGAGCGTCACCTGGAGCACCGGCGCCGCGCTCGCACTCGTGCCGCTCGCCGCGTGGCTGCGCACGGGCGCGCTGCTTCGGCCGGACCTCACGCTGCCGCGGATCGTGCCCGGGCTCGTCGTCCTCGTCGTCGGTGTGCTCGCGGCGCGCCGGGTTCTCCGCATGCGAGCGCCGGCCGCTGCCTCCGTGGCCTGGGACGAGCGCGGCATCACCGAGCGGCAGGGCGAGCGCGTGCGCGCCTCGATCGCGTGGTCGACCGCGACGCGCGCGCTCCTCCCTCTCCATCGCTGGGTCCGCGTCTCCCGGCGTCGCTCGAGGGCCGTGCACGCGGGCGACGTCGTGCAGCTCGCGGGTCCGGACGGGGCGCGCATCACGCTCTGGTCCGCTCACGGAGCACACCCGCCGACCTGGCTCCTGCGGAGGAAGGCGGCGATCGAGCCCGCGAGCCTTCGTGCGCTCCTCGACGCGACCGCGAGCCTTCCGGCGGCGCCTCGGATCGAGCCCGACCGCGAGGCGCGGCGCCGCCTGGCCGGTCCGGTCGCCGGCCTGGCGACGCTCCTCGGGTACGGGACCGTGACGTTCGTCTCGCTCGCACCGTTCTTCGGCTGGCTTCCGGAGGCGCTCTACGTCCTTCCCGGCGGGCCGCAGGTCGTCATGGGGCTGGTCACGCTCGCGGCGCTCGGCCTCCGCGCGCTGGTGCCGGCGTTCGAGCTCGCCTCGCTGACCTTCGGGCGGGAGGCGGGGGACGCGAGTGACGGCGAGCGATCGCTCCGGGCCGCCGTCGCGATCGAGACGACCTGCCGCCTCGCCTTCGCGCTCGCCCTCGGGACGGCCGTCGCCGGGCTCCCGCTGGCCTCGCTCCTGCTCGGCGGGTGATGAGACGCTGCGCGGTCTGCGGCGCACGAGCGTGATAGCCTGCGGCGCGTGGGTCAGCTGCCGCTCCCGCTCGCCCGGCCGAAGGGCGAGGCGCCCGCTCCGGTACCGCGCGGGCAGCGCGTCTACGTGAACCGCAACCTGCGCCTCGACCAGATCACGTGGGCCGGGTTCGACATGGACTACACGCTCGCGATCTATCGCCAGGACGCGATGGACCGCATCAGCATCGAGCAGACCGCCAAGAAGATGGTCGAGCGCGGCCGGCCCGAGTCGCTGCTCTCGCTGCCCTTCGACACGGGCTACCCGATCCGCGGGCTCTTCGTGGACAAGAAGCTCGGCAACGTCCTGAAGATGGACCGTTACCGCTACGTGAAGCGCGCCTACCACGGCCTGCGCCGCCTCACGCGCGACGAGCGGCGCCAGCTCTACGCGTCGCGCCCGATCCGCCCCGGGACCAAGCGCTTCCACTGGGTCGACACCCTCTACGCGCTGCCCGAGGTCACGCTCTACGCGGCGGCCGTCCAGCACCTCGAGGAGCTCGGCCAGCGCGATCTCGACTTCGGCGCGCTCTTCGACGAGGTGCGCGAGTGCATCGACCTCTGCCACCAGGACGGCAGCATCGTCGACGTCATCGCCGACCATCCGGACGAGTACCTCGTGCGCGATCCGAGCCTCGGGCCTGCGCTCCACAAGCTGCGCTCCTCCGGCAAGCGCCTGTTCCTGCTGACGAACTCGCGCCCCGGCTACACACGGAAGATCATGAGCTACCTGCTCGACGGCGCGCTGCCCGAGTACGCGCGCTGGCAGAGCTACTTCGACGTCATCGTGTGCGCAGCCAAGAAGCCGCGCTTCTTCACGGACTCGGGGATCCCGTTCGTGCCCGGCGAGCCCGACCTCGCGCCGCCGACCGAGCGCTTCGAGGACGGGCGCATCTACGAGGGCGGCTGTCTGAGCGAGCTCGAGCGACTCCTGGCCGGCACCAACGGCGGGCCCATCGCCGGTGACGAGGTCCTCTACGTCGGAGATCACATCTACGGTGACGTGCTCCGGACGAAGAAGGAGACCGCCTGGCGCACGATGATGATCGTGCAGGAGATGGACGCCGAGATCGCCGTCCACGACGCGCGGGCCGACGACCTGGCGCGGCTCGACGCGCTGCACGAGGTGCGCGAGCAGGTGCTCGACGAGCTCCGGGGCCACCAGAGCCAGCTCAAGGCGGTCGAGCGGGCGATCGAAGAGGCGGGTCGCGCGACGGCCACCCTCGGCGCCAGCAAGGTGGCGTTACGGAAGGCCATCGACCGCGGCAAGGGACGCCTCGCCGAGATCGACGCGGAGCACGACGAGCTGGACGCGTCCATCGACCGCGCCTTCCACCCCTACTGGGGGTCGGCTTTCTCGACGGGCGAGGAGCTCACCGTGTTCGGCGACCAGGTCGAGCAGTACGCGTGCCTCTACACCGGCCGGGTCTCGAACCTGCTGTCGTACTCGCCGACCTACTATTTCCGGGGGCCCCGCGACCGGATGCCCCACGAATACTGACGGGCGCGGCCGCCGTCAAAGATGGACACCGCCGGGCGGTAGCCGTATACAAGTTGAGAGGTCCGAGGGAGAATCTCCCGCCCCGTCCATGCGCCTCGCCATCTTCAGCGACGTCCACGCCAACATCGAGGCGCTCTCGGCGGTACTCGAGGCCTACAGGCGCGAGAACGTCGACGTCCATTATTGCCTGGGCGACGTGGTCGGCTACGGCGCCAGCCCCAACGAGTGCGCGGACCTGGTCCGCAAGCTCGCCAAGGTCACCATCCTGGGCAACCACGACGCTGCCGTCGCCGGCCGCATGGACTACTCGTACTACTACGAGGCCGCCCGCCAGGCGCTCGACACGCACGCGCGGCAGCTGACCAAGGAAAACCACGAGTGGCTCAAGCAGCTGCCGTACAAGCACGAGCTGCGCGAGATCGGCCTCACGCTCTGCCACGGCTCGCCGGTGCGGCTCGAGGAGTTCGAGTACATCTTCGCGCCCGAGCAGGCGCGCGAGTGCCTCTCCATCTGGGACGACCTCGCGGACCTGACGCTCATCGGACACTCGCACCTGTGCAAGGTGTTCGCCCTTCGTCCCGGCGAGGTCGAGGAGCTCCCCGCCAAGCGGTTCACGTTGCGTAAGGGGTGGAAGTACGTCGTGAGCGTCGGCTCGGTCGGCCAGCCGCGCGACTACGACAACCGCGCCAGCTACACCCTCTACGACACCGAGTCGCGCGAGTTCGAGTTCAAGCGCGTCGAGTACGACATCGAGAGCGCCGCCACGAAGATCTTCGAGGGCAACCTCGAGCGGAACTTCGGGCACCGCCTCTTCATCGGCGTGTAGCTCGTGCTCCCTCTCCCACGAAGTGGGAGAGGGCTGGGGTGAGGGCCACGAGGCCGCAGGTCACCCCACCCGGACCAGGCCGTGCCAGGGTGCGACTCCGTCCGTGGCCGCGAGCAGGGGCGGGCGCTGCATCTCGCCAGGGGGACAGAGCCGCGGCGAGAGCGGCGCGGGCAGCACCAGGCGCTCCGGGTCGCCAGCGACGGCGACGACCTTGAGGTGCGCTCCGTAGATCGCCAGGCGCGCCGCGAGCTCGGCCGGCGTGTCGAACGCGTGCACGGCGATGTTCCGGTAGCCGGGGGTCGGGCGAACGGCGAGGCCCTGCTCGAACGAGGTCGCGTAGCCGTCGCCCTCGAAGAGCTCGTGCAGGCTCGACGCGAGCCCGCGCCACTGCACCTGCTGGGCGCCGATCTCGATCGGCAGCGCGCCGCGCGGCATCGTGATCGCGAGCAGCGCGAGGCCCTGCGTCGCGACCAGCGAGGCGAGGTCGCGCGGGCTCAGCTCACCGCCCTTCTCGACGAAGACCACCTGCGGCGAGAGGCAGCCCCGCTGATCGTAGGCGGCCACGTCGCGCGCGATCGCGGCGGCGAGCGCGGGCAGGTGCGACGAGAGTGCCGTCCGGAGCACGACGATCGCCCCGAGGCCGTGGCCGTGCGCCACGAACTCGGTGCTCGGCGAGGTGGCCGCGCGCATCTGCCCGATCGCGTGATCGCCACCGTGCGCCGAGACCAGATCGACGCGCGCCGCCAGCCGCGCGTAGATCGGAGCGGACTCACCCCGCGGCCAGAGCACCGCGACGCTCGCGCCGAGCTCGGGATCGGCGGCCGAGAGCGCGACCCCGAAGAGCTCGGCGAGCCCGTCGTCGTGTGTCGCGACCTTCACCAGGACGGGCACGCGCGCGAGCAGCGACCACACCATCGGCCGCAGGCACGCGGTGAACACGCTCTGCGCAAGCACGAGCGCGTGCGCACGGACCGGCGTCGTCCGGTACGGCCCGAGCGAGCGGCGCATGGCGGTGAGCGCGTCGTCGAGCGCCGAGCGCCGGAGCTCGGCGAGCGTCGTGTCGAGCCCCCACGCCGCGCCCCCGGGCGAGAGCCCGGAGCGCTCCGCGATGGTCGTGCGGGCCTCGCGTCCGACGGGGGATCGGGGATCGGCCAACGCGGTGACCGCTGCGTCGAGCCAGGCGAGCACGCGCTCGTCCGGGGCCGCACGGAGCGCCGCCCCGGCGTCGGTCACGCGTCCGATCACCGCGTCGTTCGGCTCGCTCATCGCCTCTTCCCGACCGCCTCCTCGATCGCGAGGGAGCACCCGCGCGGCGTCGCGCCGGGCGCCCGGCCGAGCAGGATCACGCGCTCGCCGTCCATCCGCCCGACATCGGCCGTCTGGATTGCACAGCACGAGTCCACGTTCGCGAGGTCGTCGATGCGCAGCACCCCGGGCTGGCCCGCGGGGACCGGGCGCAGTGTCTCGGGATCGCATGGCGTGACGCGCACCCAGGGCGGGACGATGAGGCGCTCGACGCCGTCCTGCGGCAGGCGGCCCTCGCGCAGACCGTCGCCGTAGAGCTGCGAGCTGAGCTCGGTCATCCCGTACTCGCTCACGATGCGGTGCTCGGGCAGCGCGAGCGTGCGGGCGAGCTCGCGCCGGAGATCTCGCGCGCTCACCTCGCGCGAGCGGCCCTTGAAGCCGCCCGTCTGCATCACGAAGCTGCCCTCGCGCAGGGGGATCGTCGCGCCGTCGAGGGCGTCGAGCAGGTGCACGAGCGCGAACGAGGTCGCGCACACTCCGAGCGGCTCCGCGGCCGTCTCGAGCGCGGCGCGCGCCGCAACGAGGTCGAGCGTGTGATCGCCCCACGCCCAGCTCGCCTGGGTCGCGAACGTGGCCTCGAACATCTCGAGCATGAACGAGAGCGAGGAGTCGGGCGCTTCGATCGTCATGGGCGCGAGCATCAGGAGCGCGCGGCGGCCGCCGCCGAAGAGCGCGTGCGCCGCCATCAGCTCGGCGGCCCGCTGGTAGGTGTACACGTGCCGCAGCGGGTGCGTGCCGCGCGCGCCGCTCGTCGTCCCCGAGGTGTGGAAGACGGTCATGTCCTCCTCGGGCGGGTGCGCGGCCACGCGCGCGAAGCGGAACACGTCCGTCGGGAGCGCGGGCCAGCCGTCGGGGCCGCGATCGAAGCGGCCGCCGCGCGCGCGGACGAGCCGCCCGAAGGGCTCCACGTGCTCGGCCTGCCACGCCGCGAGCTCGGCGAGCAACGCGTCGCGCTCGAAGCGCACGTCGCGCTCGAAGACGCTCGGCTCGAGGAACGCCTGCACCTTGGCCGCGATGCGCTCGCTCACGACCGGTCCTCCAGGGCGAGCACGAGGTCGAGCGCGTCGACGAACGCGTCGAGCTGCGCGGGCGCGATGCAGAGCGGCGGCGTCAGCGAGAGCACGCTGGCGTCCGCGCCGGCGGCCAGCGTGATGAACCCGCGCTCGAGCAGGGCGGCGGCCACCCGCAGCGCAGCGCCCGGCTGCCGGAGCTGCACGCCGAGCAAGAGTCCACGCCCGCGGATCTCGGCCACGGAAGGATGCTCCGTGGCGAGCCTGCCGAGGCGCGTGGCGAGATCCGCCCCGACGCGCGCGGCGCGACCCACGAGATCCTCCTCCTCGATCACGTCGAGCGCCGCGAGCGCGGCGGCGCAGGCGAGCGGCTGCCCGAAGAAGGTCGCCGTGTGGATCGATTCCTGGTCCGGCGTGCCCCACGCCTGCATCACCATGTGCGGCGCGAGGCAGGCCGAGACGGGCATCCCGCCGCCGAGCGCCTTGCCGAGGCAGAGGACGTCGGGGACGACGCCCTCGCGCTCGCAGGCGAAGCGCGCCCCGGTGCGGCCGAGGCCGGTCATGATCTCGTCGACGACGAGGAGCGCGCCCTGCTCCCGCGCCAAGCGCGCGAGCGAGGCGAGCCAGCCGTCCGGCGGCACGACGACGCCGCCGCGCCCGAGGATCGGCTCGACCACGACGCAGCCCACGCTCGAGCCGCGCAGGTGCGCGCCGATCACGTCCATCGGGGCGCCGTAGGCCTCGAACAGCACGTGCGGGTTGAGCTGTGCCGCGAAGGGCGCGCGGAAGCGCTCGGCGTAGCCCGAGATGGCGAGCGGGCCGTGCGCGAGGCCGTGGTAGCCGCCGTGGAAGGCGAGCACACCTGGGCGGCGCGTGGCGAGCATGGCTGTCTTGAGCGCCGCCTCGATCGCGTCGCCGCCGTGCGCCCCGAGGATCACGCGCGCCTCGGGGAAGGGCGCGAGCGCGCCGAGCCGCTCGCAGAGCTCGATCTTCACGTCGGATGGATGCACGTCGCCGAGCGCATGGATCAGCCGCTCGCTCTGCTCCCGGATCGCGCGCACGACGGCGGGATGCCCGTGGCCGATCGAGGCCGCGCCGAACCCGGCGACCATGTCGACGAGCACGTTCCCGTCGGCGTCGACGACGTTGCTGCCGCGCGCCGCGGTCCACACGATGGGGTCCTGCGGCGCTCCCACGGCCTCTGCCCGCCGCTCGCGTCGCGCCGTCAGCGAGGGGCACTCGGTGCGCGCGAGCACCTCGACGAGCGCGCGCGAGCGACCCCCCGGGATCGGGACGGAGACGGCGGGAACGCGCGATCCGAGCTCGCCGGTCATGGGCCGCGTGTCGTAGCCGGTTTCGCGCGTCTTCGCATGCGGGTGCTACGATCCGAGTCTCTTCTCTTCCTGCGAGGTGCGCGATGCGTGTGACGGGGCTCTCGATGGTTCTCGCGGTCTCGGTGCTCGGCTGCGGCGGCAGCACGCCTCTCGGCGGGACGGACGCCGGCGCCGGGAATGACGCGGCGACGGGCGTGGACTCGGGGACCGACGGCGGTGGACCGGGCGCGGACGCCGGCGACCCCTGTGCGTACGTCGACGCGATCGACCGCACCTGCTCGACCGACGCCGACTGCGCGATCGGGCTGCACCAGATCAACTGCTGCGGCAGCTCGGTGATGATCGGCTACCGGAGCACGCAGACCGGCGTGCCCGCGAGCGAGTCGGCCTGCATGGCGAGCTACCCCGGCTGCGGCTGTCCGGCGATGCTGCCGACGACCGACAGCGGCGAGACCGTCACCGACACCGGCGCCGTGCAGGTCGCCTGCGTGACCGTGGGCCCGACGGCCGTCTGCCGCACCTACGTCACGATGCGCCCGCCGAACGGGCGCTGATCCACGACCCCGACTACTCGATCCGGACGGAGGCGCTCGCGACGCACGCCCCCGCGCAGCCGTGCTGTCCGCGGTCGGGCTCCTCGCGGTACGCGTAGCTCAGCGCGCCCGTGTGAAGGCTGCCGGTGATCTCCTGCTTCGTCGTCCAGTGGCAGCCGTCGCTGAAGTCGAACCCGGTCTGGATCTGGATGTCGACGTCGCCGGTGCTGCTGACCGTTCCGTCGAAGCGCGATCCCCCGAACGAGGCGGACGCCCGACCGCCTGCGCACGGGTAGGTGAGTCGCGCAGGCGCCGCCGTGACGCGCTCGTCGATGCGGCAGCCGGAGCGCACCTGGACGTCGTACACGACGAGCATCGCGCTGCACGTCGCCCCCGGCGGCGGTGGCTGCGCGATCGTGCGCGAGTCGGACGAGGCGAAGACCAGCAGGGGCACGAGGACCAAGAGAGCGCGCTTCATGCCGCGAGGATACCAGGCGCCTACCTCCAGCGAACCTCCGCCACGCACTCGTGCGCGCCGTGGCTCACGCAGTGGGTGCGCCGCGCGCTCACGTCCTTGGCGCCCGTCAGCTCGAAGATGGCGCACATCGTCTCGATCGTGACCTCGCAGAGCAGCACGTGGTGGCCGGGCCAGTCCCACGTGCGCGAGATCGCCTGGCCGGGGCGGGGGATCACGATCTCGCGCGAGCCGCCGTCGTGGAGCATCCGCCAGAGGCGCTGGATGTTCCGCGCGTAGAACCCCGGCGTCACGATCTGTCCGACGACGAACCGGTACACGCCGTTCATCGAAGTCCGGACCGCCTCGCGCGCCGCCGTTCGGATCAGCGCGTGTCGCTCCCCGGCCGGGTGGGGCGCCACGATGGCGTCGAGCAGCGCATGCACCAGGGCCGCGTCGTACCAGCTGCTCGCGATGAGCCCGAGCGCCTCGTCGCGTGGGTCGAGCTGCGCGGCGATCTCGGGCGGCATCTGCGCGACGGCCGCGGCGAGCGCGTCGCTTCCGTGCGCCCGCGCGTACCAGCGGACCACCTCGCGAATCGCGGCGCCTTTGACCTTGGCGGGAGTGCCGGGCGCGGCTCGGCCGTTGATCGTGGCCACTACTTGCCCTTGCCGAGGAACTCCTTGATCGACTCGACGATCGCGTCGCGGTCGCGGATCTCGCTGGTGATCACGCGCTCGTCCCTGCCGAGGTGCTCGCGCAGATCCTTGATGAACTGGCCGGACCCGTAGGGGCTCTCGACCTGGCCGTAGCAGAACACGTTCGACCAGGGCAGGAGCTTGGTCTTGAGCAGCTCGATGCAGAGCAGCGTGTCGTCGACCGACCAGTTGTCGCCGTCCGAGAAGTGAAACGGGTAGACGTTCCACTCGCTGGCCGGGTACTCGCTCTCGAGCAGCTGCGCGCAGAGCTTGTACGCGCTGGAGATCATCGTGCCGCCGGACTCGCGCGTGCGGAAGAAGGTGTCGCGATCGACCTCGCGCGCGACGGCGTCGTGGATGATGAAGCGCGTCTCGAGCCCCTTGTACTGCTTCTTCAGCCACGCATCGATCCAGAAGGACTCGATGCGCACGATCTCCTTCTGCTCGTCGCCCATCGAGCCGGAGACGTCCATCATGTAGACGATCACGGCGTTCGCGATCGGCTCTTCCTCGGTCTTCCACGAGCGGAAGCGCAGGTCGTCGCGCGTCGGGATGATGATCGGGCGCTTCGCGTCGTACGTGCCCGTCGAGATCTGCCGGCGCAGCGCCTGCTTGTACGTGCGCTTGAAGTGGCGCAGCGAGTTCGGCCCGACGCGGCGCACGCCGACGTAGCGGTCCTTCTTGTCGACGAGCTTGGCCTTGCCGCGGTTCTCGATGTTCGGGAGCGCGAGCTCCTCGCCGAGGAGCTCCGCGAGCTCGTCGAGCGTGACGTCGACCTCGAGGACGTGCTCGCCCTCGCCCTCGCCCGCCTTGCCCTTGCCCTCGCCCTCCTGCTCCTCCCCGCCACCGAGCGGGTCGCCCGGCTCGCCCTGGCCCTGCCCGACGCCGCCGCCCTGCTTGTCGGAGAAGCGGAACTTCGGGATGTCGATCTGCGGGATGGGGATGGACACGACGTCCTTCCCCTGCTTGCCCATCAGCTCGCCCTGCGAGATGTAGCGCCGCAGGTTCTGCCGGATCTTGCCGCGGACGATCGACTTGAACCGCGAGTGATCCTGGTCGATGCGGAGCGACACCTTGCCCCCAGGGTAGCAGATCGGGATCGGGGACGAGAGCGAGGTCGAGAGGTCGAGAGATCAGCGACAGCGGACGGTGTAGCCCGTCTCCTCGACGCGCGTGCAGATGGTCGACACCATCGGGAACGAGATGGTGCGGACCTCGCAGTGACTCTCGCTGACGGACGCGCCGCACGCCTGCGTGCTGGTCGCGATGTACCACGCGTCCCCCGAGCAGATGGAGGTGCCGTGGCCCGGCACGAACGCACACGTCGAGGAGTTGCCCCGCGGCGTGTTCCCGCTCGCCGCGTAGGATAGCTCGCGCTCCTGGCTGGCGTTGCAGTTGTAGTCGAACGTCGGCGAGAGCCCCGTGAGGTTCGCGCTGAAGTAGGCCGTCTGGGTCGGTCGTGCGCTCGAGCTGGTGTCGAGGCAGTCGTGCGAGGCTGGGGTCGGCGCGACCGACGTCCAGGAGCCGCTCGAGCACGTCGCCGGCGCGGCGGGCGTCGTGCAGCTCGACATCGAGGTGCCGCCCGTCGGGGCGAATCCGTCGCGGTCGCAGTCGATGTACCAGGTCGGGGGCGTGCCCACGCTGCCGTCGCAGTTCAGGTCGGTCGCCGACCCGCAGGGCTCGGCGGCGCCGGGATACCGGTTGCCGTTGGTGTCGTCGCAGTCGTCACCGCCGCACGACGCGCTGATCGCGAAGTGCCCGTCGCTGTCGAGATCGACGAGCACCGGCTGGTTCACACACCCGGTGGCGTTGTCACAGGTGTCCGTCGTACACGGGTCCATGTCGTCGCACTCGAGCGGCGCCGTCGCTGCGCCGCACGCGTGCGTGGCGGCGTTGCAGACCTCGTTCCCGTTGCAGGCGTTGCCGTCCTGGCAGGTCGAGTCGTCCGTGCACGAGTAGGTGCAGTCCATGTCGCAGCCGTCGCCGTCGTTGAGGTTGTTGTCGTCGCACTCCTCGCCGGCGTCCGTCGTACCGTCCCCGCACACGCCGGCGCGGCACACGCCGCCCTGGCATCGGGCGGGCGTCGCCCCGACCATGCACACCGTGGGAGGCGAGTCCGGCACGACGGTGCCTGGCTCGCAGGTGTGCATCGCGCCGCAGGTCTCGGTACCGTTGCAGAGCTCGGCATCGTCGCAATCGCCGTCGACGTGGCAGCTGAACGTGCAGTCGCCCTCGCAGCCATCTCCGGACGTCGCGTTGCCGTCGTCGCACTCCTCGGCGCTGTGCGTGCCGTTCGAGCGCGAGTCCGGCAGGCCGTCGCCGCAGCGCGAGAGCTGGCAGATGCCGTCGAGGCAGACGAAGGGCTCGTCGATGCCGGCGACGAGGCAGTGCACCCCGTCGGGAAGGCCGGCGCACGCCGAAGGCGGTCCGCCGTCCGGGCCGGCGTCCACCGGCATCGTCCCCATGTCGACCGGTCCGGTGTCGTTCCCCGGGCTGCCGGCGTCCATGCCTCCGCGCCCTGCGAGCGTGCCCTCGACGAGCGCGGTGCAGCCCGCGCCGAGCGTGAGAAGACAGGTGGTCAGGAAATAGAGCGTCGAGCGCATGAACGACTCCTCGGTCGAGAAGAAGAAGAAAGTCCCACCAGCGAGCGATCAGAACGTGACGGCGAAGCCGTTCGGCGTGAGCCGGAGCGCAGACTGCGTCTCGGCACTGCCGCCCGAGCCACCGGGCATCACGAGCGTGAGGATCAGCGCCGTGACGGCGCACGCAGCCGCCACGCCGAACATGACGTCCGAGCCCAGCGCGAGCCCCCGCGCCGAGCTCGCCTCCGAGCTGGTCGCGCTGGGGGCGGCCCCCGGGGGCTATCGCGCCCCGCCGCCCTGCCGGGCGCCCGCTATCGGGGGGGCGCCGGCCCCCGACCAGACGATGACCGGGACGACCGGGATCTCGCCGCCCCCGCCGCCGCTGCCGCCGCCGCCCGTGCTCGCGCTCGCCGTCATCTCCACCGGGACCTCGGTCTGCTGGCCGGCCGGCACGACCACGGTCGAGGTGAAGTCCGCGTAGCCAGCCGCCCTCACCACGATCCTGTGCGAGCCCGGCGTCACGTGGAAGGCGTCCGGCCGCGGCAGGCGCCCGGCGTCGGCGCCGTCGAGCGTGACGACGGCGCCCTCGGGTCCGCCGTGGAGCATGATCCCCGTCGCCTCGATGCGCGTCCGGATGGCGCCGAGTCGCGCGCGCGCCTCGGCCTGGTGCTCGTCGGCGGGATCAGCGTGCTCGAGGAAGAGGTTGAGCGCCGTCGCCGCCTCGTCGAGGCGCCCGAGCCGCTCGTAGGCCTGCGCGAGGTTCCACTGGAGCAGCGGGCGTGGGTCGAGCGCGTAGGCCTGCGTCCAGGTGCTGATGGCCGCGTCGTAGTCGCCTTGCGAGTACGCGACCTGCCCTCGCTGGAAGAGCGTCCGCGCGTCGTCCTGGGCGAGGGCGGTCGTGGTGAGCGCGACGAGGGTGACGAGAGCGATCCCGAAGGCCAGGCGGTTCATCGGGGCGAATGGTAGCAGCGAATGCGCGTCGTCACCCAGCCCCGTCGACGCCGCGCGCAGGGTAGCATCGAGCGATGTCCTCCGACCCGGCCCCGGCCCCGATCGTCACGCGCGGCCTCGCGCGGGCCGGCCTGGCGATCGGGGTCGGCTCGTACGTCCTGCTGCTGGGGGCGGGCTGCCTCATCCCGTTCACCGCGGGCGTCAGCGCCGTCCTGATGCTCCCGTGCCTGATCGGCTGGCCGATCGCCGCGCTCATCGGCTGGCGTGGCGTGCGCGTGCTGAGGCCGGGTGACCCCGCGCGTCCGTGGGCGCAGGGCGCGCTCCTGGCGGGAGGCGGTGGCCTTCTCCTCGTCACCGCGACGCTCGGGCTGCTCTTGCTGTCGATTCTCATGGGCGTCGCGATCGCCGAGCTCGCGCCCGGTCTCGTCCGCCCCCACCACCATTGACGGTGCGCGCCGGGTCAGCGGCCCGGGCGCGCGCGATCGAGCAGCTCGCCGAAGAGCGGGCGCCAGGTCGCCCAGCCGTGATCGCCGGGGATCGTCACGACGTGGTCCTCGGGCTGCATCGAGGCGAGCACCCGGTCGGCCTCGCCGAGTCGGTCGTCGTCGCCCCAGCCGATGTAGAGCGGCGGCATCTCGTCCTGATCGGTGGCGTAGCCGCGCAGCCACGCCCAGAGGTGCGCCGTGTAGTTGTCCTGGGTCCAGGGGGTGCTCGCGAGGCCGCCCGGCGGCTCCCAGGCCTCGGGACCGCCCGCCGCCTGGATCTCGCGCACGACCGACTCCTCGCCGACGAAGGGCGCGAGCAGGATCACACCGGTGACCAGCTCCGGGTGGCGCTCGGCCGTGAGCAGCGCCCCGAGCCCGCCCATCGAGATGCCGACGAGCCAGATCTCCTCGTAGCCGCGCGCGGTCGCGGGCTCGAGGATGTCGTCGAAGACGATGTTCGCCACGCCCTGTCCCGCCGCAGGCGTCTCCCCGTAGTAGCGGTAGTGGAGGTCGATCGCGACGGAGTCGCAGGGCGCGCCACGGGTCAAGAGGTCGCTCGGGAAGCCGTGTTCGAGGAAGTTGTCCGGCCCGTCGAGGAAGCCCGGCACGAAGACCACCAGGCAGTGCTCGCGCGTGATCGAGCTGCGCCGGAACTCGAGCGCCGGGAGCGGGCGGCTGGGCGAGCGCGTGAAGTAGCAGCCTGCGACCGCGCACGTGAGCAGGACGACGGAGAGCGATACCGCGAGACGCCGCACGGCGCGGACCCTGGCACGCCGGGGGCGCCCGCGCGAGCGCCGGTGGCCCCTCGGCCCAGCGTTGACACCCCCGGACGCCCCGCGTAGAACGGTCCGCGCTCGGCGCCCCCCCGCGGCGTGCCGTGTCGCGTTTTGCGCGTGTTTCCCGGACATTCCGCGGACACCGCGCGGCAGGAGAGCCAATGTTCGAGGCCTACCTCCCGATGTTCCTCATCCTGGCGATCGCCGTCGCGGTCCCGGTGCTCCTCTACGTCCTCGCCTCGTCCCTCGGGCCGAAGGACCCGCCCAACGAGGAGTTCCTGATCCCCTACGAGTCGGGGTCGGAGTCGACCGGAGCCCGGCACGTCAAGCTCTCGGTCAAGTTCTACCTGACCGCGATCCTCTTCGTCGTCTTCGACATCGAGGCCGTGTTCCTCTATCCGTGGGCCGCCCGCTTCCGCGAGCTCGGCTGGTTCGGGCTGGTGGAGATGGTCCTGTTCCTCGGCGTGCTCGGCGCCACGCTGCTCTACGCCTGGAAGAAGGGCGCCCTCGAGTGGGAGAAGTGACGCATGGGTGAAGCGAACAAGCCGTCGACGATGACGATGGGCGGTGGCGACGCCGGCTTCGTCACGACTCGCCTCGAGGATCTCGTCGCCTGGGCGCGCAAGTACTCCCTGTTCCAGTACCCGTTCGTCACGGCCTGCTGCGGCATGGAGTTCATGTCGCTCAACGGGCCGCGCTACGACGGCCTCGCGCGCTTCGGCGCGGAGGCGCCCCGCTTCTCGCCGCGCCAGGCCGACCTCCTCTGGGTCGTGGGCACCGTGTCGCAGCGCCAGGCGCCCGCGCTCAAGCGCATCTACGAGCAGATGGGCGACCCGAAGTACGTGCTCGCCTTCGGCACGTGCGCGAGCTGCGGCGGCTTCTACGACAACTACGCGACCATCCCCGGAATCGACAAGGTCATCCCGGTGGACGTCTACGTGCCCGGCTGTCCGCCGCGTCCGGAGGCCGTGATCGACGGGCTCAACCTCCTCATGGAGAAGATCGGCAACAACAACCGCGAGCCGCTGGTCGTGCCGCCGCGCGAGATCCCCGTGATGACGCAGCTGCGAAAGAAGGGCTCGCCCGTCTTCTTCGGGCAGGAGCGCATCCGAGAGCAGCGCGCGCAGCTCGGCGTCGGCCAGGTCACGCTCGACGATCTGCTCGGCACGGGCGAGCGCAAGGTGGAGACGACGGCCGTCCTCTCGGAGGGCGATCACGATGAGTAAGGCAGTCGTCGCAAGGCTGAAGGCGCAGCTCGGCGCCAAGATCCTCGAGACCAGTGACTTCCGTGGCGACGAGACGGTCGTCGTCGGCAGGGGCGACTGGCAGGCGGTCGGGACCTTCCTGCGCGACGACGCCGAGACGCAGATGGACATGCCGGTCGATCTCACCGCCGTGGACTACCCGGAGCGCGCGCAGCGCTTCGAGGTGATCCTGATGGTGCGCTCGCTGGCCAAGAAGCACCGTGTCCGCGTCAAGACGCGCCTCGCCGACGGCGAGAAGCTCGGCACGCTGATCGGCGTGTGGGAGGGCGTGAACTGGCCCGAGCGCGAGGTGTACGACATGTTCGGCATCTCGTTCGAGGGGCACCCCGACCTGCGCCGCATCCTGATGTACCCGGAGTTCGAGGGGCACCCGCTCCGCAAGGACTACGACATCGCGAGGACGCAGCCGCTCGTGACGTATCGCGACGTCGGCGAAGGGAAGTTCGCCCCCTTCGATCACCACGAGGGCCAGCCCTGGTCGCGCGTCGACTGGCAGGAGCGCGCGCACGGGCGCGACATCCAGGTCTCTCCCGCGATCGGCCTGCAGGAGAAGCAGCGTCCGACGCTCAGCAAGGGCCACGAGTACGTCGCCCCGGCGGTCTCGGCCGACCCGGAGGAGTAGCGCAATGGAGCCGAACTACGAAGATCTCGCCGAAGAAGGCGGCGTGCTCGAGCTCCCGGCCGAGCCGATGCGCCTCAACATGGGGCCGTCGCACCCGGCGATGCACGGCACCATCCGCATGGTGCTCGAGCTCGACGGCGAGACCGTCGAGGAAGTGGACGTGCAGCCGGGCTACCTCCACCGCGGCTTCGAGAAGAGCTGCGAGCGCGGCACCTGGACGCAGGTGTACCCCTACGTGGATCGCCTCAACTACGTCTCGCCGATGCTCAACAACGTCGGCTTCTCGCTCGCGGTCGAGAAGCTCTGCGACATCAAGGTGCCCGAGCGCTGCCAGTGGTACCGCATGATCCTCGGCGAGCTCGCGCGGATCAGCGACCACCTCACGTGCAACAGCGCCGGCGCGATGGAGCTGGGCGCGTTCACCCCCTTCCTCTGGTGCGTGAAGGTCCGCGACTGGGTCTGGGACATCCTCGAGCAGGAGACGGGCGCGCGCCTGACGCACTCGTTCGGTCGCATCGGCGGGATGGCCAAGCCCCCGACCCCATACCTGAAGGACTCGGTCCGCGCGATCATCCCGCAGGTGCACGAGGTGCTCGCGGAGACCGAGTCGCTGCTCCTCAAGAACCGCATCTTCCTCGACCGCATGCAGGGCATCGGCAAGCTGAGCCGGGAGCGCGCGCTGGCCCTCGGCGTCACCGGCCCCGTGCTGCGCTCGACGGGCGTCGACTACGACGTCCGCAAGGCGACTCCGTATCTCCTCTACGACAAGGTCGATTTCGACATCCCGATCGGCCACGACGGCGACAACTACGATCGCTTCATGGTGCGCTTCGAGGAGATCCGGCAGTCGCTGCGCATCCTCGAGCAGTGCATCGACAAGATGGCCGACGAGGGCTCGGTCAACGTCGACGACCCGCGCGTCGTCCTCCCCGAGAAGGCCGCCGTGTACTCGACCATCGAGGGCACGATCGCGCACTTCAAGCTGGTGATGGAGGGCTTCAAGCCCCCGGCGGGCGAGGTCTACGCGTACACCGAGGGCGGCAACGGCGAGCTCGGCTTCTTCATCGTGAGCGACGGCAGCGGCACGCCTTACCGCGTGCGCGCGCGGCCGCCGTGCTTCTACAACCTCCAGGCCACGCGGGAGATGATCTGCGGCGAGATGATCGCCGACATCGTCCCCACGTTCGGGTCGATCAACATGATCGGCGGCGAGTGCGACAGGTAGTCTGATGCCCAACTTCAAGCTGGATGGCAAAGAGCTTCCCTACGAGCCGGGCGACACGATCATCCGCGCCGCGTGGCGCGCGGGGATCGAGATCCCGCACTACTGCTGGCACCCGGGGCTGAGCATCGCGGCGAACTGCCGCATGTGCCTCGTCGAGATCAAGAGCGCGCGCCCGATGGCGCTGCCGATCCTCGCCTGGGACGACAAGAAGAAAGAGTACGTCGAGGCAACGAAGAACAAGCTCCAGCCTGCCTGCCAGCAGGAGATCACCGAGAACATGGAGGTCATCAGCAAGGGCCCGGCCGTCGAGAAGGCGCAGGGCGCCGTGCAGGAGTTCCTGCTCCTGAACCACCCGGTCGACTGCCCGATCTGCGACCAGGCGGGCGAGTGCAAGCTCCAGGACTACTGGCTCGAGCACCAGAAGAAGCTCAAGCGCAAGACGGACGAGCCCGTGCACAAGCCCAAGGGCGTGCGCTTCGGCCCGACCATCGTCTACGACGCCGAGCGCTGCGTCATGTGCACGCGCTGCGTGCGCTTCTGCGACGAGGTCGTGGGCGACCACGTGCTCGACATGCGCGAGCGCGGCAACCGCAACGAGATCTGCCTCTCGCCGGGGCGCGAGCTCGACCACGCGTACACGCTGATGACCGAGCACGTCTGTCCGGTCGGTGCGCTCACGAGCCGCGACTTCCGGTTCAAGGCGCGCGTGTGGTTCCTGCGCAGCGCGGCCGGCGTGTGCACGGGCTGCGCGACGGGCTGCAACAGCTGGGTCGACTACGACCCGCGCCAGGACCGGGTCTACCGTCTGCGTCCGCGCGACAACGCGAACGTGAACGAGTTCTGGATGTGCGACGACGGCATGATGACCTACAAGCGCTTCCACGAGGATCGCATCCTCACGGGGCGCGTCCGCGAGGGCGACAAGGTCGTCGAGGTCACGCGCGAAGAGGCCATCGCCGCGGCCGGCAAGGCCATCTGGGGGAAGCTCAAGCTCGCGATCGTGCTCAGCGCCCAGCACGGCAACGAGGACAACTTCGTGCTGTCTCGCCTCGGCGGCTCGCTCGGCGCCTCGCGCGTGTTCCTCGCCGCCAAGAGCGCGGCGGGCTGGAAGGCCGACGCGATCCTGCGTGACGCCGACCCGAACCCGAATCGCCAGGGCGCGCTCGCCGTGGCCGGCGGCTCGGCGCAGAGCACCGCCGCGCTGGTCGCGGCCGTGAAGGCGGGCGACGTGGACGCGATCCTCTCGCTCGGCTGGGCGGCCGAGGAGAGCGCGGCCGAGCTCGCGGCGCTCACGGGCGTGCCGCACGTGAACCTGAGCACGAACATCGGCCCGCTCACGCAGTCGGCGACGATCGTCGTCCCGGTCGCCACGGTGGCGGAGGCGAGCGGCACCTTCGTCAACGGCAAGGGCGTCGCGCAGCCTTACGCCAGGGCCGTGAGGGCGCCGCTCGGGATCAAGTCCGCGTGGGAGACGCTCGCCGAGATCGCCGAGAAGGCGGGGACCGAGATCACCTGGAAGAAGCTGCCCGAGGTGCGCGCCGCCATGCCGTCGTTGCCGACGGCGGCGCCGGCGAACGGGGCGGGGGCCTGAGATGGAGCACGCTCTCGACGCCTCGACGGCAGAGTCCCTCGGCCTTGGCTGGATGCTCCTCGCGTCCGTCCTGAAGATCGCGTTCATCCTGAGCGTGTCGCTCCTCTTCTTCGCTCCGGTGTTCGTGCTCTTCGAGCGTCGCCAGAGCGCGATGGTGCAGGACCGTGTCGGGCCGATGCAGGGCGGCATCAAGCTGCCGCGCATCGTCATCGACAACATCCAGAACCTCCAGCTCGGCGCCCTGCTCGTCGCGGTCGTCTGCTCGATCATGACGGTCGTGTGCCTGGTCCAGCTCGCGCTGGGGAACGGCGAGTCGGCGATCTTCACCGAGCCGCTCTTCGGCATCGCCCACACGTGGAACGGTCTCTTGTTCCTCTTCGCGATGCTCGCGCCGGTGCACTTCGTGGCGTGGTTCGTCCTGCCGGAGCTCTTCACGCACGATCGGCTCACGATCTTCGGCGGGCTGCATGCGCTCTTCGACGCCGTGAAGTCGTTCACCAAGCGCGACTTCGTCCCGCCGCACGGCGACAAGCTCCTCTTCGCGCTCGCACCCATGATCGCGATGTTCCCGGCGTTCGCCCTCGGCGCGGTGCTGCCGTTCGGGCCGACGCTCTATCCCGGTCATCTGCTCGAGCAGGCCCCGCCGGGCGGCTTCGGCGACGGCACCGCGATCCCGCTCCAGGTCGCCTCGCTCAACGTCGGCATCCTCTACATGTTCGCGCTCGGCGGCACCGGGATCATCGGCGCCGCGCTCGCCGGCTACGCCAGCGACAACAAGTTCGCGCTCCTCGGCGGCCTGCGCGCCGCCAGCCAGATGGTCAGCTACGAGGTCACGCTCGGTCTCGCGCTGGTCGGCTGCTTCATGGTCTACGACTCGCTGCGCCTCGAGGACATGGTGCAGTGGCAGGCCGACCACGTCTGGGGCGTGCTCGTGCAGCCGCTGGGGTTCGTCCTCTTCCTCACCGCGTCCATCGCCGAGTACAAGCGCGTGCCGTTCGACGCGCCCGAGGGCGAGAGCGAGATCGTGGCCGGCTACTTCCTCGAGTACGCCTCGGGCAAGTGGCTGATGTACATGATCGGCGAGTTCCTCGAGGTCGCGACGAGCTCGATGCTCATCGCCGCGCTCTTCTTCGGCGGCTGGGACGTGCCCTTCCTGCAGGACGGCGGCTGGGAGGCGTTCGGCCACCGCTTCGACCTGCTCGGGACGAACTTCGCGATCCTGAGCGAGGTGCTCAACTCGCACCTCGTCGTGACGGCGATCCGGGTCGGGGCGTTCGTCGGCAAGGCCTTCCTGCTCGGCGTGCTCAGCATCCAGATCCGCTGGACCTTGCCCCGCTTCCGCTACGACCAGATCATGAGCCTCTGCTGGAAGCTGATCCTGCCGCTCTCGCTCGTGAACGTGCTCGTGACCGGCATCTTCATCCTCGCTTTCCAGGACTGAGCGGAGTCGCACCATGGCGTACAAGATCCACAAGCCTGCGCGCACCGTCGGTGATCAGGTCTACGTCGTCGAGGCCGCCAAGGGGCTCGGCGTGACGTTCTCGCGCCTCTTCACGAACCTGTTCTCGGCCGAGGAGAACAAGAAGATCGCGACGATTCGCTACCCCGACGAGACGCGCGACTACCCGGAGCGCTTCCGCGGCGTGCATCGCCTCACGCACCGCACCGACGGCAGCCCTCGCTGCGTCGCGTGCCTCTGCTGCAGCACCGCGTGCCCGGCGCAGTGCATCCACATCGAGCCCGCCGAGTACGAGCCGGGGGACGCGCGCTACGGCTACGAGCGCTTCCCGAAGGCCTTCGTCATCGACGAGCTGCGCTGCATCTTCTGCGGCTTCTGCGTCGAGGCGTGCCCCTGCGATGCCATCCGCATGGACACGGGCACGCACGTGCCGGGCTCGACGAGCCGGCAGGACTTCTTGTTCGACAAGGAGACCCTGATGAGCATCCCCGGCCGCGACGGCACGTACGTCACGGCGAACCCGCGCCACGAGCCGGGCGATCCGGGGCACCCGGGGATCGACCGCGAGCACGGCGGGCATTGACCTGACCCGACGCGGGTCATACGGTTTGCAGCAGAACGTATGACCGCCCGGACCATCAAGCTCGACCCCGCCCTCGACCGCGACATCGACGCGCTCGCCAAGAGCCGGAACGTCTCGCGCTCCGTGATCGTACGCGAGGCGCTCGCCGAGTACGTGCGGCGCGAGGGGAAGCCCCGCTCGTTCATCGACGCGGCGGGCGACCTCATCGGAAGCATCGGGGGCGGTCCTCGGGATCTCTCGACGAACCGCAAGCACATGCGCGGCTACGGCGAGTGATCGCGCGTGGGACTGATCATCGACACCGGGCCGCTGGTCGCTGCTCTGCGCGCGCGCGATGAACACCACGCTTGGGCCGTTCGCGCCCTCAGCATGGTGCGGCCACCGCTCGCGACGTGCGACGCCGTCGTCTCCGAGGCTTGTTTCCTCCTCGAGCGCGCCGGGCGCAACGACTCCTCGGCGCTCCTCTCGCTCGTCCTCGACGGCCTGATCATCCCGACGTTCCGTTTCGCAGACGAGGTCCGAGCCGTGGACGCCCTCATGCGGCGATATGCCAGCGTACCGATGTCGTTCGCGGACGCATGTCTCGTGCGGATGGCCGAGCTCGATCGGGATCCCACGGTGGTCACGCTCGACGAGGACTTCCGTGTCTATCGCCGCAACGGACGCGGTCCGATCCGCGTGATCGCACCCTGGAGCGCGTGAGCATGGCCTGGGTCAAGGTTCCGCGGGAGCATCACCCGATCTTCCGCGCCGCGCTGCCGAAGGATCCGCGCATCGAGACGCTCGCCATGTTCGGCGGCGTCGCGGCGAAGGTGAACGGCAACTTCTTCGCCGGCCTCTTCGGGCGCTCGGTGATGCTCGACCTGCCCGAGAAGGATCGCGCCGAGGCGCTCGCGCTCGAGGGCGCCGGCCCCTTCGACCCGATGGGCGACGGACGCGCGAAGAGCGACAAGGTGATGCTCCCCGAGGCCTTCATGGAGGAGCCTGCCGAGCTGCGCGCGTGGCTGAAGCGCGCCTTCGACGCCGCGGCGAGGTTGCCGCCGAAGCTGCCGAAGAAGGCAGCGGCGAAGAAGACGCCAGCGGCGAAGAAGAAGTAGCCGCTGACTCGTAGTACCGTGCGCCCGCCATGAGCGACGAGAAGGACGACCAGTTCGCGGGGCAGACCTCCGCCACGCGCGCCGTGCACGGCGGCGAGGCGCGCGATCGTGACCACGCGGGGCACCCGCTGGCCGAGCCGATCATCCAGACCGCCACGTACACGTTCGAGACCACCGCGGCGCTGGTGGCGCTGATGGAGGGCAAGACCGAGCGCGAGGAGTACGGGCGCTACGGCAATCCGACCGTCCGCACGCTCGAGAAGAAGATCGCCTCGCTCGAGCAGACGCCCGACGCGATCGCGTTCGCGAGCGGCATGGCGGCGGTGACGACGTCGATCCTCGCGCTCACCAAGAGCGGCTCGCACGTGGTCCTGTTCTCGGACTGCTACCGCCGCACGCGGCAGTTCGTGAGCAAGGTGCTCGATCGCTTCGGCGTCACCTCGACGCTGGTGCCGCCCGCCGACCTCGACGCGCTCGAGAAGGCGATCCGCAAGGAGACGCGGCTCATCGTCAGCGAGGCGCCGACGAACCCGTACCAGAACATCGTCGATCTCGAGCGCCTCTCGAGGATCGCGAAGGCCGCGCGCATCAAGACCCTGATCGACGCGACCTTCGCGACGCCGGTCAACCTGCGCCCCGCGGAGCACGGCATCGACCTCGTCGTGCACAGCGGGACGAAGTACCTCTCCGGGCACAACGACGTGCTCGCGGGGTTCGTCGCCGGGCCGGAGAACCTCGTCGCGCTCGTGCGCGATCTACGGCACGTGCTCGGCGGCGTGCTCGACCCGCACGCGGCGTACCTCGTGCTCCGCGGCATCAAGACGCTCGACGTGCGCGTGCAGCGGCAGAACGCCACCGCGCTCGCCCTCGCGCGCACGCTCGAGGGGCACCCGCAGATCCGCAAGGTCTGGTACCCGGGGCTGCCCTCGCACCCGCACCACGAGGTCGCGCGCCGGCTCATGACCGGCTTCGGCGGCGTCGTCACCTTCGCCGTGTCGGGCGACCTCGCGCGGGGCTCGCGCTTCGTCGACGCGCTGCGCATCCCGCGGATCGCCCCGAGCCTCGGCGGCGTCGAGTCGCTCGTCGAGCAGCCGGCGCTGATGAGCTACTTCGAGCTCTCGACCGAGGAGCGGGAGGCCATCGGCATGACCGACGACCTCGTCCGCTACGCGGTCGGGCTCGAGGACGCCGACGAGCTCATCGCGGACGTGCTCCGGGCCCTCGAAACCGGCTGATCCCCGAGGTGCCGGCATCTTCGTCCGGCGGGACGATCCGGGCCTGGATCCTGCGTTTTGCCGCGTCTATGCTGCGCCGCCCGATCCCGGGCCGGCCGCACGCCAGGCAGCGACGTACCAGATGAGCGACGACACCAAGGAAGACGGCCCGAAGCCCGCGGACGAGAGCGCCGCCCCCACGGAGGCGCCCGCCGCCGAGGCTCCGGCCGAGACGGCTGCCGCCGAGGCCCCCGAAGCGAGCGCGGGGGCGGCGGCGCCCGAGGCTCCCGAGAGCGCGGGCACCGCGTCCGGCGCCGAGGACCGACCCGCCAAGAAGTCGAAGAAGAAGAAGAGCGCCGAGGGCGATGCGACGGACGCCACCGCTGCGGCCACGGCCGAGCCCGCCGCACCGGAGGCCGCCGCTCCCGCGCCCGCCGGTCCCGCGCCCGGGAAGCGGACCGACGCCCGCTGGCCGGGCTGGGTGCTGATGGTGGCGAGCCTCGCCGGGCTCTTCATGCTGATGGCCTATCACGAGCAGCTCCCGCGCGGGCCGCTCTGGGGCATCGGCCTGACGCTCCTCGCGACGCTCGGCTTCGTCGACGTCATGGGCCTCTTGCGCAGCTCGTCGCTCGACGCAGCGGATCGCGCGAGCGCGATCGACTGGCGCAAGACCTGGCTCGCGCCGATCGACGCGGAGCCGATGTTCTTCGCGCCGGCCGTGTCGATCCCGACGGCATTCGCCGTCGCGGTGATCGGCGCGCTGCAGCCGAGCTGGGACCGGCTGCCGATCTTCATGATCGCAGCGCTCGCCGTGCTCGCCCCGGCGGCGATGCGACGCCCCGCGCTGCTCGTGTTCGTCGTCGGCTCGGGGATCGTGCTCCCGTTCCTCGGCGCGTACGGGCTCTGGGATCCCTGGGAGACGCACTACGGCGAGGTCGCGCGCGAGGTGCTCTCGCGCGACGACTGGATCAGCACCTGGTGGGCCCACGAGGAGTGGTTCTTCAGCAAGCCCGTCTTCATCTTCTGGATCGAGGCGCTCTCGATGGGCGCGCTCGGGGTGAACTTCCATCCCGACGGGATGATCGCGCCGGTCGACGGCGTGTTCCCGCACCCCGAGTGGGCGCTGCGCTTCCCGCACTACGTCCTCACGCTCGGCGCGCTCGTCGCGATCTACACGCTGATCTCCCGCGTCTACGGCAAGCGCGCCGGCGCGCTCGCGGGGATCGTCGTCGCGACGCTGCCGCACTTCTTCATGCTCTCGCACCAGGCGATCACCGACATGCCGCTCGTCAGCAACATGACGATGGCGATGAGCATGTTCGGGCTCGCCGTGGCCGAGCGCGCGGACCGGCAGGTGCGGGTCTACCGCCTCGGCCCCGTCGCGATCTCTGCGCGCACGCTGGCTCTCGGTCTGCTCTTCGCGGTCTGCGTCCCGCAGATCCTCTACCTGGCGACGCGCAACGTGACGCTCGTGACGGGCGGGTTCTCCTGGCACCACGACTCGTTCCTCTTCGGGTCCGGCGGCGGCAACGCGGGCAACCCCGGTAACCCGCCCCCGCGCACGGTCGAGCCCTACCTGCAGGGCCTGGGCGCCGAGCCGATCGCCCAGGCGCTCTACTGGTCGCTGGGCCTGTTCGCGATCGTGTGGGCGTACCGCAAGGAGAAGCGCGCGCAGGCCATCGCCATGCTCGGCTTCTACGTCTTCTGCGCGTTCGCCTTCATGGCGAAGGGCATCGAGGGCTTCGCGCTCCCCGGCATGGTGGCGCTCTTCTTCCTCGTGGCCTCGCGCCGGTGGGAGCTGCTCCTCGAGGGCCGGCTGCGCGTCGCGCTCGGCATGCTGATCGTGATGGTCGTGGGCGCGCCCTGGTACGTGGCGATGTTCATCCGCCACGGCAACGCGTTCACCGATCGCATCCTCATCCACGACCACATCAACCGCCTCACCTCGGGCGTGCACGGCGACAACGCGAGCATCGAGTACTTCTTCGAGCAGCTCGGCTACGGCCTCTTCCCGTGGATCGCGCTCGCGCCGCTCGCCATCGCCGCGTGGATCCGCTTCGGCACGCGCAAGCGCGAGGAGGCGGGGCAGGACCGCGTCGCGGACGCGCAGCGCGACGTGATGATGATCATCGGCCTCTGGGGGACGAGCGCGTTCGTGCTCTTCTCCGCGATGACGACGAAGTTCCACCACTACATCTTCCCGGCCGTGCCCGCGGCCGGCATTCTCGTGGGCCTCGCGCTCGATCCGCTGCTCGGCAAGGACCCCGCGGAGCTCGGCAAGCGCGTCCTCGGCACGCTCGCCGCGATCGTCGCGCCCGTGCTGGTCATCCTGGGCGTCGCGGGCTGGTACGGGGATCCGCGCGGCCTGACGCCGCTGACGGAGGAGCACCCGGCCGACTGGGTGCTGGCGCACCCCTGGCCCTCCACCGTCGTCTGGGGTCTGGTGCTCGGCGGCGTCGCGCTCGCAGGGCTCGCGTGGTGGGTGCTGCGCCCGAGCGAGAAGGCGGACTTCACGTCGCGCGAGGGCTGGCTGGCGAGCACGGCGCTGCTGATGGCGCCGCTCTTGCTCTCGATGATCGGCCGCGACCTCGCGTGGTCCACGGAGTCACATCCCTGGGGTATGGAGCGGCTCATCCACCTCTTCGTCTACAACTACCAGCGCCCCTGGCCGCCGCACTTCGACTACCGGCCGATCCTCACCGGCTTCGCGATCGTGGCGAGCGTGACGATCGGCCTGGCGGCGATCCGCGAGCTGCGCCCGGTGATGATCCGCGCGTTCCTCGGGACCGCGCTCGCGCTCTCGGTGTGGAGCCTCGACTTCTACCTCGTCGACCTGGCGCCGCACTGGGGGCAGCGCGAGATCTTCGCGCGCTACTACGAGCTGCGCGAGGAGGGCGAGCACGTGATCGCCTGGCAGATGAACTGGAAGGGCGAGAACTTCTACACCGGCAACGCGGTGTACACGTTCGTCGACCTCGACACGCGGCCGCTCACCGAGTGGGTCTCGCACCACCCGGGCGAGCGCGTCTTCGTGGCGCTCGAGCACTCGCGCGTCGGCAGCCTGCGCAGCACGCTGCACGGCGCCGAGGTCACGCCCATCACGACCGAGCTCGACGACAACAAGTTCGGCATCGTGCAGGTGCAGCTCCCGGGCACGAGGCCCGTCACGGCCGAGCCGCACTGATGCGCCGGCGGCAGGTCCTCGGCGCCGCGCTCGGGGCCCTGGTGCTCCCGCGCGTCGCGTGGGCCCAGGACGCCGCGGTGCCCGAGCACAACCGGGCCTCGCTCACGGCGCCGCCCCCGCGCCCGCCCCTCGGAGCGGCGGCCGAGCGCGCGCGCCGTCTGTTCGAGGCGATCGCGAGCGACGACCCGGCGCGCGCCGACGACTTCTTCCTCTCGCGCGAGGCGTTCCGTCTCATCAAGGCGGTCCCCAGCCCCGATCCGCTCTGGGAGCGGCTCCACGCCGCCTACGTGCGCGACATCCACGCCCTGCACGCGACGACGCCGGATCTGGCGGGGGCCGCGTTCGAGCGGCTGCGCTTCACCGGCCGTCGCGGGTGGGTGGTCGTCGGTGAGGAAGCCAATCGCCTGCCGTACTGGGCGCAGCGGCACTCGTCGATCGACTACGGCGTCGGGGGGCAGGTCCGACACATCGAGGTGCGGACGATGATCACGTGGGACGACCAGTGGTACGTGACGCACCTGTCGGAGTTCCGGCACTGAAGGCGCCCACTTTCGTTCCACGGGATGCCCGGAGCGGGCGTGGCGTCTTCAGTGCGCTTCCGGCATCAGGGACGCGCGGTGTACGCCCTCGAGCTCCAGCGTGATCCCTCGCCGCACCGCCAGCGCTTCGAAGTCCCGCAGCGTCTCGCGCACGTCCTCCGATACGAAGTCGGCGCGGCCCTTGGCGACCACGATGCGCTTGGTGCCTTCGGGCGCGCCGTTCAGCGCGTCGAGCAGCTGCGCCTTGTGGAAGAAGTACGCGTCCTTGCTGAACGAGATCCGCCGGATCTCCCCGCGGTCCTCGATCGTCAGGAAGTTCCGCATCGACTCGCGCAGCGTGAGGACGACGCCCACCGCGAGGCCGACGACGATGCCGATCAGGAGATCGGTGAACAAGATCGAGACGATGGTCACGAAGTAGGGCGCGAAGACGCGCGGGCCGCGTCGCCACATCGCGATGAAGGCCCGCGGATCGGCGAGGTCGAGGCCGGTGACGACGAGGATCGTCGCGAGCGCTGCCAGCGGGACGTGGCGCAGCGTGGACGCGAGGAAGAGCACCGAGACGAGGATGAGCACGCCGTGCGTGAACGCCGCAGCGCGCGTCCGCGCGCCTGCGCTCACGTTCGCGCTGCTGCGGACGATGACGCTCGTCACGGGCAGTCCGCCGAGCGCGCCCGAGATGAGGTTGGCGGCGCCCTGGGCGAGCAGCTCGCGATCCGGATCCGAGTGGCGCTTCTCCGGGTCGAGCTTGTCGACCGCGCCGAGCGAGAGCAGCGACTCCAGTGTCGCGACGATCCCGACGACGAGCCCCATGCGCCACGTGCTGAAGTCCGAGAAGGGCGCGAGGCTCACGGGCACGAGCGCTCCGGCGGCGTCGAGCGGTACGTCCACGAAGTGTCGCTCGTCGAGCGAGAGCTCCGGAGCCCAGAGCTCGTAGCTCCACGCGATCGCCGTTCCGATGAGCACGACGACGAGCGGAGCGGGCAGCCACGCGACCTTCTTCCACGCCGTCCGGCGGTGCACGAAGAGGATCACCAGCGCGATCGCGCTCACGGTCACGGCGGTGGGCTCGATCGCGCCGAGCGCGTGCGCGAGCAGAGAGAAGGTGTTGCCCTCGCCCTCCACGAAGAACTCGTCGCTGTCGAAGGCCTCGTGGTCGTAGCCGACCGCGTGCGGGAACTGCTTGAGCACGAGCATGACGCCGATCGCGGTCAGCATGCCGCGGATCACCGTCGAGGGGACGAACGCGGTCACGACGCCGGCCCGGAGCGCGCCCAGCCCGAGCTGGAGCAGGCCCGCGACCATCGTGGCCGCGCAGACGGCGCCGAACCCGTGCTGGCTCACGCCCGCCGCCACGATCGCCGCCAGGCCCGCAGCAGGTCCGCTCACGGAGAGCGCCGAGCGGCTGATGAGCGGGACGACGAGCCCTCCGACGCAGCCGGCCACCAGGCCTGCGACGAGCGGCGCGCCCGAGGCGAGCGCGACGCCGAGACAGAGGGGGAGGGCGACCAGAAACACCACGAGCCCGGCGGGAAGATCCCGCCCCAGCGTCGTGGTCCAAGCTTGCGTCTTGCTCACGTCACTCCCTCCTCGACCTCGAGCGGAGGCGGCGCGCCGCTCAGCCGCACGCTGCGCTCGATCGGCTCCCCGAGCGGCAGGTACTTCTCGTGCTCGTCGCTCCACTCGAGCACCTCGGCCCGCTCGACGTCGTAGAACCAGGCGGCGAGCGTCAGCCCTCCGGCACCGAGCGCGCGCTGCACCACGGGGTAGGTGCGCAGGTGATCGATCTGCTTGAGGCAGCTGGCGCGCGCGAGGTCGTCGACCGAGGGATGCGCCTTCGGGTCCGACGCCAGCGCGACGGCGCCCTCGGCCCAGTGCCGGAGCGCGCCGAGGTTCTCGGGGAGGTGCCCCTTCTTGAGAGCGCCCATCGCCCCGCACTTGGCGTGTCCGCAGACGACGACGTTGCGAACGCCGAGCACTTCGATAGCGTACTCGAGCGCCGCGCCCTCGTCGTTCAGGGTGTCGCTGCCGTACGGGGGCAAGAGCGCACCGATGTTCCGGACGACGAAGAGCTCGCCCGGCTGGGTTCCCGTGAGGAGCGACGGCACGACGCGGCTGTCCGCGCACGTGAGCATCAGCGTGTGGGGCGCCTGCCCTTCGGCCAGCTCCGTCAAGAGGGGCGAGAGCTGGTCGCGGTGATCGCGCCGGAAGCGGCGCACGCCGCGCGCGAGCTCGGCGCGTCCGCGCGGCGCGCTCGTCACTTCGAGCAGCTTACCGAGGTCGGCCTCCCGCGCGATCATCAGCCCGGCGAGCGCGGGCCGGCCGACGCGGATCTCGCTGGCGATGTCGGCCTGCGCGCCGAGCAGCGCGACCTTGGCGCCGCGCTGGTGGAGCGACTCGACGAGCGCACCGAGCGCGTCGAGCGCGCTGCCGTCGACGCCCTCGACCTCGCGCAGGTCGATCACGAACCCTGGCGCCGCCGGCAAGCGCGCGAGCTGGCGCGCGAGGGCGTCGATCCGGGCGTTGGCGAGGAACGTGAGCGAGCCCGTGAGCGCCGCGTGGTGGGGGCGACCGACGGCTCCTTCCTCCACGTCGGCGCGCGCGCGCGTGACCCGCACCAGCGCGACGGCGAGGGCGATCACGACGCCGGTCTGCACGCCCGGGCCCACGTCGAGGGCGACCATGGACAGCGCGGTGGTCGCGAACACCAGGCGGTCGCTGCGTGGCGCGCGCGCGATGTCACCCCAGCTCTCGCCCGCGAGCATCCGGCCGGCCAGGCCCAAAAGGACGCCCGCGAGCGCCGGCATCGGCAGCTGTCGAAGCCAGGGCGCGGCGGCCCAGCTCACGCCCGCGATCACCACCGCGGTCAAGAGGCCCGCGCGCCGCGTGCGAGCGCCGTTGCTCCAAGCGAGGCGCGAGCGCTCGGT
The DNA here is from genome assembly GCA_044220955.1 of Sandaracinaceae bacterium. Lineage (GTDB taxonomy): Bacteria > Myxococcota_A > Polyangia > Polyangiales > Sandaracinaceae > JBBSAT01. Next base: position 37,843 of record JBGAQA010000027.1, read on the forward strand.
GGCGGCGGTCACCGGGACGCCGAACGCGGCCGCGATCGCGACGTTGGCCACGCCGTGGGCCACGAGCTCCTGATCCGGATCATGGGGGGGCTCGCCCGGCCGCTCGCGGTCGCGCGCGGACGCCCGCGTGAGCGCCTCGATCGACGCGATCGCGAAGATCGCGAGCGAGTCGAGCACCAGGTCGGACGCGTCGGTCGGCCACGCTCGCGCGGGCCAGCTCGCGAAGGGCGGCAGCGCGTCGCGGGTGAGCGGCACCTCGGTCGTGCCGACGCCCAGCCACGCGATCGCGGCTGCGGGCACGGCGACGCCGACGAGCGCCCAGGGAACGCGCGGCAGGTACGAGGGGCCCAAGCCCATCGCCAGCGCTCCGAACGCCGCGCAGGCCATCGCCGGGCCGTGCGCGCGCGACGCGTAGCGCGCGAAGTGTACCAGCACGTCCAGCACGTGGGACTCGTCGGTGGGCGGCAGCCCGAAGGCGCTCGGCAGCTGGCCGACGACGAGGGTGAGCGCGATGCCGGCCGCGAACCCCTGCACGACGGTGGGCGGCACCGCGCGGGTGAGGCGGGACGCGCCGAGCATGCCGACCGCGATCTGCGCCATCCCGGCGACGCCGCCGACGAGCGGCAGCACGGCGACCCCGTGCCGGTCGACGATCTGACCGACGAGCACGGCCATGATCGCGGCGGGGCCCGTCACCTCGACGCGGGTGCTCCCGATCGCCGCGGTGACCAGTGCGGCGATCACCGCGCTCGTGAGCCCGAGCCCCGAGGGCACGTCGGTGGCCACCGCGATCGCCATCGAGAGCGGGATCGACGCGAGCCCGACCACGAGGCCGGCGCGGACGTCGCCGACCAGGTTGTCGCGCGTGAACGCGGCCTTCCACTCGGCGCGAAGCCGGCTGCGCGTGCGGTCGAGCCGCGAGCCGATGTGGGAGACTCCCGGAGGCAGGGACAGCGTCGAAGGTCGAGCGGAAGGCATCAGGCACCGATCCGGACGGAGGTCGCGTGGTGGCGCCCGGGCAAGAGCTCCCGGTGGCGCCGCGTGTCGACTCAGTCCGCGATCGGGGGGCGCAGCGTGTCTTCGAAGTGAGGTGCGCGCGGGCAGCGCGCATCGTGCATGGGCCAGGGGCGCGCGTCGGTTCCGGGCAGGAATGCTCGCCCGCCGACGGCCACCACGGCGACCAGCTCGTCGAGGTCGTCGAGGCGCTCGTCGAGGTCGTCGTCTTCTTCGGGGGCCGGCTGCGCATCGCCGGGCGTCGCGGCGTCGTGGGCCCCGCCCCCGTCCCCGTCCCGGGCGATCTGCGGGCGATCGTCTCCCGTGGCGCTGGCCATCGCCGCCGGCAGCGACGCGGCGGCGGCTGCGACCGCCAGGGATGCCAGTACTGCCACCAGGCGCATCGGGGCTCCACAGATAGGGGGCCGCGTCGATCGCGTCAAGAGGGGCCGCGCGCGAACTCCCCTATCGTGAGCCCCGCCGCGCTGCTGGCGCGGCAGCTCCGCGAGACGCCGGCGACGTAGCGCCAGCCGGTCCCGTCGTGCGCGAAGCTGGACAGCTCCGCGAAGCTGGCGTCCCTGCCGTCGCGGCGCATGGTCACGTGGAACAGGACCCGCGCGATTCCGTCGGCGTCCGGCCCGTCCCGGTCGATCACGACGAGCGTGTCGTACCGGTTGCGTCGCGCGCCGCGCGCGAGCTCGGCACGGAGCGCGCGCTCCCCGGCCGCGTGGTCGTCGTGATCCGGGTGGAGCGTCCGGAACAGGTACGCGTGCTCGCCGCGCACGAACGCCGAGAAGCGCGACCGCATCAGCGCCTCCGCATCGGGGGGCTCGTCACCGGCGTGAAAGGGCTCGCAGCACGCCAGGTAGGGCCGTCCCGATCCGCAGGGGCATGCGTCGCTCATCGGCCACCAGCATGGCACCGCCGCGCCCGCGGGGTAGGCTCGCGCTCCGTGGACGAGCGCCGCACACGCGCGATCCTGGCCGCGGCCGCGGTCGCGTTCGGGCTCTCGTCGTCGGCCGCGGCGATCGTGCCCGGCGCGGCCTGGCGGCAGGGATCGACGGCGCTCGCGGCCGCGCCGGAGCTGGGCGCGGGGCGGGTGCTCGACGGCGAGACGGGGCTCACGGTGACGCGGCTCGAGGGCGGGGCCGTGGACGTGACCACCGGCGACGGTGGCGGTGCGGGCACCGTCCTGGGCCTTGACGCGGGCCGGCTCCGCGCTCGGGCGGTCACCGCGGGCGTGTTCGAGATCGGGACCGAGCCCGGCCGGCCCTCGGTGCTCGTGGACCGCAGCGGCGTGCGGCTCGAGGACGGGATGCTCGACCGACTCCGCGCTCGGATGCTCCCGGAGCCGGCGCTGCTCGCCCTCGGGGCGCTGGTGCTGCTCGTCCTGCGGTCACGCGCGCGCCGTCCGGTCCCGGCCTGGCTCGCGCCGGCCCTGCTCGCGCTCGCAGCGTTCGTGCTCGCCCGCCGGACGGGCTGAGCACTGCGCGTCGGCGCGCGAATGCTCCGTGGATCTCAGCGGCGTCGCAGGATCTCGTACGCGGCCTTCGCGTCGAGAATTCGCGCCTGCACCGCGCCCACCACGATGGTCATCCCCGGCCGCACCGGCTCGGCCCGCTGGGGCGTCAGCGGCGCCGCCCCGATCTTGGTGTCGTTGTGGGACCCGACGTCCGTCAACGTGAGCCCCCCGGGCTCGTTCCTGAAATGCGCGTGCAGCTTCGAGACCGACGAGTGACGGATGCACACGTCGCTGTTGCGGGCCCGCCCGACCGAGATGCGGTCGGGAAACGGGCTCTGGGCCCGCTTGGCGATCGGCGCGACGACGACGTGCTTGCGCGTCCGCGGCACGTCCCCGAGCTCCGTCATGAAGTGCAGATCCTCGTCCTCCTCGGGCGCGTCGAACGAGAGGAACGCATGCGGGTGGCGAGCTACGAACTCGGCCTCGGTGCAGCGGGCGGCCTCCCGCTCGAGCGATTCACCGTCCTGCGCGGTCACTCACTTGCCGTACCGAGGGCGGGCAGGGGGTGTCAAGCGCCTCGCGGAGGATCACAGGGTCTCGAGGAACGCGGTGAGCGGATCGATTCGCTCGGCGATGGCGTCGAAGCCGACCACGTGGGCGTCGATCCCGCCGGCCACGCGCGGGTCGGGGGCGAGCATCCGGATGCGCGCGTAGTGGTCCACGACGTCGCGCAGGCGCGCGAAGGTGCCCGCGTGTCCATAGGGTGCGGTGCGCGAGAGCGCGCGGAGCGTGGGCGTCCGGAACGCGCCGAGGGTGGAGGGGTCGAACGCGCCGACTCCGGCCAGCGGGTCGGGCGCGCCGGGGTCGTCCGAGAAGGCGCCCTGCCTGCGGAACGGCGAGGCGCTCAGCGTGGCGAGCGCGGCGGCGCGGCCGGTGTCGAGCGTCGCGCCGGTCCCGGCGCCCGGCATCGCGATGGCGTGGAAGGCCGAGTCGCTCATCGCCGGGCCGTGGTGGCAGTCGGCGCAGCCCTCGAGGACGAACTCGTGAAGGCCGTCGCGCTCGAGCTCCGTGAGCGCGCTCGTGTCTCCCGCGACGTAGTCGTCGAAGCGGGTGCGAGGGGGCGCGAGCGTACGCTCGTAGGCCTCGATGGCCTTGCCGACGTCGGTGAAGACGCGCGTCACCAGCGCCTGGTCGGCGGCGCTCATCGACTCCCAGGCGGGATCTCCCGGCGCGCCCGCGGCCGGAAAGCGCGTCGCGTCGGAGAGATCGGGCATCGCGCCGAACACGGCCTCGAAGGAGGCGCGGTGCGCTACGGCCACGCGGTGCGCGACGACCAGCCGGCTCGAGCCCATCTCCCGCGCGTTCTCCACCGGTCCGAGCGCCTGGGCCCAGAGCGAGTCCACGCGCCCGTCCCAGAAAGGCCAGCGGACGAACGCCGAGGCGTAGAGCGTCGGCGTGTGGCGGGTCACGTCCGCCACGCCGTGACCGAGGGCGCGCGCGTCGCCGAAGCCCTGCGCCGGATCGTGACACGTCGCGCAGGCGACGCCGGCAGGCGAGAGGCCCGTGTCGGCGAAGAGGGCGGCTCCGAGGGCGGCGGCGGCGGGATCGTCGGCGCGCGCGTTCGAGAGATCGGGCGGCGGCGTGGCTGGATACGCCATGCCCTCGATCAGATCCCACTCGTCCTCGCTGAACCGGCCGTCGACCAGCGTCGGCGAATATGGTCCCGGCGCCGGCGAGGCGTCCAGCATCGAGAGCACGACGTCGATGGTCTGCTCGAGCTGACCGGCCCGCGCGCCGAAGAGCAGGCGCAGCAGGCGCAGCGAGCGCGCGTCGATGATCGCGATCGCAGGCAGGCGAGCGCCCGCGCTCGTCAGCGACGCGAACGTCTCGTCCGGATCGAGGCCGACGACGTCTGGCATCACGTCGTAGAGCGGGCTCGCGGCGGCGAGCGATCGCACCTGCGCCGGCAGGGCGTCTTCGTCCTCGAGGACCAGGTCGACGAAGTGCAGCCGCGCTCGCTCGGGGTGCGAGAGTAGGCGCGAGGTGTGCCCGAGGTGCCATCGGGAGTGGCCGGACCAGAGCGCGATCTCGCGGACGACGATCAGCTCGGCCCGCGGCGCGCAAGGGACGTGGAAGTCCGTGAGGGAGGCGCTCCCGTCCGCGGTGGTGAAGGTGAGGTCGGGCAAGAGCGCGCCTGCGGCCACGCGACGCTCGCCCGGGAGCTCGCCGGCCGTGGCGGCGCACGCGGCGTCGGGCGCCGGGGCGGCGTCGGAACCGCCGTCGCCAGGGGCCGCGTCGCTCGGCACGGGCGCCGCCTGGCAGGCCAGCAGCGCGGTCACGAGCAGCACGAGCCATCTCCTGGGCATCGCGCCGAGCTTGCCACGCGGCGCCGCGGTAGGCTGCGTGGGTCATGAGCATCCTCGATCGCGCGGCGCGATTCCTCGATGACGTGCTCCTGCTCCCGGAGGAGCTGCGCACGCGCGTCGAGCGGGCCGAGCAGGCGCTCGCCGAGGGGCGGGCGGCCGACGCCGAGCGGGGCTTCCGCGCCGCGCTGGAGGCGCGCCCGGGCCTGCATCGCGCGCAGGTCGGCTGGGCGCGCGCGCTCCTCGGGTCGGGCGAGGTCGAGAGCGCGCGCATCGCCATCGCGGAGGCGCGCCTGACGGACCCGGAGGATCCGGCGCTCGCGGTTCTGGCCGGTCGCATCGCGCTCGAGGCGGGGGACGTCGCGACCGCGATCGTGGCCTCGCGCGAGGCACTCCGACGCCTGGCGCCGGACCAGGGCGCGCTCGTCGCCGAGGCCTGCGTCGTGCGCGCGCGTGCCGAGTGGCGTCGGGGACGCCCGGACCGTGCGGTGCGCGAGCTACGCAAGGCGATCGCCGCCGCGGGCGAGCGCGCGACCGAGCTACCCATCGAGCTGGTCGAGGCGCTCGTCGACGCGGGCGAGGTCTCGCAGGCCGTGCGGACGGCGCGCGGGCTCGTCTCCCGGGAGCTGTCCGACGTGCTGGCGCGGCGGCTCGGTCTCGCGCTCACGAAGGCAGGGGAGAGCGAGCTCGCCCAGGCTCTCTTGTCTCGGGCCGCAGCACAGGGTGACACCGAGGCGCTCGCCGCGTCGGCACGCCTGCACGTCGCGCGCGGCGACCTCGAGACCGCGCAGGCGCAGGCGCGGATGGCGGTGGCGCGGGGCGGCGGCGCCGGGGCGCTCGTGCTCCTGGCCGACGTGCTCGAGCGCTCCGGGCGCGAGGCCGAGGCCGCCGAGGCGCTCCACACGGCGGCCGCGAGCAGGACGCCGGTCGATCGAGGTCTGCTCGTGCGCGCCGCGTCGCTCGTCCCGCTCACCGACGCTGGCGAGGTCGTGCGCTACGCGGACGCCCTCTCCGCGCTCGTCCCGCCCGAGCCGCTCGCGGACGCGCTCCGGGCGGCCGCCCTCGTGCTGAGCGGCGATCCCGCGGCGGCCGCGCTCCTCGAGCGCCACGGGACGACGAGCGCGCGCGCCTCGATCGCCGACGCGCTCACGCTCGTGCGCGGCGGTCGCACGCTCGAGGCCCTCGCCGCCCTCGATCGCGCCGAGCTCGATCCCGCCCTGCGTCCGGTCGGCAGCGACCGCGCGCTGCATGCGGCGCTGCGACGCGAGGCCCTGCGCGCGCTCTGGACCCGCAAGGACGGCGAGGTCGATCTCGCGGCGGCCATCGACGGCGCCTCGACGTTCGCGCGCGAGCGCGGGCTTCCGGATCTCGAGCGGCGTGCGCAAGGCCTGCGCGACGAGCTCGATCGGCCGCTCCTGCTCGCCATCCTCGGCGAGTTCAACGCGGGCAAGAGCACGCTCGTCAACGCCATCGTCGGCGCGGACGTCGCGCCCACGGGCATCCTGCCGACGACGGCGACGCTGAACCTCCTGCGCGGCGGCGCCGAGCGCCGCGTGCGCGTCGTGCGCAAGGACGGCACCACGCGCGAGGGCAGCTACGGCGACGTGAAGCTCCTGCTCGCCGACGCCGAGACCGAGGGCGCGATCGTCGATCACGTCGAGATCGTGCTCCCCTCGGAGCTGCTCGAGCGGGTCTGGATCCTCGACACGCCCGGGAGCAACGCGCCGCACCCCGAGCACGAGGCGCTCGCTCGCGAGGCGCTCCACCGCGCGGACGCGGCCCTCTGGATCTTCGACGCGGGCCAGGCGGGCAAGGCGACCGAGGGGCGCGTGCTCGAGAGCATCGTGAAGAGCCGCCGCGAGGTCGTCGCGGCGCTCAACAAGGTCGACCGCCTGCGCGGCACCGAGCTCGAACAGGTCATCGACGCGCTGGCTCGCGACGTGCCCGCGCTGCGCACCAACGCCCCCGTGGCGCTCTCGGCGCGCGCCGCGTTCAAGGCCCGCGTCGCCAGCGACGAGGCGGCGCTGCGCCAGAGCGGCTTCTCGGCGCTGATGGACACGCTCGAGCGCGCGGTGTTCTCGCGCTCGCGCGAGCTGAAGCACCGGGCATGCGCCGGTCGCCTCTCGCAGCTGCTCGACGAGGCCCTGGCGACCGAGCCGGGCGCGCTGGCCGTCTTCGAGGAGCGAGCGCGGGCCCTCGGCGCGGCCGCCAAGCGCATCGCGGCCACGGAAGGGGCGGTGTCGGCAGACCTGGAGCAGGCGATCGAGGCGATCGAGGCCGGTCAGTCGCAGGCGTTCGTGGACGCCGCGCGTGAGGTGCTCTCTTTCGTTCGACCGCGGACCAGCCGGCTCGGCACCCATGCCACCGACCCGGAGGACCGCGCGTTTCTGCGGGACGCGATCCAGGCGCGCCTCGAGCTCGCCGCGGAGCGTGCCGGCGGCGAGCTCGTCGACGCGATCGTGCGGCGTCTCGACGAGGCCGCGAGCGGGACCGACGTGGCGGCGACGGTCCGGCTGCGGGCACGCGCCGCGATAGGGCCCCCGCTCGCGGCGCTCGCCGGTCACCAGGCGGGTCTGCTCGCGGGAGGCGCGCTGCGGCGCTTCTTCGACGAGATCCTGCCGACGGCGGAGCTCGAGGTCACCGGCATCGCCGAGGCCCTCTCGGCGGCGCGCGCGCACCCGCGGGAGCTGCTGCGGCCCCCGCTCGAGACCAGCCTCGCCGAGCTGCTCCGCGGGCTCGCCCAGGAGGCGGAGGCCGCCGCCCGCGAGTCACTCGTGCTGCGCGACCGCGAGCGCTCACGCACCTACACGCCGCTTCGCACGCTGCGCGAGGCGCTCACCGAGCTCATCGGTACCTGATCGATCGAGCGGCGCGCCACGCGAAGCACTGCGGCCCGTCACGATCCGATGCAAATACGGTTCCCTTGTCCGGAAGGGATCACTATCATTCAGGTTTAGGTACCCCAGGCAGACACCGATGGAGATCAAGCAGCAGCTCCGCCAGTCCCAGCAGCTCGTGATGACGCCGCAGCTGCAGCAGGCCATCAAGCTGCTGCAGATGTCGCGCATGGAGCTGGTGGACATGGTCCGCGAGGAGATGCTCGAGAACCCGATCCTCGAGGACCAGGCCGAGACGGGGGAGGTCTCCCCGGCGCCCGTCGTCGAGAACCAGGTCAACGCCGAGACGCACACGATCGACGCTGCCGTGGCCCAGGACGACCGGGCGAGCGAGCAGAACGCCTCGGCTTCCGAGAAGAAGGTCGACGAGATCGACTGGGAGCGATACCTCGAGAACCACGCGATGCAGGCGCCGATGCCCTCGGGCGGCCGCATGTCGGACGAAGATCTGCCCGGCGTCGAGGCCACGCTCACCAAGCGCGAGGATCTGGTCGAGCACCTGGCCTGGCAGATCCGGATGGCCGACTTCAACGACGAGGAGCTGAAGTTCGCCGCCCTCGTCATCGGCAACCTCGACGACAACGGCTACCTGAAGCTCGACGCGGTGCCTCCCGAGGAGGAGGTCCCCAAGGACCAGATCGTCCCGCGGCTGGCCGCCGAGGCGGGCCTCGACCCCGAGGACGCCGAGGAGGTCCTGAAGATCATCCAGAAGATGGACCCCATCGGCGTCGGCTCGCGGGACCTGCGCGAGTGCCTGATGGTGCAGGCCGAGCTGCACGGCATGGACCCGCTCGTCATCCAGGTGCTGGACCAGCACGTGCCGAACCTCGAGCGGAAGAACTACGCCGCCATCGCGCGTGATCTCAAGGTGGCCGTCGAAGAGATCTACGACGTCGCCCAGGTGATCGCGGACCTGGAGCCGCGCCCCGGCCGTGACTACGTCTCGGAAGAGCCTCGCTACATCGTGCCGGACGTCTACGTGCTCAAGATGGCCGACAAGTACGTCGTCCAGGCGAACGACGACGGCATGCCACGCCTCAAGATCAGCGGCTTCTACCGCGCCGCGATGCAGGGCGACCCGAAGGCCAAGGAGTACATCCAGACCAAGCTCCGCTCGGCCCAGTGGCTGATCCGCAGCATCGACCAGCGCCGCAAGACGATCGTCCGCGTCACCGAGTGCATCGTGGACAAGCAGCGCGAGTTCTTCGACCTCGGCATCGAGTACCTCAAGCCGATGATCCTGCGTGACGTCGCCGAGACGGTCGGCATGCACGAGAGCACCATCTCTCGCGTCACGAGCAACAAGTACGTCGCCACGCCCCGCGGCGTGTTCGAGCTGAAGTACTTCTTCAACTCGGCCATCCGTCGCGAGACGCAGGAGGACATCGCCTCCGAGAGCGTGAAGCAGGCGATCAAGAAGATCATCTCGGAGGAGGACACCTCCGATCCACACAGTGATCAGAAGATCGTGGAGATCCTCGCCCAGCAGGACATCGTGATCGCGCGGCGCACCGTCGCGAAGTACCGCGAGATGCTCGGCATCCTCAGCTCGGGTAAGCGCAAGAAATACTTCTAACGATCCAGCGAAGATCCATTCACCAGAAAGGGAGAGCGCATATGGAGGTCGCGTTCACGTTCCGCAACGTCGAGTCGTCCGAGGGCGTCAAGACGTATGCGAAGGACAAGCTCGCGCGTCTTCAGAAGTACGTCCGCTCGCCGATCATGGCCGACGTGGTCCTGTCGCACGAGCGGCACCTGCACAAGGTCGAGATCTCCGTCCGGTCGGACGCCGGGCGCTACGCGGGACTGCACGAGTCCGAGGACATGTACGCCAGCATCGATCTGGTGATCGACAAGCTCGACCGCCAGCTCCGCGACCACAGCGATCGCAACGCCACCGACCGCAAGAAGCACTCGGGCGGCGTGACGCAGCTCAGCGGCAAGAGCGATCGCTTCGGAAGCAACGAGCGCTAGCCGGACTTCGGGCGGGGGCTGGAACGGAACCGATGAAGCTGTCGGAGATCCTCACTCTCGAACGCATCGACACTCACCTCGACGCCCAGGACAAGCCGGACGTGCTCCGGGCGTTGTCCCGGCTGATCGTGCGCGAGGCCGCGGGCGCGACCGAGTCGCCGGCCGAGATCGAGAAGGTGCTCGACGAGCGCGAGAAGCTCGCCTCGACGGGGATCGGAGACGGCGTCGCCATCCCGCACGGGCGCGTGGCGGGTCTCGACCACTTCGTCGCGGCGCTCGCGATCCGCCGCGAGGGCGTGCCCTTCGATGCCATCGACGGGCGGCCGGCGTCCATCTTCTTCGCGGTCGTCGGTCCCGAGCGCGCGGCCGGCGAGCACCTCAAGTGCCTCGCGCGCATCGGCCGCGTGCTCCGCGACGACGCAGTGCGCTCGCGCCTGCTCTCTGCGACCGGACCGGCGGACGCCCTCGCGATCGTGACCAGCGCCGACGGTCCCTGACCCGATCCAGGGCGATCGGCGGGGTCAGCGTCGCATCGGGAGCCCGAGCGCGCGCAGCGTCTCGGCGAGCGTGCGCGCCGGCACGTCGTGGTGCGGGACGCGGATGCGCGCTCCGACGACGAGCCTCGGTCCGGGCGGCGGGAAGCCCGCCGGCCACGCGGTGGGCGCGAAGACGGCCTCGGGCGCTCGCCGCCGCGCGTCCGCGAGCAGCGCCTCCGTCCGCGTCCACGTGCGCCCGCCCGTCGCGAGCGAGACGAGGGTGCGCGGCCGTCCCTCGGTCCCCCCCGCGGCCCAGTCGAGGAAGGCGGGCCCGCCCGAGTAGAGCGCGTCGAAGAGCACGACGTTGCGGACCTCGATCCCGCCGTGGCGCAGGATCGCGAGCGTCGTCTCGAAGGCGGCGCTGTGCGCCGCGATGGTGATGCTCGCGACGGTCCGATGCGTGAGCGTCGCACCCAGCACCGGAGCGAGCGCCGCGAGCGACTCGTCGATCATGCGCGCCGCCTCGCCGGCGATCGTCAGGCGCTGAGGGGATCCGTCGCGCGCCCGCCACGCGAGCTGCGGGATGAGGAGCACGCTGCGCGTCCCGGCGGCCTCGTGCGCGTCGGCCCAGCCGAAGCCCGGCTCTGCGCGGTCCCGCGGACGACACTGCGCGTCCGGGGCATGGCTGGCCAGCACGCGGGCGCAGCCGGAGTAGCCGTGCAGCATGACGACCAGGGCGACCGGGCCGCTCGCGTCGAGACCCTCGGGAACGTGCGCGATCGCCTCGGGCGCGTCTTGCCGGATCGTCGCGCCGTGCGCGAGGTCGAGCTCGATGGTGCGCCCCTGCGCTCCGGCCGGGGCCGCTGCCGCGAGCACGAGCAGCGCGAGCGCCGCGTGCCTCACGCCGAGACGACGCGCTGGATGCCCTCGAGCCGTTGGAGCAGGAAGCGCTCGTTCGGTCCGAGCTCGGCCTCCCTCTCGCGCATCTTGTCGAGGTAGCGGCGCATCGGCGCGCTGCCCGGATAGCGCAGCTTCCGCACGATCTCGTGGAGCTTCTCGATCTCGTCGCCTCCGAGCAGCTTGCCCGTGGCCTCGTGCACGTCGAAGACCCAGTCGATCCAGAGGTTCTTCTTCGTGCCCTCGGCGAGGCGCAGCGCGTACTTCGTGGCCTCGCTGAGCCGCGCGGGCAGCATCGCCTGGCCCGCCTTGGCGCGGGTCAGCATGTCGGCGAGCAGGCGCGAGAGGACCCGCTCTGCCTCGTCGTAGCGACCGAGCGCGAGCGCCTTGTCGGCGATGCTCGCGAGCAGCTGCTGCGACGCGGTCGACTCCTCCTCGACCCTGGCGGTGGGGGGCGGCGCGCTCGAGGGGGCCGTCTCGCGCGGTACGAGGCCGAGCGCCCCGAGCCCCTCGACGTTGCTCAGCGTCATCCCGACGAGCGTGGGGCTCCCACGGTGGATCGAGGCGCCGCACTTGAGACAGTTCGAGGCGCTCGGCGCGTTGGCCGTGCCGCAGTTGTCGCAACGCGACATCGACTCGCCACGGTCGGACACTTCGACCAGCACCATGTCGTGCGAGCCCACCGTCACGCGGTCGAGGTGCGAGAGGCGCGTCGGGCCCGGGATGCGGTTGCCGTTCACCACCACGCCGTTGCGGCTGCCGAGATCCTCGACCCAGACCCCGTCGCTCTTGTTGGTGATCGTGGCGTGCCGGCGCGAGACGAGCGCGTCGTCGAGCGAGAGGTTGCAGGTCGAGCTGCGCCCGATGACGAAGGCCCCGGGCGGAAGCTCGAGGTCCGAGCCCTGGTAGCGCAACCGATAGCGCGGCACGACGGGCCGATCATAGTCCACCCACGATCGGCGGGCCCCAAAAAAGCCTACGCCCCCGGTCGCATGAGCGGCCCGGGGGCGTCGTGCCGGTCTGCCGTGCCCGCGCTCAGAAGGCCGTGACTTCCTGCAGGCTCGCGATGTCACCCAGGGACGTGGTGAGGCGCCCCTGGACCTCGATGGTCCCCGTCATCAGCGTGCGGGTCTCGGTCAGGGCCTGGACGTACGTACGGAACGAGCCGAGCCGTTCGCCGAGCACGCCTGCGCTGTTGCCGCCGTTGATGACGATCGCGTGGGTCGCCGTGGCGGTGACGGGCGTCTCGGGCGTCCACAGCTCGACGGGCGTGCCGGCGTCGCCCGGCGCGAGGTGCATCAAGATGTGGCCCGTCGGCTCGTGCGACGTCGCGTCGAGCTCGGGCTCGGCCATCCGTACCGCGCCTCTCACGGCGCCATCGGCGCCGGTCGAGAGGGCGGCGACGTACTGGGCCTGCGCGGCCGTGGCCGTGGCCTCGGCGGCAGCCTGGATCGCAGCACGCGCCGACGCCTGGTCGTGGCCGCGCGAGATGGGGCAGATGGCGACGGCGGCGAACGCGTCGACCGACGGGCGCTCGGCGGGCCCGGCAGCGATGACGCTGAGCCGCTGGAACTGCCGCCAGAGCTCGTGGATGTTGCTGTAGTACGTGAAGAGGTCGTCGACCGCGCCCGGCTGGAACGCGTTGTAGTAGCGATCGGAGAAGGCCGACGCGGGCAGCGGGTTGGGCATCGCCGTCAGCGCGTCGATCTCCTCGTAGTTCACCGAGGGGTGGCCCGTGGCCCCGCCGCCGGCCGAGGTCGCGATGGCCTCGATGTGTCCCTGCGCCTCGAGCACGGCGCGGCTGGCCGTGTCGACGGCGGCGTAGATGGCGTGACCGTCGGTGACGGTCTCGTTGTAGAGCCTGCGGCGCCCGTTCATCGTGCCGACTCCCGCGCCGAGCGACGCGCCGACGAGGAGCGATGCCGCCACGACGAGGAAGACGCGTCCCGTCTGCCGGCGGCCGACCTCCGCGTCGTCGACCGGCCCCTTGTCGTCGATGACGAGGCGGACCTCCTGGGGCTGCACCGCGGCCGCGGCGAAGGGATCGACCGCGCGCTTCTTCGGCTCCGGCTTCGCTGGCTCCGCCGGACGTGCGAAGGGCGGTGGTGCGATGTCCGCGCCACCGAACGGCGTCCGGCCGGCGGGTCCTCCGATCGGAGGCGCAGCGATCGGAGGCGCGGCGATCGGAGGCGCGGCGATCGGAGGCGCAGCGATCGGAGGCGCGGCGATCGCGGTCGCCGCGTCGGGCGCCGCGACCGGAGGCGCGGCGGCCGGCGGTGCGGCGAGCTCACCCGGGGTGCTGGCGGCCGGCTTCGCGGCCACCGGCGGTGGCGTCGCGGCCGCAGGCGCCTTCGGCGCGCCGGCGGGCGGTGCGATGATGCCGCCGGGGGCCGCGATCGGCGGCGCGCCGGGCGTCTGGGGGGAGATCGTGCGCCCGAGGCGCGCGCGCAGGTCCTTCTTGGGCTTCTGGTCCGACATCAGAATGCGAGCTCTTCTTGGATGTTGTGGATCTCGCCGAGCGCGGCCAGGAGGCGCTCCTGGATCGCGATGGTGTCTCTCATCAGCGTCCGCGTCTCCTCCAGGGACTGAGCGAACGAGCGGAACGCGCCGATGCGATCCCCGAGGACCGCGGTGCTGGCGGGACCGTCGATCGGGACGACGTGCTGCGCCACGGGCGAGCCCGGCGTCCACGTGTCGAACGGGCGCCCCGGGCCCGCTCGACCGGCGCGCATGAAGGTGCGGCCCGTCGGCTGGTGCGTCGTCGCGTCGAGATCCTGCTCGGCGAAGCCGAGCGAGCCCTGGATCGTACCGTCGTCGGCCGTGTCCAGGAGGGCCACGTACTGCGCGTTGGCGCTGTCCGGCGTCGCCGCCAGCGCCGCCTGGATCGCCGCCGTCGCCGAGCCGTCGTCGTGACCGAGGTCGGCCGGACACACGGTCGCGGCGGCCGTCGAGTCGAGCGTCGCCCGGCGCGCGGGGCCCGACGTGATCGCGTTGAGGCGGGTGAAGTCGTCCCAGAGCTCGTGGATGTTGTGGTCGTAGTTGAAGAGGTCGTCGACCGTCGCGGGATCGAACCGGTTGTAGTTCTTGCGCGAGAAGGCGCCCGCGTGGAGTGGGTTCTCGAGCGCGGTCAGCAGCGCGATCTCGTCGTAGTTCACCGTCGGGTGGTGATCTGCGCCGCCGCCCGAGGCCGCCGTGGAGATCGCCTCGACGTGCTGCTGCGCCTCGAGCACCACGTGGCTCGCCGTCTCGACGACGTCGTGAACGTCGTGTCCGTCCCGCACGGTGATGTTGTAGAGCGTCCGGCTCCCGTTGACGGTGCCGCCGACCGCGCCGAGCACCAGGCCGACGGCGATCGAGACGGCGATCACCGCGGCATTGCGGCTTCGGCCGCGGCGCGCGGCGCCCTCGTCGGCTGGCTTCTCGTCGAAGACGAGGCGGACCTGATCGGAGGTGGCCGGGCCAGCGGCGAACGGATCGGCGGAGCGCTTGCGCGGCTCGGGCTTCGGCGCCTCCGCGGCGGCGGGCCGCGCGAACGGCGGCGGCGCGATGTCGGGGCCGAACGGCATCCGGCTCGCGGGTGCGGCCGGCGGCGGCGCGACCACGGGCGGCGCGACCGGCGGCGCGACGACGGCCGGCGCCGCGACCTCACCGGGCGAGCTGGCCGCTGCCGGTGCGGCCGGCGCGCTCGCAGGCGCCGCTGCCGGCGGCGCGATCACGTTGCCGGGCGCCGTGATCGGCGGCGCGCCCGGCGTGTTCGGCGCGATCGTGCGGCCGAGGCGCGCACGAAGGTCCTTCTTGGGCTTCTTGTCTTCGGACATTCTCTCTCTTCTCGTACCGTGTCGGGCCCGCGGGTGAAGCTTGCGGTGGAGCGGAATCCATCTGGAATTCCGCGCCAGACTCGAAGCCGCCGAACGGTATCCACCTGGCCCGAGGGGTGTCAATGGGGAACCCCCGGAAAGCCGCGACCGACCGCCCGCACGAGGCGCCCATCTCCGACCTTTGCGCGGGGTATGCTCCCGCGCCGTGATCGAGCGGGCGAAGGTCGACGGGCTGTCGGCGGGCCAGAAGCGGGACGCGCGCGCGTTCGCGGAGGCGTTCTTCTCCCGCGACGGCGGCCCCGTGCCGGTCGAGCGCCTCGACGCGTTCGTGGCCGAGCTGGCCGACTTCTTCGGGCACGTGCGGGGGCGCGCGCGCTGGCTCTTCCTCGCCTGCCTCGCGACCGCGACCTGGGGGGCGCCGCTGCTCGTCGGGCGTCCCTTCACGCGCCTGTCGGCGATGGCCGTGCCGGCGCGGCTCGAGGCGCTCGAGGCGCTCGAGCGCTTCCCGGTCGCCCAGCTCGCGCTCTTCGCGGTGAAGGCCGTGACGAGCCTGGTCTACTACGAGCATCCGGACGCGATGGAAGAGCTGCGCTGGGACCAGCGCTGTCACGGGAAGAAGGCGCTCCCGGTCTTGTCGTCGTCGTCGGCGGCGGAGGCCGACGCGTGAGCGGGCGCATCGAGAGCGGCCGGGCGCAGCGCGGCGACCTCGACCTCGACTGCGACGTCGTCGTCGTCGGCTCCGGCGCGGGCGGCGCCGTCGTCGCGACCGAGCTCGCGCTCGCCGGCCAGCGCGTGATCGTCGTCGAGGAAGGCAAGGAGGTCCCGGCGTCCGAGCACGGCGCGATGACCCAGAGCCAGTCGCTGCGCCACGTGTGGCGCGAGGGCGGGATGACGACGGCCATCGGCGTCGGGGGCGCCCCGACCGTGAACCTCACCATGGGGCGCGTCGTCGGTGGCTCGTCGATGCTCACCGGCGGCGTGTGCTTCCGCGTCGCCGACGAGGTGCTCGCACGCTGGTCGAGGGAGATGGGCCTCGCCGAGCTCAGCTCCGCCGCCGTCGACCGCTGCTACGCCCACGTCGAGAAGGCGATGCACGTCGAGGAGGTGCCCGCGAGCATGCGCTCGCGCTCCACGGCGCTGTTCGCCGAGGGGGCGAAGAAGCGCGGCTTCGAGCTCGCGCCCATGCACCGCAACACCGACGGCTGCGACGGCTGCGGGCGCTGCAACTTCGGCTGCCCCCACGGCGCCAAGCGCTCGGTCGATCTCAGCTACCTGCCCCGGGCGCTCGCGGCGGGCGCGACGATCTGGTCGGAGTGCCTCGTCGAGCGGATCGTGCTCGAAGGCGATCGCGCGGTCGGCGTGCGCGGCCGCATGCTCGACGGTCCCGACGGCGGTCGCGCGGGCCGCTTCACCGTGCGCGCGAAGAAGGTCGTGGTCGCCTGCGGCGGCGTGCACTCGGCGCTGCTGCTGCGCGCGAGCGGCATCGGCGGCATCGGCGGCCACGTAGGCCGGAACCTCACGCTCCACCCGGGCTGCCGGGTCTTCGCGCGCTTCGACGAGGAGGTGCGCGGCTGGGCCGGTGCGATGCAGAGCGCGTTCTCGACGGCGTTCGAGCACGAGGGCGTGCTCATGAACTCGCTGTTCATCCCCGCGAGCGTGATCGCCGCGACGATGCCGGGGAGCGGTCCGCGTCACGCGCGCCTCGCCGAGCAGGTCGCGCACATCGCGATGTTCGGCGCGATGGTGCACGACGACGGCGGCGGCCTCGTCGTGCGCAACCCGCTCGGCCGCGAGCCGCTGCTCTTCTACCGCTGCTCGCCGCGCGACGTGGCGGCGCTTCGTCGGGGGATTCGTCTCGTCGGCGAGGTGTTCCTCGAGGCGGGCGCGCGCGAGATCTTCCTGCCCATCCTGGGGGGCGAGGGCCTCACGCCCGACGCGTTCCGACGCTTCGACTTCGACGCCATCCCCATGGTTCGCCTCGAGTGCGCCTCGCAGCACCCGCTCGCGACCTGCCGCATGAGCCGGACGGCACAGGACGGCGTGGTCGACGCCTGGGGGCGCAGCTGGGACGTGAAGAACCTCTACGTCGCCGACGGCAGCGTCCTTCCTTCCAGCCTCGGGGTGAACCCGCAGCTCACCGTGATGATGATGGCCACGCGCATCGCATGGCACATGGCCGAGGCGTGATGCGCGCGCCGCGTCGCGCGGCTCCTCGCGAGCGCGGTCCCGGCGGCCGTCGCCGGCTGGCCGTGGAACCCGAGCTCGCCCCGGGTGTCCGCCGAGGGTGGGAGGCTCCGTGGGGGTGACAGGGGCGGGCCGCTCGGCTACGAGGAAGGCGGGTTGAGCGCGACGGAGCAGAGCTGGGGCGAGCGAGTTCGGCGCTGGGGCCGGGCGGCCATCGCGGCCGAGCGGCGGTTCTCGGACTGGCTGCCGATCACGCCGCTCGGTCTCTCGATCGCGATCTTCGGCGCCGTGGTGCTGAAGCTCTTCGCCTACCCCGAGATGGACCTCGTGCTCCTCGTCATCGGCTACGGCTGCCTCGGGCTCGTCGCCGTCGCCGCGCTGCTCGTGATCGGCGGCGCCATCCGCCTCAAGCTCGCCTCGCGGCACTACCGCGGGCCCGACGAGCGGACGCTGGAGACGGGGCGATCGCTGCCGACGGGGCTCTCGCTGCCCTCGCTCGCGCTCGTTCCCTTCGTGCTCGTGTGGTGGGAGTGGCTCCGGCCGGTGGGCGCCGCGGTCGAGCTGCGCTCGCGCGGCCTCTCGCTCGAGGAGGACGTGCACCTCGAGGAGCGCGGCCACGTGCGCGGCATCGTGCGACGGATCGTCGTGCAGGACGTGTTCGGCCTCGCGCGCCTCGCGATCCGCCACGAGGATCCTGCGCGCCTCACGGTGCTCCCGAGCTGCGGCGCGCTGAAGGAGATGCCCGTGCTCGTGACGCTCTCGGGCGGCGAGGACATCCCGCACCCGATGGGCATCGCCGACGGCGACCGCGTGGAGCTGCGGCGCTACGTTCCCGGGGACCCCGCGCGCTTCATCCACTGGAAGGTCTACGCACGCGCCCGAAAGCTCGTGGTGCGCGTGCCCGAGCGCGCGCTGACCCGCTCGCGCAGGACCGTCGCGTACCTCGTGGCGGGCCCCGGCGACGAGCCGGTGGCGGGCGCGGCACGCGTCGCGATCGAGTCGGGAACGCTCGGCGCCGAGTGGGTGTTCGGCGCGGACGGGACGGCGGGCGAGACCGACGAGGTGGGCCCGGCCGTCGAGAGGGTCGTGCGCTCCATCGCGTCCAGAGAAGAAGGTGCCGGCGGCCTGCGCGCGTTCGTGGACCGCGCGGAGAAGACGGGCCCGGCGGCGCTCGTCCTCTTCGTGCCCCCCGTGCCGGGGCCCTGGCTCGAGCGGGTGATCGCGCTCGTCAAGCACCGCGCGCATCGAACGCGCGTCATCGTCGCGACCGACGGCGTGGACGTGGCGCGGCCGCGCGCGCGGTGGTGGAACCTGCTGGCCCGGGACGTGGAGAGGCGCGGGACGTACGCCGAGGATCTCGAGGCCGTGGTGCGGGGGCTCTCCGGGGCGCGCGTCGAGGTGCTCGTGCTCGATCGCGCGACGGGGCGAAGGCTCGGCGACGCGCACCGGGCGGCGATGCGCGCGCTCGCGACGAGGGCGGCCTGATGGCGGAGCCCGCCAAGCGGCGAGCCGCGGCCGAGCCGCCGCCGACCACCAACCCGGAGAAGCTGCCCGAGCCGCTGCTCGCGACGCTGCTCCGCATGTTCGTGTACACCGTGACCGCGGGCGTGTTCGCCTGGCCGCTCACGGTGCCGGAGAGCGCGCTCGCGGCGGCATGCGCGGCCGGGATGGCGTCGGTCGTGGGCCGCGCCCTCGCCGCGACGCGCGCGCGGACGTGGGTGATCGCGGCGGGCGCGTTCGCTGCGCTCCTGTTCTCCCTCTGGCTCTCCGGGGCGCTCGTCGGCAGCGCCGCGGTCGCCGCTGCGCTCGGCCCCGCCGTCGCTCTGCGCATCGGCGAGGTCCTCGCCTTCGGGCTCGGCGCGCTGACCATCGGTACCGGCGTGCGGGCCGCGTCCTCGCGCCACCGCAACGCGGCGCTGCTCGAGGCCACCTTCGTCGCGGTCGCGTTCGGCACGCTCGTCGTGGCCCACCGGCACGGCGCCATCCACCGACCCTTCGAGATCGCCGACTGGTTCCTCGAGCGCGGCTCCGATCCCACGATCGCCGTCCTCGCGATCGGCACCGTCGCCGGGATCGTCATCGGGCTCCTCTTGCTGAGCGAGCGCAAGCTCTGGCGCTCCATCTTCCACGTCCTGTTCGTGCTCCTGCTCCTGCTCGGCGTGTTCGCCACGACGCAGGTCGTCGGCCTGCCGTCGCCGCCACAGACGGGCGACGGCCTCGGGCTGCGTGACGACCAGCACGACCAGCACGACGGCATCCACCAGCCCGGCGGGCCCGAGTTCCAGGACGAGTACGATCAGTCCGGCGGGCAGGCGCCCGTCGCGATCGTCGTGCTGCACGACGACTACTCGCCGCCGACCGGCGTCTACTACTTCCGGCAGGACGCCTACAGCCAGTACAACGGCCACCGGATGGTCGCGGCGACGATCGCGGGCGTCGACGACGACGTCGCGCCGGGATATCCGACGACGCGCATGGTGTCGATCGCGCACGCCCCCGAGGCGGGAGCGTACCGAGGCACGGTGGAGACGACCGTCGGCCTGCTCGCCGATCACCCGCGGCCCTTCGCGCTCGAGTCGCCGATCGCGCTGATGCCCATCACGAACCCGAACCCGGCCCGCTTCCGCCGGACCTACCGGGCGCGCTCGGCGGTGCTCACGGCCGACGAGTGGTCCCTCGTGGACGCGCGCGCGGGCGATCCGAGCTGGTCGCCCGAGATCCTGGCTCACTACACCCACGGTCCGCCGGATCCCCGCTACCACGAGCTGGCGCTGCGCATCGTCGGGGATCTGCCGCCGCAGTACCGCGAGAGCCAGTACGCGCAGGCGCTCGCGATCACGAGCTACCTCGGCACCAACGGCATCTACTCGCTGCGGAGCCGTCACGCCTCGGCTGCGGATCCGGCGGCGGACTTCCTCTTCGGCGACATGACGGGCTACTGCGTGCACTTCGCGCACGCGACCGTGTACTTGCTGCGCTCGCTCGGCCTGCCGGCGCGGGTCGCGACCGGGTACATGGTGCCGGAGTCGTCGCGGCACGGCGGCAGCGCGGTGCTCATCGACGGGCGTGCGTCGCACGCGTGGCCGGAGATCTACCTCGACGGTGTCGGCTGGGTGGTCGTCGACGTGGCGCCCGAGCGCTCGCTCGACTCGGCGCCGCCCCCGCCCGACGAGGATCTGCAGCAGCTCCTCGCGGAGCTGCTGCGGGGCGAGACGCCGCTGCCGACGGACGGGTCGGAGGCGCCGCAGCCGCTCGACGAGCTCGCGCGCGACATCACCCGGCCCCTCGTGCGCGGCCTCCTTTCACTGATCGTCCTCGCGATCGTGCTCGGGTACCTGGGCAAGCTCGGGCGGCGCGCCGCGCCCGCGTTCGCGGCGGAGGGCACGCTGCCTCGGGTCGCCTACCGAGCGGCGCTGGACGTGCTGGGCGAGGCCGGGATCCGCCGGGAGCCAGGCGAGTCGCGTGAGGCGTTCGCGCTCCGGGTGAAGACCCGGATCCCGAGCCTCGCGCCGCTGACCGACGCGCACGCGGCCGTCGCCTACGCGAGCCGGACGCGGCCGGCGATCGGCACCGTGCGCGCGGCGGCGCGCGCGGTGCGGCGCGAGCGCGCGAAGCACGTTCCCTTCTGGCGGCGCCTGCTCGGCCTCGCCGATCCGTTCTCGTGGATCTGGACACGTTAGGAGAAGACATGGAAGCGACGACGACCGACGAAGCGCCGAAGGCGAGCGAGACGAAGGGCGAGGGAGCGACGCTCGATCGCGCCAAGTCCGTCGCCCAGCGGCTCACCAAGCGCCTCGCCGCAGCCATCCGCGGCCGGGACGAGGTGATCGAGCTCGTGCTCACGGCGCTGCTCGCCGACGGGCACGTGCTGCTCGAGGACTACCCCGGATCGGGCAAGACGACGCTCGCGCGCGCGCTCGGGGCGGCTGTCACGGGGGGTGGAGACGCCATCGCCTCGTTCCGCCGCATCCAGTTCACGCCCGATCTGCTCCCGAGCGACATCACGGGCACGAACGTGTTCGAGCCCGAGCGCTCGCGCTTCGTGTTCCGGCGCGGACCGATCTTCGCGCACGTGGTGCTCGCCGACGAGATCAACCGGACCTCGCCCAAGGTGCAGGCCGCGATGCTCGAGGCGATGGCCGAGAAGCAGGTGACGGTCGACAACGAAACGCACCCGCTCGACACCCTCTTCTTCGTCATCGCGACGCAGAACCCGCTCGACCTCGCGGGCACGTACCCGCTCCCGACGCCGCAGCTCGACCGCTTCCTGTTCAAGATCCGGATGGAGCACATCGCGCGCGAGGCGGAGCTCGAGGTGCTCGCGGCGTACCCGCGCCCGCACCTCTCGCTGGCCGAGGATCTGCCCGGCGTGACGCGGGACGAGCTGATCGGTGCGCGCGAGGCGATCCGAAACGGGGTGCGCATCGACGTCGCGTTCCAGAGCGCGCTGGTCGACCTCGCGCGCGGTCTGCGCGCCGACAAGCGCGTGCTCCAGGGCGCCTCCACGCGCTCGCTCGTGCTCCTGCTCCCGGCGCTGCAGGCGCACGCGCTCGTGAGCGGTCGCGACTACGTCTCGCC
This sequence comes from Sandaracinaceae bacterium, assembly GCA_044220955.1. Taxonomy (GTDB): domain Bacteria; phylum Myxococcota_A; class Polyangia; order Polyangiales; family Sandaracinaceae; genus JBBSAT01. Next base: position 59,485 of record JBGAQA010000027.1, read on the forward strand.
GCGCGACCTCGAGGTGCTCGCGCCCTACGTGTTCGGCCACCGCCTCGAGTGCGCGCCGGGCGTCGACGACGTGATGAGCGTGGTCCGCGAGCACACCGGCATCGAGATCGAGCGTCTCGCCCGCAAGAGCCTGGCGCGCTGATCGTGCCAGCCTCCCGCGCGAGACGGAGCTCGATCCCTTCTCCCACCGGGTGGGAGAGGGCCAGGGTGAGGGCGCGTTCCCTCGGGCTCGCGCTGGCGTCGCTCGCGCTCTCGGCGGCGCTCGTGCATGCGCAGGGCGAGCCACCCCCGCCCTCGACGGACGTCCCCGACGACGCGCCGCCGCCGGACGAGACGCCGGGAGAGGACGCTCCACAGGACGACATCGTCATCGGCACGGGCGACTTCGATCCTTGCACGCTCATCGGCCCGGGCGACGGCGAGGACTCGACGCCCGAGGAGTACCGAGCGTGGTGCAACGCCGATCAGGGCAACTACATCCGTGCCCGCGAGCTCGCCGAGGCGGTCGTGCGCGCGCGCCCGACCTCGTACGTCGGCAACTTCGTGCTCGGCTACGTGCACCACATGGGCGAGGCGAACGCGCCGCGCGCGCTCTTCTACCTGCGCATCGCGCTCCAGCAGTACACGCACGCTTGGGGCGATCCGCCGATGCCGAGCGGCCCGTGGCGCTGGCACGCGCGCATGCTGCAGGAGATGGCCTTCGTCGAGGGCGAGCTCGAGCACTACACCGAGCAGCTCGCGTGGATGGACCGCTACAACGAGCAGTACGACCCCGACATGGCCGCGGAGGCGGCGTGGCCGCTCATGAAGATGCGCCGCTTCGACGACGCGCGGCGCGTGGCGCAGGCGGCCCTCTCGGAGGGCTCGCCCTGGCAGGTCGAGGTGGCGCTCAACGCGCTCTGCGCGGTCGAGTTCGAGGCGGGCGACGAGCAGCGCAGCCACACCGCGTGTCGCGCGGCGCTCGACCTGCACGGCGCCGATCCGGATCGACAGAGCGCCGTCGACTTCACGAACTTCGCCGAGTCTTCGCGCTCGCTCTTCCAGCTCGATGAGGCCGAGGAGATCGGCCTGCAAGCGACGCGCGCGCAGGTCGCGTGGTTCGGCAATCCCTTCGTCGAGCTCGCGGAGCTCTACGTGCGCGAGGCGCGCTTCCCCGAGGCGCTGGACATGCTGCACCAGGTCCACCCGTACCGGCTGCGACGGCCGCCGCACGTGCAGGACGCCGATCGCAACGAGGCGCGGCGCGCGCTCAGCGAGTTCTTCGTCGTGGTCGGCCGTGGTGAGGAGGCGGTGCGCATCACCAGCAAGGCCGTGAACGCGCCGGATCGACGCTCGCACAACAGCCGTGATGCCGCGCAGGATCTCGCGGTCGCGGCGATCCTCGATCGCGTGGCGCGCCGCATCCACGCCGACGAGATCGAGCGGGCGGCGCTGGGCGAGCCCTTCTTCGAGCGCGTGATCGCCAGCGGGCAGGCGGCGCTCGAGCGCTGGGAGGCGTGGACGAGCGGACGGCAGGCGGCGCGGGCGCTCTCCGACACGAACCGGCTCGTCGGCATCTTCCAGATCGGCCGCGCGCGCAGCGGGATCCTGCCGCCCTGGCTCGCGGGCGAGCTCGCGTCGGTGCTCGGTGCGGGCGTCACGATCGAGGCGATCCGGCGGGCGCGCGCCGAGGATCCGAGGGCAGGCGCGGGCGCGTACTACGACGCCTTCGAGGCCGAGGCGGAGCTCGAGGCGGGCGATGCCGCGCGCGCGTACGAGCTGGCCCGCCGCGCGCACGACGCGCTCGCGCCGGCGGAGGCGCTCCTGCGCGCGAGGACCAGCGCGATCGCAGCCGAGGCGGCGATGCGCGAGGGACGCGAGACGGACGCGCTCGCCGCGTACGACGAGGCCTTCCAGATCGATCCGGGGATCTGGGTGCGCATGGATCTCACCGTGCCCGTGCGCGTCGTCTCGCGCGGCGGCGCCATCGCGGCCGAGACTGCGGACCTGCTCGCCGGCAGCGCGCGCTTCGACGTCGCAGACATCGGCCTCACGATCGACGTCGAGGCCTCGAGCGCACACGGCCGCGCGTGCCTCACGAGCAGCACGGGTGCCGTGCTCGGCTGCGGCGAGCTCGACCCCGAGACGGACGAGACGAGCGACGCGTTCGCGGCGCGCCTGGCCCGGGCGCTGATCGAGACCGCGTTCGCCCCGCGCATCGACATGAGTCAGACGGACGCCGCCGGCCTCGACGGCAGCAACGTCACGGCCCAGGGCGGCCTCCGCACCCTGCTCGACCAGGGCGCCGCCCTCGACGAGCCCTAGCTCGACCGCGCCTGGGGTCACTCCACACCCATCCAACCTCGCGAAATCACGCCGGACTGGCGGCAAGATGCGCTGTACACAATTCGCGAAAGTGTTCAGCGCATCTTGCCGCAGGATCGGAGTGAATTCAGGTCGTTACCTGGGTGTGGAGTGACCCCGCTCAGCGGTCCCCGCTCAGCCGAGGTTGTGGAAGACCTTCTGGACGTCGTCGTCCTGCTCGAGGGCGGAGACGAGCTCCATGACCTCCTTCACCTTCGCGTCGTCGTCGAGCGTGGTGAGCGTCTGGGCGACGTACTCGCTCTCGGCGGAGAGGACCTCGATCCCGCGGCGCTCGAGCTCGGCCTGCACGCGGCCGAAGTCCTTCAGCGCGCAGCGGATGAGCAGCTGAGGCTCGCCCTTGTCCCCCGTGGTCTCGCCCATCTGCTCGAGGCCGTGGTCGATGAGGTCCAGCTCGAGCGCCTCCGCGTCGATTCCCTCGGGCGAGAGCCGGAACACACCCATGTGCTCGAACATGAACGCGACGCTGCCCGTCTGCCCGAACGAGCCGCCCCAGTCCTTCATGATCGCGCGGACGTTCGCGACCGTGCGTTGCGGGTTGTCGGTCGCCGTCTCGATCACCAGGGCGATCCCGTGCGGCGCGTAGCCCTCGTACACGACCGTCTCGAACGTGCGCCCGTCCGTGCCGGCGGCCTTCTTGATCGCGTTCTCGATCTTCTCGCGCGGCATGTTCGCCGCCCGCGCATTCGCGATGGCTCGGCGGAGCGCCGGGTTGCTGTTCGGATCGGTGCTGCCCGAGCGCATCGCCATCGCGATCTCGCGCCCCGCGCGCGTGAACGCCTTGGCCATGCGGTCCCAGCGCGCGAACATCGTCGTCTTCCGCTTCTCGAAGATCCGGCCCATGACGCTCCGAACCTACTACGGCGGCGGCGGTGGATCACGCGCAACGCGGGTCGTCGCGTCAGCAGCCGTCGTAGACGTAGCCGCTCGAGCCAGCAGGCACGAGGTTCAGGTCGCGCAGCACGATCGAGCTCGATGGGTACGCGCTGCACCCCGTCGCGAAGTCGCCGCGGCGATACTCGATCATCAGCACCTCGTCGTAGCCGCCGAGGTACACGTCGCACTCCGAGTAGCGGTTGCACTCCTCGGCGACGACGAAGTCCGTTCCCATCTCGGCGCGACGGCCGACGATCTCGCTCGCGTTCTTCTGGGCGATCGCGAGGCCGGCCGCGTGGGCGCGGTCCGCGAACATCCGGACCATCCGCACGTTCTCGTCCTCGGTGACCAGACCCATCGAGCGCGAGTACGTATCGAGGTTGTCGATCTCGACGGCGTCGAAGCCGTCCGCCGCGCAGCCGTCGATCCACGGGCCGATCACCGCCATCACCTCGCCGCGCGTCGCCGGCGTGCGCGTGTCGAGCAGGATCTCGTTCCAGTCGGCGTCGATGACCGGATCGCCCGCCGCGTCGCGGAGGATGGCGCTCGGGTGATCGCGCATCCACATCGCCTGTTCGCCCGGCTGGATCTGGAAGCCGTTCACGTAGCAGATGTTGTAGAGCCCGCTCGCGGGCGCCTCGGTGCGATCACGCGAGACGATCGTGACGCCGGTCGGGGGCGCGTAGGCGCCGCCCAGCTGGTAGTCGAGCGGGCCGTTCGCGGGCGGCAGGACGAAGGCAGGGGGGGTGCCTGTGTCGGTCGTGCCGAACGCGTCGATGGCAGAGGCCGCGTCGTCGCCCGTCGCAGCGTCGTCGCCCGGGCCAGCGTCGTCGCCTGGGCCAGCGTCGTTGCCTGGGCCAGCGTCGTTGCCCGCGCCCGCGTCGGCTCGGCTCGCAGCGTCGTTGCCCGGCCCAGCGTCGGCACCGCCGCTCGGGGACGAGCAGCCCGAGAGCGAGAGCGAGAGTGAGAGTGAGAGCGAGAGTGAGAGCGAGAGTGAGAGCGAGAGCGAGAGTGAGAGCGAGAGCTTGCGCATCAGAGGCCTCCGACGAGCTGATCCATCGGCACGAGCAGCCGCGCCTGGTGCGGCGCGACCATCACGTCGAGCGTGCCGCCGCCCGACACCGTGAACGTGTCCCCTCCCAGCGCGTCGACGAGCATCGCCCCGGCCGGCGCGATCACCGTCATCGTCGTCGTCCCGTCGGTCGTGTGCGCGGCGTGCCGCGACTGCGTGTTGATGACCGCGAGCGCGTAGTCACCCTCGGGCGTCGCGCGCTCGAAGGCCACGACGCCGGCGTCCATCTCGTCCCCGACGTGATCGGTCGTCCAGCGGATCGTCAGCGACCCGTGGGTGAGCGCGCGATAGGCGCGGCGCATGCGCGCGAGCCGCGCGATCCACTGGAAGGTCGGTCCATCGGTCCGGTAGCCGGACCACCAGAGCGGCTCGCGGTTCGCGGGGTCGTTGCCACCCGCGAACTCCTGTTCCGTTCCGTAGTACACGCAGGGGATCCCGTCCTCCATGAAGAGGTACGCCAGCGCGGCGTGCAGCGCGTCCACGTCCGGCTGCTCGTAGAGAAAGCGCGGCACGTCGTGGTTGTCGATGAAGTTCACCAGCGCGTCGCGCGGACGCGCGCCGATGCCCATGTCCTGCGGCGTCGTGCCGAAGTGCGCGTCGCGCTGGCCGTAGAGCGTCTCGATCGCGCGCGTCGGGCCCTCGAGCTGGAACACGTCGCGGAAGACCTGGAACTTCTGCGAGAAGTAGAAGACCGAGTCGAGCATCCCCGGCTGCGTGTAGTGGCCGATGAGCGCGTCGTCGCCGTCGAACGCCTCGCCGAACATGAAGAAGTTGCGCTTGCCCTCCGCGGCGAGCCGCCGCCGCACCTCCGGCGCGAAGAAGTTCCAGAAGCCGTCGTCGACGTGCTTGAGGGTGTCGATGCGGAACCCGTCGATGTCGGTCTCGAGGATCCAGTGCACGTACGACTCGACCATCGCCTGCTGCACGCGCGGGTCCTCGGTCGCGAGGTCCTTGAGCCCGCCGGGGAAGTCTCCGTAGAGCACCTGCTCCCGGATGCCGTAGTCGGTGACGCGCCCGCGACGGTGGTACGCCGTCGGGTCCGCGAAGATCGAGGGGCTCGGCAGCACGCGGAAGATCTCCGGCATGTCGAAGAAGCGCACCGGCGCCGGACCGCTCTCGCCGAGCGAGGTGTAGCCCTGGATGCCGCGCGGGTCGTAGTCCGGGTCGTACTCGCTCGTGCGCGTGACGGGCGAGCGCGTGCCGGAGCCGATCACCTGCTCGTCGGGCTGACCGTTGCCGTTGATGTCGTAGTAGAAGACCTGCCCCATGTGGTTCGTGACGATGTCGAGGATCACGAGCATGTGGCGGTGGTGCGCCTCGTTCACGAACGTCCGGAGCGTCGCGAGGTCGCCGAAGTGCGGGTTGAGCCGCTCGAGGTCGATCGCCCAGTAGCCGTGGTAGCCGTCGACGCCCGCGTCGGTGTCCACGTTGAGGACGATGGGCGAGATCCAGAGGGCGGTGACACCGAGCTCCTCGACGTAGTCGAGCCGGTCGATGGCGCCCTGCCAGTCGCCGCCCTGGTAGCGCGCGAGCGCGCCCGGCTCCACGCGCCAGTCCGTCGCCGCGTCGCCGTTGGCGAAGCGGTCGGTGAGCATCTGGTAGATGACCTGGTCGCGCCAGTCGCCCGGCGTCCCGTCGTCCTCTGCGTGGGTGGCGAGGTGCACGGCGGGGCCGCTCTGCACGCAGCCCTCCGCTCCGCTCGCGAGCACGAGCGCCAGGCACGAGACCACGATCAGAGCGCGGCGCATGACCCTCTTGTACCGCGGAACCGCCCCGCGCGGCATCACGCCAGGCGCAGAGACGACGCGTGGGACGCGATGGTGCGGAAGTCCGCATCGCCGGTGAGCAGTCGTGCGCCGTGCTCGATCGCGTCGGTCGCGATCAGGAGATCCAGCGTCATGGCCGTCCGGCCACGCCGCGCGAGCGAGGCGCCGAGCTCACCGGCCTGCGCCCAGAGACGGCCGGCTGCGCGAGGAGCTGGCACCCACGCAGTGCCCCGAGCACCCGGGCGCGATCGGGGGGCTCATGCCCCGGCGCAGCTCGGTGACGATGGGGCCGCGATCCGCGTGGGGCAGCGTGGCGAACGTCGTGCACGCCAGCGCCAGCGCGACCGCGGCCAGGGCCACGCGCGTCACGCGCGCGCGCGAGGTCGCCGACTGACCGAGCGCGCGGCGAGCCCCGCCGAGACCTGCATCGCGGAGCGCGAACCGGCGCGCGCGGCAGGATCACGCGACGTGCGCGGAGCACCGGCCGATCGTCGCCGACGTCCGGGCCGCGTCCCGGAGGATCTCGACGAGATGGAGCGCGTGCGTCGCGCCATCGTACGCGGCATGGACTCGCGGCGTCGGAGGCGCAGTTCCTGTACGCTCGGATCCGTGCGCATCGCCCGCGTCGTGGCGCTCGGTTCCGCGCTCGCCGGGCTCGCGGCGTGCGAGCCGACGCCGCGCGCACGTGACGCGGGCGCGACCGATGCGGTGGCGTTCGACCACGACTGCGATCACGACGGTGATGGATACGTCTCGCTCGCGTGCGGAGGGGACGACTGCGACGACGGCGAGGCTACGCGGAACCCGGGCGCGCGCGAGATCTGCGACGACCACGACCAGGACTGTCTGATCCCGACCTTCGGAGATCGCGACGCGGACGCCGACGGCTACGTCGACCGGCGGTGCCAGCAGGTCGAGTTCGGCCCCGGCAACACCCGGGGCAGCGACTGCGACGACGCGGCACCCGGGACGCACCCGTTCGCCGTCGAGCTCTGCGACGGAGTCGACCAGGACTGCGACGGGATGATCGACGACGGCGCGATGCGGGCGCTCTACGTGGACCTGGACGGGGACGGCTTCGCCGGCACGGCGCGCCCCGCGTCGTGCGACACCGTCTCTGCTGCGCTCACCGACTGCGACGACACCGATCCGCGCGTGCACCCGGGGGCGGTCGACGCCGCGCCGAGCGGCTGCGACGGTCGTGACGACGACTGCGACGGTGTCGTCGACGATGACTGCGCGTGCGCGCCGCCCGCGACCGAGGCGTGCGGGCCGCTCGATCCCGCGGACCCGAGCGGATCGACGTTCCTCACGCTCGGCGCTTGCCGCACCGGTGGGCAGTCGTGCGGCGCGACGCGGTGGGAGCCCTGCGAGGGCGCCGTCTACCCGCGGGCAGAGCAGTGCACGGGCTCCGGGCCGGCCATCGACGAGGACTGCGACGGACTCGTCGACGAGACGGGGCCGCTCGGCCCCTGCGGGTGCGGCACGTACACGGGGGGCTGGGCTCCCACGACGGTGACGGTGCGCGCCGGCGCGCCGACGCTGGCGCTCGGCCTCGTGCTGACGCTCGTCGAGGGGGCCGCCGCGACGTCGAGCGCGCCCGCGCGCGCCACGGTGGATCTCTCGTGCGCCGCGACGAGCGGAGCCCTCGGCACGGCGTCCGTCGACACGGACACGCCCTACTACGACGTGCTCATCGCGCCGGGTGTCTGCGCGACGCGAATCGCCCTCGTCGAGGCCGACGCCACGCACGCGGTGCTGACGTTCGGTTGGGAGGTCTGCGGCTGAGCGCCCGTGCCGTGTCTCACGCAGCGAGCCACTCGCGGATGCGGAGCGAGGGCTTCTCGATCAGCACGTGCATCACGTAGCCCACGGCGAACGAGAGCACGATCGTGGCGGCGAACGTGCCGAGCCAGACGAGCGCGAGGTGCACGCCGTGGCGCGCAGCGCGCAGGGCGACCGGCACGACCACGTGGTCGAGCAGCGGGATATGCACGAGGTAGACGCCGTAGCCGAGCGTCGCCATGCGCCGCCAGATCGGCAGCGAGAGCGCGCGCGTGATCGGCCCGTCGCCGTGCAGCAGGATCGGCACCGTGCACAGGTACATCACGCTCGTCAGCGTGCCCCAGCAGAAGAGGTGCGTGATCTGCGTGTGCGTGTGATCCTCGCCGAACATCTCCGGGTAGAGCAGGACCCAGAGGCACGCGAGCGCCGGCAGGGCGAGCATCGCGCGACGGGCCGGGTGCTTCACGAACTCCGCGACGCGATCGCCCCAGCGCGCCTCGACGACGGCGAGCAGCACGCCCGCCACGATCGAGTCGAAGCGCGTCGGCGTGCGGAAGTAGATGGACTCGTAGAAGGGGATCGGCTCCCACGGGTAGCCGCGCCAGTACACGAAGAGCCGCGAGGCGAGCCCCGAGAGCGCGAGCAGCGCGAGGAAGATCACGCGCGCGCGATCGGTGGGGAGCTTGCGAAGGATGACGAAGAGCAGCGGGACGAAGAGGTAGAACTGCTCTTCGAGGCTGAGCGACCAGCCCCAGAGCATCACGACCTGGTTGCGCCCGAGCGGCGCGAAGTTGGTGAGGTACGTGTACTCGTAGGGCAGGTGCGCGCGCTGGGCCGCGTTCAGGTGGAACGCGAAGACGAGGATCGTCAGCACGACGTAGTAGGACGGGAACGTGCGGAAGATGCGCCGCAGGTAGAAGCGCCGGATCTGCTGCGTGCCCGTCGTGTCGATCGAGCGGATGAGGATGGAGCCGATCAGGAACCCGCTGAGCACGAAGAAGCAGTCCATCCCGAAGAACACCGCGTACGAGCGGTCCACCCACCACTGTGGATAGTGCAGGTTCACGTAGTCGTGGAAGTCCCAGGTCACGTGGATCTGGATGACGCTCAGGATCGCCAGGACGCGCAGCCCGTGCAGCGCGGGGTAGCGGTTGTCGAGCAGGTCGAGGCCGAAGAAGCCCGGGCGCGGCGGCTTCTCGCTCATGCCGCCAGCCACTGCCGGACGCGGAGCGAGGGCTTCTCCACCAGGATGTGGAGCACGTAGCCGAGCGCCCACGACACGAGGGTCACGACCGTGAACACCAGGGCCCAGCCGAAGGCGAGCGAGGTGCCGGAGTCGCGGAAGTGCCAGAGGATCGGCATCCCCAGGTGGTACATCACCGGGATGTGCACGAGGTAGACGCCGTAGCCGAGCGTCGCGAGCTGGCGCCAGATCTTCGCCGAGAGCGCGCGCACGAGCCAGCCCTCGCCGTGCAGCAGCATCGGCACGATCAAGAGGTACATCAGGCTCGTGACCGCGCCCCAGGTGAAGAGGTGCACGTGCTGCACGTGGTCGTCGCCGAAGAGGTCGGGCCGGAGCGCCAGCCACGCGCAGCCGAGCGCGGGGACGGCGAGCGCCGCGCGGTGGAGCGGGCGGGCGAGCCAGCGCGCGACCTTGTCGCCGTAGCGGGCCTCGACCACGGCGAGCAGGATCCCCGCGACGATGGCGTCGTAGCGCGTGAACGTGCGGAAGTAGAGGGCGTCGTAGAGGTCGAGATCGCTCCAGGGCCGGCCGTCCCACCAAACGAGGATGCGCGCGCCCGTGGCCGAGGCCGCGAGCAGCGCGAGGAAGACGATGCGCGCGCGATCGGTCGGCAGCCGCCGCAGCACGAGGAACAGGAGCGGCACCGCGAGGTAGAACTGCTCTTCCAGGCTGAGCGACCAGCCCCAGAACATCACGATCTTGTCGGGGCGCAGCGGACCGAAGTTCGTGAGGTACGTGTACTCCCAGATCACGTTTCCGCGCTGGATCTCGTTGATGGGGAACGCGAAGATCAGGATCGTGAGGACCAGCCAGTACGAGGGAAACGTGCGGAAGATGCGCCGCAGGTAGAAGCGTCGGATGTTCTGCGAGCCCGTCGTGTCGATCGAGCGCAGCAGGATCGATCCGATCAGGAACCCGCTGAGCACGAAGAAGCAGTCCATCCCGAAGAAGACGGAGAGCGACGCGTTCTCGAACGTCTCGTTGAGGTCGAGCTCGAACGTCGAGATGACCCACGTCACGTGGTACTGGATGACGCTCAGGATCGCGAGGACCCGCACGCCGTGCAGCGCCGGGTAGCGGTTGTCGAGAAGGTCGAGGCCGAAGAAGCCGGGCCGCGACGCGGCCGGCTTCGCCCGGGGCGTCGCCAGCGAGGCATCGTTCTGGGCGACCTCGGCGGACATTCGGGGCGCGAGTATGCCTCTTCCCGGGCGCGCGGCGCTGGGGCAACATCGCGCCGACTGGAGACTCGAGAGCATGCCCAACCCCGATCCGCCCGTTCCGCAGATCGCCGAGATGTTCCCCGGACAAGGCGAGCTACGCGCGACGTTCCAGACGTCGATGGGCGACATCACCGTCAAGCTCTACGAGGCGGAGGCGCCGCGCACGGTGGCGAACTTCGTCGCGCTCGCGAGCGGCAAGGTGGCGTGGACCGACCCGGCGACGGGAGCGAAGGTCACGCGCCCGCTCTACTCGGGGACGATCTTCCACCGCGTGATCCCGAACTTCATGATCCAGGGTGGTGATCCGACGGGCACCGGCCGCGGCAACCCCGGCTGGAAGTTCGGCGACGAATTCGCGAAGGGCCTGCGCCACGATCGCCCCGGCGTGCTGTCGATGGCGAACTCGGGGCCCAACTCGAACGGCTCGCAGTTCTTCCTCTGCGAGGTGCCGACGCCGCACCTCGACGGCAAGCACGCGATCTTCGGCCAGGCGATCACCAACGTCGAGCTCATCGCGAAGATCACCCACGTGGCGACGGGAGCGGGCAACCGCCCCGTCGAGCCGATCACGCTCAAGCAGATCGCCGTGTTCCGAGGATGACGAACCCGCTACTGCCCGAGGGCCCGCCTTCATGAAACTCCCCAAGGTCCGCGATCACATGGACACGACGGTGCACTGCGTCGCGCCGGGCACGCCCATCCTCGACGCCGTCGACTTCCTCCTGGAGCACCACGTGACGGGCGCGCCCGTCGTGGACGCGCAGGGCCGGCTCGTCGGCATGCTCAGCGAGCGCGACTGTCTGAAGCTGCTCGCCAAGGGCGTGGACGAGGATCTGCGCAACCGCACCGTGTCCGAGTTCATGATCTCCGACGTCGTCAGCGTCCCGCCCGACATGGACATGTACTGGGCCGCCGGCATCTTCCTCGGCAGCACGGTCCGCCGGCTGCCGGTGGTCGAGGACGGCAAGCTCGTGGGCGCGATCACGCGCTTCGACATCCTGCGCGTGATCCAGAAGGCCTACCCGCACTGACCCGCTCGGGCGCGGACGGGGTCAGCTCTCCGCGACGAACCCGAACGCCTTGTGGTGGACGTACACGAGGCGGCAGCGCTCGACGTACGTCGCGTCGTGGATGCGGCCTGCGGGGATGTAGCCCGCCTGTCCGCGTTCGAGCACGAGCGGCTCGCCGTCCTTCACCAGGCCCGACGGAGCGCGCGTGAAGAACTGGACGATCATCTTGCCCTCGACCACGACGGTCATGTCGTCGCCGGGGTGTGAGTGCGGCGGCTCGGCGGTGCCCGCCTCCCACTGCTCGAGCATCACCTCGGCGCCGTTCGGGTTCGTCGGGTAGGTCGTGCGGCACGTGAAGCCCGCGGGCGTGCCTGGAACGGGCTCGTGGTGCTGCCAGACGGCGCTGGTCGCGGCGGTCGAGCCGGGCGGGGTGGGGCGAGGGTCGGGCATGGCGGGGGCTCCTCGGGGGACGCTAGCCGAGAGTGAGCGCGAGGGCGAGGGCGGGAGCGAGGGCGAGGTCGGGCGCGAGAGCGAGAGCGAGAGCGAGGTCGAGAGCGAGAGCCAGAACGATAGCGAGAGCGAGGTCGAGAGCGAGAGCGAGAGCGAGAGCGAGAGCGAGAGCGAGAGCGAGAGCGAGAGCGATTCCCCCGTCTCGCGGAAGCCGTTGCCGCACGCGGGCGGGGGCGAGAGATCCTCGAACCGGAACACGCCCGGCTGCGGCGGACCGAGGTTCGAGCTCGTGCACAGGTCGAGCACGCGCGCCGTCCGCGAGTGGGGCAGGGCGAGGAAGCGCATGAGGTCGCCGGCGTCGAAGCCCGCCTGCGCGGGCACGCCGCCGCAGCGCCCCTCGTTGCACGCGAACTGGTCGTCGGGCGAGGCGCCGGCGATGTCGATGTGCGGGCAGTCGGCGTCGACGTTGCAGGTCTGCGCGAGCGTCAGGGGCAGCCCGGTCATGCCGCCGCTCGAGTCGGCGGTGCTCCACTCGCAGAGCGCGTAGCGCAGCTCGAGCACGAGCGACCCGGCCGCCCCCGTCCCGGGCGTCGGATGATCTGGAACGAGTCGGCGCGGTCGGTGTGCTGGTCCCAGTACCCGAGACCCTTCTCGGCGAGGACTCGCCACGCGAGATCCCGCACGCGCGCGGCTGCGACCTGCGCGAGCCGGTCGTAGCCCCGGAGCGGAGAAGCTCCGAGCACGCGATTGGCGCTGTCGGACCCGCAGCCCGTACGCGCCGCAGGTTCTTCGACTCGCGCTCAGCGGAGGTAGGAGCGCGCCGCCACCTCGAAGCCCTGCTCGACGGTGCACCAGAAGCCATCGGCCGCATCGACGAAGCAGAGCTCGTACTTCTCGTCGCCGTACTTGAAGAACCCGAGCGTCCACCGGTCGATTGCGAAGTGACGCAGGCGACAGAGCTGCATCGGCGTGTCGATGGCGTCTTCGGTGAAGGCATCGACGTAGCAGAACGGTCCGCAGCCGCAGCCGCAGCCGCAGCTCGCGGTAGCGTCCCACGAAGGGCTTCGCGGCGTGCGCCTCCAGCCGGCGACGCACCTCCGCCTTCGTGCGCTCCGGGATCTTCACGCCGCCGCCATCTGGATCGAGAGCCCAACCGCGCACTGTCATCGGCTACTCCTGGCCGCCGTTTAGCTCGCGCAGGCGCGCAACGGATCGAACGAGGCCCTGCTCCTCGAGCCGAGCGAGCACCTCTTCGACCGTCATCGGCGGGTTCTTGAGCGCTGCGGCCTGCCGGCGAACGACCGCGAGCACCGCGCCAGGATCGACATCGACGAGATCGAGGACGAGGTCGTCCGGGTGCTGCGCCTCGACCCCATGCGTCGCGAGCTTCTCTGCGGGGAAGTCCTTCAGGTTGAAGGTCGCGATCGCCTGCGCGGCCCCGCGTACCGCGGCGGCAACGACGTGTCTGTCGTCGGGATCGGAAGCTCGATGCGCTCGACCAGAGACTCGAAGGCCGTGACCTCGGCGTCGGGCAGCGCCCTCTTCATGAGCTCGCGCGTGCGCCGCAGAGCTTCAGGGTCCACGCCTTCGACCACTCGGAGCACGCTCCGCTCCCACTCGTCGAGGATGGTCTCGCTCCAGCGGGCTCGGATGAGCCCCGCGATCGCGAGGCGCATGAGGAAGTCACGCAGCGCGGCAGGATGGAGCACGCACGCGTCGAGGACGACGACGACCGCCACGGTTCAGTACCCGAGGCCGTGCTTCTGCGCGATGGCAGCGAGCTCGTCCATCGCGCGCTCGCTCGCGGCGCGCGCTTCGTCGCGATACTTGAACACGTCGCGCGCGAGGACGCGGCGGTGCGTGCCGACCATGCGGAACGGGATCTGACCGCCGTCGAGGAGCTGGACGAGGTACGGCCGCGAGACCTGCAGCAGGTCGGCCGCCTGTTGCGTCGTCAGCTCCGTGTGGACCGGCACGATCGTGACGGCGTTGCCCTCGGCCATCGCGCCGAGCACTCCGAGTAGGAGCTCGAACGCCTCGCGGGGGAGAACGACCTCGTCCCGCGCATCGGCCACGCGCAGGCGCACCGAGCGAGCCGCGCGTCGCTTCAGCGGGGCGAGAAGCCGCAGCGCGGTCTCCGCGGACTTCGCGGCTTCAGGCGTTGGAAGGGCGGACGTGGTGGACATGTCGGAAGCATGAACGAAACAACCGCAACAGTCAAAGCAACCGAAACGCGGCCCACCTCTGCACGGTCGTCGGCACGAGCCCGCGCGAGCACCAGTCGCGCGGGCTCACCCTTTCGCGCGCAGCCTCGCCTGCCGCTGACCGACGGACGCACTTCTCGGCCTCCCGCTCTACGGCGACGCCTCAGCCGATCGAACGAGCGTGGAGATCGAGAGCAGAGGGCCGTCGGATCACGACGCTGCCCGAGGGCCTACAGGTGTCGTGATCGAAGGCGAGCCGCACGCGCAGCGCGAAGGGGAGCGAGAGCACCCACTGGCGGACGGGCACGCGCGGGAGCACGCGCGAGACGAGATCGCGCGCGCCTGCCGTCATGCGTCTGCCGATACACCGACCGACAGGGCCTATAGCCAATTGGCTATAGGCCTTGCGGTGGCAGAAGCCGCGTCCCTTGCACGAGAGGGCGGTCACTCGCTCGTGGCCGCACCCATCGCATCGATACCGCGCGCAGCCGCGGGCGAGCACCCCGCAGTCGAGATGGCCGGTCAGCTCGTCACGGACGAAGGCGGGCAGCGGGTGGGCGCGCGGGAACGTGGGCAAGTGCCGGCGCAAGATCGCGTGCAGCGAGCGGCGCTGCGGATCGAGGGGGCTCGTGTCGCGCACGAGCGGGCGCAGGGCAGGGAGCGCTCCGGCGCTCGGCGGGGAAGATCACGCGAGATCGTGGCGCCGAACGGCGGAGGTGGCGGCGGTCCGCCGCCGGTCGATCCGCTGCTCTCGAGCTGGCCCCTCACCCGACCTCTCCCCGTGAAGCGGCCTCGTCCGAGTGCTGCAAGAGCACCCTCAACTCGCGCGATGGGTTCGCGCGCTGCGAGAGCGTTCATGCGGCCAACGCCCCGCCGCTCACTTCGTTGACCTGCTCTCAGACAGGCCGGAGCTCCGGGAACGCGCGAGACAGCGCCGCCTCGTCGAAGCCGGCGCTCGGGTCCACCGGGATCCAGCGCGCAGCGTGGTGGAGGAGCTCGACCGTGCCGGGCGGCGTGATCGCCTCGAGCGCGCGGAGCAAGCCGTCCACGTCGTCGAACGAGGGCGCGTCGCGCAGCCCGCGCGCGACGATGGCGATCGCGAGGACGCCGAGCGCGCCGTGCGGTGTCGACAGCTGGCCGGCGCCATCGCGAAACCCCCGCGGCTCGGTGGATCGGTCGCGCGCGAGCAGCGCATCGAGAGCGACCTCGGCCATCGCGTCCGGCGCTGCACCGGATGCTGACGCAGGGCAGAAGATCGCGGCGCGCCGCGGACTCTCGGCCGTACGCAGGTGCACGAGCGCTTCGAGCGCGATGGCATGACCGGACGGCGCGCCCCGCAGCGTGATCGTCTGCCGGACGCGTGACGAGAGCGGCAGCGCGATCAGCACGATCGCGATCTCCGGCGGCGCGTGTGCCGCACGAACGCGCGCTCCGAGGGCCGCGACCTCCGCGTCCGCCGCCGCCTTGCGCTCGAGGTAGGCGCGCTCGCTCGCTCGGGTCCGCGTGACCGCCAGCAGGTATCCGAGGCCCGCGGTCACGGCGGCGAACGCGATCATGATCCAGAGCGTGACGCCGGTGCTCACGTCGCCTCAGCGCGGCGAGCCGTACGCGAGAAAGAGGACGCCTCCCGGCAGCGGGGCTGGATCGATCGGCGTGGTCCCGGCCAAGTACGCGCCTACGAGCGTGTCGTCGAGGGCATCGCCGTCGAAGTCGCCCACGCCGACGGCCATCCCGACGCGCTCGTCGGACGTGCCGCGCCAGGTCCGGTCGGTCATCGCGGTGGAGCGCGAGCGCAGAGGCCCGAAGACGAGGTCCACGCGGCCGTCCGCATCGTACGGCGAGCCGATCCAGAGATCGGTGGAGCCATCGCCATCCGCGTCCCCGACGGCGAAGCTCGTCCCGAGGCCCGCCGAAGGAACCGCCGGCGTGATTTCGATTGCTGCGCTCGGGGCGTAGGAAGGATGAAGCACCTGTTTTCCCTCGCGAGTTGTCGTAACTCATGTTGGACCAAGCCGCTGCGCGGCAGCAAGAGCCACCGGGGAGCTCTTCGTGCGGCCGGGCCGCGCGTCGTCTTCGGCGTGATCCTCGTCGCGTAGCAGCACGCGCGGTCGCGTCGTCGTCTCGCATCGATCGACGCTGATCCTGCACCGCCCACGTCGGGCGGGCGGATCGGAGGTCGTCGTGAAGCCAGCCTCGAGGATCAAGCTCGCGGAGGAGTTCGCGCTGCGCGGAGTCGCGGACTCGACGCGGACCACGTACGTCGGGTGCATCGAGCGCTTCGAGAAGCAGTGCGGTGGGTCGGTCGAGCGGGTCGGCGCGGACACGGTGCGCGCGTTCTTGCTGCAGCTCGAGGAGCGCGGTGTCAGCCCCGTCACGTCGAACGTGTACGCCTCCGCGCTGCGCTTCGTCTACGGTGAGGTGCTGCATCGGCCGCGCGTGGTCGCGCTCGTGCCGTGGCGCAAGCTCGTCCGGCGCGTGATGGAGGTGCTCACGCCCGGTGAGGTGCATCGACTGCTGTCCGCGATCGCGTCGGTCGTGCACCGGACCGTGTGCGCCGTGAGCTACGGCACCGGCCTGCGTGTCCGCGAGGTGCTCGCGCTGCGCGTCGAGGATATCGACGCGTCGGCGGGCGTCATCCACGTCCGACACGGCAAGGGCGCGCGCCAGCGCGACGTGCCGCTCGGCGCGCGATTGCTCGGCGAGCTGCGCGCGTACTGGCGCAAGGCGCGTCCACCCGGTGCTGAGCTGTTTCCCGGGCGCGCCGGTGCGGGCACGACGCTGACGGCGGAGGCCGCGTGGATCGGCGTCCGCAAGGCGCGCGTGACGGCGGGGCTGACCGGTCGCGTGATCACACCGCACACGCTGCGGCACTCGTTCGCCACGCACCTGCTCGAGCAGGGCACCGACCTTCGCACCGTGCAGATCCTCGCGGCGCTCGACGACGCGCATCGGCGCGGCGAGCTCCGTCTGCCCGACGACCTCGCCGACCCTCTCGCCTTCGGGCAGCTGCGCGCGACGCTCAGCAAGACGAGCTGGATCACCTACGCCACCCTCGCGATGGCCACGCGGTAGGGGAGGGGCATGGTGGGTCGAAGGCTCGCGCTCGCTCCTGGCGTCGCCGTCGCGCTGCTCGGCGCAGGCTGCACGGCGTCGATGCGGGGCGAGCCGCAACGTTGGACCGGATCGCGGCACCAACAGCGAGTCCCGCGATGACGCGTCTCCGAGCGCCCGGGCCTCTCCGCCCTCGCGCGCTCGGTCGCCCTCGCCGCGTGGATCGGCGGCGGCATCGTGGGCCTCGCGTGGCTCGAGCGCCGGGTCGAGCGCCTGAATCCGCAGCGCGTGCTCCTGCTCGGCACGGTGGTGTGCGCCGCGGCCATCCTCGGGCTGGCGCGCACGCACGACGCGGCGCCCGCGTGCGGGCTCCTCGCGCTGATCGGCGCGACCTCGAGCACCTTCCACCCGCTGGTGAAGGCCCGCGCCTACGCGTCGCTCCCGGGCCGCCCCGCGCTCGTCAACGCCGTCGCGAGCGCGCTCGTCCCGCTCGACGCGCTCGCCCCGCTCGTCCTCGGCGCCATCGCGGTCCA
>JBGAQA010000280.1:0-1061 GCA_044220955.1 Sandaracinaceae bacterium
CACCGGTGGCCGATGTGGGTTGCCCGCGATGAACGACATCGGCCTGCGCCGGCGCCGCGCCTTGCGATGGATCCTCGTGCTGGCCGCCGTGGCGTTGCTGGTCGTGGGCGCCACCCAGCCCTGGGGCGTGTCGGCGGTGCCGCTCGAGCTGGCGCCCAGCGCGCTGCACTTCCGCCGGATCCTGCTCGACGACTGGGCGGCAGGCGTGGCCGCCGCATCCTCCTCGTCGGGCAGCGACGCGAAGCGCTCGACGTGGATCTGCGACGCGTCCATCTCGATGCCCTGCAGCGCTGCGACGCAGGCCTCCATGAAGGGGCCTGGGCCGCAGACGAAGGCCTGGCCGCGCCGGAACGGCTGCGCGAGCTCTGCCAGTTGGGCCACAGACGGCACGCCCTGCACCGAGTCGAGCCAGTGGATCACCATCAGCCGCGTCGGGTGGGCGCCGGCGAGCGCCGTGAGCTCGCGCCTGAAGATCACCGAGCGCTCGTCGCGGTTGGCGTAGATCAGCGTGATGCGGCCCTGGCCCTGCGCGAGCACCGACCGCAGGATCGAGAAGACCGGCGTGATGCCGCTGCCGCCGGCGAGCAGCAGGAAGTCGCCGTCGAGCGTGCGCGGCGTGAAGACACCGGCCGGGGGCAGCACCTCGAGCAACAGCCCGGGTTCGGCGTGGTCGCACAGCCAGTTGGAGCCGCGGCCGCGATCGACCCGCTTGACCGTCACCCGTGGCGCGTCGTCCACCGCCGGCGCGCTCGACATCGAATAGCAGCGCGGCAGGTGCCGGCCGGCCACCGGTAGCCGCAGGGTCAGGAACTGGCCGGGGCGGTAGTGGAAGGCCTGGGCCAGCTCGGCCGGCACGTCGAAGACGATCGACTTCGCATCGGCCGTCTCCTCGACCACCGAGCGCACGCGCAGCGGCCGCCAGCGGCTGGCGGGCTCGTGCGTCACCGCCCCCTCCCCAGCACGCCGTTGGCGACCCACAGCTCGGCGCCGGTGATCGCCTGGGCGTCGTCGCTGGCGAGGAAGGCCACCACCGAAGCCACCTCCGACGGCAGGCAGGCGCG
>JBGAQA010000281.1:0-1061 GCA_044220955.1 Sandaracinaceae bacterium
GTACTTCTCGAGGAAGGCGTACGCGTTCTTCGCCTGCTCGTCGACGTTGACGGCGACGACCACGAGCCCCTTCGGTTCGAGCTCGCGGTGCAGCGCGTCCACCTCGGGGAACGACTTGCGGCACGGGACGCACCAGCTCGCCCAGAAGTCGACGAGCACCACGCGCCCCCGCAGCGCCGCGAGGTCGACGGGCCCCGCGCCCACGCCGACGCCGCCGCCGGGGCACGGGTTGCCGGCGGTGCTCGGCGATGGCGACGCGCGGCGCGGTGGCGTCCTTCCAGAAGCGGATCGACGGGCCCTGCTTGCGCTCCTTCGCGTACTCGAGGGCGTTGAGGTACGCGCTCGAGGCCACGGCGAGGCTCTGCAGACCGACGCCGATGCGCGCGCCGTTCATCATCTTGAACATCTGCGGCATGCCCTTGTTGAGCTCGCTGTCGCCGCCGACGGGGACGCCGACGCACTTGCCGTTCTCGCCGAAATTCACGACGCACGTGGCCGAGCCGTTGATGCCCATCTTGTGCTCGAGCGCGCTGACCGAGACGTCGTTCGCTTCGCCGAGGGTGCCGTCGGCGTTGGGGCGAACGCGGGGGACGATGAAGAGGGTGAGGCCCTTCGTGCCGGCGGGAGCGCCTTCGACGCGGGCGAGCACGAGGTGGACGATGTTCTCGGCGCAGTCGTGGTCGCCGCCGGAGATGAAGATCTTCGTGCCGCTGATCGAGTACGTGCCGTCGGCGTTCTTCTTGGCGGTGGTGCTCGCCGAGCCGACGTCGCTGCCGGCGTGCGGCTCGGTGAGGCACATCGTGCCGCCCCAGGTGCCGCCGAACATGCGCGGGCAGTAGAGCTTCTTCTGCTCTTCGGTGCCGAAGATCTGGATGACCTCGCTCGCGCCGTACGCGAGGCCCGGGTACATGTTGAACGCGGCGTTGGAGCCGGAGAGCATCTCCTCGATCATGATGTGGACCGACTTCGGCGCGCCGGCGCCGCCCCACTCCGGTTCGACGCCGATCGATTTCCAGCCGGCCTCGTAGAGGCTCTTCCACGCGTCCTTGAAGCCGGTCGGG
>JBGAQA010000282.1:0-751 GCA_044220955.1 Sandaracinaceae bacterium
CCTTGCCGTTGCCGCAGATCTCGACCGGGCCGCACTCGGCGCAGGCCGGGAGCTTCTTGCAGGCGTCGTCGGCGCAGTCGGCCTTGCCGTTGCAGTCGTCGTCCTTGCCGTTGCCGCAGATCTCGACGGCGCCGCAGGCGCACTTGGGGTCGGTCTTCTTGCAGACGTCGTCGGCGCAGTCGGGGAAGCCGTTGCAGTCGTCGTCCTTGCCGTTGCCGCAGATCTCGACGGGGCCGCACGAGCCGCACTCGGGGAGGGCCTTGCACGCGACGTCGGCGCAGTCGGTGAAGCCGTTGCAGTCGTCGTCCTTGCCGTTGCCGCAGGTCTCCTTGTCCGTACAGGTCTTGCACTCGGGCTGGTCGGCGCACGCCTTGTCGGCGCAGTCGGTGAGGCCGTTGCAGTCGTCGTCCTTGCCGTTGTTGCAGGTCTCCGCGGGCGCGCAGACCGCGCAGGCCGGGTCCTTGGCGCAGGCCGGGTCGAGGCAGTCGGTCAGGCCGTTGCAGTCGTCGTCCTTCTTGTCGGTGCAGCTGGTCTCGATCGGCGTGCAGACCGCGCAGCCCGGGGTGCCCTTGCAGATCGGGTCGGCGCAGTCGGTGAGCCCGTTGCAGTCGTCGTCCTTGCCGTTGCCGCAGATCTCGGGGCCGGTGCAGGCGCCGCACTCGGGCGTGCCCTTGCAGGCCGGGTCGGCGCAGTCGGCCGGACCGTTGCAGTCGTCGTCCTTGCCGTTGCCGCAGATCTCGTGGTCGATGCA
>JBGAQA010000282.1:761-1060 GCA_044220955.1 Sandaracinaceae bacterium
GCACTCCTCGACGAGGCACCCGCCGCCACACGCCGGCTGGGGCTTGCACGCGGGGTCGGCGCAGTCGACGAGGCCGTTGCAGTCGTTGTCGCGCCCGTCGACGCAGTTGCGCTCGATGCCGGGCTCGGGGACGCAGGGGCCCGAGCAGATCGGGTCGCTCGCGCAGTCCGGGTCCTTGCAGTCGACGAGGCCGTCGCAGTCGTTGTCCATCCCGTCGCCGCACTTCTCGCCGGCCTTCGGGTTGCTGAGCGGGTCGAGGTCGTTGCAGTCGGTGCCGCCGCAGGCCTTGTCCTGGAAGC
>JBGAQA010000283.1:0-1058 GCA_044220955.1 Sandaracinaceae bacterium
GCGAGGTGCGCGAGCGTCGAACGGCGATCTCGCCGCGCCCGATCATGCCCGCGAGCGCGGCGGCGACCTGCATGAACGCGCGCCCCACCGCGCTCTCCGGCGCCGCTTGCACAATAGGCGTGCCCGCGTCGCCCCACTCGCGCACGCCCGGCTCCAGCGGGATCTGCCCGAGGAGCGGGGCCTCCGCCATCTCGGCGACCTTCTGCCCGCCGCCGGAGCCGAAGATCTCGTGGCGCTTGTCGCAGCCGTCGCAGAGGAAGTAGCTCTCGTTCTCGATCACGCCGAGGATGTCGATGCCGACCTTCTGCGCCATCGAGACGGACTTGTAGACGTCCTGCAGCGCGACCTCCTGCGGCGTCGTGACGATGACCGCGCCCGTCGCGGCGACGCGCTGGGAGAGCGTGAGCGCGACGTCGCCGGTCCCCGGCGGAAGGTCGAGGATGAGGTAGTCGAGCGGGCCCCAGTCGACGTCCTTCAAGAACTGCATCAGCGCTCCTGCGAGCATGGGCCCGCGCCAGATCACGGCGCTCTTGGGGTCCTCCAGCAGGAAGCCGATGCTCATCAGCTTCACGCCGAAGCGCTCGAGCGGGAGGAACTTCTTGCCGTCGAGCGAGGTGGGCCGGCCCATGACGCCGAACATGGTGGGGACGCTCGGGCCGTACATGTCCGCGTCGAGGAGGCCGACCTTGGCGCCCCAGCGCGGGAGGGCGATGGCGAGGTTGGCGGCGACGGTGCTCTTGCCGACGCCGCCCTTGCCGCTCATCACGAGGACGATGTTCTTCACGCCCGGGCAGGGATCGTCGGAGAGGATGTTGCGCGTGGTCATGAGGACGCCCCACTTGAGCTCGACGGAGGCGGCGCCGGCCGTCGCGAGCGCGGCGCGGACGTCGGACTCGATGCGCGCTTTGTAGGGGCACGCGGGCGTCGTCAGATCGATCGTGAGGGAGACGGCGGCGCCGTCGACCGTGATGTCGCGCACCATGCCGGCCGCGCTGAGCGAGCGGGAGAGCTCGGGCTCTTGGACGGTGTCGAGGACGCGCTGGACGGTTTCGAGGGAG
>JBGAQA010000284.1:0-1056 GCA_044220955.1 Sandaracinaceae bacterium
CTTGAAGCCCTTGCGGTAGTCGAACTTCTCCGCGGCGCGCACGAGGCCGAGCGTGCCCTCCTGGATGAGGTCCAGGAACGGCAGCCCCTGGTTGCGGTAGTTCTTCGCGATCGAGACGACGAGGCGCAGGTTCGACTCGACCATCTTCTGCTTCGCGTCGAGATCGCCGCGCTCGATGCGCTTGGCGAGGTCGACCTCCTCCTGCGCGGTGAGCAGGCGGACCTTGCCGATGTCCTTGAGGAACAGCTGCAGCGAGTCCGTCGTCATGTCGGGCCGCAGGTCCAGCGTGGTCTTCGCCTTGCGGCGGCCGCGCTTGTCCGGGGCGCGCTCGGCCTCCGGCGCCGCGGCGGAGGGATCGTCCTCGACGAGCTCGATCTCCTGGCTCTCGATCCAGGTCGTGAGCTCCTCGCGATCGGCGTCGTCGATGTCGAGCTGCAGAACCTCGACGCGGCGGGCGCCCCGATCCCTGGCGAGTCCGTGGTGCTCGCGGGCGCCTACCGATTCTCGCGCCCGACCGTCGCCCGCGAGGCCGACCTCACGCGCGTCATCCGCCAGCTCCTGCGCGAGCTCGGGGCACTCGATGCCCGAGTCGTTCGTCTCGAGCACGGCCGACAGCCGCTGCTTGAGCGCCAGCCGCGCGCGATGAAAGCGTGACTTGAGCGCGCCGACCTCGACGCCAGCCGCCGCTTCGCGCGCGAGGCCGAGGCGCAGGCCCGCCTGCAGCACCCGGCGATCGTGCCCGTGTATGCCTCGGGCATCGACGCCGGCCGGGCGTACCTGTCCTTGGCGCTCCTCGACGGCGGGTCGCTCGACCGCCGCCTGAAGGACCCGGCGCGCCCGCTCTCCCTCCCGGCGCGCCTCGCGATCGTGCGCGACGTGGCCCGCGCGGTCCACCACGCCCACGCGCACGGGGTCGTCCACCGCGACCTGAAGCCGCACAACGTGCTCCTCGATCGCGCCGACCACCCCTTCGTCTCCGACTTCGGCCTGGCCCGCTCGGTCGACGCCCGCTCGCGGCTCACGGCCACGGGGACGGCCCTGGGCACGCCGGCCTAC
>JBGAQA010000285.1:0-1046 GCA_044220955.1 Sandaracinaceae bacterium
CCGTCGCCGGGCTCCTCGAAGACCAGGCCCAGGTCGCGGAGGGGTGGATCGCGCTGGCGCAGGCCACGGGCGATCCCGTCTGGCTCGCCGCCGCGGGGCGCGCGTTGGGCTGGGCCTGGGACCATCTGCACGCCCCCGGAGGCGGCCTGACGGACCGTGTGCCCGAGGGCATCGGCCGGCTGCTGCGCCTGGCCGGCGGCGCCGAGCCGGCGGCCGAGGGCCTGAACGGCCAGGCCTTCGTCCCCGCCGCAGAAATCCGCCAGGCGGCGCGCTTCTTCATCGAGCGGGTGCTGCTGGCGCACGAGGCCGACCACTACCGCGTGCTCGGCGTGCGGCCCGACGCCCCGCTCGAGGAGATCAAGGAGCACCACCGGCTGCTGATGCGGCTGTTCCACCCGGACCGCGAGGGCGCCGCCGGGGACGGCTGGTCGGAGGCCTTCGCGACGCGCATCAACCTCGCCTACACCGCGCTGCGCCAGCCGCGGGCGCGGGCGGACTACGACGCGGCGCGGCGGCAGGCGCAGAAGCAACAGACCCAAAAGCCGCGCCCGTCGGCGCCGTGGCGCCGGCCGGAAGAGCGGGAAGGCGCCGGCTTCCGCCTGCCGCCTGCGGTGGCGCGCAACTTGCCGCAGCTGGTGCTGGGCGGCTTCGCCCTGCTGGCATCGCTGGCCGTCGGCGTGGTGTACCTGACGCGGCCGCCGGCCGGGGCGATCGGCGCCGGCGACGACTACGGCCAGGGCCTGCCGCGCGAAGCGGCGGCGCCGAGCCGCCACGAACATGCGGCGCTGGAGCGCCTGCGCGAGGCGGTGTCGGCGGCGCCGGCGCAGGAAGCAGCGCGCCAGGTGGCAAACGAACCGGCGCAAGAGGCGTCGCGCCAGGAAGCAGCAGCAACCGCGCCCGCGGCGCAGAACACGGAAAGCGTCGCGGAAAAACCGGCGGAGCGGCCGGTCGCGCCGGCGCCCGAACCGGCGCCCGTGGTGGTGGCGGCAGTGGCGCCAGCTGTCGTCGAGCGCGCACCGATGCAGAAGACCGTGGTCGTCCGCCCG
>JBGAQA010000286.1:0-1044 GCA_044220955.1 Sandaracinaceae bacterium
ACGGCTCGGTGGTCCTGAAGCAGCGGCTGCAGAACGACTGAGCGCGGCGGCCCGGCGAGCGGGCTGAAAATCCTGATCGGCCACAATGCCGGTCATGGTGCGTCGTGACGCTGAGGAAGAACTGGATCCCAAAGGGGGTGGTTCGACCCTGGCTTGCTGCGCCACCCCCACGGGTGAGAGTCCCGTCCCGGTAGGCGTCGGTGCGCCGGGTAGCAGGCCCCAGGTAGTGGAGGGAGACCTCCGTGCCCGAGCGGGGCGTCAAAAGCCCGTGAAGCGGCGCAAGCCGTTCAGCGGGGAGCAAGCACGCGGGCCGCAACATGAAGTGAAGCCTGCAGCCTCGACACATTTACAACCCGCAGGCCGAGCCGCTCATGTCACGGCGAAGGCAACATCACCGGCGCAAGAACCGAAGCGCGCTGGTGGCTGCGGCGGGGTATGGGGCGCAGCACGTGTGCAAGGAGTGGCGTGGAACACGAGAGACCCGTCTGCGCGGCCCGAGTCGGGGCAAGCGAGCTCGTATAAGCCCAAGGCGAAGTCGAGTCGTGCGCAGCGGGAGTCCGAGGGGATCGTAGTACCGGACGGGGCGGCGCGAGCCGTGCCGACGAAGGCCGTGCGGCATAACGCGGCTGGAGGGAAGGGTCCCTGCGGTGGTCATGCTGATGGAGCGGGTAAGCGCGAGGGAATGGCCGGCGGGACCGGACCTAACGACCCCGCCGGTGATGAACCGAGCGACAAAGTGCGACAACTGCAAAGGCAGCTCTGGGCCGCAGCCAAGCGGGCCCCGGAAAGGCGCTTTCATGCGTTGTACGGCCAGATGTGCAGGGCTGACGTCCTGCACGAGGCGTGGAAGCGAGTGCGCCGCAACAAGGGCGCAGCGGGGGTTGATCGGATGACGATCAGCCCAGTCGAGCAGTACGGCGTGCGGCGCTTCTTGCAGGAGCTGGCTGAAGTGCTGCACGCAGGCGAATACGGCGCGCAAGTCGTGCGGCGCGTATACATCCCCAAGGCAGACGGAGCAAAGCGGCCCTTGGGCATCCCCACGGT
>JBGAQA010000287.1:0-1042 GCA_044220955.1 Sandaracinaceae bacterium
TCGACGGCCGGGACGTCGATGCCCTCGTTGAACAGGTCGACCGAGAACACGACGTTGATGCGCCGCTCGGCCAGGGCTCGCAGGGCGTCGCGGCGCTCGGCGTCCGGGCTGTCGCCCCACACCGCGGTCGCGGCGATGCCCGCCTCGTTGAACACCCGCGCCATGTAGCGGGCGTGCTCCACACCGACGCAGAAGCCGAGGGCGCGCATCGTCGCGGGGTCGTCGATCCGGGCGAGCAGCTGCACGATCACCTGGCGCGCCCAGACGTCGTTCGCGGTCACCAGGTTCGACAAACCCGCCACGTCGTAGCCACGGCCGCGTCGCCAGGGGATCTCGCGCAGATCGAGGCCGTCGTGGATGCCGTAGTAGGTGAAGGGCGCGAGGCGGTGCTGATCGATGGCGTCCCACAGGCGCAGCTCGGCGGCGATCCGCCCGTCGAAGCGGCCCAGCAGCGACAGACCGTCGGCCCGCTCGGGCGTGGCGGTCAGGCCCAGCAGCTCGACCGGCGCCACGTGGTCGAGCAACCGCTCGTACGACCGGGCGGCGGCGTGGTGGAACTCGTCGACGATGACCACGTCGAAGTGGTCGGGCGCCAGATCGTCGAGGCCGGCGGCGGTCAGGCTCTGGATCGACGCGAACACGTGCTCGAACTGCGTCGGACGATGGCCGCCCACCCACCGCTCGCCGAACGCCGGCTCGCGCATGGCGTAGCGGAACGTGGCCTGGCTCTGCTCGAGGATCTCCTGGCGGTGGGCCACGAACAGCAGCCGGGCCCGAGGCAGCTCGGCCCGCAGGCGCACGTAGTCCAACGCCGCCATCACGGTCTTGCCGGTGCCGGTGGCCATCTTGGCGCACAGGCGCTCGAAGGGCCCGCCGTCGCCGGGCACGTACACGCCCTGCCGGTACTCGGCCGCCGCCTCCACCTGCCAGATCATCGTCTCGGCAGCTTCCAGCTGGCAGAAGTAGAAGCGGTAAGGCCGGCGCGACTGGCCGTCCTCGTCCCACCAGTGGCGCAGCAACTCACGCGTCACCTCGGTGGCGC
>JBGAQA010000288.1:0-1040 GCA_044220955.1 Sandaracinaceae bacterium
CAAGGAGACCTGCTACGTCGATCATGACGTGGATGGTTACCGCACGGACACGACCGTCAGCTCCACGGACGCCGACTGCCTGGATCACGGCGAGGCGCTGTCGTCGGCCCCCGACGGCGACTGCGACGACAGCGACGACGGCATCAACCCCGGCGCCACCGAGATCCCCGGGGACGGGGTGGACCAGAACTGCGACGGCGGCGACGGCACGGACGCCGACGGGGACGGCCACGACACCGAGAGCTCCGGCGGCGACGACTGCGACGATGACGACGCCACCGTCTACACGGGCGCCGACGAGGTGCCCTACGACGACGTGGACCAGGACTGCGACGGCGCGGATCTGACCGACGTGGACGAGGACGGCGCGGACGGCGAGGAGGCCGGCGGCGACGACTGCGACGACGAGGACGCCGACATCAACCCCGGCGTGACCGAGACCTGGTACGACGAGGTCGACGCCGACTGCGCGGGCGACGACGACTTCGACGCGGACGCCGACGGCTTCTCGCTCGAGGGCGCGCCCACCGGCAGCGCGGACGACTGCGACGACGCGGACGATGAGATCTACCCTGGCGCCACCGAGCGCTGGTACGACGGCGTCGACCAGGACTGCGACGACCGCAGCGACTACGACGCCGACAAGGACGACGTCGACAGCGACGAGTGGGGCGGCGACGACTGCGACGACACCCGCGACAACACCTACCCGGGCGCCGAAGAGAACTGCAACCTGCGTGACGACGACTGCGACGGCGACATCGACGAAGGCTACGAGGCCAGCGACACCATCACCTACTACGCCGACGATGACGGCGACACCTACGGCGACGTCAGCGACATCGAGTACGCGTGCGAGGGCTACGAGCCCTCCGGCTACGTGCTCAACAACGACGACTGCGACGACACCGATGGCGGCGACTACCCTGGCGCCACCGAGACCCCAGGCAACCAGGACGATGAAGACTGCGACGGGACCGAGATCTGTTTCGACGACGACGACGACGACGGCTACCTCGACACCACCGGGGACACGCGCG
>JBGAQA010000289.1:0-1037 GCA_044220955.1 Sandaracinaceae bacterium
AGGTGTCAATCTCGCCTTCAAGGACGTGGCGGCGCTGCTCGACTGCATCGTCGATGCCATGCGCATCGGCCTCGACGCCGGCAACGGCCCGGCGCTGGAACGCTACGCCCGCTGGCGGCGGTTCGATTCCACCATGTCGGCGGCGGCTTATGACGGCATCAACCGCGTGTTTGCCATCGACAGCGCGCTTCTGCGCGCGGGTCGCGGCGCGGCTCAGGGTTTCCGGCGCGGCGGCCGGCGACAGCACCTCGCGGGCGCCGTCCTGCAATTCGCGCATCGCCTCGGCCAGCAGTTCCGCCTGTTGCGTCGCCGTCGCCGGGCCGGCAGTACCCGCCTCGATGCGTGCCTCCTGCTCGCGGAGGTCGGCGCGCTCCTCCGGCGTTGCGTTCACGAGATCGGAGAGCAGCGCGAGCGCGTGCTCGTCGAGACCACGCGCGGCGCGGTGTCGGCGCGGATCCTGGTCGACGCGCGGGGAGGGCGCGCGCACGCGCACGCGGCGCGGCCCCTCGCCGCCGACGGGCTGGATCTCTCCGCACTCGAGCGCGCGCAACAGCGCCGGTTGCACCTCGAGCGGCAGCTCCCCGATTTCGTCGAGGAAGAGCGTCCCGCCGTCGGCGCGCTCGAACGCCCCGCGGCGCGCCGCCACGGCTCCCGTGAAGGCGCCGCGCGCGTGGCCGAAGAGCTCGCTCGCCACGAGCTCGCGCGCGAGCGCGCCGCAATTGACCACGACGAGCGGACCTGCCGCGAGGCGTGAGCCTTCGTGCAGGGCGCCGGCCACGAGCTCCTTGCCGACACCGCTCTCGCCGAGCACCAGCACCGGCACGACCGAGCTCTCGAGGCGCGCGAGCTTGGCGAACACGAGGCGCATGGCGCGCGATGCTCCGACCATGTCGCGGTAGCGATCGCTCGGGTGCGGCGCCAAATCCTGATCGAGCGCCGCTGCGTCGACGTCGATCGCGAGCGTGACGCTGCCGACCTCCACACGCCCGCCGAACGGCAGCACGATGCGTTCCACGCGCTGGCCCAAATAGAAGACG
>JBGAQA010000028.1:0-77012 GCA_044220955.1 Sandaracinaceae bacterium
GCCGCCCCCGGCGCCAGCCCCAGGAGCAGATCGAGCGCGCGCTCCTCGATCGAGAGGGGCGAGACCGGCAGGAGCGAGGCCGCATCGCCGTAGAGCGCATGCCGGGCGCGCGCGATCTGCGCCGGTGAGCACATCTCGTCGTGCAGGAGCTGGGGGATCACCCGCACGTCCCCAACGTCGAGCACCCCGTTCGCCTCGGCCCACTCCGGCCAGTCGGGCTGCGCGGCGAGCAGGGCCGTTCGCAGGGCCGAGGGCGCGAGGCTCGCACCCCGGCGGAAGCCTGCGCCGACGTCGGAGGGCACGCCGAGCACGACGACCCGGGCCCGCGCGAGACGGCCCAGGTTGTCCTCGAAGCGCCTCTGCACTTCGTCGTCGGTTCCCGCACGGTAGAGGGCACGCTGGAGCGCCAGCTGCTCGCGCCGGCCGGTCGTGACGAGGTGGATGCCGCCACCCGCTGGGCGCAGCAACTGCGCGAGCTCGAGGGCCGGTGCGAGCGCGGTCATCGCACTGCACCATACTCGGGCCGCGATGCGCACGCCCGAGGTCAGCGTCGTCCTGCCGTTCCGGGACGTGGAGGCGAGCCTGGCCGAGGCGCTCGAGAGCGTGCTGGCCGAGCACACCGTCGAGCTCGAGCTCGTGGCGATCGACGACGGCTCGCACGACGGCTCCTCGGCGATCGCGGCGGCGGCCGCGGCGCGCGATCGACGGGTCCGGGTGCTCCCGGGTCCGCGCAGAGGGATCGCGCAGGCGCTCGCCGTCGGGCTCGCGGCGGCGCGCGCCCCCTTCGTCGCTCGGATGGACGGCGACGACGTGTCGCTCCCGGGACGGCTGCCCGCGCAGCTCGCGCGGATGCGTGCCGAGCCGGCCCTGGCGGTGCTCGGCACCCGCGTGGATCCCTTCCCCGACGACGCCGTCGGCGACGGCCTCCGGCGCTACGTGGGCTGGCAGAACGCGCTCGTCACGCCCGAGGACCACGCACGCGAGGTCTTCGTCGAGGCACCGCTCTGCCACCCCTCGACGATGCTGCGTGTCGAGGCGCTGCGCGCGATCGGTGGCTACCGGGACGGGGCGTTTCCCGAGGACTACGACCTCTGGCTGCGCCTGGCCCTCGCCGGCCATGCGATGGCGAAGCTCGAGCGCGTCGGCCTCCGATGGCGGCACCGAGCGGGCCGGCTCACGTTCACCGACCCGCGCTACTCGACCGAGAACATCCGCGCCCTCAAGGCCCAGCACCTCGCGGGCCGGCTCGAGCGCGAGCCACGCGCCGTGGTGATCTGGGGCGCAGGCCCCTTCGGCCGACGGCTCGCCCGCGCGCTCGAGCCCCACGGCACGGTCGTGGCGCGCTTCGTCGACGTCGATCCACGCAAGATCGGCCGCCGAGCGCGAGGCGCGCCGATCACCGACGCCGCGGGCCTCGATCCCGCACACCACTTCGTCGTGTTCGCCGTCGGCTCCGCGGGGGCGCGCGCGCTCGTGCGCGCCGCCCTCGACACGCTCGGCTTCGTCGAGGGGCGCGACTTCCTATGCGCCGCGTGACGCGGCCTCGAGGCGCAGTCGATCCTCGCGCCGCAGGTTGATCAAGCGCGCGCGGATCTCGAACGTGCCGTCGGGCATCCGCTTGCTCCCGGTCGCGCGACCCTCGATCTGGATCTCGAGCTCGCCGATCGTCAGGCTGCCCCGGATGGGCGTCCCCGGCGCGAACGGGCGCGAGACGCGGGCGACGAGGAACTCACCGTCGAACGACACCGCGCTGCCGTCGGCCGCCTCGATACGCGCAGGCCCGATCAACGCCGCCTCGCGCGCTGCACGGCCTCGCGCGCCTCGTCGCGCTCGACCTTGGCCTTCATCTTCTCGCGCTCGTCACCGAGCTTGCGGCCCTTGCCGAGCCCGATCTCGCACTTGGCCCAGCTCCCCTTGAAGTACACGCGCGTGGGGACCAGGGCGTAGCCCCGCAGGGTGATCTTGCCCGACCACTTTTCGATCTCGCGCGCATTGGCCAGGAGCTTGCGTGTGCGGCGCGGATCGTGGGGGAACGCAGCCGCGGGATCGTAGGGCGCGACGTACATGCCGACCAGGAAGAGCTCCCCGTTCAACAGGCGCGCGTGCGCCCCCTCGAGGTCGGCGCCGTTCTTCCGGAGGCTCTTCACCTCGGAGCCCGTCAGCACGAGGCCACACTCGAGGCGGTCCTCGATCTCGTAGCGCTGGGTGGCCTTGGGATTACGACAGACCAGACTCTCGGTCTTCTTGCCGTCATCCTTCCGCGGGCCGTTCATGGTGGGGCGCCTCCATAGCAGATCGTTCGCTCCCGTTCTCGCGCTCACGCTCCTCGCGGGGTGTGGCGGTCCCAGGCGCGCGGTGCGCGACCCGACCGACTACCTCGCGGTCGGCGTGGAGCCCCGTGTCGAGGCACGAACGCTCGAGGACGGGCTCGCACACGACGGCTACCGGCTGGCGAGCGAGGCGAGCGGCGAGGGCTGGTCCGCGTTCGCGATGACACGCTCGGACGGGAGCTCGCTCGCGCGCGTCGTGTCGCGCCGCGGCGTGGTCGTCGCGCTGGACGAGGGCCCGACGCCCGTGGCCCCGGCACGCGGGCTGCTCGCGGTCGACGCCGGCGCCAGCGGCACGGACGTCGATCACGACGGGACCCCCGACGTCGTCCTCGCACGCCAGGAGACCGGCCGCGCTTGCCTCTTGCTCGTCGGCATCGACGCGGACGGCGGTGCGCGCCCGCTCGTGGTCGACACCGCGAACCTCGCGCTCGACGTCTGCCTCGAGGCCGTGCGGGACGTGGACGGGAACGACGCGCCCGAGGCGATCGTGCGCGTGCGCTCCCCGGCGCTCGCGCGCGCCACGATCCCGGTCGCCGACCTCCCGCTCGAGCGCGACGCGACGGGGGTCTTCCGGCGCGTCGACCCCGCCGCCCGCTTCGTCGCCGACGAGCGCGCCGCGAGGCAGGCGCGCCTGACGGCCGCGCGGAGCGCCCCGGACGCGGAGGCGGTCTACGCCGCGGCCGTCGAGCTCGCGCTCGTGTCGTTCGTCGCCGGCGAGGCGAGCGACGTCCAGGTGACCGCGTTCGACGAGGCCATGAGCGGTGTGGTCCTCGACGTCGATCTGTTGACCGCCGTGCACTTCGCGCGTGCCGAGATCGCGGCCGGCCGCATCGCCCGCTGAGCCTCCCTCCGGCTTGCGAGCCGCGCGTTCCCCTGCAACCGTCGGCGCGCCATGCAACCGACCGCGCGCTTCTCCTGCTTCGCCGGCTGCGACGAGCACTACCCGCTCGACGAGATCGTCTACCGCTGCAAGCGCTGCGGAGCGCTGCTCGACGTCGAGCACGACGTCGATGCCCTGCGCGAGCGCAGCGCCGCCGCCTGGATGCAGCTCTTCGACCGCCGGTGGATGCGCACCGAGTGGCCCTACGGCAGCGGCGTGTGGGGCAAGCTCGAGTGGGTCTACCCCGGGATCGATCCGAGCAGCATCGTCAGCTTCGCCGAGGGCGGCTCGAACCTGCTCTGGGCCGAGCGCTACGGTCGCTCGCTCGGCGTCTCCGAGCTCTGGATCAAGCAGTGCGGCAACAGCCACACGGGCTCGTTCAAGGATCTCGGCATGACGGTCCTCGTGTCCGCGGTGCGCGAGATGATCCGGCGGGGCCGCGGTGTGCGCGCGATCGCGTGCGCGTCGACGGGCGACACCTCGGCCGCGCTCGCGGCCTACTGCGCGGCGGCGGAGCTGCCCGCGCTCGTGCTCTTGCCGCGCGACAAGGTCTCGATCGCGCAGCTGCTCCAGCCGCTCGCGAACGGCGCGCTCGTGCTCTCTCTCGACACCGACTTCGACGGATGCATGCGGGTCGTCCGGGAGCTCACCCTGGACGGCTCGATCTACCTCGCCAACTCGATGAACAGCCTGCGCGTCGAGGGGCAGAAGACGATCGCGGTCGAGCTGGTGCAGCAGTTCGACTGGGCTGTGCCCGACTGGATCGTGATCCCGGGCGGAAACCTCGGGAACGTGTACGCGCTCGGCAAGGGCCTGCTGCTGATGCGTGATCTCGGCATGATCTCCAAGCTGCCTCGCATCTGCGTCGCCCAGGCGGCGCGGGCGAACCCGCTCTACCGGGCGTTCAAGACGGGCTTCGCCACGTACGAGGCGATGCGGGCCGAGAAGACCGCCGCGAGCGCCATCCAGATCGGCGACCCCGTGAGCATCGACCGGGCGATCCGCGTGCTGAAGGCGGTCGACGGCGTCGTCGAGGAAGCCAGCGAGGACGAGCTGGCCGACGCCGTCGCGCGCGCCGACAGGACGGGGATGTACAACTGCCCGCACACCGGCGTCGCGCTCGGCGCGCTCGAGAAGCTCGTGAAGGCGGGCACGATCGGGTCGCGCGATCGCGTCGTCGTGATCAGCACCGCCCACGGGCTCAAGTTCACCGAGTTCAAGCGCGCGTACCACGCGAGCACCCTCGAGGGCGCGCGCTCGCGACAGGCGAACGTGCCGGTCGAGCTGCCCGCCGAGATCGGCGCCGTCCGGAAGGCGATCGACGCCCGCCTGGGGTGAGCGCTACTCGTCGTCCGCGTCGCCGCCGCGCCCGCCCATGAGCGCCGCGAGGGCCCCGGGGCTCCGGCCGATCTCCTCGGCGAAGCCCTGCATCAGCCGCGCGATGGCCGGGCTGCTGGCGAGCGCGTCGAGGTCGAGCCCGCGCTCCGCCGCTCCCTCGAGCTCGCGCTGCGTCTCCGGGCTCGCGGCGATCGTGCCGGCCAGCCGCTCGATCACGCCGCGCAGCTCGGGCGACGCGAGCAGCGAGCCCAGGTCGATGGGCATGTCCGTCTCCGTCTCGCCGGGGTCGCCGTCCTCTTCGCCGTCCATCTGCGTCGCCGTGAGGTCGTCGTCGCCCTCATCGCCTCCGGGCGCCGCCCCGAGCAAGGTCGCCAGCATCGACGGCGAGATCGGCTGGCCGGCGAGGGCCTGCGCGAGCAGGTCGTCCATGCCGAGCGCGCGGTCCTCCATCGTCCCGATCTCGGCGACGGCGGCGCGCCGGACCCACATCCCGGCCTCGCCGATCGCAGCGACCACCGCGTCGAAGGTGCGCTGCGCGAGCGCCTCTTCGAGCGCGACGTCCGGCACGACGAAGACGCCCCGCGCATCGTCCCCGAAGGCCTCGCCGAGGCGGCTCGCGAGGGCTGCCGCGAGATCCTCGGGCTCGAGGTCGAACCGGATCGCCGTGCGCACGAGCGCGGCGTCGTCGAGCACGTGTCCCGTCAGACCTGCGGGCACCTTCGCGCCCCGCACCAGGGCGATCGCGTGGATCGGCATCGGCCTGACGCTACCACGCCCGCCCCCTCGTATCGCTGCGCGAGAAGCGCCGTCCCGATTTCGGGACCCGCTCCTTCAGATCACGGTGCAGGCGGAGAACGTCAGCAGCACGTCGGCGCTCACGGTCTCGGTCGCGTGCGTGAGGGGGCAGTCGTTCGCGGTGATCGTCACGCTGCCGCGCGTCTCGTCGATCGCGGTGAGGTCCACGCGACACGTGCCCGAGTACTCGGTGCCGCCCAGGTCCGCCATGATGTCTCCAGCGTCCGGCGCGTCGGAGTGCGCCATGATCGACATCGAGCGCACTGCGTGGCCGGTGCCCTGCGAGTCGCCGTAGAGGTCGACCACGACGCCGTAGACGCCGGCGGCGCCGCGGCTGATCGTGCACGCGCCGCTGTTCGTGCCCATCCCGCCGTTCAGGTGCACGCCGGACGGGAAGCGGAAGCCGGTGCTGGTGCCGCTCGCGTCGGTGACGATGGCGTTGCCGCCGACGACCAGCCCACCGCCGCCGCAGCCCGCGACGGACAGCATCGCGGCGACGAACGTCAGCAGGGGGGCGAGGGTCTTGCGGGTCATGGCGAGTCTCCTGGGGGGGTCCCCAAGCGAGTACCGTGCCACGACGCGTGTCCGCCAGAAAGCCGCCCACCAGGGCGCGACCGAGGCGCGCCGTTCACAGCCCGACGGGTGGGCGTGAACTCCGAGTCACTCGCCCGGGCGCAGGATCGCGAGGGCCACGGCCGCCCCTCCGAGGACCGCGTACGTGACCGCGATGCCGACGAAGACGCCGGGCGGCACCGGCACGCCCTGCGATGCCTTGCGCACCCGCCCGACGAGCACGCCGTGGAGCCCTCCGAGCACGAAGCCGATCACCAGCTTCACGTGCATCCACGGGGCGTGGGCGTAGTAGGTGCCCCACGCCGGGACGAGGCGGGCGAGCCCACCGACCGTGGCGAGCACGATGCCCGGGGCCACGATCGCGAGCAGCGCGCTCCGCACGGACGAGAGCGCCTTCGTCTCGCCGGCCGCGACGAGGCTCGCAGCCATCCACGACGCCGTCGCCGCGCCCCCGATCCACAGGAGCAGCCCGAGGAAGTGCACGACCAGGGAGAGCTGCGCTCCGCTCATGGCGCGAGGGACTTCTCGTAGATCCGGTAGGTCTTGTAGATGCGCGCGCCCATCGACTTGATGCCGAGGTTGATCGGACGGTTGTCCTCGAGCGTCCAGCTCAGCTCGCCCCAGCGGTAGCCACGCTTCTCGCCGCGCTTGGCCACCTCGACGTAGAGCGCGTGGGAGAGCCCGGCGTAGCGCTTCACGCCGCGCATCTCCGAGCTGATGCCGAGCATCATCAGGCGCGCGCTCTTGGGCCGCTTCACCTTCAAGCGGTAGACGAGCTTGGCGACGTTGACCGGTGTCAGCCGTCCGCGGAAGTCGCGGATGACCTCGTTCAGGTTCGGCAGCGCGATGCACATGCCGACGGCCTTCCCGTCGACCTCGGCGATGAAGGCCATCTCCGGGTCGAGGATGAGCTTGAGGTCCTCGGCCGTCTTCTTCACCTCGTCCTCGGTCGCCGGGACGTGCCCCCAGTTGCCCTCCCAGGCGTCGTTGAAGATGTCCTGGATCATGCGCAGCTCGCGCTCCATGTGCTTGGGCTGGACGGAGCGGAGCCGCACTTCCGGCAGCGCCTTGGTCTCCGCCCACGCCCTCTCGGCGCGCGCGGGGATCGCGCCCACGTCGAAGCGCCACGCGTAGAGATCCTTGGCCTTCACGAGCCCGGCCGACTTCGCGACGCGGTCCTGCCACGTGCGCGCGTGCTGCATGAGCAGCTGCGGCGGCGTGTCGAAGCCGTCGACCAACGTGCCGACCTCCTCGTACATGGTCAGCGAGAGGGGCCCGCGCATCGTGGTCATGCCGCGCTGCGCGAGCCAGCGGGCGGCGCGATCCACCAGCGCCTGGCCGACCTCGTCGTCGTCGATGGTGTCGAAGAACCCGAAGAAGCCGGTCTTGTCCTTGTAGCGATGCAGGTGCTCGTGATCGAGCTGCGCCGAGATGCGCCCCGCGAGCTTGCCGTTCTTCCAGGCGGTGAAGAGCGCGAGCTCACCGCGCTTGAAGAACGGGTTCTTCCCAGGCGTCAGCCGCGCCTTGAGGTCGAAGTGCAGGGGCTCGACCCAGTTCGGATCGCCCGCGTACACCACCTCGCTGACGCGCATGAAGTCGGCGATGTCCCTGCCGGGCGTGTGCTCTCGGATCTCGATGGCCATGTCGGGCCGCGGGCTACCACGGCGATTCGCTCAATGCGAGTACGGCTCGTTCCGCAGGATCGTGAACGCGCGGTAGATCTGCTCGACGAGGAAGAGCCGCGCGAGGCGGTGCGGCAGCGTCAGGTCCGAGAGCGAGAGCAGGAGGGCCGCCTCGTCCGAGATCGCACGCGGCAGTCCGTAGGACCCGCCGATCAGGAACACCAGGGCCGGGACCGCGCCGCTCTCGCACTGCCCGACGAAACGCGCGAGCGCCTGCGACGTCATCCGCTGCCCTTCGACCTCGAGCGCGACGACCCGCGCGCGCTCGGGGATCGCCTTGCGCATCCGTGCCTCGACCGTGTCGTCGTCCGTCAGCTCCACCTGGCTCACCTTCGCGTAGTGGCCGATGCGCTCGACGTAGTCCGCGATCAGATCCCGCAGCCCGCGATCCTTGATCTTGCCCACGGAAACGACCACGACACGCACGCCGACAGGGTGCCGAGCGGAGCTCGGACGATCAACCCGACGCGTCAGCCGGCGGCGACCGGAACGCGCGCGGCGTCCATCCAGAGCGACTCGATGTCGTAGTACCCGCGGACGTCCTCGTGGAAGATGTGGACGACGACGTCCCCGAAGTCCATGAGCACCCAGCGCCCTTGGCTGGCGCCCTCGACGCCGAGACACTTCGTCTTCGTCTTCGCCTCGACGTCCTCCTCGATGCCGCGCGCGAGCGCCGCCACCTGTCGATCGCTACGGCCGCTCATCACGACCAGATAGTCCGCGTAGTCGACCTTGCCGAGCACGTCGATGATCTCGACGTTGACGGCCTTCTTGTCGAGCCCCGCCTCCGCGATCGCGAGGGCCACGCGCTTGGCGCCCTGGGCCTCGGGGGCCGGGATCTTCTTCGCCCGGGCCGTCGGGGCCTTCGGGGGGGCCTTCGGCTTCTTCGATGCCGGCTTGCTCGCCACGGGCTTGCTCGGCTTCGTCGCAGCCGCCCTCGCGGGCTTCCTCGTCGCGGTCTTCTTGTCGCTCATTCAGCCTCTCGTCTGTCCCGTTCCGAGACCCACCCACTTCTTGGTCGTCAGCTCCGCGGCCCCCATTGCACCATAGGCGTGCAGCTTGGTGGTGGAGATCCCGATCTCCGCGCCCAGCCCGAGCTCGCCCCCGTCGTTGAAGCGGGTCGAAGCGTTCACCAGCACGAGGCTCGCGTCCACCTCGGAGATCCAGCGATCCGCGCGATCCCCGCGCTGCGTCACGATCGCCTCCGTGTGCATCGTGCCGTGCCGGGCGACGTGCGCCAGCGCGCCATCGATCCCGTCGACGACGGCGATCGAGAGCACCAGGCCGAGGTACTCGGTGTCCCAGTCGGCCTCGGTCGCCGGGTGCATCGACACGACCGCGCGCGCGCGATCGCAGCCACGGAGCTCGACGCCCGCGTCGCGGAGCCGGGCGGCGACGCGCGGAAGGAACGCGTGCGCGCACTCGGCGTCGACCAGCAACGTCTCCATGGCGTTGCAGACACCCGGGCGGCTCGTCTTGGCGTCGATGACGATCCGCTCGGCCATGTCGAGGTCGGCGGCACCGTCGACGAAGACGTGGCAGACCCCCTTGAAGTGCTGGATGACCGGGACGCGCGCGTGCTCGGTGACGAAACGGATGAGCCCCTCGCCGCCGCGCGGGATGAGCACATCGACCAGGCCGCTGAGCTGCGTGATCTCGCGGAGCACGTCGCGGCTCGTCTCTTCGACGAACGAGACGGCCGCAGGGTCGATCGCCGCCTCGCGGAGCGCATGACCGAAACAGCCGGCGATCGCTCGGTTCGAACGGAGCGCCTCCGAGCCGCCGCGGAGCAGGCACGCGTTGCCGCTCTTGAGACAGAGCGCAGCCGCCTCCGCCGTCACGTTCGGGCGGGACTCGTAGACGATGGCGACGAGGCCCAGAGGGACGCTCATGCGCCCGACCCGCAGCCCGTTCGGGCGGGCCTCGAGCGAGTCGATCCGGCCGACCGGGTCCGACTGCGCCGCGACCGCGCGCACGGCGGCGGACATCCCCTCGATCCTGCTGCGATCCAGGCGGAGCCGGTCGCGCATCGCCGGCGTGATCCCCGCCTCGTCCGCGCCGGCCAGATCCGCGGCGTTCGCGGCCAGGATGTCCTCGGCGTCACGCTCGATCCGGGCCGCGGCGGCCTCGAGGATCGCTCGCTTGGCCCCGGCCGAGGCGCGGGCCAGCAGGGGCTGGGTCGCGCGGGCACGCAGGGCGGTGGCGCGGATCTCGGTCGTCACGCGCAGGTGCATAGCACGTGCGCCGGCTGCGAAACCGCCTTCGCAGCACGTGAAAAACCGCAAGGCCCGGGCTGCTGTGCGCCGGCCGCGTGGTACATCACGCGGCCTCGAGAGCCATGAACGCGGCGTCCCCGACCGAAGAGCACCCCGCATCGATCCCACCGCCCCCGGACGTGGTGGCCGACGTCGCGCCGGTGCGCGCGACGCGCGCGCCCTACCCGCCCGAGCGCCGCGGCCCCAAGGAGCTGCTCGCCGCCGCCAAGGAGTTCCAGAAGGAAGACCGCGCGCGGAGCTGGTTCCACGTCGCCGAGACGTTCGGCGTGTTCGCAGCACTGATCACCGGCATCGTGCTCGCGCCTGGGTGGTGGGCGCGCCTGCCGCTCTCGCTGATCGCGGGCCTCGTGATCGTGCGGATGTTCATCCTCTATCACGACTACATGCACCTCGCGATCCTGCGCGGCAGCACGTTCGCGAAGTGGCTCATGTACGCGTACGGCGTCTACGTGCTCACCCCGCCGACCGTCTGGCGGCAGACGCACAACTACCACCACGCGCACACCGCCAAGATCGTCGGCTCGCACGTCGGCAGCTACATGATGGTGACCACGGACATGTGGCGGCAGATGACGCCCATGCAGCGCCGCGTCTACAAGGCCTTCCGCCACCCGCTCACCGTGTTCTTCGCCTACTTCACGGTCTTCGGCGTCGGCATGTGCATCCAGCCCTTCCTGCGGAACCCGAAGAAGAACTGGGACTCGCTCCTCTCGCTCGTCGTGAACGTCGCAGCCTCGGTCGCGATCGCTCGCTTCGCGGGCTTCGAGATCTTCTTCTTCGCGTACTTCCTGCCGCTCTTCGTCGCGACGGCCGCGGGTGCGTATCTGTTCTACGCGCAGCACGACTTCCCCGAGATCAACGTCCAGCCGCGCGAGAGCTGGGAGTACACGAGGGCCGCGCTCGAGAGCTCGAGCTACATGGAGCTCTCCCCGCTGATGCACTGGTTCACCGGGAACATCGGGTACCACCACGTGCACCACCTGAACCCGGGCATCCCGTTCTATCGCCTGCCGGAGGCGATGAAGGCGATCCCCGAGCTGCAGAAGCCCCTGGG
Source organism: Sandaracinaceae bacterium (assembly GCA_044220955.1). GTDB lineage: Bacteria > Myxococcota_A > Polyangia > Polyangiales > Sandaracinaceae > JBBSAT01. The sequence continues at coordinate 10,929 of JBGAQA010000028.1, forward strand.
CCGTACCTCGCTCTCGCTGCGCGACGTCCGCGCCTGCTTCGCGCAGAAGCTGTGGGATCCCGAGCGGGGCAAGATGGTCGGCTACCCGAGCTGAGCCGACGCGGGGGTCAACCGGCGTCGGGCGAACCGGCGTCGGCTGCCCCGGCGTCGGCTGCCCCGGCGTCGGCTGAACCGGCGTCGGCTGAACCGGCGTCGGTCGTGGGCCCGGCGTCCGCGGCGCCAGCGTCCTCGGTGAGCGACGCGTCGACCGGTTCGACGTACGCGTCCGGGCGCGCCATCGCGCCGGCGTCTTCGATCAGGCACGGGCAGTAGCTGGGGTGTGGCGCCGAGCAGACGACGGGCGCCGGGCAGGCGTTGCTGCACCCGACGGCGACGAGAACCAACGTGATCCCAAGGAGCGCTCGCATCGCGCGCACGATACCAGGAGCGCGACGGAAACGAAAAACCCTCTCCGGGGGGAGAGGGTCGCCCGTCGGCGCGCGCAGAGCACGCCCGTCCCTGCGGTCGCGATCAGAGCCCGTCGAGGCCCGCCAACGGATCGTCGCTGTCGTCGTGGCGCGGGCCGGGAGCGGCACCGCCAGAGGCGGGACGTGCGCGGCGCGGGGCCGAGCGGTGCGCCTCGGCGCGGAGCTGCTCGGCGCCGGCCGTGTCGCCGGCCTGCTCCATCGCCTGAGCGCGGGCCTCGGCCTCCGCCAGCTGACGCTGCGCCTCGGCCGCCGCCGCGCGATCGGCCTCGGCCTGCGCGGCGATCCGGGAGGCCTCGGCAGCCTGCCGATCGAGCTCCTGCTGATGGGCGATGCGCTCGCGCTCCGCCGCCTCCCGCTGGGGCACGACCACGCCGAAGTAGATCCCGGCGATGCCCGCGATCAGGACGACGGCGATCGCGGCGAACACGCCCGGATGCACACCCTTGCGGCGCGTGGCCTCGATCCGCTTGACCTCTTGCTCGTGCGCGAGCAGGCGGTCCTGCTCCGCCTGGCGGGCCTTCTGCTCGGCGTCGAGCCGGATCTTGAGCTCGCGCTCCTCCTTCTCGCGGACCTTGCGCTCCTCTTCCATCCGGGCCTGCCGCTCGGCCTGGGCCTTGGCCTCGGCCTCGGCACGGATCCGGGCATCCTCGGCGTCGCGTGCGGCCTTCTCCGCCGCTTCCTTGGCGAGGCGCGCGTCCTGCTCGGCCTTCTTCTTCTTTTCCTCTTCCCCCTGGATGCGATCTTCCTCGAGATTCATCAGCTCTCGGAGGTTGAAGAGGACCGACGATTCCTTCTGCTCAGCCATCTTGGTGTGCGCTCCGGTGGGATCCGAGGCTGGGAAACGGGCCTCGGAGTGGGTCAATCTATCAAGCTGCATTTCGCCGTGTCAACGCGTGGCGGCGGCGCCGCGGCGAACGGCAACGGCACTCCGACACGACCGTCGGAGTCGACCTTGGGCCGAACGCGCGTTCTGCGGTTCCGCGTCCGCGGTTCCGCGCTACTCTAGGACCCGTGGACCTGCTGCGCGCACTGAGCCGCTCCGCCCTCGCACTCACGATCGCGGGCACCTCCGCCTCGGGCTGTGGGTACCCGACGAACGTCGCGAGCGGCGGCGCCTGCCAGCGCACCCTGCAGTGCGCGCCGGGGCTCGTCTGCGCCCCGGACATGCGAGTGGTCCCCGGTGGGCCCGCGGTCGCGTACCACTGTACGAGCGACCTCGCGAACTTCGGGAACGGCCACTCGACGGTGCTGGACGCCGGGCCGAACGACGCGAACCCGATCGACGCGGCCTACGTGGACGCCTTCGCCGACGACGCGAACCTGCCCGACACGGGCGTACCGAACGACGCCTTCGTGCCCCCGAACGACGCGTTCACACCGCCCAACGACGCCTTCATGCCCCCGAACGACGCGTTCACACCACCCAACGACGCGTTCGTCCCGCCCAACGACGCCTTCGTGCCGAACGATGCGTTCACCCCGCCCGACGACGCCTTCGTGCCCCCCGACGACATGGGCACGGACGCGGGATAGCGCGGGCCTGACCCACGCCCCAGGTCACTCCCGCCAGAAGAACTTCCAGGGGTTGTGCTTGAGATCCCGGATCATCTCCTGGAGATCGTCGTAGATCTCCTCGTCCATGAGGAGCGCGCCGATCGTGCCCTCCCCCTCGCGCACGTGACGCACCACCGTCTCGGCGTCGGTCACGATCGTCCGCACATCGCCCGTCGCCGCCTCGACCTCACCCGTGATCCGCCGCGCCGAGTGGATCGTCTCCTGGATGTCGGTCCGCTCCTCGGGACCGATCGCCGCCAGCGTGTCGCGGGCGCTCGTCGCCACGTCGCGGGCGTCCGTGAGCAAGGGCCCCGCCTCGCGATCGAGGGTCCCGACGAGGTGCTCGACCCGCGCGAGGATCCGGCGAGGCTGCGGGCCCTCCACGTACGTCTCGCGGGCCCCGCGCAGCAGCGCGACGCCCTCGTCGGCCGCGGTGCGCGCCTGATCGACGATGTGGTCGATGTCCTCGCGGTTCCCCTCGAGCAGCTCCCGGACCACGTGCACGAGCGTCACGACGTCGTCCATCAGGTCGCCCAGCTCCTGCCGGTGCGCGCGCACGCCCTCGACGAGCTCCTCGAGCAGCTCGTACCCGAGCGCCAGCGCGAGATCGAGGCGCGGTGGATCGACGCCTTGCATGATCGAGCCCTCGGCGAGGACCGGGTGATCGCCGGTCCCCGGGTCGATCGCCACGAACTGCTCGCCGAGCACGCCCTGCGAGGTCACGTAGAAGAGCGCGTCGTCGTGGACCGTGTCCTCCACCTCGCGATCGATGCTGAGGCGCAGCCGGACGAGCGGCCGGCGCCCCGTCTGGGGATCGAGGCGGCCGCCCATGTACGTCACGTCCTCGACGCGGCCGACCTTCACGCCGCCGATGCGCACCGGCGCGCCCGCTTGCACGGAGCCGGGGTTGTTGAAGTCGACGAAGATCGGGTAGCCCTCCCCGATCCGGACGCCGCCGAGCACGAAGACGAACGCGCCGAGCATCACCAGCGCGACGAGCACGAGCATGCCGACGCGCGCCTCGAGCGAGATCCGGCTCATGAGCGTGCCTCTGGGCGAGTCGTCATGTCTCGATCGGCCCCTGCGCCCGCCCCTCGATGAACTGCCGCACGATCGGATCCTCGGTCACGCGTATCTCCGCGGGTGTCCCGACGAATTGAACGCGACCTTTGTACAGCATCGCGATCCGGTCGGCGATCCCGAAGATCGAGGGCAGATCGTGAGACACGACGATCGCGGTCACGTGGACCGTGTCGCAGAGCTCGCGGATCATCTGGTCCACGCGGCGGGCCGACACCGGGTCGAGCGACGTGGTCGGCTCGTCGAAGAGGACGTAGCGAGGCTCGAGGGTCAGCGCGCGGGCGATCGCGACGCGCTTGCGCATCCCGTCGCCGAGCTCGGCAGGAAAGCTCCGCGCGAACGGGCGCATGTGGACCTGGTCGAGACGCCGGGCCGCCTCCTCGAGCGCGGCGCTCATGGAGAGGCCGCGGTGGATACGCAGCGGAAGCGCCACGTTCTCGGCACAAGTCATCGAGTCGAAGAGCGTCGAGCTCTGGAAGACCATCGCGCACTTCTTCCGGATCGGCGCGAGCTGGGCCTCGTCGAGCCGGGAGACCTCCTCGCCATCGAGCCAGATCTTGCCCGCGTCCGGGCGCAGCAGGCCGACGAGGTGCTTGATGAGCACGCTCTTGCCGACGCCCGAGCCGCCGATGACGAAGAAGCACTCGCCGTCCGCGACCTCGATCGACACGTCCGAGAGGACGACCTTCGGGCCGAACGACTTGCTGACGTTCTCGAAGTGGATCGGCAAGCGGGGATCGCTAGGGGCGCATCGCCTGCCAGTCGCCGGTGAAGTCGCTGCCGACGAGCGTGCCGTCCCAGTGGCCCATGACGAGCGAGTTCGGACCCCCGATCTGGGCAGTGCCGCGCAGCGTGATCGGGTCGACCCCGAGCCGTGCGTTGAGGACCGCGTTGACGGCCGTCGTGACGAGGCCGCTGAGCGCAGAGGTGCAGACGCTGTGTACCGTGCCCGCGACGCCGGGGTAGTCCGGCGCCGCCGCCTCGGCCGCGTCGGCGAGGCCCGAGCAGAACGAGGACGCGATGGTGTTCAGCACCGCGTCGAGGCTGTCGTACGCACCGTCGCTCGCGACCTCGATCACGGCGTCGACGAGCCACGCGATGATGGCGCCGATGCTCACGTGCACGCTGTGGCGATCGACGGTGAAGACGCCGCAGGTCACCGATGCGTTGAACTCGCTCGGCATGAACATCCAGTCGAACACCGTCGTCGGATCGCCCGTCACGGTGGTGCCGGCGTAGACGAACGAGACCCGGTCCCACGTGTGCGTGCCGCGGTAGCTGTCGGCCACGGTGCCGCGCGTGAGGGTCATGTGCTCGTCGATCTCCCACGTGTTCAGCACCTCGTTGAGGTGCGCGATCGCGCGGAACAGCGGCGGTGCCCAGCGCGGCAGCGCGTCGCCGACGTACGGTGCGATCGCGGCGCAGATGGCGTCCTCGACCCAGCTCGGCAGGCCGAAGTCGATGCACGCCGTGTCGCCCGCGAGGAAGAGCAGCGGCCCCTCGATCGCGTTCAGCAGGCTCGAGAGCCAGTCCGGGAGCGACTCACGCAGGCGCAGCGTCGAGTGCATCGTCGGCCAGTCGCCCGCGAAGTCGGGCGAGGCGATGTCGCAGACCGTGCCCGGGCGGCAGGTGCCCGCCTCGCAGACGTCGCCGCTCGGGCACTCGATGTCGGCCAGGCAGCCCGCGCCGGGCGTGCACGCGCCGTCGGTGCACATGAACCCGGTCGGGCAGTCGGACGTGTGCACGCAGTGGCAGCTGCCGCCGGTGCAGACGAGCCCGGGCGCGCAGGCGCTCGCGTCGGCGCAGGGGACCGGAATACGCGGGTCGCGCGTGCACCAGCCGCCGAGGCAGAACTCGCCGGCCATGCACATCGTGTCGAACTCGCAGAGCCCGCCGCTCGGGGTGGGCTGGATGCAGGCGCCCATGCGGCACTGTCCGGGCGCCGGGCACGTGCCGCAGTGCGTTCCGTCGCCCGGAGGGGGCGGGTTCGGGTCGGGCACGCAGCGCGGCACGCCCGAGACCGCCGCGCAGACCTCTCCCGTCCCGCAGTTGTGGATTCCGTCGTTGCACTCCGCCATCAGCGGGCCGGCGTCGAGCAAGAGGCTGCCGGTGTCGGGGTAGCCGCCCTCGTGGCGGCGGCCCGCGTCCCGGACGCTACCGCTCCCGGCGGAGCAGCCGACACCGACGAAGAGCAGAGCGACCGGGAGCCAAGCGACGACGATGCGCATCCGCGCCTCCGCGAAACGAGCCCCGATTGTATCAGAGTCGCGCTACATGAGGTGGATGCGGGGCGCGTGGGCAGCAGAGATCACCGGGCGGGCGCGCGCCCACTGGACGCCCGAGCGGATCGCGCGGCTGTCCCGGGGCAAGACGCTCCTCTTGCCGCCCGTCGCGGCCGCCCCGCTCCTGCGCGCGATGAGCCTGCTCTCGGCCGACGGCTCGATGCCGCCCGATCGGGTCCGGAAGTACCTGCAGGTCAACCACATGGTCGCGGTGCTCGGACCTTCCCTCAGAGAGCTGCGGGCGGCCCGCGAGGGCGAGCCGGTGCGGCTGATCGACGCGGCGTGCGGGCGCAGCTACCTGGCGCTCTTGCTCGCCTGGTGCTTCCGCGATCTCTGGGGGCATCCCGTCGAGGTCCTCGGGATCGATCGCAACGAGGCCCTGGTCGCGCGCTGCCGGCAGGACGCCGAGCTCGCGGGGCTCGGGGACGTGGTGCGCCACGAGGCGGGCTCGCTCGCGGCCCTCGACGTCCGAGGCGCCTGGGAGCGCGCGTTCGGCGCCGCTCCCGAGATCGACGGCGTGGTCGCGCTGCACGCGTGCGACACGGCGACCGACGACGCGATCACGCTCGCCCTCTCGCTCGAGGCGCGCCTGTGCGCCGTCGCGCCGTGCTGCCACGCCGAGCTCGCACGAGCCTGGTCGGAGCTGCCGCCGGGCACGGGACCGTTCGCCGCCATCCACCGCACGCCGCACCTGCGCCGGGAGGCCGCCGCCACCGTCACCGACACCATGCGCGCGCTCGTGCTGCGCGCGTCGGGCTACGAGGTGTGGCCGCTGGAGTTCGTCCCGAGCGAGCACACGCCGAAGAACACCCTCATCCGCGCGATGCGGCGGGGCGCCCCCGACGCCGCGGCGGCGGGCGAGCTCGCGGCCCTCGTCGCCGCGACAGGCGGTCGCGAGATCGCGCTCGCCCGACTCCGTCGCTGAACTCAGGGATGGAGCTCGTCGGCTCCGATGTCGTAGCGCGGCGAGCCCGCCACGCTGAACGGACGGGACTCGTTGTCGAAGTCGTGGTTCGTGGCGGCTGCGACCGCCGTCCCGGCGTCGTAACAGATCGACCCCGTCCCGGGCAGGTGCTGGGTGGCGGTGAGACCGCAGCTACCGGCGATGTTGCCCGAGTAGCCCGCCCCGAGCGCGTTCACCATCGCGAGCGTGAGCGGTGTCGAGCCCTCGTCGAAGTAGAGGACCGTGTCGTTCATGTCGTTGTTCTCGAAGTTCATCGGATCCGCGTTCACGTCGTACTCGACGACGGCGCGGGTGAGCCCGCCCGCCCCGGAGTGGTCGAAGACGTTGTTGCGGAAGACGCCCTGCGGGATCGCGCCCGCGACGCCGGCCAGCCCGAGGCCGACGCGCGCCCCGCACGCGGTGCACGACGTGAACTGAATGGTGTTGCTGTGGACGGTGGGGCCGCGCACGGCGCCGCTGGCCGCCCCGAGATCGAAGCGCAGCACGTCGACCGCACCGACCCAGCTCCCGTCGAGGATGATGTTGTTCGTGACCAGGGACGCCGTCGTGTGAAGGTATAGGCCGTAGAAGCGACCCACCATCGGCGGCGTGGCGATCCCGCCCTGCGGGCCCGTGATCGTGTTCCGATCGACGATGGGCGAGGCACCGTCGATCTGCATGCCCATGCCCACGGTGCTCGCGCCGAGCAGGAAGCCGGCGCTGATCGAGTTGTTCACGAAGCTCGCGCACCCGCCGGTGGTGCACTGCACTCCGATGCACGAGCTCACGTGGCTCGTCGCGCCGCGGATCCCGCCCCCGGAGGGCGAGGTCGCGAGCGAGCCCGTCACGCTGCAAGGCGCGCCGGCCGAGCACGACACGCCGATGCAGGTGACGCCGCTCGCCTCGCAGCCGACGTGACTGCCGCCCGTCACCGAGGGCGCGCACGTCGCGCCGCTCGCATCGAAGCCGGTGCGCGTCCCGACCGGAGCGCCGCCCGGCGGCGAGCTGCCACCGAACGTGCTCGTCGAGGTCCAGGTCGATGCGCTCGTGCATCCCTCGAGCCGCACGCCGAAGCTCGCCGAGCCCGCCATGCTCGTGGTGCCCCCCGAGAAGCTGCTCGTGCTCACGCTCAGCCCGGTGAGGGCGCCCGTCCCGTGGAAGCCGATCGCGCGCGTCGTGGCCGAGCCGCCGTTCGCGGTCACGGCCCGCATCTGTGCTCCGCAGCCCGTGCACTCGATCGCCGTCGAGCTCGGCGTCTGCCCGCCGACGACCGTCACGTTCAAGATCAGCGGCGCGCTGCCGTTGATCGTGACGGCCTGCGAGGGATTGGGACCCGAGGTCCCGTTCACCGTCAGCTGCTCGAGCGAGGTCGCAGAGGTGATGCCCGAGGGGAAGTTGAGTCCGTCTCCGTCGACGTCCGCGATGACGGTCGAGGCGCCGCCCGTCCGGGTCCAGGTCGCGCAGTCGTAGTTCCCGAGCACGCTGGTGCCCTCGATCATCACCACGTTCTCGCTGAACGTGCTGGGGGCGCCGCCCGCGGGATCGCAGAGGCACACGTCGGCGCCGCCGCCGATCGCCGTGGCGTTACCCTGCGCGAGCGCGACGGTCGAGAGCGGCAGCGCGGGCGTCCCGGGGTTGGTCGGCGAACCCCCCGCGCCTGGCGGCGCGACGAACGTCCCGCGACAGATCAGCGAACCGGCCACGCACGCCGTACGCGACACGCACGCGCCCACGTCCGTCGCGCCGGCGCAGAGCACGCCGCCACCGGGGTTGCCTTCGTCGACGTTGCCGTCGCAGTCGTCGTCCATGCCGTTGCACGTCTCGACGCTGTCGCCCGTCGCGTCGCTGCACGACGAGCCGCCCGTCGCGTTGCACATGTTGGTCCCCTCGGTGCAGCTGTCCGTGTCCGGCCCGTCACAGGCCGCGCCCAGGTTGAACCCTTCGTCCGTCGTGCCGTCGCAGTTGTCGTCCATGCCGTTGCACGTCTCGGTGCCGGGCATCACGCCCCCGATGCACATCAGCGACCCAGCCGTGCAGGTCTCGACGCCGGGCGTGCAGACGCCGGTCGAGCTTCCGCACGCGGCGCCGCCCATGGGGTTGCCCTCGTCCGCGCTCCCGTCGCAGTTGTCGTCGGCGCCGTTGCACGTCTCCATGGTCGGCTGCACGCCGCCCGTGCAGGGGCCCCACGCGCCCGCGACGCACGTCTGGGTGCCCGGGCTGCACGCGCCCACCGACGAGCCGCACGCCTGCGTGGCGCCGGAGGTGCAGCCGCACCCCTCGTCCACCGTTCCGTCGCAGTCGTCGTCCCGCGTGCCATCGCACGCCTCCGCGACCGGCGTCACCTCGCCGACGCACGCGCCCCAGGCGGACGAAGCGCAGGTCTGCGTGCCGCGCCGGCACTCGCCGACGCCGCTGCCGCAGCTCTGGGTCGCGCCGTCGGTGCACGTGCAGCCGTCGTCGACCATCTCGTCGCAGTCGTCGTCGAGTCCGTTGCCGCAGATCTCGGTGCCCGGATCGATCGCGCCCATGCACGTGCCGAACGTCCCCGCGCTGCAGGTCTGCGTGCCGGTGCGACAGACGCCGACGTTCATTCCGCAGCTCTGGGTCACGCCGTCGTCGATCGTCCCGTCGCAGTCGTCGTCGATGCCGTTGCACGTCTCGGCGCTGCTCACGCACCCGTCGACGTTCGCGTCGGGAGTGGGCCCCACGTCGACGTTCGCGTCCACGCTCGCGTCGCGGCCGCCGTCGCGCCCCCCGCCGTCGCCGCCGTCCGAGGCGGGGCCCGTGTCCCCCGCATCCACGCCCGGGTTGGTCGTGTTGCCCGCGCAGTCGCAGGCCGGGACGAGGAGCGCGAGCCCGGCGACGAGCGTCGAACAGGCGATCGCGCGCGCCTCGCGCGAGGCGACGAAGAAGAAAGTGCGGTTCATGGGACCCCTCCGTCCCCGAGTCTCTCAGAGGAGGGAAGCTCGCGTCCATGGCGGGCGGCCCCGTGCGACCATCGTTCTTGACGCCTCCGTCACCGGGCGCTAGTCAACGCGCCCCCGGGTTCCCGGGGCGGAGCTCCCGATAGCGGACGGAGCTCATCCAGGCGCGTAGCTCAGTGGTAGAGCACTACCTTGACACGGTAGGGGTCCCCGGTTCAAGCCCGGGCGCGCCTATGATCATGCAGGATTCGATCGAACAGACGCGCTCGCGCTCGACGATCGAGTCCACCCCGGTCGGGTCCGCCCGGCTTCGCCGGGCACTCCGGGTCACCACGACCCGCTGAGCCCGCTCCGTCGAGCGGTGCTCCCCGAAGACGTCCGGACGCGCTAAGCGTCCGCGCGAGAGAGGTCCGTCATGTCCAGCCAGCCGATGATCACACCCCGTCAAGCCCTCGAGTCGAAGGGCGCGCTCACGCCCGACACGATCGCGGCGCGCGTGACGAGCGGCGGCGCGACCGCGGTCCGCGACCTCATGACACCGATCCCCGAGGGCGCCGAGGTCGCGCCGATCCGCGCGCAGGACCCCGCGGCGCTCCCGATCATCCGCCACTCGTCGGCGCACGTGATGGCCGACGCCGTGCAGCGCCTCTTCCCCGGGACGAAGGTCGCCTTCGGCCCCGCGACCGAGGATCCGCCGGGCTTCTACTACGACTACGACAAGCCCGGCGGCGCGTTCTCCGAGGACGACCTGCGCGCGATCGAGAAGAAGATGGCCGAGATCGTCGCCGAAGGCGCGCCGTTCCGCCGCGAGGTCGTGAGCGTCGAGGCTGCGCGCACGCTCCTGTCCAACATGAACGAGACGTTCAAGCTCGAGCACCTCGAGCGGCTCGCGGCGAACAACGAGGAGATCTCGCTCTACCGCCACGGCGCCGCGGGCTCCGAGTGGGTCGACCTCTGCGAAGGGCCGCACGTCCCCTCGGCGAAGTTCCTGCGCGCGTTCCAGCTCACCCGCACCTCGGGCGCGTACTGGCGCGGCATCGAGGGCAACCCGATGCTCCAGCGCATCTACGGCACCGCCTTCGCCGACGAGAAGGCGCTGCGCACGTACCTGCGCCAGATGGAGGAGGCCGAGAAGCGCGACCACCGCAAGGTCGGCAAGGAGCTCGAGCTCATCGGCTTCCACCCGTGGGCGCCGGCCTCGCCCTTCTTCCTGCCGCGCGGCGCGAAGATCTACGCGGCGCTCGTCGACTACATCCGCGCGCAGTACCGCCGCGAGGGTTACGAGGAGGTCGTCACTCCCCAGATCTTCGATCGGAAGCTCTTCGAGACGAGCGGCCACCTGCCGAACTACGCCGAGAACATGTACTTCGCGATGACGCGCGAGGAGTTCGAATCCATCGCCAAGCACGAGGGCAAGCGCGAGCTCGCGGACATCGAGCGTGAGGCGCGCTTCGGCGTGAAGCCGATGAACTGCCCCTCGCACTGCCTCATCTTCGGGATGGAGCAGCGCAGCTACCGGCAGCTCCCGCTCCGCATGGCCGACTTCGGGCGCCTGCACCGCTACGAGCGCAGCGGCGTCACGCAGGGGATGACCCGCGTGCGCACCTTCGCGCAGGACGACGCGCACATCTTCTGCACCGAGGACCAGGTCCAGGGCGAGATCGAGAAGCTCATGGACCTCGTCTACCGCGTGTACCTCGACTTCGGGTTCCACGAGGTGCGCGTGGCGATCGCGACGCGCCCCGAGAAGCGCATGGGCTCGGACGAGATGTGGGACCGGGCCGAGAAGGCGCTGATCGAGGGCGTGAAGGCGCGCGGGATCGCGTTCGAGATCCTCGACGGCGAGGGCGCGTTCTACGGCCCGAAGATCGAGTTCCACCTCAAGGACGCGATCGGCCGCCCCTGGCAGCTCGCGACGATGCAGTACGACCCCAACATGCCGAGCTCGTTCGACCTCACGTACGTGGCGCAGGACAACTCCCGGCCGCGCCCCGTGATGCTGCACCGCGCGGTCCTCGGGTCCATCGAGCGCTTCTTCGGCGTGCTCATCGAGCACGTGAACGGGGCGTTCCCGACCTGGCTCGCGCCCGAGCAGATCGCGCTGCTCTCGGTCAGCGAGAAGGCCGAGGCCTGGACCCTCGAGGCCGCCGAGCTGCTCCGCAAGGCCGGCGCGCGGGTCACCATCGACGTCAGCGCCGACAAGCTCGGGGCCAAGGTCCGCAACGCCCGCAACATGCGGATCCCCTACCGCGCGGTCGTCGGCGAGAAGGAAGCGGAGGGTCGCTCGCTCGCCATCACCCAGCGGGATGGCAACAAGGAGCTCGGCGCCCTGCCGATCGAGCAGGTGATCGCCATGATCCAGGCGGAATCGCTCGCGCCCTCGCTCCGCTGAACGGCCTTGTTTCCCGCCGAGGTTCGCAGCAAGATCCCGCCGCTTCGTCTACAGGTCCGAAGGGCACGCGCCCTTCCCGCAGGAGGATAGTCCCATCGTCAATCCGCGTTTCGATCCTCGTGGTGCCCGCCCTGGTGCCTTCACTGGTCCCCGCACGAACCACCGCATCCGCGTGCCGGAAGTGCGTGTGATCGGCGCGGAGGGCGAGATGCTCGGCGTCCTCGCGACCCACGAGGCGCTCCGCCTCGCGCGCGAGAAGGAGCTCGACCTGGTCGAGGTCAACCCGAAGGCCGTGCCTCCCGTCTGCAAGATCATGGACTACGGGAAGTACAAGTACGAGGAGAAGAAGCGCGAGAACGAGGCGAAGAAGCGCCAGCTCACGACCGAGCTCAAGGAAGTGAAGCTGCGTCCGAAGACGGACGACCACGACCTCGAGGTCAAGCTCCGCCACATCCGCCGCTTCCTCGAGGAGGGCGACAAGGTGAAGGTCACCTGCCGCTTCCGCGGTCGCGAGATCACGCACCCCGAGACGGCCGAGCGGCAGCTCGTGCACTTCCTCGACAACACCAAGGACATCGCCGTCATCGAGCAGGGTGCCCGCATGGAGGCCAAGACCATGACGATCCTGCTCGCGCCCAAGCCCGAGGTCCGCGCGCGGGCGGTCGCGCTCGTCGCGAAGCGCGCCGAGGAAGGCAAGGCGCCCGAGCCGCCGCCGGACGACGACGACGACGACGACGACGAGGACGACGATTGAGCGACGAGGCCGCCAAGCGCGAGGCCCCGGGCCTGCCCGACATCGACGTCCGGGAGTGGGGTGGCAAGAAGGACGGCGAGCGTCAGGTTCTCGACCGTCGCCTGTTCATGCAGCTGCTCGTGTTCGACGTGGACCGCGGCGCTGCGTTCGGCAAGGCTCAGGACCAGCTGGTCCACGCGCTCGGCGCCGCTGGCGTCGCGCACGTCGTGTACGAGGACGCGAACGCGACGCGCGGGATCGGCGTGCTGACCTGGTCCGAGGACCCCGCGACGTTCGTCGCGAAGGTCCACCCGGCGCTCCGCGAGCTGCCGATGACGCAGCGCGAGGGCTGGGCGATGCTCGGGCGCACCTACGCGCTCGGCCACGAGCCGGAGCTCGAGCACGCGATCCTGCGCCGATCGGTGGAGTACGTGCTCGCAGCCGAGTGGGGCTGGCACGTGTGGTACCCGCTGCGTCGCAACGGCGCCTTCGAGCGCCTCGAGAAGCACCAGCAATCCGTCATCTTGCGCGAGCACGCAGCGATCGGGATGGCGTACGGACGCACGGGTCTCGCGCACGACGTGCGGCTCGCGTGTCACGGTCTGGACGCGGGCGACAACGAGTTCGTCATCGGTCTGATCGGCAAGGATCTGCACCCGCTCTCGCACATCGTGCAGACGATGCGGCACACCGAGCAGACCTCGCAGTACATCGCGAAGATGGGCCCCTTCTTCGTGGGCCGCGTGGTGCATCGCGCCGGAGCCGCGAGATGACCGTCTTCTCCAAGATCCTCGACGGCGAGATCCCTTGCCACCGCGTGTACGAGGACGAGCACGTGCTCGCCTTCCTCGACGTCGGGCCGCTGAGCGAGGGGCACACACTGGTGATCCCGAAGGAGCGGAAGGCATTCCTGCACGAGCTCTCGGACGAGCAGGCCGCCGCGCTCGGCCGCGTGCTCCCGCGAATCGCGCGCGCCGTGATGAGCGCGACGGGCGCGACGCAGTACAACGTGCTGCAGAACAACGGGCCGCTCGCGCACCAGGCCGTGTTCCACGTGCACTTCCACATCATCCCGCGCCAGGGCGAGAGCGGGCTCGGCCTGAGCTGGAAGCCCGGGAAGCTGGACGGGGCGGTGGGCGCGGCCCTCGCCGCCGAGATCGCCGCGGCGCTGGCGTAGGCCCGCTTCGCCGGTGAACGTCGGCGTCGACGCCTCCGATTTCCGCGATACGCTCGCCGCCGCATGAGCGGAGTCACCTACAAGCAGTCCGGCGTGGACGTCGAGGCCGGCGACGCGCTGGTCGAGCGCATCAAGCCCCTCGCCGCGCGGACGCGCATCCCCGAGATGCTCGGCGGCGTGGGCGGTTTCGCCGGGCTCTGCGGCCTGCCCGCCGGGATGAAGGAGCCGATCCTCGTCTCGGGCACCGACGGCGTCGGGACCAAGCTCAAGATCGCCTTCCTCGCCGACCGGCACGACACCGTCGGGATCGACCTCGTGGCGATGTGCGTGAACGACGTGATCACGTGCGGTGCGCGCCCGCTCTTCTTTCTCGACTACTTCGCGACCGGCGCGCTCGACGTGGGCCGAGCCGAGAAGGTCATCGCGGGGATCGCCAAGGGCTGCGAGGACGCTGGCTGCGCGCTGCTCGGCGGGGAGACGGCCGAGATGCCTGGGATGTACGCGGCGGGCGAGTACGACCTGGCCGGGTTCTCGGTCGGCGTCGTCGATCGCGCGGACATCGTCGACGGCACGAAGGTCCGGCCGGGCGATGCCGTGATCGGTGTCGCGTCGAGCGGGCTGCACTCGAACGGCTACTCGCTGGTGCGAAAGGTGCTGCTCGAGAGAGCCGGCCTCGCGCTCGACGCCCGTCCCGCCGGTCTCGGGGAGCCGCTCGCCGACGCACTGCTGCGCCCGACGCGGATCTACGCCCGCGCCGTGCGGGCGCTGCTCGCGGCCGTCGAGGTCCGAGCCCTGAGCCACATCACCGGCGGCGGACTGCCCGGCAACGTGCCGCGCGTGCTACCCGACGGAATGGGCGTCGCGGTGGATCCGAAGACCTGGAGCGTCCCGCCGATCTTCGCCCTCGTCGCCGAGCACGGCGACGTCTCGCTCGACGAGATGCGCCTCGCGTTCAACATGGGGCTCGGGCTCGTGGCCGTGGTTCCCGCGGTCGCGGCGAAAGAGGCCTGCGAGGTGCTCGCGCGCGCGGGCGAGGAGGCCGCGGTCGTCGGCCGCGTGATCGAGACGCCGGGCGCCGCATTCGAGGCGCGCGTCGTCTTCGGCTGATGTTTCGAACGCACTACGACGCGATCGTGGTGGGCGGCGGCCTCGGCGGCCTCGTCGGCGCCGCGCTCCTCGCCAAGCGCGGGTTCCGGGTGCTCGCGCTCGGTCATGAAGACCACGCGCCGAGCTACGAGATCGTCACGCCCGACCAAGGCTCGCTCGAGCTCCCGCGCGCCCCCTTCAACTTCCTCGCTGCGCGCTCCCCGATCGCCCGCCGCATCTTCGCGGAGCTGGCGATCCACCAGCCCTTCCGGCGCGTGGCCGAGAGCTTCGACCCGGCGTTCCAGGTCGCCCTGCCCGGTCATCGCTTCGAGATGGCGATCGACCGCAGCGCCCTCGCCCGCGAGATCGAGCGCGAGTTCCCCGAGGTGCGCCGACCGATCGACGACCTCACGGCGCGCCTCGCTCGCGAGATGGAGGCGATCGACGCCGCGCTCACGAACGACCTCGTGCTGCCTCCCGACACGTTCTTCGAGCGTCGCGAGGTCTCGGGCGCCATCTCGCACCTCGCTCCGCTCGAGGGCACGGACCTGCTGGCGGCCTTGCCCGAGGCGCACCCGTTCCGGCTCTGCGCCCACGCACCGCTTCGCTTCGCCGACGCGATGGATCCGGATCTGACCCACGGCGTGCGCTTCGTGCGCGCGCTCGGCGCGTGGTCCACCGGGGGCGCCGGGCTGACGGGTGGGCTCGCGGCGCTGCGGAAGATCGTGCTCGACTCGTTCCGCTCCCACGGCGGCGAGCTGCGGGAGCGCGAGAAGATCGACCAGATCCTCGTCGAGCGGAGCGCCGTCAGCGGCGTGCGGCTCGCCGCGTCGGGCGAGGACGTCGGCGCGACGCACGTGATCCTCGGCGGGAACGTCGCTCAGTACGTCCGCATGCTCCCCGATCGCCGTCCCTTCGAGTCGCTCTTCGAGAGCGCGGGCGAGCCGGTCGTGCGCTACTACCGGTTCACGATGAACGTGCTCGTCGCGCAGGCCGGCCTGCCGATGGGCCTGGCGCGCGATCTCTTCGTGGTGCGCGATCCAGACCGCCCGCTCGCGGGCGCGAACCTGCTCCACGTGGAGGTCGCGCCCCCCTCCGCCGCGCCGCGACGGCTGCTCACGGTGGAGGCGCTGCTCCCGCGCCGCGGCGTCGAGGACACTCCGGGCTACCTCGACACGATTCGCGAGGATCTGCTCGCCACCCTCGGCGAGTTCGTCCCTTTCCTCGGTGAGCACGCCGAGCTGGTCGACTCCCCTCACGACGGGCGGCCGGCGCAGGACGTGAAGCGGGGCGAGGTCATCGACCCGCCGGCGAAGTGGGCACGGGGGCCGAGCTCGATGGAGGTCGTCCACGGCTTCCCCATCACGAGCACGCTCGGGATCGCCGCGCTGCCGATCCGGACACCCCTCAAGAGCCTCCTGCTCCTCGGCGAGCAGAACGTTCCAGGCCTCGGCATCGAAGGCACACTCGCCGCGGCGTGGGCGGTCGCGCGGATCGTCTCGCGCTCCGATCCGCGGTCGGGCATCTTTCGGCGTGGCCTCTTCGGGGGCTTCGGGTCCCGCTGAGTCGAGAGGAGCGAGGTGGTGATGGCTGCGAGCAATGGGGGTCCGGCGAGGCCGAGCGCGACGGCGATGACGCGCGAGGCGATGTGGAAGCGGCTCGAGGCGGCCGCCGACGTGGACCTGCTCGTGATCGGCGGCGGCATCGTCGGCGCCGGGGTCGCGCGGGACGCGGCGCGGCGGGGCCTCTCGGTCGCCGTGGTCGAGATGGACGACCTCGCCTCCGGCACCAGCTCGCGCTCGAGCAAGCTGGTCCACGGCGGGCTGCGCTACCTCGAGCAGTACGAGATCGGCCTCGTGTTCGAGTCGGTGAGCGAGCGGCGCATCCTGATGGACCTCGCGCCGCACCTCGTCAACCCGCTGGCGTTCCTCTTCCCCGTCTATCAGGGGAGCCGCCACAACCTGCTCATGATCCGCGCCGGCATGTGGCTCTACGACGGGCTCTCGCTCTTCCGATCGCCGCAGCGCCACCGGCAGCTCAGCGGCAAGGACGTGATGAGCGAGGAGCCCGCGCTCAAGAGCGAGGGGCTCAAGGGCGCGCCGCTCTACTACGACTGCTCGACCGACGACGCGCGCCTCACGCTCGAGAACGCCATCGACGCGGCACGCCACGGGGCCATCGTCGCGACCTACGCCAAGGTCGAGGCGCTGACGGCCGGCAAGGGCGAGCGCCTGCGCGGCGCGACGATCCGAGACGTCCTCGGCGGGCGGCGCAAGGAGCTGCGCGCGCGCGCGATCGTCAACGCCACGGGCCCGTGGACCGACGCGACGGTCGCCCTCGCACGAGCCGAGGGCGCGGCCCCGGGGCCGATGTTGCGACCGACCAAGGGTGTTCACGTCGTCGTCGACCGCGAGCGGCTGCCCGTGAACCACGCGGTCGTCTGCTACCACCCGGACGACGGCCGGGTGCTCTTCGCGATCCCATGGGGCGACCGCACGTACGTCGGCACGACGGACACGGACTACGCGGGGGACCCGGCGGACGTGGCCGCGACGCACGACGACGTCCGCTACCTGCTGCGCGCGACGAGCGCGTACTTCCCCGCGCAGAACGTCGTGGAGGCCGACGTGATCTCCACGTGGGCAGGCCTGCGCCCGCTGATCGCGGAGACGGGCGTGAAGGAGAGCCAGGTGAGCCGAGAGCACCACATCGCGATCGGGCAGGACGGCCTGATCACGATCGCCGGCGGCAAGCTCACCACCTACCGCCGCATGTCGGCGGAGATCGTCGACACGGTCGTCCGGGTGCTGGAGATGACGCGCGAGCTCAAGAAGGAGCTCGCGCCGGCTCGCACCGACAAGGACCCGCTGCCTGGAGGCGAGGGCTGGCCCGAGGACGACGACCACGCGAAGGTCGCCACGCGAGTGCTCGAGGCGTCGCGCGGCGCCTTCGACGACCCGACCGCGCTCGCGCTCGCGGGCCACTACGGGATGCGCGCACTCGCGCTGGCCGAGCGTGCGGCATCCGACCCGCATGCCGCCGCCCGCATCGTCGAGGGACGCCCCGAGCGCTTCGTCCAGGTCGACTTCGCGGTCGACGAGGAGCTCGCGACCACGCTGATCGACGTTCTGCTGCGCCGCACGCAGATCTTTCTCCGCGACCACGACCAGGGCCTGGGCGCGGCGCGCGCCGTGGCGGACCGCATGGCGGCGCGGCTCGGATGGGACGCCGAGCGCACGGCGACCGAGATCGCGCGCTACGAGGCCGAGGTGGCGCGCTCCCGCCGCTGGCGCGGCGAGCCCTGATCGCGCTCGCTCAGCTCCCCTTGGCGGCGACGAGCGGGGTCGGCATTCGCTCGAGCCGCGCACGGACGTCGGCGACCAGGCGCGCCCGATCCATCGCCCGGCCATCCGCCGCCAGGAGGCCCTCGCCGTGCGCGTCGAACTGCGCGCGGTACACGCCCTGGTCGTGAAACGCGCGACGGTCCGTGCTCGGGACGCCCTCGACGAAGATCGCGATCGTCGGAGGGAAGTCACGGGCCAGCCGCGCGAGGAACTTGAGATCGATCGCGGGGCTCCGCGTGTCCACGAGGATCGCGACGCGGCGGCTCTCGTCGAGCGCCATGAGCAGATCGGCGACGTCGCGCGCGACCACGGCGTCCGCCTCCCCTTCCCCTTCGAGCGTGACGTCGCGGGAGCAGACGACGACGCGGATCGCCGCGTCGACCACCCCGCTACCCGGAGGCAGCGTCTCGTCAGGCTTCCGCACACCCCGATCCGATGCACCCACCGTGCCGCGCCTCCCTTGCCAGATTCCGAAGCGATTCCAGGCGCCCGATCCAGGCACGCGAGAACCGCCCTCGCGGCGCCCTTGCCCCCGCGCAGCGCCGGGTTTCAAGCGTGCAAGTCAGCCGCGGCGCGTCCCACCGGAGTAGCCAGGCCCCGAGGGAACCACCGGCGAGCGCCCGTCCAGCATCATCTGCAGCTCGTTCGGGTCGCTCGAGTAGGCCATCGCGTCCTCGAGCGAGATCAGGCGCTTCTGATAGAGGGAGTAGAGCGACTGGTTCATCGTCTGCATCCCGCTCTTTCCCTGTCCGATCTGGATCTGGGAGTAGATCTGATGGACCTTGTCCTCGCGGATCAGGTTCCGGATCGCCGCGTTGGGCACCATCACCTCGAGCGCCACGACGCGGCCGGGCCCATCGGCCCGCGGCAGCAGCAGCTGCGTCATCACGCCCTGGAGCACGAACGAGAGCTGTGCGCGGATCTGCGCCTGTTGGCCGGCGGGGAACACGTCGATCATGCGGTTGATCGACGAGATCGCGCTGTTGGTGTGGAGCGTGCCGAAGACGAGGTGGCCCGTCTCGCTGATCGTGAGCGCTGCCTCGATGGTCTCGAGGTCGCGCATCTCGCCGACGAGCACGACGTCCGGATCCTGGCGCAGGACGTACTTCAGGGCCTCCTTGAAGCCCTTCGTGTCGGCGCCGACCTCGCGCTGGTTCACCACGCAGAGCTTGCTGTGGTGCTCGTACTCGATCGGGTCCTCGATCGTCATGATGTGCATGCGCTGCTCGCGGTTGATCTTGTCGATCATCGACGCGAGCGTGGTGGACTTGCCCGAGCCCGTCGGACCGGTGACCAGCACCAGGCCCCGCGGCAGCGATGACAGGTCGCTCACGACCTGGGGCAGCCCGAGCTCCTCGAAGGTCATGATGCGGTGCGGGATCGCGCGGAAAGCCGCGGCGACGGCGCCGCGCTGCATGAACACGTTGCCGCGGAAGCGCGAGAGCCCGCGCAGGCCGAACGAGAAGTCGAGCTCCTGGGTCTTCTCGAACTTCACCTTCTGGTCGTCGGAGATCGCCGAGTAGACGAGCTGCTTGGTGTCCTCGGGCCGGAGCGGGGGCATCTTCAGGGGCACCAGGCTCCCGTCGATGCGGAACTGCGGCGGGGTGCCCTTGGTGAGGTGCAGATCGGACGCGCCGCGCTCGATCATGGCGCGCAGGAGCTGGACGAGGGTGACCTGGAGGGGGCCCTGGTGGTCGGCGGCGTCGGTCATGCGACGTCCATGATAGCGGCCAACGTGAAAGGATTCGTCCGCTCATTTTGACCCCCCGGGGCCCGGGCCTGTAGTCTTCGAAGAGGTCATGGCACAGGCGCAGGAGTGGATCTGGGAGGCGAAGGCGCGCACCGGCGAGGTGCGCAAGGGCGTCATGGAGGCCGACTCCGAGGCGACCGTCCAGACGCGCCTCAAGGCTCAGAACCTGACCCCGACCAAGGTCAAGAAGAAGCCGGCCGAGCTCAACATCAGCTTCGGCTCGCCCGTGTCCGAGGTGGAGCTGGTCGTCTTCATCCGCCAGTTCGCCACGATGATCGACGCCGGCCTTCCGCTCGTGCAGTGCCTCGACATCCTCTCGAGCCAGGGCGACAACAAGGCGTTCAACCGCATCCTCAAGGACATCAAGAGCAACGTCGAGCAGGGCTCCACGTTCTCGGAGTCGCTGCGCAAGCACCCCAAGGTCTTCGACGAGCTCTTCGTGAACCTCGTGGCGGCCGGCGAGCTGGGCGGCATCCTCGACACGATCCTGCAGCGCCTCGCGGTCTACATCGAGAAGCGTGTGAAGCTGAAGCGGCAGGTCCGCTCGGCGCTCGTCTACCCCACGGCGGTCGGCCTCATCGCGGTCGGCGTGCTCTCCATCTTGCTGACGTTCGTCATCCCGAGCTTCCAGGCGATGTTCGCCGACTTCGGGGGAGAGGACGAGCTGCCCGGGCCGACGCGGCTCGTCATCGCCCTCTCCGAGGGCTTCATCCACTACCTGCCGTTCACGATCCTGAGCATCATCGTCGGCGCTGCCGGGTTCTCCTACAGCTACCGCCAGCCGCGCGGGAAGGAGTTCTGGCACCGCCTGCTCCTGACGCTCCCGGTCCTCGGGCAGGTCATGCGGAAGATCGCCGTCGCGCGCTTCACGCGCACCCTCGGCACGCTCCTCACGTCGGGCGTGCCGATCCTCGACGCGCTCGAGATCGTCGCCAAGGCCTCGGGCAACGTCGTCATCGAGAAGGGCATCCAGGCGACCGCCGCGAAGATCCGCGAGGGCCGGACGATGGCCGAGCCCCTGATGGAGACGAAGGTCTTTCCGCCGATGGTCGTGCAGATGATCGGCGTGGGCGAGCAGACCGGCGCGCTCGATCAGATGCTCAACAAGATCGCCGACTTCTACGAGGAAGAGGTGGACGTCGCCGTCGCCGGGCTCACCTCGCTGCTCGAGCCGATCATGATGGTCGTCATCGGCGGCATGGTCGGCTTCATGCTGATCGCGATGTACATGCCGATCTTCTCGATCGCCGGCAAGGTGAAGGCCGATTGATCGGAGGGGCGTCGCCCACGGCGGCGGACCCACCGGCCCCGGGAGCCCGCGTCTCGGCGCCCGTCCCGGCGACGGCGCCCGAGGGGGACGCCGCGCGCACGCGCCTCTCGGCCGCGCTCGCGACGCGGCTCGGGGTGGGGCTCGTCTTGCTCGGCGGCTCCATCCTGGTCGTCGGGGGCACCCCCGCCTCGAGCGACGCGCTCTTCCGCCTGGTGCTCGCGGTCTTCGCGACGTCCCTCGGCTTCCTCTTCTGGCTCGCGCTGCGGCCCGCCCACGCGGAGCGGATCGCCTACACGCTCGTGACCATCGATCTGCTCCTGACGACCTACCTGGTGTCGCTGACCGGCGGGGCGGTGAGCGGCTTCTCGTCGCTCTACGGGGTGGTGGTGCTCGGGGCCTCCGTCGTGGTCGGCCCGCGGCCCACGCTCGTGGCGGCGGGGCTCGCCCCCATCCTCTACGTCTCGATCGCCCTCGGGCTCGCGAGCGGGGTCGTGGCCGCGCCGGCGGACTCGCTCTTCGCCGACTCGCACCCCTCGAACGTCGAGTTCTCGCTCGCGCTGCTCCGGAACATCGTGGGTCTGATGCTCGTCGGCGGGCTTGCGGCCGCGCTGAGCGACCGGCTACACCGGACCAAGGGCGCCCTCGTGCGCGCGACCGAGTCGGCCGCGGTCAATGCGCGCCTGACCGAGGACGTCGTCCGCTCGCTCGGATCGGGTCTGTTGACGACGAATCTGGACGACGTCGTCCAGACGATCAACGCCGCGGGCGCGCGGATGCTCGGGCGCCCGGTCTCGGCGATCGTCGGCGCGCCGCTCGACACGCTCCTCGACGGCGTCTCCCGCAAGCCCGAGTCACGGAGCGAGGGGCTCGCGCGCCGGACCGACGGCACGACGTTCCCGGTGGGCTACTCGCGGACTCCCCTCGTCGCACACGACGGACAGATCCTCGGCTCGTTGCTCCTCTTCCAGGATCTGACCGAGCTCGCGACACTCCGCGAGAAGGCGGAGCGCGCCGAGCGCCTCGCCGTGCTCGGGCAGCTGGCGGCGGGTCTGGCCCACGAGATCCGAAATCCCCTCGGCGCGATCTCGGGCTCGGTCGAGCTCGTCCGGGACGCCGAGGCGCTCGGGAGCGAGGACAAGAAGCTGCTCGAGACCGTGCTGGGCGAGGTCGATCGGGTGAACGAGCTCGTCACGACGATGCTGGAGCTCGGTCGCCCGACCGCGCCGGAGCGCCGGCAGGTCGACGTCGCGGGTGTGGCGCGCGACGTCGTCGACCTCGCTCGCCGTCAGCCCAGCGCCACCACCGTCCAGATCGTCCTCGACGCGCTGCCGGCGCAGGCGCATGCCGACCCGGCGCAGCTCCGGCAGGTGGTCTGGAACCTCGTGAAGAACGCGATCCAGTTCTCGCCGAAGGACGGCGAGGTCCGCGTGGTCGCGCGGACCGACGGCGACGACGCCGTCATCGAGGTGATCGATCACGGCCGCGGCGTGGACCCGGCCGACCTCGATCGGGTGTTCGACCCGTTCTTCACCAAGCGCAAGCATGGCGTCGGCCTCGGCCTCGCGATCGCCAAGCAGATCATCGACGCGCACGGGGGCTCCATCGGGGTGAGCTCCGCGCCAGGTGAGACGCGGTTCGTGGTCCGGCTCGCGACCGGCACGGCCCCGCGCGGTTCGGATCAGCTCGACGCCTGACGGCGTGCGTGCGCCGCGCGAGTCCCGAGGGGCCCGAGGACGGTCCAGTGCCTGTCCTCGCTGGACGAGAGCAGCGACGGGCGATCGGTGAGCACCTCGCACCCGGTGTGTGTGACCAGGATCGTGTGCTCGAACTGCGCCGAGAGCGAGCCGTCGCTCGTCACGACCGTCCACTCGTCGGGCAGCACCTCGGTGTCCCAGTGGCCGACGTTGATCATCGGCTCGATGGTGAAGACCATGCCCGCACGCATGCGCTCGTTCTTGTGCCCGTCGCCCGGCCGCGGCACGTAGTGCGGCACCTGCGGCTTCATGTGGAACTCGCGCCCGACGCCGTGACCGACGTAGTCGCGCACCACCGAGCAGCCCCGGCTCTCGGCGTATTCCTGGATGGCCGCGCCGATGTCCCAGATGCGGCCGCCGTGCTTGACGGCCGCGATCCCGCGCTCGAGCGCGTGGCGCGCCGTCTCCACCACGCGGCGGGCGTCTTCGCTCGGCTCGCCCACGTAGAACGTGGCGCTCGTGTCGCCGTGGTAGCCCTTGAAGTACGTCGTCACGTCGACGTTCACGATGTCGCCGTCCTCGAGCCTCCGCTTGCCGGGGATGCCGTGACAGACGACCTCGTTGACGCTCGTACACACGCTCTTGGGGAACGCTCGCGGCGCGCCCGAGGGTCGGTAGTTCAGGGGCGAGGGGTACGCGTCGCGAGCCATGATCCAGTCGTGCACGAGCTTGTCGATCTCGTCGGTGCTCATGCCGGAGCGGATGTTCTGGCCGACCATCACGAGGCACTCGCCCGCCATGCGGCAGCTCTCCCGCATGCGATCGATCATCGAAGGGCTCATGATCTCGACGGACGCCATCTCTGCCTCGCAGCCTTCGCATGTAGCGCGCGCCGTTCCCCCGATCAATCATCGCCGGTCCCGGGAGCAGCCCGGAAGAGGAGGCTCGATGCGCGACTTCGACGACCTGAACGTGGTGGTGACGGGCGGGACCGGCGCCCTCGGGAGCGCGCTCGTGACGATCCTGCTCGAGCGTGGAGCACACTGCCACGTGCCCGCGTTCGACGACGCAGACGCCGCGCGCTGGCCACTCGCGAAGGACCCGCGTGTCACCGTGCGGGCGGGGTTCGATCTCGGCAACGAGGCGGACGTCGAGCGCTTCTATGCGGCGATCCCATCGCTCTGGGCGTCGATCCACGTGGCCGGCGGCTACGCGGGTGGCCCGATCCTCGACACCACGCCCGTCACGGCGCGCAAGATGCTGACGACGAACGCCATGAGCGCGTTCCTCTGCTGCCGCGAGGCGGTGCGCCGCATGCGCAGCGGGGCCGAGGCGGACGCCCCGCCCGCGGGCGGACGGATCGTCAACGTCGCCGCCAAGCCCGCGCTCGTCCCCACGGGGGGCAACGTCGCCTACGCGATGAGCAAGGCGGCCGTCGCGGCGCTGACGCTGGGGCTCGCCGAGGAGCTGCGCGCCGAGGGCATCTGGGTCAACGCCGTGGTCCCGTCCACGATGGACACGCCGGCGAACCGCGCGGCGATGCCAGGGGCCGATCACGCGTCGTGGCCGAAGGTCGCCGAGGTGGCCGAGACGATCGCGTTCCTCGCGTCACCGACGAACGGGAGCACGCGCGGCGCCCTCGTGCCGGTGTACGGGCGCAGCTAACGGACGCCTGGAGCTGACGGACGCCTGGCCGGCAGGACCCGCTCAGTCGGTCACGACTCGATGGAACACGACCGGCGCGGTGCCGGTCGTGACGATCACGCTGGGGTCGATCGACGAGATGCGGACGGTGTGGCGCTCGCCGTTGTACGGGAACGTCACGCCCACCAGGACCGCGTCGCTCTCGTGCCCCGTGGCCGCCACCAGGCGCGGGCTCGAGAGCTCGCTCGTCGCCGTGGCGTGGAACAGGCCCGCAGCGTCGAGCAGCTGGTGGGTGCCGCCGTTGGTCAGGCTCGGCGCGTCCAGGACCACGATCACCCCGCCTCGGTCGAGGTACTCGCGGAGCGCCTCGCCCCACGCGTACCCCATCTCGCGGAGCTTGCCGTCGCTCGCCCCCGTCTGCGCGTACACGAGGAACGTGTCGGCCTGCTCGAGCCCCACCGGCACCGCGCTCACGTCGGAGGTGGCGGTCAACGCGATCGTCCCCGGCCCGGTCGCATCCGCGAGCGCGGCCAGGGTTCCGGCGATCCCGGCCGCGGTCGCGTCGCCCTCGAACGCCAGCACGCGCACGGGCGATCGCGCCGGCAAGAGCACGGCGTTCGCGACGATCCGGCTCATGTCCATGCGGCGCAGCTCGTAGTCGTGGCCGATCACCACGAGGTGCCCGTCGCGCGGGGAGACGCACGCGCTCGCCGCGCAGACGTCCGAGCCGCAGTCGGTCGCGCAGTCGCCGCAGAAGTGCGGGTCGCTCGCGAGATCGACGCAGCGGCTGCCACAGGCCGTCTCCGCACCGCAGCTCGGCATGCAGCCAGCGGTCGTGCAGACCTCGGCGGCGCCGCACGTCGTCGTGCAGTCGCCGCAGTGCGCGCCATCGCGGGGATCCACGCAGGCCGTGCCGCAGAGGAGCTCACCCAGCCCGCACCGGGGGCCACCGTCGACGAGCGAGCTGTCGAGGCCCGCGTCGCTGCCGGCGTCGGAGCCCGCATCGTGCCCTGCATCGAAGCCGGCGTCGTTGCCGCCGTCGCGCCCGGCGTCGCGGCCTGCATCGGGGACCACCGCCGCGTCGCCGAGGGTGCAGGTCGCGTTCGAGCAGCCGAACACGCAAGCGTTGCCGCACGCGCCGCAGTTCAGCCCGTCGCTCGCGAGATCGACGCAGTAACGACCGCAGCGCACGAGCGGCGCCCGGCACTCCGATCCGACGATCGCGCTCTCGCAGCCGACGCCGGACACCAGGACGGCGATCCCGAGCAGGAGCGGCCTCATGGTGCCGCCCCCGCGTCGGTGGGCGGCGGCTCCGGAGCCGCGACTCCGTCGCCCCCGTCGGGACATCCGTCGTGATCCTCGAAGCCGTTCTCGGTCTCGGGCTCGTTCGGGCAGGCATCGAAGCGGTCGGCCCAGCTGTCGTTGTCGTTGTCCGCCTCGGGGCAGCCGTCGTCGTCGAGGAACCCGTCGGGATCCTCCGCATCGCGCGGGCACTCGTCGGCCTCGTCCGCGACGCCGTCCGCGTCGTCGTCGGGATCGGGGCACCCGTCGATGTCGCGGACGCCGTCGAGATCCTCGGCTTCCGTGCGGCAGGCGTCGTCCGCGTCGTCGATCCCGTCCCCGTCGCTGTCGGCGCCCTCGATCGCGCGGTGGTGCGGCGCCGCGCGCGTCTGGATGACGCGCTGCCGCTCGGCGAGCGTCGGTGCCGCGTCGAAGAGCACCGCCTGAAGCCCGAGCGTGAGGATATACGTCGAGTTGGCGTCGATACCGCGCTCGTCGGTCTGCAGCACGTGCACGAAGCGCGCGACGGGCCCGATGTCGAGGTGGCCGGCCCCCTCGGTGCCCCCCGCGTCCCAGAGGTACCCGACACCGGCCTCGAACGTCGGGCGCGCGAGGTTGCCGGTCAGGGCCGCGCCGAAGTCGATCTCGATCCAGGGCCCCGTCGCCTCGGGCTCGGCCATCTCTTGACCGAGGCCGTCCGTCCGAAGGCGGCAGCCCGCGCTGATCGAGTACAGCGTCCCGACGCCCGGATCGACGAAGCCTAGATCCGCGGGCGGCGCGGGCCCGTCTCCGAGCACGAGGGCCCGCGCGCGGATCGAGGGGAGCACGAAGCGCAGCGGCGCGAATAGTGCCGCCACGGAAGCGCCGCCACCCGGCAGGAAGCGATCCCGCGCGGGCGCGTTCAGCGGCGCCGCGAAGTCGGCCTCGATCTCCAGCATCGCGGCGCGCTCCTGTGCGCAGGCGAGATCGGGCGATGGAACGACGACGAGCCCCGCGCACGCCAGCGCGAAGAGGACGATGCGATGCAAGTGAAGGCCCCTCCCCGAACAGCGCGCAACGTAGCTGACGTAACGCCACGGGCCAGAGCGGGGCCGAAAGTATGTCGGCAGCGGAATCGCCGGCGGGCCCGCTACACGTCGAGCGCCGCGGCGTCGGCCTTCGGGGCTCGCTCCATGATGAACTTGAAGCGCGCGCTCGCGTCCTTGCCCATGAGCTCGTTGAGCACGCGGTCGGTCTCGAGCTCCTGGTCGATGACGACGCGCAGCGCGCGCCGCTTCTTCGGGTCCAGGGTGGTCAGCTTGAGCTGGTCGGCGTTCATCTCGCCCAGGCCCTTGAACCGGCCGATCTTGGGCTTCACGTTCTTCGGGAGCTCGCCGAGGATCTTGTCGCGCTCGGCCTCGTCGAGCGCCCAGTAGGTCTCCTTGCCCGCCTCGATCTTGTAGAGCGGCGGCTGGGCCAGGAACACGTTCCCGCCGCGGATGAGGCCCGGGAGCATTCGGTAGAAGAACGTGAGCAGCAGCGTCGCGATGTGGTGTCCGTCGCTGTCGGCGTCCATCAGCAGGAAGATCTTCCCGTAGCGCAGCTTGCTGGCGTCGAAGTCCTTTCCCATGCCGCACCCGAGCGCGGAGACGATGTCCTGCAGCTCCTTGTTGCCGGTGACGGCGCCGCTGCTGGCGCGCTCGGCGTTGAGCACCTTGCCGCGCAGCGGGAGGATCGCCTGCGTCTTGCGGTCGCGCCCGGCCTTGGCCGAGCCACCGGCGCTGTCACCCTCGACCAGGAAGAGCTCACTGGTCCCCGGATCCGTGCTCGAGCAGTCGCTCAGCTTTCCGGGGAGGTTGAGCCGGTGGCTGATCGCGGTCTTGCGCGAGACGGAGCTCGACGCGGCGCGGCTCGCCTCGCGCGCACGCGCTGCCGCAGCGACGCGCGCGACGATGGCCTCGCCCACCGAAGAGTTGTCGAGCAGCCAGTTCTCGAGCGAGGTCCGCACGACGCCCTCGACCTGCGAGGCGACCTCGGGGTTGTTGAGGCGGTCCTTGGTCTGCCCCTGGAACTGCGGGTCGCGCACGTAGACGCTGATCAGCGCCACGACGCCCTCGCGGATGTCCTCGGCCGTGATCGTCACGCCCTTCGGCTCGATCTTCTTGGCCGCCATGAAGTTGCGCAGCGCCTTGTTGAGCGCGGCCTTGAAGCCGTTCTCGTGCGTGCCGCCGACCGGCGTCGGAATGCCGTTCGCGTAGCTCAGGATCTTCTCGTCGGGCGACTCGGTCCACGCGAGCGCGACCTCGAGACGGGGATCCTCCGCGCGGTCCATCGAGAAGTGCCCCGCATGCACCATCCCGTGCCCGCGCTCGACGATGAGCTTGCCGAGGTACTCGGTGATGCCGCCGGGGTGGCTCAGCTCCCACTTCTCACCGGACTTCTCGTCCTTGAGCGTCACGACGAGGCCGCGATGCAGGTAGCTCTTGGCCTCGAGCCGCTCGCGGATGCGCTCGACGTCGAAGCGCAGGCTCTTGCCGAAGATGTCCGGGTCCGGACGGAACGCGATCGTGGTGCCGTGCTTGCGCGAGGGACCGAGCGTCTTGAGCTTGCCCTGCGGGACGCCGCGCACGTAGGTCTGCGCGTACTCGCTCCCCTCGCGTCGCACGGTCGCGACCAGCTGATCGCTCAGCGCGTTCACCACGCTCGCGCCGACGCCGTGGAGGCCGCCGCTGACCTGGTAGTTCTTGCCGGCGAACTTGCCGCCCGCGTGCAGCACGGTGAGCACGAGCTCGAGCGCGGTCTTCTTGTGCTTCGGGTGCACGTCGACCGGGATGCCGCGTCCGTCGTCGGTGACGCTGGCGCCCTTGCCGTCGGCGTCGATCACGACGTCGATGCGCGTCGCGTGGCCGTTGATGGCCTCGTCGACCGAGTTGTCGACGATCTCCCAGAGCAGGTGGTGGTATCCCGCCGCGTCGGTCCCGCCGATGTACATCGCGGGGCGCTTGCGGACGGGCTCGAGCCCCTCGAGGACGTCGATGGACTCGGCCCCGTACCCGCCCGGCGGCGGCTTCACGGACTTGGTATTCATGACCTCGCCTCCGGCGAATTGCGTCGGCTCGCTCCTGCGGTCCCTACCGTCCGCGCGCGGAGCGCGCTCCCGTCCGGGCCCTCCGTGTCGAGCACTCCTGCGGTCGTCATGCTTTGACCTCGTCCTTCATGGTCGCTTCCGGCAGCTGCGGAACGGTCGGGGTGACGTCGGCGGCGCGAGAGAGCTTCTTCCCGCGCTTGTAGTTGTAGAGGGCGCTGCCCTTCCCTGCGCGCGACACGACCGCACGCTTGACGGACACCTCGTATTCCTTGCCGTCCTCGTTGAGCACGACCAGCGACTCGTTGATGTCGCGGATGAGGCGCGCCCCGACGACCGCGTCGTCCGCGCCGTCGATCTTGATCAGGCGGACGCCCTTGCCCGCGCCCGCCAGGACCGGCACCTCGCTGGCCATGCAGACGAGCGCGTGCGCGTGCGCCGTGGCGCAGGCGAGGCGCTCGCTTCCGTCGCAGAGATCGACGTAGAGGACCTCGTCGCCGTCGGCCAGACGCGCGTACTTGCGCCCTGCGCGGGTCGACGCGTCGCGGTGGCCGCGGAGCGAGAAGCGCGAGGTCTGGCCGAGCTTGGTGACGAAGAGCGCGTGCGGCCCAGGCGGCTCCTTCCCGTCGAGGAGCGGGCCATCGCCCTCCGGCTCGGGCGGCGGCACCTCGAGGACGCGCGGGTCGAAGGAGAGCATCTTCACGATGCGCTCGCCGTCCTGCATCTTGAAGATCGTCTGGACGGGATTGCCGTATCCGGTCGTCGCCGTGACGTCGACGATGCGCATGACGTAGCAGGCGCCCGTCGACGAGAAGAGCGCGATGCACGCCTTCGTCGAGCCCGCGGCCACGTCGAGGATCGCGTCGCCCTCGCGCACGCGCGTCGCGCTCAGGTCGCGCACGCTCTGCTGTCGCTTCAGCCAGCCCTGCGCCGAGAGCAACACGACCGCGTCCTCGTCGATGATGAACGCCTCGGCGTCGTACTCCGTCTCCTCGGCGGCGGTGACCTTCGTCATGCGGCGATCGGCGTACGTGGTCTTGATCTCGAGCAGCTCCGCACGGATCAGCTTCCAGCGCGCCGCCTGGCTGGAGAGGAGCTGCGAGAGGCGCTTCTCCTCTTTCCGCTTCTCCTCGAGCTCACCGCGGATGATGTTGATCTCCAGCTGCGCGAGCCGGTAGAGCCGGAGCTCGAGGATCGCGTCGACCTGCAGCTCGCCGAGCTCGAAGCGCTTCATGAGCTTCTGCGCCGCGTCCTGCTTGCCCTCGCTCTTGCGGATGATGCGGATCGTCTCGTCGAGCGCGTCGAAGATCGTGACGAAGCCCTCGAGGATGTGGATGCGCTTCTTGATGGCCGCGAGGTCGAACCCGAGCCGGCGGACGACGACCTCCATGCGGAAGTCGAGGAACTGCCGGAGCATCTGGGCGAGCGAGCAGCGCTGGGGCGTCGTGAGCGTCTCGCCGCCCGCCGCTTTGATCGGCACGAGGCAGGTCAGGTTCACCTGCACGTTGGTCGAGAGCGAGGTGTGCTTGAAGAGGTACGCCATCACGAGCTCGGCGTTGGCCTCTTTCTTCAGCTCGCACACGATGCGCGTCTCGTCGGTGCTCTCGTCGCGCACGTCGAGGAGCAGCGGGAGCTTCTTCTCGATGATGATCTCGGCGATCTGCGCGACGACGTTCTTGCGCTCGAGCCCGTAGGGGATCGACTGGATGACGATGAGCGGATTGCCCTTGGCGACCGACTCCTCTTTCCACGTGCCGCGGAGCTTCAGCGAGCCCTGGCCGGTCTCGTAGACGTCCTCGAGCTCTTTGCGCGAGCTGAGCAGCTGCCCGCCCGTCGGGAAGTCCGGGCCCTTGATGTGCTTCAGCAGCTGCTTGGTGGTGCTCGCCTCGCCGTCGATCATCGCGACCGACGCGTCGATCACCTCGCCGAGCGCGTGCGGCGGGATCGAGGTGGCCATGCCGACGGCGATGCCCTGCGCGCCGTTCACGAGCAGGTTCGGGAAGCGCGCCGGCAGGACGGTCGGCTCGGTCTCCTCGCCGTCGTAGTTCGGCCGGAAGTCGACCGTGTCCTTGTCCAGCTCGCCGAGCAGCTCCTGCGCCGAGCGCGAGAGGCGGCACTCGGTGTATCGCATCGCGGCGGCGGAGTCGCCGTCGGGCGAGCCGAAGTTGCCTTGTCCGTCGACGAGGGGCAGCCGGAGGGTGAACGACTGCGCCATCCGGACGAGCGCGTCGTAGATCGCGCTGTCTCCGTGCGGATGGTACTTGCCCATGACGTCGCCGACGACGCGCGCCGACTTCACGTGGCGGCCATCGTGGCGGACGCCCCCGCGCTGCATGCCGTAGAGGATGCGCCGCTGCACCGGCTTCATGCCGTCCCGCACGTCGGGAAGCGCGCGCGAGGTGACGACGCTGAGCGCGTAGCTCAGGTATCGCTTCTGCGTCTCCTCGGCGAGCGAGGCGTCCTGGATCGGCCCGCCACCACCGCCGCTGCCGCCGCCCGAGACCGGCGGCGGCTTGCGCGGCGGCGGCTTGGCTCCGGCCGGAAGCGCCCCGGGAGAAGACTGGAACAGCGCGAGCTGGTCCTTCGGATCGGCGGTGGGTTCCATCGTTGCCCTGGTCCGGAGGGGTGCCCCGGAGGTGATACGGTCTGAGCCGATGTTCAGCATCGGCCGAGGCCGCTTCTAGCAGGACGGATCCGAGCCGGGCAAGGAACCGGAGGGCTTGGGAGGTCCCCCTCGCGCGCGTCGCGAGACGGCGCGGCAGCGACGTCGCTGGAAACACCGTACGTTTGCCGACGCCATGGGACTGATGCCGCCCTACGATCCTTTTCGGGACCCCGCGCTCAGCTGGGTGCTCGCCCGCGTCGAGTCGGTGACGCCAGCACGGCCGACGTGGGCGCAGCCCGCGACGATCGTGCTCGTCGTCGAGGAGGTGCTGCGCGGCGCCGTGCCCGCCCGCGTCGCTGTGCCCTTCGGGCCACCGCGCGAAGCGGGGCAGGAGCAGTTCTACATCGCGCGCAGCGCTGGCCCGCAACCGTGGTCCGCCGAGCAGCGAGCCGCGGTCGCGAGACAGCGCGCCGATCTCGACGCGCGCGCGGTCGAGGTCCCCGAGGTCGGTGAGCGCATCGCGCTCTGGCTCCGGGAAGAGACGCCGGGCGTCTGGAGCGTGCCCACGCTCCGAACGATCGGAGCGCCGACACCGATGCCGATGCGCTCGCGCTGGATCGAGTCCGCGCACGTCGACGCAGTCCGAGCGCGCCTGCGGGGCTGAGATCTGGCTCTCGCTCTCGCTCTCGCTCTCGCTCTCGCTCTCGCTCTCGCTCTCGACCTCGGCCTCGCCTCGGGCGCACGCTCACCGCATGCGTGCCCTCGCCCTCGCCCTCGCCCTCGTCCCCTCGCTCGCGCTCGCGCAGCCCGCGCCTTCGGGGCCGCACCCGCGCCTGTTCATGTCCGCAGCCGACCGGGCCGCGTACGCGGCGGACGCTGCGACCCCCGGCACGCCGAGCGCGCGCGCGATCCGCGACTGCGACGACGCCATCGCCAACCCGGCCGAACAAGCGACGCGCGGCGGCGCAGACGGGAACACCTGGCCGCTCGCGGCGATGTCGTGCGCGTTCGCGTACCGCGTGACCGACGACGCGCGCTACCTGACCCAGGCGCTCGCCTCGTGGCACGCCGCGCTCGACGACGACCAGGCCGTCGGAGATCGCCTCGGGTGCGTGCCCGGCGCCGCCACGGACTGGACGTCGTGGGACGGCAGCCCGCCGGCACCGCCGATCATCCTCACCATCACCCACGATACCGGCTATCCGATCCGCTGGTACGGACCCTTCCTCGCGCTCACGTACGACTGGCTGTACTCGGCTCCCGGGGTGGACGACGCGCTCCTGGCGCAGACGCGCACCTGCCTCACGGCGTGGAACGACTACTACGCCGCGCGCGGCTACCACCACGACGAGGCAGGGGCGAACTACGGCGCCGGCTTCGTCCTCTCGCAAGCGCTGAGCGGCGTCGCCATCGGCGACGACGGCGGCGCGGACGGGCACGTGTTCACCGGCGCGATCGCGACGTACCGGGACGTGCTCGTCGGCCAGGGGCTCGCCGCGAGCCCGCCCGGTCCCATGGTCGACGGCGACTGGCTCGAGGGCTGGCAGTACGGGCCGCTCAGCGTGCTCGAGTACGCGATCGGCGCGCGCGCCCTGATCGACGCCGGCGCTTCCCTGCCACAGATGAGCGAGTGGACGAACTCGCTGATCGTGCGGCACGCGTACGGGCTGGTGCCCACCGGCGACGCGCAGTGGGCGGGTGGCGGCGACTTCGACTCGACGGAGCCCTACCCCGCACCGAGCGCGAACGTCATCCACGCGGTGCTGGTGGGTCCCTCGAGCGACCTCGCGGCCTCCTGGGCGGCCGCGCTCGAGCCGGAGGGAGGCGACGCGTCGTTCCCGATCTACGGCGCGTTCGCGCACCGCCGCGCCGTCACGCCCGCGGACTTCCGCACGGCGAGCCCGCCCCCACCGACCTGGTTCCTCGCGCGCGGCTCGCGGACCGTGTATGCGCGCACCTCGTGGGACGCGAGCGCGCTCTGGGCCGTCTTCCAGTCGGCGCCCGCGCTCGTCTCGGACCACCAGCACTTCGCCGCGTCGAACTTCGTCCTCTCGCGCGGCGCCGACCACCTGATCGTCGACAGCTCGCAGTACGGGGCGCCGGACACCCTCGAGACGAACGCGCTCACGCTCGACTCGCCCCAGCTCGAGCTGCACGGCGACTACGCGCGGACGCAGACCCCGTGGAGCGAGGCGGCGCTCGCCTGGGCGCGCGCCTCGGCTGCAGGCGTGGTCGCGGCGCGCAGCGATCTCGCCGACGCGTTCGTCTTCTCGTCGAGCCCGAGCGACGTCTCCTACGCGGAGCGCGACTGGGTGCTGCTCCCCGAAGGAGCGGTGGTGGCGATCGACCGAGCCCACACCGCGGACGCGGCGCACGCGATGCACGTGCGCTTCCACGCGAACACGGGCACGGGCGGGCTCACCCTCGCCGGTACGACCGCCACGGGCACCGTCGGCGGATCGCGCGTTGCGGTGAGCACCGTGATGACCTCGGGCGGCACGCCGTCGATCACGGCGCCCGACCACGTCGCCGACTCGAGCGGCTGCACCGCGAGCTTCCCGGCCGGGGACTGCAACGGTGCGCGCTTCGCGGTCGACATCTACGCGCTCGACGTGCCTGGGCCCTTCGCGAGCGCCGTGCACGTGATCGATGCCGACGCGGTCGGCGGCAGCGGCGCCACCGTCGGATCCGTCAACGACGCGCCCTACGCGGACGCGAGCGGCAACTCCGACGTCATCGGCGCCGCGGTGTTCGCGGGCACGCATCAGAGCTTCGTGCTCGCGTCGAGCGCGCACGAGGGCGCCGCCGGGGCGTCGATGACGTACTCGGTGCCCGCCGCCTCGGCGTCCCGCCACGTCGTGTTCGACGCTCCGGAAGCGGCGGACGGAACCTCCTCGGTCGTCGCGTCCGCGGCCTCCGCGCGCTGCGAGATCGCGATCACCGCCGGCGGCGGCGGGGGCTTCATCGGACACCCGCTCGTCTTCTCGGTGGACACCGCGTGCGTCGCGACCGACGGCGGCGACGTTCCGCCGGGCATGCCGCCGACCGGCGGAGCGGACGCGGGACCTCGACCGGATGGCGGGACGATCGGGCCGTCCGCCGACAGCGGAACCGGCGCGACTCCCGGATCGAGCGGCGGCTGCGAGTGCCAGGTCGCCGCCCGGGGCCGGGGCGGCCCCATCCCGATGCTCGCGCTCGCGCTCGCGCTGCTCGGCCTCGCGCGGCGCGAGCGGCGGCGCACCGCGGCCTCCTCACACCTGCGGGCGCCCGTTCGCTGACGCCTGGGGCGACGCGTCGTATGCTGCCCGCCTCCATGGCTGGCCCCATCGCCGTGATCGTCAACCCCAACTCGCGCAAGAACCGCCGCGGCGGCGTGCGCGTGGACGACCTGCGCGCGGCGGTCGGGTCGAGCGGCGAGGTGTTCGTCACCCAGTCGCTCGGCGAGCTCGAGCAGACGATCGATCACGTGCTCGGCATGGATCCGTCCTGCCTCGTCTCGGTGGGCGGCGACGGAGCGCTGCACTGGGCCTTGAACGCGGCGCGCCCGCGCTGCGAAGCCAAGGGCCAGACCCTGCCGCCGGTGCTCCCGACGAACGGCGGAACGATCGACTTCGTCGCGCGCAAGGCGGGCGTCCAGGGCAACGCCATGGTCCTCTTACCCCGGCTCCGGGCTCACCTCGATCGCACGCCGGCACTGCCGACCGTGGAGCTCGACTCGCTGGAGCTCGAGGCCGTGAGCGCCGCGGGGACGCGCACGCTGCTGGGCTTCGCGGTCGCCGCGGCCGGGATCGGGCAGCGCTTCTTCGACAAGTACTACGAGGACCAGGATCCGGGCCCGATGACGATCGTGTCGATCATCGCCAAGGCGGTCGGCTCGCTCTCGGTCGGCGGGCAGTACGCCAAGGACGTCTTCAAGCCCTTCGAGGCGCGGGTCACGATCGACGGCGTCGAGCTGCCGGCCGCGTCCCACGGCGGGATCCACGCGGGCGCGTTCGACGTGAACCTCGGCGGGGTGATCAAGGTCTTCCCGCTCGCGCGTCCGCAGGGCACGGTGCAGTTCCAGGCCGGAGCGATCAGCGCCCCCCAGATCGTCCGGGCGCTCCCGGCCCTCTTGCGAGGCAAGCCGATCACGACCTCCCCCGACCTGCGCGACACGGCCGGGCACGTGATGGAGATCGAGGCCACCGGCGAGGAGCTGCTCCGCCCCGTGGTCGACGGAGAGATGTACGAGGGCATCCGGAAGCTCCGCCTCGCGCCCGGTCCGCGGATCCGGGTCGCGCGTGTGTAGGCCGCTGGTCCTCGCGGCGCTCCTCGCCGGCTGTGGAGCCTCGGCGCCGCCGACGACGGCCGTACCGCACGGCGAGACGCCGGAGTGCCACGCGTCCCGTGCCTGCGTCCTCGACGCGATGGCCACCTCGCGCCGCGATCACACGTGCACGTCCGCGGCCGAGTGCCGCGTGGTCCTCGGGCCCGGCCACCCGGACCCGGAGTACGCCCAGGTGGTCTTCTCCGGCGACGCCGAGGCGCTCGAGGCGCGCGCGCGCGATCACCTCGACCGCTGTGGCGCGTTCCACCACCACGAGGCCATCGACGCCTACCGCGAGATCGAGGCCGCCTGCGACGAGGGTCACTGCGTCGCGCACGAGACGCTCGTGCACCTCGACCCGCCCCAGTGAAGCGCGGTCGTCCCCGATCGGGCCCCCTCGCCTCTCCGATCAGGACCGGTAGCGCCGGCCTCCGCTGAGCTGGTCGGCGAGCACCACCAGATCCTGCTCCTTCTTGAGGAGCGTGCCGAGGAAGGGCAGCTTGTCGCTCAGCGTGACTCCGCCGAGCCCGGCGGAGCGGAGCACCGCGATCCAGTCGACCAGCTCGCTCGTGCTCGGCCGCTTGCGCAGGCGCTTCATGTCGCGGATCTCGTAGAACACGCCGAGCGCCTGCGCGACCAGCTGCTCGTCCACCGTGGGATGGTGCACCGCGACGATGCGCTTCATGAGCTCCTGGTCCGGAAACTCGATGAAGTGGAACACGCAGCGGCGCAGGAAGGCGTCCGGCAGCTCCTTCTCGTTGTTGCTCGTGATGATCACGATCGGCCGCTGCTGGGCGATGACGTCGTCGTCGGTCTCGGTGATGCGGAAGCGCATCCGATCGAGCTCGTGCAGCAGATCGTTCGGGAACTCGATGTCGGCCTTGTCGACCTCGTCGATCAACAAGACGACGCGCTGCGGGCTCTTGAACGACTGCCCGAGCGGTCCGAGCTTGATGTAGCGCCGGATGTCCTTCACGTCGCCGTCGCCGAAGCGCGAGTCGTAGAGGCGCTGCACGGTGTCGTAGACGTAGAGCCCGTCCTGCGCGCGCGTCGTGCTCTTCACGTGCCAGGTCAGGAGCGGCAGACCCATGCCCTGCGCGACCGCCTCGGCGAGCAGCGTCTTGCCCGTCCCGGGCTCGCCCTTCACCAGCAGCGGGCGCTCCAGGAGGAGCGCGCAATTCACCGCGGCCTCGAGGCCCTCGTTCGTCAGGTAGCGGTCGGTTCCGTGGAAGCGGGCGAAGTCGTTCATACGGCGCGGCGAGCGTGTCTCGCCGCCGCGCGATGCGCCAGAGGGCGCGCGGACAGGTCCCTCAGATCACGACGCGCCCCGGTGGATGGCCGATGACGACCACGGCGATCCCCCCGCGGCGCGCGACGTTGACCACGTGCTGCTGGGAAGCGCGGCCGAGGATGGCCATGCCGTAGGTGGAGGTCGCGAAACCGAGGACGACGAAGTAGGGCTCGTGCGCGACGCCGCCAGCCTCGGTGGTGGAAGGCAGCTCGAGGACGGGGAGCCGCACGGCCGCCTGCACGACCCAGCGATCCGAGTCGGCGAGCGCCTCGTCCATCGCGCTCTGCCACTCACCCTCGGTCGCGTGCGCGCCGACGAGAACGCCCTGCCCGCCGTAGGCGCGGTTCGGCTTGAGCACCAGCTGCTCGCGCGAGCGAACGACGAACGGCAAGAGGTCACCCGCGCGATCGTCGACGAGCGTCGTGCGCCGATCCGAGAGGACCCGCGTCCAGGGGACGTGTCGCCGGAAGAAGCGCCGGTCGTCGGAGTCGAAGTGCCGCGCCACGACGTCGGGGTCCGTGAAGACCTCCCAGCAGCTCTTCTGATCGAGCTCGGCCGCGATCGACGACACGACGCGGTTCTGCGCGAAGAGCTGGCGCATCGGGGCGATGTCGGTGCCATCCTCGGCGGCGTCGAGCAGATCGAGCACGGAGTAGTCGCGATAGACGAGGTCGACGACGCGCCCGCCGAAGACGACCTCTTCCCCGGCGATCTCGAGCTCCGCCGGATCCGCGTGACAGACGGCGAGCCCGAAGTGATCGTGCACGTAGCGGGCGAGCTCGGCCTGCTCGTCGGGGCCGGCGCCGGCGTACTTCGGCTCGACGAAGCAGACGGTCCGCCCGGCACGCCCGAGGCTCTCGAGATGATCGAGCAGCTCCTGCATCAGGAGGCCGCGGATGTCCTGCGCCGTCTCCAGCATCAGCGCCGGGTCCGCAGCGTGCAGCGCGGGCAGGACGGTGCGCGCGAGCACGCGATCCGCGCTCGGCACGAAGTGAAGGCCGCCGATCCCCGACATGTTCGGCTCGAGGAAGCGCAGCGACTCCTTCCACGTGGGCGAGGCGAACTCGCACACGGCGTCGTGACGCCCGAAGACGCTGTTGACCTCGCGCGCCCCGGGAGTCCAGTACTCGCGCAGCCACGCCTCCTCGACCTCCGGCAGCCGCAGGGCCTCGCGGACGGCGGGATCGGCGAAGTAGAGATCGGGCAGTCGCTTGAGCGCCCGATGCAGCGCGAGCGAGACGGTCCGGCAGTACGAGAGCTGATCCGGCAGCGCGACGACCGGCGACGCGAAGACGCGAACGCTCTCCTTCACGTCGTCGTGGAGGTACACGAGGCGCTCGCGCTCTCCCTCCCGCGCGACCTGCTCGAGCAGCGCGCGGAGCCGGGCGTCACCGAGACCGAAGAGCGCGGCGTGGACGCGGGCGGCGATCTCCTCGGCCTTCCGCCCCGCCTCGTGTACCGGTGTGAACATGCACCGACTCTCGCACACCGACGGCGCGTTATGATCGCGTGCTCGATGACGACGCCGGACGAGGCCTACGCGCAGCTCCTCTGCCTCTACCGCGAGCGAACGCTGCTCGAGTCGATCTCGACGGTCCTCGCATGGGACGAGGAGACGTACATGCCCGAGGGCGCGGTCGAGCAGCGGGCCGAGCAGCAGGCGCTGCTCGCGGGCCTCGAGCACGCACGCGCGCGCGACCCCCGCCTCGGCGAGCTGCTCGCGCTCGCGGAGGGCGCGACCACGGGCAGCGCGCCCGAGCGCGCCGTGAACCTCCGCGAGCTCCGGCGGGAGCACGAGGACGCGAAGAAGACGCCGGCGGCGCTGGTCGAGGCGCTCGCGCGGGCGACCACGATCGCGCAGAGCGCGTGGGCATCCGCCCGGGACAGCGGTGACGCGTCGGACTACCTCCCCGCCCTCGCGGAGGTCGTCCTCCGAACGCAGGAGTGGGCCGACTGCGTCCGCGGCGAGGGGAGCCGCTACGACGCCTGCCTCGACGCGTGGGAGCCCGATCTCCGCGAGGCCGAGGTCCTGCGGATGCTCGAGCAGCTCACCCCGGAGCTCGCTCGCCTCGCCGCGCAGCTCGAGGAGGGACTGGCTGGGCTTCGATCTGGCGCGCGGCCGCCTCGACGCCGCCTCCCACCCATCGACGGTCCAGATCGGCCCGGGCGACGTCCGGCTGACCACGCGCTACGACCCCGCGCAGCCCTTCGGATCGCTTCTGGCGACCCTGCACGAGGCCGGGCACGGCCTCTACGACCAGCGCCTGCCGCGAGAGTGGTACGGGACGCCCGTCGGGGAGGCCCCCTCGGTCGCCCTGCACGAGTCACAGTCCCGGTTCGTCGAGAACGTGGTGGGGCGGAGCCGCGGCCTGCTCGCGTTCGTCCTGCCGAAGATGAGGGCCGCCGCGCAGGGCGCGATGGACGACGTCGACCTCGCGCGGGTCCACGCCGCCCTCCATCGCGTCGCCCGCACGACGCAGCGCATCGCGGCCGACGAGGTCACCTACGACCTGCACATCGCGGTGCGTGTCGAGCTCGAGCGCGCGCTCCTCACCGGCGAGCTGCGCGTCGGCGATCTGCAGCACGCCTGGGCGGACCGGTATGCCCGGACGCTCGTCCGTCCCGATGGGGCAGCCGACGGCTTCCTGCAGGATGGCCACTGGGCCGCAGGGATGTTCGGCTACTTCCCGACGTACACCATGGGCAACGTCGTCGCCGCCCAGCTCGCCCGCAGCGCCGAGTCCGCGCTCGGAGATCTCGACGCGCTGATCTCGGGCGGGCGGGTGCGTGTGCTGATGGACTGGCTCACGGCGCACGTCCACCGGCACGGCTCGCTCTTTTCTCGCGCCGAGCTCGTCACGCGGGTCTGCGGCGAGGCGCTCGACCCCGGCGCGCTCGTCGAGCGGCTCACGCGCTCGTACGGCCCTCCCGGCCGATGACGGCGCCGCCGGTCGGGCCTCGAGATCAGGCCGTCCACCGATCGAGCGCGAGCACCGCGGCGATCTTCGCCTCGCGCTCCGCCTCGTCCCGGGCGCGCACGGTGACGTGGCCGATCTTGCGGCCCGGGCGCTCGGACTTCCCGTAGAGGTGCAGGTGCACCCCCGGCATTCCCATCACCTCGTCCGCGCCCTCCAGGCGGATCCGCTTGCGGTCGTCGACGCCCAGGAGGTTCGCCATGGCGCTCGGGCCGCGCAGGGTGACGGGGCCCTTTGGGCGGCCGGGGGGCGCGGCGGTCCGGTTGTGGGGCTGGGGCGCCCCCGCCCCCGCGTGGAGGCGGTCCACGTCCGGCAGCCTGCCGACGAGGTTGATCATCGCCGTGCACGCGACGTCGTCGGGGCGGCCGAGCGGCTGACCCGCGATCGCCCGGACGTGGTTCTCGAACTGGCTCGTCTCCGCGCCCTCGATCGAGTAGTGGCCGCTGTTGTGCACGCGCGGCGCGATCTCGTTCGCGACCACGTGCTCGCCGACCAGGAACAGCTCCACCGCCAGGACGCCCACGTAGTCGAGCTCGGCGAGAATGGAGCCGATCGCGCGCCGAGCCGCTTCGAGCGCCCGCGCCGGCACGCCCCGCGCCGGACAGCGCGAGACGCGCAAGATGCCGTCCTTGTGCTCGTTCTCGATCGGGCCGTAGAGGACGCCGCTTCCGTCGGCGCCGCGCGCGCCTATCTGGGAGATCTCGCGCTCGAAAGCGACGAGCCCTTCGTAGATCGACGGGAGGCCGCCGAGCGCCGCGAACGCAGCGGCGGCGTCGGCGGCCGTTCGCAGCCGAATCTGCCCTTTCCCGTCGTATCCGAGGCGCCGCGTCTTGAGGATGCCGGGGACGCCGATCTCGGCGACCGCGGACGCCAGCTGCACCTCGTCGTCCACCGCGGCGAAGGGCGCGGTCTCGATCCCGAGGGAGCGGAAGAGGGTCTTCTCGGCGAGACGGTCGGCGCCCGTCGCGAGCGCTCGCGGCGACGGATGCACGCGAACACGCGCGGCGAGGCGCTCGACGGCCGCGGCCGGCACGTTCTCGAACTCGAACGTCACCACGTCGACGCGCGCCGCGAGCCGCGCGAGCGCGCCCTCGTCGTCGAGCGCCGCCACGATGGCGTCCGCCACGTGCATCGCGGGATCCCCGGCCCCCGGGCCGAGCACGACCACCTCGTGGCCGAGCGGATGCGCTGCGAGCGCCAGCATGCGGCCGAGCTGGCCCGAGCCGAGGATGCCGATGCGCATGCGTCAGCGCCGCGGATCGGGAGCCGCCAGGACGTCCGCGGTCTGCTTCGCTCGGTAGGCGACGAGCTTGGCGCGGACGACGTCGTCGCCTTCGGCCAGGATCGCGGCAGCGAAGAGCGCGGCATTGATGGCGCCCGCCTTGCCGATCGCGAAGGTGGCGACGGGCACCCCGCCCGGCATCTGGACGA
The DNA here is from genome assembly GCA_044220955.1 of Sandaracinaceae bacterium. Lineage (GTDB taxonomy): Bacteria > Myxococcota_A > Polyangia > Polyangiales > Sandaracinaceae > JBBSAT01. Next base: position 52,222 of record JBGAQA010000028.1, read on the forward strand.
TCGAGAGCAGCGAGTCGAGCCCCGAGAGGGCCTTCGACTGCACGGGCACGCCGAGCACGGGGACGTGCGTCTTGGAGGCGAGCATGCCGGGCAGGTGCGCGGCGCCTCCCGCGCCGGCGATGATCGCCCTCAGACCCCGGGGCGAGGCACGCTCGGCGTACTCGAAGAGCAGGTCGGGCGTGCGATGCGCCGACACCACGCGGACCTCGTGCGAGACCCCGAGCAGCTCGAGGGTCGCCGCCGCGTGCTCCATCGTGTCGGCCCAGTCCGAGCGCGATCCCATGACGATGCCCACGGCGATCGCTTCGCTCGAGCTCGGCTTCGGCTTCGGCTTTCCGGCGGCCATCGGGAAGGCGCGAGAGTAGCGTCCCCGCGCACCCTGTAAAGAGAACGGCCGAGCGCGCCTGCCCCCGCTGGGTCAGAGCGCCTTCTGATACACGCGATACGTCTTGTAGACCTTCGCGCCCATGGAGCGGATCCCGAGGTTGATGGGCGCGTCGTCCTCGCGGGTCCAGCCCAGCTCGGCCCACTCGTAGCCCTTCTTGCGCCCCCGCTGGCTGACCTCGACGTACATCGCCGCGCTCAGCCCGCCGTAGCGCTTGACGTTCTTGCGGACGTGCTCCCGTACGCCCAGCAAGATCAAGCGCGCCGAGCGCGGGTGCTGCACCTGCGTGCGCCAGAGCATCTTGATCCACCCGAACGGGAAGAGGCTCCCGTGCAGGTCGCGGATCGCCTCGTTGAGGTTCGGGATCATCACGCACATCCCGCCCGGCTCGCCATCGATGTCCGCGATGAACGCGATCTCGGGGTCCAGGACCAGCGAGAGATCCTTGGCCATCTTGTCGAGCTCGGCGCCGGTGATGGGGATGTAGCCCCACTTGCCCGACCACGTCTCGTTGTAGATGGTCATGATCGTGTCGAGCTCCGCCCGCATGTTCTTCTTGTTCACGCTGCGCAGCTTCACCTCGGGCAGCGCGCGGATGTCCTGCCACGCCTTGAGCGTGCGCTTGTTGTGCTCGAGCTCGGCGCCGTAGCGCCACGCGAAGAGATCCTTCTCTTTCGCGTAGCCGCAGGCCTCGATCAACCTCCCTTGCCACGGGCGCGAGTGCGCCATGTCGAGCTGCGGCGGGTGCTCGAATCCGTCGACGAGCAGGCCGATCTCCTGGTTCGCGTTGAAGCTCATCGGCCCGTTCACGCGCGCCATCCCGCGCTCGCGCAGCCACGCCTCGGCCCGCGCCAGCAGCGCCCCGGCGACCTCGACGTCGTCGATCGTGTCGAAGTACCCGATGTGCCCGGTCGCGTCGTGGTACTGCGCGAGCCAGGCCTGATCGACCGTCGCCGACACGCGCCCGACGAGCCTGCCGCTCTTGCGCGCGGTGAAGAGCGCGACCTCGGCGTGCGCGTAGAAGGGATCCTTCGCGGGGTGGAGCTTCTCGTGCATCACCATGTGCAGCGGCGCGACCCACGCGGGATCCCCGCGGAAGATCTCGAAGGCGACGTCCACGAAGTCGCGCGTGTCCTCACCCGGCACGTGCTGGCGGATCTCGACCGGCATGGCGTGGACGTAACCCGCGCCAGCGGGTTACGACAAGGTGCTCGCGTGTGGCACGCTCCGCGGGCGTGAGCGGCGCGTACTACGAGCTCGTCGAGCTGCTCGGAGAAGGCGGGATGGGGCGCGTGTATCGCGCCGTCCATCACCCGAGCCGTCTCGAGGTGGCGATCAAGACGCTGCGCGCCAGCGCCGACCCGCTGCGGCGCCGCCTCCTGCTCGACGAGGCGACGGCGGCCGCGCGGGTCCGCGATCGCCGCATCGCGCGCGTCATCGACGTCGGACGCGACGAGCAGGGCACCCCCTTCCTGGTGATGGAGCTGGTCCCGGGGCACGATCTCGAGCGCTTCTTCGTGGCGTGGCCCGGCTGGCCGACGGTCGCGCGCGCGATGATGGAGACGCTCGAAGGGCTGCGCGCCGCCCACGCGGTGCAGGTCGTCCACCGCGACCTGAAGCCGCCCAACGTCCTGGTCGACGCGCGGGACCAGGGCATCCGGCTGGTCGACTTCGGGGTCGCGACCGTGGTCGACCCGCTCGACACCGAGTCCGAGCGCCCGATCGCCGGGACGCCCGAGTTCATGGCCCCCGAGCAGCTCAGCGGCGAGGGGCCCGTCGGCCCGTTCACGGACCTCTACGCGTTCGGAGTGATGCTCTCGCACGTCGTGCGGGGCGCCTCGCCCTTCGAGAACGTCGAGGATCTCGGCGCGCTCGACGCCGAGAAGCGCGGCTACGTCGCGGGCCGAGATCGGCGCGAGCGCCCTGGGCTCGCGGTGCCCGAGCGGCTCCAGGTTCTGATCGATCGGCTACTCGACCCCGATCCGCGACGCCGCGAGCGCTTCGCCGAGCGCGTGCGGGCCGAGCTGGAGCAGCTCGCCGCGCTCGTCGTCGAGACCGAGCGTGCGAGCGAGCCGGGCGCCTACCACGCGGCCAAGACGTCGGTGGACCCCTCGTTCGAGGCGACGGCCTTCCCCGCGTCGCTCGAGCTCTCGGCCTCGGCGGCCGCCGCGCTGGCGGCACGTACCACCGAGATGGACGTGACCGTCCTTCCCGCGCCGATGGACCCGAGCGCCGCGTTCGCGCTGGCGGCGACGCGGGACGCGCCCTTCGCGGGACGAAGCGCGCTCAAGGACGAGCTCCTGGCCGCGATCGACGACGTGGCTTCGAAAGGTGGTGCGCGCCTGGTGGCGTACGTGGGGGAGCCGGGCATCGGAAAGAGCCGCCTCGCGCGGCTCGGGCTCGAGCACGTCGAGCGCACCGGGACGATGGAGGGGGCCGCGACGGGGTTCGAAGCACGGGGCACGGACGTGTCGGGGGGCCTCTCGCGTCTGCTCTCTCGCTGGCTCGGGCTGCCGCGGAGCCCGAGGGCGAGCTGGGCGTGGATCGACGCGCCCGGGATCGACCTCGATCGCTTCCACCGATGGCTCGGCGCGACGGCCACCGAGTCGGCGGAGCGGCCGTCGATCGCGGAGATGACGGACCTCGCGCACGCGGTCGTGCGTGCCCTCTCGAGACGGGCACCGGTGTACCTCTGGCTCGACGACCTCGCGTGGGCGCGCGACGGCGCGATCGAGCTCGTGGAGCGGCTGCTCGCGCGCCAGGACGCACGGGTGCTCCTCGTGGCGACGCTGCGCTCGGGCACGCTGCAGCACGCGGCGACGCGCGCGCGTCTCGGACCCCTGCTCGGCTCACCCCGGGCGATCACACGCACGATCGAGCCGCTCGACCGGGAGGACCGGCGGGCGGTGCTCTCGGGCCTCGCGCCGCTGGCGCCGGCGCTCGTGGACGAGATGGTGGACCGCCTCGACGGCTCGCCCATGCTGCTCGTGGAAGTCGTGCGCGCGCTCGCGGCAGGCGACCTGCTCGAGCACCGGCCAGAGGGTCTCGCGGCCCGCGGGAGCGCGAGCCTGCTGGATCTGCTCGGCGACCGCCCGCTCGCGACGCTGATCGGCGCGCGCGTCGAAGCGATGCTCGCCGGGTTCGAGGCCGACGCGGACGCCGCCGAGGGGATCCTCGCGCGCGCCGCGCTCCTCGGTGCCTTCTTCGAGGATCCCACGCTGCGCGCGTGCGTGGCGTCGGACCGGACGCTCGGCCGCGCCGTCGACGCGGTGCTCGATCGGGCGCTGCTCCACGGGATCGTGCGGGCCGAGGGCGGCTCGCTCTTCAGCTTCGACCACCAGCTCGTCCAGGAGACGCTGATGATGCGCCTCGAGGCGAGCCCCGGCCGCGTCCGCGTCTTCTTCGACGTGGCGAACGGCCTCATGGCGCGACACGGCAAGGACCGCTCGGACGTGGCCGCCGCGGTGGCCGAGCTGCTGCGACGCGCAGGCGCGAAGGACCGCGCATGGGACCGCATGCTGCACGCGATCGAGACCGCTGCTTGGGCCGGCGACCGAAGCGCCGCGCACGCGTACCTCGCGACGGCGCTGAGCTGGCTCGACGACGACGGCGAGTCGCCGATGTCGCGCGCGCGCGCGACGGTCGCGCTCGCCGAGGCCCGCGTCCGCTACTACGCGCTCGAGTACGACGCGGCGCGCATCGCACTCTCCCGGGCGCTCTCGATCGCCCGCGTCGGCAAGGACGCGCTGCTCGTCCTGCAGTGCGAGTCGTTCGAGGCCGACGTGGCGTTCTACCAGGACCGCTTCTCCGACGCGGAGCGCATCGCGCGAGAGTGCGAGGCGCGGGCGTCGCTGGACGACCCGGATCTGGCGGCGATCGGCGGCGCGAGCGCTCAGCGCCTGGCGGACCTCGCGGTCCTGTCCGAGCGCACCGAGGACGCGATCGCGTGCTGGCAGCGGTGCGAGCGCTTCCGGACGGCCGCCGGCCTGCCCTGGCGGGCGCGGATCGCACGCCTGAACCTCGGCGAGTCGCTCATGGTCGCCGGCCGTCTCGACGAGGCCGAGACGCTCTTTCGCGAGGTGCGGCGGGAGGCCGAGGCGGCGCGGGACGACGAAGGGATCGGCTGCTGCGTGGACCTCGAAGCGCGCCTGACGTACCTGCGCGGGGACGCCGCCGGAGCCCGCCTCGCCATCGCCGCTCGGGCCGCCGTCCTCGAGGCGATGGGCGAGCCATGGCGCCGCACGGCGCTGCTCGCCTTCCTGGCGCTCCTGTCCTCTGCGCTCGACGACCCCGAGACCGCGGGGGCGAGCGTGCGCGCCTTCACGAGCGCCTATGCGCGCGTGCCGCACGACGAGGCGTTCACGATCCGCGCGATGCGCTTGCTGCGCGACGCGCTGCTCGATCGCGAGCTCGACGACGTCGCCGCGGAGGTCGAGGCGGCGATCGCGATGCGCGAGGAGCGGGTCCGCCGTGGGTCACGCGCGTGATGGGCTATCCTCGACGCATGCGCCTCGCTCGCCCGCTCGCTGCCGCTCTGCTCGTCACCGCGTGCTCGAGCACCTACGACCCCCTCCAGCCCGATGGATCGATGCGCATCGACTCGGGCGGCGGTGCCACGGACACGGGCGCGACCGAGGACGCGGCGACGGGCATCGATGCCGGCGCAGACACCGGCGGCAGCCCCGTCGATGCGGGCGGCGGTGGCGACGCGAACGACCACGACGCGAGCGACGCCAGCGACGCGAGCGGGAGCGACGTGGGCGTCGCCGATGCGGGGGCGTGCGTGGCTTCGGGCACGTGCGACCCCTTCGACCCCACCTCGTGCGGGACGATGGCGTGCCACCCCGGCGCGACCGGGACCCGCTGCGAGACGGTCTCGGCGACCGCCGTCGGCGAGGGCGCGACCTGCGCGAGCTCGAGCGAGTGCCAGCCGGGCCTGGTGTGCCTCATGTTCACCGCCGCCGAGGGCTTCCGCTGCCACTCGATGTGCCACGCGCGCTCGATCGGAGAGTGCTCCGCGGGACGTGCTTGCACCGGGACGCTCGGGGACCCCTGCATCGACGTCTGCCGTCCTATGCCCGCGGCGTGCGACGTGTACGCGCAGGACTGCGCGAGCGCGACCGACACGTGCACGCTCGTGCGCAACCCCGAGACGAACGCCCCGTACACGGGCTGCCGTCCCGCCGGGACGCAGAACCTGGGCGACCCCTGCGGCGGCACGAGCGGGACGTGCGGCCACGCGCTCATCTGCGTCTCGACCTCGGGCATGGCCCGCTGCCGGCACGTCTGCGATCCGGCGATGGGCGCCGCGATGTGCAGCGGCACCGACGTGTGTACCGGTCTGGCGACGACCTGGGGCGTGCACTACTGCGAGGCGCCTTGATCCGGCGGCCGGCGATCAGGGGTCGTAGCTGCCATCGAGCACGCCGGCCGGGTTCTTGACGAGCAACGTCTCGACCTCGCTCGTCCCGACCAGCGCGCGGAGCCGGTCGATCGCGCGGGCGACGTGCTCGAGATCCTCCGGCCGGTGCGCGTCGGTGCATGCGATGTCGTAGGCGCCCTCTTCGAGCATCCGTTCCGCCACGCGCCGCGGCCGATCCCCGTAGCGCCCGACGAGGGACATCAGATCGAGCTGCGTCATCGCGCCTGCGTCGAGCAGCGCGTCCAGGGGGTCGGTCTCGTCCGCGAGCGGCGCGTAGCGCTCCGGATGGGCGATCACCGGCCGAAGCCCGCGCAGCTGGATCTGGAACAAGCGCTCCGTGAGACCGCGGGGCCAGCGATCGGGATGGAGCTCGACGAGGATCGCGTTGTCACCCGGGTAGGGCAGCACCTGTCGGCGCTCGAAGATCTGCCAGAAGACGTCGTCGAAGAAGTGCTCGCTCGCGAGCCCGAGCTCGGGAATCCTCGCGCCAGCCAGGGCGGTCACGACCTCGCGGAAGCCGGCCTCGAGGCCTTCCTTGCGGTTCTCGAACATGCCCGAGCGGATGTGCGGCGTGGCGACGCAGCGCGCGTAGCCGAGCGCGTGCAGGCCCTCGAGCAAGCGCCGCGACTCGTCGATGGTGCGCACGCCGTCGTCGACCCCGGGCACGTAGTGCAGATGCAGATCGACGTAGCCGCTCATGAGGGGTCGCTCACTTTAGCGGGCTCCGCCGGACCGCGCCCGCGTTAGGCTCCGCCCATGAAGATCCTCGTCTCCAACGATCTCTCGGATCTCTCCAAGCCCGTCGTCGACGAGGCGGCGAAGCTGGCGCGCGCGATGGGCGGGGAGCTGACGCTGCTGCACGTGGTGCGCTGCGAGGCGGCTCCGCCCGACTCCGGCAAGGAGCTGCTGCCGCCCGGGGACCTCTGGGAGCGCGAGACGGAGCTCCGCGAGGTCGCGACGGCGCTCGAGAAGGACGGGCTGAAGGTCGACGCCGTCGTGAAGCTCACCGCAGGCGCCGTGTACGAGTCGGTCGTGCACGAGGCCGGTGAGCGCGGCGCGGCGATGATCGTGTGCGGCTCGCACGGCCGTGGGAAGATGTTCGAGCTCCTGGTCGGCAGCACCACGCAGGGCCTCATCCGCACTTCGCCCGTGCCCGTGCTGGTCGTGACCGGCCTGGAGTCCGTCCCCGCGATCGGCTGAGCGCGCACCGCCGGCGGCTGCCGAGGTCAGCCGCGGAGCTCGGCGGCGAGCGCGAGCAGGCGGCCCCGCTCGTTGACGCTCGGATCGTCGAGCACGAGGTCGAGCAAGGCATCGAGGACGCGCCCTATCTCGGGCCCGGCCGGCAGCGCCAGCTCGCGCATCAGATCCTGCCCGCGCACGGCGAGGTCGCGCGAAGAGAGCGGTACCCGGGCGTCGAGATCGGCGCGCACCTGCTCGCCGAACGCGGCCGCCTGGTCGCTCACGCCGCGAGCCCGCGCATCCGCGCTCGCCATCTCCACGAGCGCGCTCACGGTGCCGGGGCCGAGCGTGGAGAGCATGCGCCGCCGCGCGGCGGGCGGGACGTCCGGGGTCAGGACGCGCCCGGACTCCGCGTGCAGCGCGAGCACGCGCTCGCGATCGGGGTTCGAGAACCGCTGCGCCCGGAGCCACCGATCGAGCTCGCCCGGCAGGACGACCGCGTCGCGCAAGAGGGCGCCCACGCGCATCGCCAGCGAGGCCGCGACGAGGTCCATCCTCGCGAGCGCGAGCGCGAAGGCCTGCTCGTCCAGGCCGCGAGTCATCGGCGCCGTGTGGGCGAGCATGCCCGTGCGACGCATCACCGCGAACGCACGCGAGGCCTGCCGCGCCCGGCACGCCTTCTCCCACTCGTCGTGCACGCGCTCGGCCGAGACGCGCGCGAACGTCGTGATCGCCCCCGGGATCGCCGCTTCGGTCGCGGGGTCCAGATCCATCTCGAGGGTCGAGACGAAGCGTGCGGCGCGCAGCGCGCGCAGGCCGTCCTCGGCGAACCGATCTCGCGCATCGCCGACGGCGCGGATCACGCGCGCGTCGAGATCCGCCAGGCCGCCCCACGGATCGACGAGCACGTCATCGATCGGGTCGTAGGCGATGGCGTTCACCGTGAAGTCCCGCCGCGCGAGATCCTCCTCGATCGTCCCGACGAAGTGCACGGCGTCCGGACGCCGGCCGTCGGTGTACGCCCCCTCCCCGCGGAGCGTCGTCACCTCGTAGCCGACGCCCGCCATCACGACGGTCACCGTCCCGTGCTGGATCCCGGTCGGTACCACCCGCCGGAAGAGCGGCCTGACCTGCTCCGGGTGCGCCGTCGTCGCGAGATCCCAGTCCTTCGCGCTACGGCCCATCAGCACGTCGCGGACGCAGCCGCCGACGACCCACGCGCGATGGCCGCTCTCGCGGAACGTCCGCGCGATCCGCAGGACGTCGGCGGGGATCGCCGCACGGTCGAAGGCACGCGGCATCGCGAGACCTTCAGACGGTCGAGTAGCGCGGGTCGGCCGGCCTCAGCGCCAGGACGACCTGGATGTCGTCGAAGCGGTCCGCGATCGCGCTGGCGCTCACACCGTAACGCCGCGCCACCGACGCGCGCGTCACCCCGTCGAGCCCGTGGAGCCGCGCGATCGCGTACTCGAGCGCCGCAGCGCAGACGTCGGGCTTGAGCAGCTCCCAGGAGCCGCGCGTCTCGCGGTAGTCGGCCCAGAGGCGTCGCGCGCGCGCGACGTGCTCGCGCGTGAAGCCGCCCTCCCGCATCGCGTCGGCGATGATGGGCAGCACGGGATCGGCCGCGTCCATCGTCTCGAGATCGGCGCGCGCGGCACGGGCGCTCGGGATCGAGGGCACCGGCTGGGGCGCGGGCGTCGGAGCAGGCGCCGACGCGGTGACCTGGGCAGCCGCCTGCGCTGCGCCACTGCCGATCGCAGCCGGCGACACGGTCGACGACGACGAGGGACCGACGACCGCCAGCGCCGGCGCAGAGGTCTGCCCGGAGCCCGACTGCGACGAGCCCCCACCGGCGCTCGAGGCACCCGAGGGAGCGGACGGCGTCGTCGGCGCCCTGGAGGGGGCGGGGGCCGGCTTCGCCTCGGCGGGCGCGCCGCGCTCGATCCACTCGAGCAGCCGCCGATGGTCGGCGTTCCGCGGAGCCGCGGACACCGCGCCGGAGGCGAGCGCGCGGGCTGCCTCGAGCTTGCCGAGGCGCGCCAGGCAGTGCGCGAGGGACGCCGCGATCTCCGGGTCGTTCGGCGCGGTAGCCTTGTGCGCGATCTCGAGGTGACGCAGTGCCTGCTCGGGCCGCTCGAGGGCGACGTCGAGGAGGTGGCCGAGGTTGTGGTGGTACCAAGGGTTGCGGGGCGCGAGCGCGAGCGCGCGCCGGTATGCCTCGACGGCCGCACGGAAGTTCGAGAGCAGAGCCTGCGCGAGCCCCATCAGCGCGTGAACGACGTCGTCCTCGGGCTGCGCGGCCACCACCTTGCGCAGGCTGAGCAGAGCGCGCCACGGATGCTCCTCGACGCGGTACTCGGCCAGGTGGCGGTGGGCGTAGATGGACGCCGGGCTGCCGTCGGGCGCGATGGTGATCAGGCGCTCGAGGAGCGGCACGATCACGCGGCGACCCTGGTCGGAGGCGATGGCCTGCTCGACCCGCCGGCGTAGCTGTTCGACGCCGCTCTCCTCCGTCACGTCGGCTCCTATAGACGGGATGACGACAGCGCGCAACGGCGCGGATCGACCGGATCAGCCCTTTTTCGCGATGGCGATCAGAAACCCCCCGAATCTCGCGAACGGACCCATGGCAAGCCCTCGCTCGATCTGGCCCAGCCCGGCACCCACCCAGGGTACCCCGTGCAGGGCCGCGGCGGGCGTCACGATCCGCACCCCCGCGAATCGCGTGAGTTGGAGCGAGCTCGGGAGCGCCCGACGGATGGTCGCCGGCGTGTCCCAGCGCGTCGGGATGTCGTCCTCCCGGTGCCCGCCGCCGATGCGCCGGGCGCCCGCCGCGAGCCGGGCGACGTATCGCAGGCTGTGGCGATTGTAGAACTCGAGGATCGCGGTCCCGCTCGGGCGGAGCACGCGCGCGACCTCGGCCAGGGCTGCCTCGATCTGCGGGACGTGCGCGAGGACCTTGAAGCTACAGACGACGTCGAAGCTCGCGTCGGCGAACGGCAGGGCCGTGGCCGAGCCCTCGAGCACGGTGAGCCCGCGCCCGCGGGCCCGCGCGAGCATTCCCGGCGACAGGTCGACGCCGACGGCCTCCGCCGCGTGGGGCGCGAGCCGCGCGAGGACCAGACCCGTTCCGCACCCGACCTCGAGCAGCCGCTTGCCGGGCAGAAAAGGGATCACGATCGAAGCCTCGAGCTCGTCGACCAGAGCGTGATACCCACGCCCGCGCGCGTCCTCGTAGGTCGTCGCGAAGTCATCGTAGTACGCCCGGGTGCGCGACTCGCTCATCGGAGCACCTCGTCGTAGACCCGCTCGTACGCCTCCGCCATGCCCTCCGGTCGATAGGCGAGGTACGCTCGCTTCGCGGCCGCGGCGCGCGCCGGGCGTCCATCAGTATCACAAAGGACATCTTCAAGCGACCGGGCGATGGCGTCAGAGTCACTATCGATACTTCTAGCGCCGCCGCCATCTGCGAGCTCCTCGGCGGACCCGCCGCGCGCGACGAGCACGGGCACGCCGAGGCAGAGCGCCTCCAGCAGCACGATGGGCAGGTCCACCTTCGCGCCGAGGTCGGTGCCGGGCAGCGCCACCACGTCCGCCGCGGCGATCAACGCGTGGATGTGCGCCGTCTCGCCCACCCAGCGCACGCGCTCCGCGATCCCGCGATCGGCCGCCAGCTGCCGCAGCGCCCGCTCGGCCTCCGCGACGCGGCCGGACTTCCTCCGCGCCGCCACCACGAGGATCGCCCCGAGCGAGGGCGGCAGGGCGGCGACCGCCTCGATCGTCTCGCGCCCGCCGCCGCCTGGCGCGAGATCTCCCGGGAACAGCACCACGGGGGCGTCGGCCGGCAGTCCGGCGAGGCGCCGCCCATCCCCGCGCATGTCCCCGCTCACCCGGACCGGCGCGACGCACGGCGCGATGCGCCGCAGGCGCGCCGCCGAAACGCCGTGCTCCAGGAAGCGTCGCTCGGTGCGGCGCGACAACACGACCACGCGATCCGCGAAGAGAACTGCGTCGAGATCCTCACCGGGCCTGGGCACGCTCGCCACCGTCTGCACGGTCGGCACGCGGCGCAGTCGGCTGAGCGCTCGCGCGGTGCGGCTCGTCCGCGCGTTGGGCGCGAAGACGAAGTGCCAGAGGTCCCCGCGCCGTCCGGACGCCAGGCGCGCGGCCAGCCGCATCGCCGGAACGCCGCTGAGCCCGAACCCCTCGTTGGGCTGGTAGAAGAGCGGCTCGACGCGGCCACGCGCGAGCGCGAGCGGAACGCCGCGGACTCCGAGGACGACCGGGTCGTGCCGGGTCATCGCCCCGGCGAGATCGCGCACGAGCGTCTTGCTTCCGTCGTTCCACGGTGGCGAGATGGGCTTGCTGACGATCAGGATCTCGGACACCGGACGCAGTGGTATACGTCGAGGGTGGCGGAAGGCGAAGATCGCGACGACGACTCCGACTTGCTCGAGGACGGCGAGGGGCCCGACCCCGAGTCCGAGTCCCCTGGAGAGAGCCGGCGCCGGCGCGTCGAGCGTCTCTTGCCCGGGATCATCAAGCGCGCGATCGAGCGGGGCATCGAGACCGGGATCGGCTCCATCACCTCGGCCAACGACTCCATCCGCAGCGTGGTCGGCAAGACCGAGCTCCCGAAGGAGGTCGCGGGCTACGTGTTCTCGCAGGTCGACGACACGAAGAACGCCGTGGTGCGCGTGGTGGCGCGCGAGGTGCGCGAGTTCCTCGAGGCGGCCGACCTCGCCAAGGAGCTCCAGAAGGTGCTCACGACCCTCTCGTTCGAGATCCGCACGGAGATCCGCTTCGTCCCGAACGACGCCGGAGGGCTCACCCCCGACGTCAAGGCCCGGGTCGGGCCGCGCGTCGCGACCGATCGGACCCGCCCGCGCCCGGAGCGGCGCCGCCGGGGTGCCCGCCGGCCCGGCGCGGAGGCGCCCGACGGCGAGTCCGACCCGGAAGACGGCTGATTCGAAGCGATTTCGCGGAACTGACACGCTGAGCAGGTGCTTTCGCGACCCGGGCGACATACGATCGCGGCATGCACGACGGCTCGCACGACGGTCCCGATCTCGTCCGCGGGAGCCCCGATCTCTTCGTGAACCGGGAGCTCTCGTGGCTCGAGTTCAACCAGCGCGTGGTGGACGAGGCCCACGAGCCAACCGTGCCCCTGGTCGAGCGGCTCAAGTTCGTGGCGATCGCCGCGAGCAACATCGACGAGTTCTTCATGGTGCGCGTCGCCGGCCTGGTCGGGCAGCAGCGAGACCGCGTGAGCATCTCGCCGGCGGATGGGATGTCTCCGTCGGAGCAGCTCCAGACGGTGGCGAGCCGCGTCGCGAAGATGCGCGCCGAGCTCGGCGAGACGGTCCTGAAGGCGCTCCTGCCGGAGCTGGCTGCGCGCGGCGTCCGGCTCCTGCGGACGCGCGACCTCTCTCCGGCCGGCTTCGCCCACGCGCAGCGGCACTTCCACACGCAGGTCCTGCCGGTGCTGACGCCCTTGGCGATCGATCCCGGCCACCCGTTCCCGCACCTACGGAACAAGAGCCTCAACCTCATCGCGGTGCTGAGCGGCGCCAGCCGCGCGACGGCCCCCAAGAGCGTGGACGAGCCGGCGTTCGCGCTGGTGCAGGTGCCGGGGGTGCTGCCCCGCCTGGTTCGAGTGCCGCCGGAGGAGCATGGCGGCGTTCGCGCGGCGTTCGTGCTCCTCGACGACCTCATCGGCGCACACGTCGGTGATCTCTTTCCGGGCTTCGACTGCCTCGGCGCGTGGCCCTTCCGGGTGATCAGGAACTTCGACCTCTCGATCGACGAGGAAGAGGCGGAAGATCTGCTGGAGAGCGTGAAGCAAGAGGTCCGCCGCCGCGATCGCGGCAACGCCGTGTGCGCCCTGGTCGACGCAGGGGCCCGCCCCGAGGCCGTCGAGATGCTGCGCGAAGCGATCGGCCTCGAAGCATCGTACATGCTCCGCGTCGAGGGTCCGCTCTCGCTGCCCGACCTCGTCGCTCTCGGCGACCCGCTCGAGGGCGAGCCCAGCCTGCACGACGACCCGATGCCGCCGCAGATCCTGCCTCCGTTTCGCGAGGCCGAGGATCTCTTCGCGGTGATCGCGACGCGCGACGTCCTGCTCCACCACCCCTACGAGTCGTTCGACCCGGTCGTTCAATTCATCGAGCAGGCCGCCGCCGATCCCAACGTGCTGGCCATCAAGCAGACGCTCTACCGCACGAGCGGCGACAGCCCGATCGTGAAGGCGCTCATGCGTGCGGCCGAGAACCGCAAGCAGGTGACAGCGCTCGTCGAGATCAAGGCTCGCTTCGACGAGGAGAACAACATCGCCTGGGCCCGCAAGATGGAGGAGGCAGGCGTTCACGTGGTGTACGGCCTGGTCGGCCTCAAGACGCACGCCAAGGCCGCGCTGGTGGTGCGGCGCGAGGGAGGCGAGCTGCGCCGGTACGTCCACCTCGCGACCGGCAACTACAACCCGAACACCGCGCGGATCTACACCGATCTCTCGTTCTTCACGTGCAGGCCCGACATCGGCGAAGACACGAGCTCGCTCTTCAACCTCCTGACCTCGTGCACGGCGCCCGCGGCGTGGAAGAAGCTCGTCATCGCCCCGCTCGGCCTGCACGAGCGGATCCTCGGGCTGATCGAGCGCGAGGCGGCCAACGCGCGTGCCGGACGGCCCGCCCGGATCGTCGCGAAGATGAACTCCCTGGTCGATCCGGACGTCATCCTGGCGCTCTATCGCGCTTCGGTGGCGGGCGTGCAGATCGACCTGCTCGTCCGCGGCATCTGCTGCCTGCGGCCGGGGCTGCCCGGGGTGTCCGAGAACATCCGCGTCCGGGCGCTGGTGGATCGCTTCCTCGAGCACGCGCGCATCTTCGTGTTCGAGGCGGGAGGCGCGACCGAGGTCTACGCGGCGAGCGCCGACTGGATGCAGCGCAACTTCCAGCGGCGCGTCGAGGTGCTCTTCCCGATCGAGGATCCGAAGCTGAAGGCGCGCCTCGTCGACGAGATCCTCGCGATCGAGCTCAGCGACGACGTGAAGGCGCGGCGCATGCTGCCTTCGGGTGCGTACGAGCGCGTCCCCTCGCTGACGGGGACGCGCTGCCAGCGCGTCTTCTTCGAGCGCGCGCGGCAGGCCGCCCAGGACGCCGACAAGCGCGTCCAGACCGAGCGGCCCTTCGTCGTCCGGCCCGTCCGCAAGGCGCCCTCGCTCACCCCCGCATCGGCCGACGCGCCCGCTCCCCGGGAGTCGAACCCCGACGTGTTCTCGGCGCCGCGCGAGCCCGCGACGTCGTAGCGCACGGGAGCCCTTCAGCGAGCGGGGTGGACCGAGGCGATCGTCTGCTGGAACGCCCCCTCGGCGAGCCCGACCGCGTCAGCGGGCCCCGTGAGCTTGAAGAACACGAGCCCCTCGGGCCCCTCCACGATCGCGCCCAGCATGCGCTGGCTGGAGGCGGTGACCGTCTGGTCGCTCCCACGCATCCCGCTGAACGAGCCCGAGACGTCGACGAAGGTGACGGGCAGCCCGCCCGCCTCGCCGCGCGTGATCGTGGCCACGTCGCGCGACGCGCGACCGTCCGGCTGGGTGAACTGGTCGACCCAGCGGTTGATGTTGTCGTCGACCGAGCCGCCCTCCCCCGGTCCGAAGTGGAAGACCGCGAGGGTCGCCTCGGGGTGGTCGGTGACGACGTACTCCGCCGCGCGCATCGCGCTCGACGGCGCGTGGGGCGCGAGCGGTGGCTCGGCGCGCCAGCCGATGCCCCCGGCGTAGTCCTCCGACTCGTCGCGCGCGGCAGAATGCTCCTCGGAGGCCGCGCGTCTGGCGGGAGCATCGTCGCCGCACGACGCGAGCGACACGGCGGCGACGGCGGTCAGGAGTGCGGCTCGCATCGGCGGCATCGTGAAGCCAGCAGGCCCACGTGTGCAAGGCGCGCGTCAGCCCGCGTCGCGCACGCCCGTGTCGGGCCCCCGCGGCACGCAGCCGCCGGCGACGCAACGCTCGAACGCCGTGCAGCGCCGCCCACAGGCGCCGCAGTGCGCCTGATCGGTCCGAGTGTCCACGCAACCGAAGGCGCCCGCGGGATCGGGGCAGCACAGGTCGTCAGGCGTCCCCGCGCAGCGCCCGCCGCTGTCTCCGCAGAGACATAGGCCGCCGGAGCACTGGTTGGCCTGGGCGCGATCGCAGGCGCGCCCGCACATCCCGCAGTCCGTGAGGTCGAGGCCGGGGTTCGCGCAGTACGGCCGCGCCCCCGCCAGGCTGGGGCAGCAGATCGAGTTCTCGGCGCCCGTACAGCCGATGTCGAAGTCGCCGCACGTGCACTGGTTGTGCGCGCACCCGTCGCCCCGACGCGTCCCGACGCAGTCGCGGCCGCAGATGCCGCAGTTCGCGATGTCGTTGGCGAGATCGACGCACTGCGGGACGCCGGCCGGGCCGACGCAGCAGGTGCGTCCCGCCGGGCACTCCATCTCGCAGCGGCCGGTATCGCGCGAAGTATCGAGCGGCGGCGCCACGTCGACGGCGGCGTCCATGCCCGCATCCCCCGCGCTCGACGTGGCCGAGCAAGCGGTCATGAGCACGCCGACGAGGAGCCAAGCGAAGCGGAGCATGCTCCGAGCGTGATCCGCCGACCGTCAGCCGTCGACCGCGAACGTCCGGAACCCGCGACGCACGGCGAGCGCATCCCCGCGGCGCTCGCCGATCGCGACGAGCTCACCGGCCGGTCCGAGCATCGCGACGACGGCGCCGTCCTCGAGGCTGGCCGGCACGGGGCGGACCGCCCGGCCCGCGCGCGCGTCCGCGGCTCCGCGCGCGTCGAGCGTCGTGCGCGGCATGCCGAGCACGGCCTGCTCCAGCGGCATGACGCGCGCCCGGACCGACGGGCGCAGCGCCTCGTCGCCGCGGGCCGCCGAGAGCAGCGCGCCCGGCAGCGCGTCCTGCACGCGAAACGGGCCGCTGGCGGTCCGTCGCAGCGCGCCGAGGTGCCCGACCGTCCCGAGCGCGCGCGCCAGGTCTCGCCCGAGCGATCGCACGTAGAAGCCCTTCGACGCGCGGACGGAGAAGGCGAGCGGCGCGAGCGATCGCAGCCTGAGCGCGTGGACCGTCACCGGACGCAGCGGGGCCTCGACCGCTTCGCCGCGACGCGCGCGCCGGTGGAGCGCGACGCCGTCGACCTTGATCGCGCTGTACGCCGGTGGGCGCTGCTGCTGCGGCCCCACGAAGCCCGACGCGACGCGGCGGACGGTCTCCTCGTCCAGCGCGGGCACCTCGGCCTCGGCGACGACCGCGCCCCGGGCGTCGAGCGTGTCGGTCTCGCTGCCGAGAACGAGCTCGAAGTCGTACTCCTTCTCGTCCAGCGTCAGGTACGGGACGAGCTTGGTGCCCTCACCGATGGCCAGCACCAGCGCGCCCGTCGCCATCGGGTCGAGCGTGCCGGCGTGCCCGACGGCCCGCGTCCCGAGCGCACGCCGCGCCCACGCGACGACGTCGTGCGAGGTCGGGCCCTCGGGCTTGTCGACGACGAGCACCCCGTGCACGACCCGGCCCGTGCTCAGCGTAGCTGCGTCCGCGCGGCGGCCAGCACGCTCGCACGCGCCTGGTCGAGCGACGCGCGGAGCGTGGCGCCCGCGGCAGACCGGTGACCACCACCGCCGAGGGCGACGGCCACGCTCGCCACGTCGGCACCGTCGCCGGCGCGCAGGCTCACCTTCACCTCGCCGTCCCTGCCCAGCGGCTGCCAGAGCAGCGCAGCGACGCGGACGCCCTCGATCATGCGCCCGTAGTTGACCATCCCCTCGATGAGGTCGTCGCTCGCGCCGCTGCGGCCCAGCATCGCGCGGTCGACGCACACGATCGCGATGCGACCGCCGTCCTCCATCTGCATCGCGCGCAGCACCTCGCCGAGGAGGGACATGCGGGCCAGCGACCACTTCTCGAAGAGGTTGGAGGCGACCTGCCAGGGGTCGACCCCTTGCCCGAGCAGCTCGGCCGCCAGCTGATGGGTGGCCGCGCGCGTCCCCGTATACCGGAACCCGCCCGTGTCCGCGACGATGGCGGCGTAGATCGGCTGGGCCGCCGCCTTCGGGACCGGGATGAGCCCCAGGTCGTGCGCCATGCGCAGCACCACCTCGCCCGTGGCGCACGCGTCGATCTCGCGAACGGCGAGATCGCCGAACCCGTCGTGGGCCGCGTGGTGGTCGACGATGATCACGGGGCCCGTGCGAGCGGGCGGCGGCAGATCGGGGATCAGCTCCTTGGCGGCCGCGTCCATCACGAACGTCGCGTCGAAGACGCCCTCCGGGAAGCGGTCGACGACGCGCTCCTTGCCCTCGAGGAACGAGAGCAAGGGTGGGACGCCCCCGTCGCTGTACACGACGGCCTCCTTGCCGACCGCGTCGAGCACCGACGCCAGACCGAGCGCCGATCCGAGCGCGTCGGCGTCCGGACGCACGTGACACGTGACGACGAACCGGCGACCGGCGCGGATCTTCACGATGGCGGCGGCGCGAGTCATCGCTGGCCCGCCTTGTCGCGGTCGATCTCGTGGAGAAGCTCCTCGATGCGCCGCCCGCGGTCCGCGACGTCGTCCCACGCGAAGCGGAGCTCCGGCGCGCGCCGCAGCGCGAGCCGAGCTGCCAGCGCACGGCGCACGAACCCGCTCGCGCGCTCCAGCGCCCGGACGACGCGCTTCTGCTTCGGGACGCTCGCGTCCACGTCGAGGAGCCGGACGAAGACACGAGCGAGCGACAGGTCACGGGTGACCTGCACCTCGTTCACGACGCAGCCCTCGATGGCTGGATCGTGGATCTCACCGCGCAGGAGCATGTCCATCAGCTCCGCGCGGATCCGCTGGCCGACCTTGGCGGCGCGATGGCCGTCGGGGGCCGGGGCGCCCGTAGCGCGACGACCGCTCTCAGCCATCCGTCATCCCCGCGCCGAAGTGGTCCTCGTACGTCTCGATCTCGATCGATCGATCGAGGACGAGGGCCTCGGAGGCCCCCGAGACGAAGGACAGGATCGTGTCGAGCATCTCGTTCACGTGACGACGGTCGTTCGACACGACAGTGACACCGATCACGGCCCGGCGGTGAACGTCGTTGTCCCCGACCTCCGCGACGGCCGCGTTGAACTTCGCGCGGACGCGGTCGATGACGCGCCGCACCACGGAGCGCTTGTCCTTGAGGGACCGCGCCTCCGGGATGCCGAGCACGATACGCGCGATACCGACGACCATGGCGGTCGATCACACGCTCACAGCGTGGCGGCCGTCTCCTCGAGCTCGAAGCACTCGAGGACGTCTTTCTCGTGAACGTCGTTGAAGCCATCGAGCGCGATACCGCACTCGAACCCGCTCGTGACCTCCTTGACGTCGTCCTTCACGCGTCGGAGCGAGGCGATGCTGCCCTCCCACACGATCGCCGAGTCGCGGACGACGCGGACCTTGCCGTTGCGCTTGATCGTTCCGCTGAGCACGTACGAGCCGGCGATCGTGCCCGCCTTGGGGATGGTGAAGACCTTCCGGACCTCGGCCTTGCCGAGCTCCTTCTCCTTCATCACCGGGGAGAGCAGGCCCGCCATGGCCTTCTTCACGTCGTCGACGGCCTCGTAGATGACCGAATAGCCGCGGATCTCGATGCCCTCGCTCTTCGCGACGGCGGCAGCTTGACCGGCCGGGCGCACGTTGAAGCCGACGATGATCGCCTTGGAGGCGCTCGCGAGCATCACGTCGTTCTCGGTGATGCCGCCGACGCCCGTGTGGATGACGTTGACCTTCACCTTGTCCGTCGAGAGCTCGGTGAGCGCCTTCACGAGCGCCTCGATGGACCCTTGCACGTCGCTCTTGATCACGAGGTTGAGGTCGTGGACCTCGCCGCGCGTGAGACCCTCCATGACGTCCGCGAGGCTCTTGCCGACGCTCGTCTTCTGCTTGGCGGCTTGGACCTTCTTGCGCGCGTCGACGACTTCCTGTGCCTTCTTCTGGTCGGTGACGACGACGAACGTGTCACCCGCCGAGGGAAGGTCCGGCAGGCCGAGCACCTCCACGGGGGTCGCCGGGCCCGCTTCCTTGAGACGGCGGCCACGCTCGTCGGTGAGCGCGCGGATGCGGCCGAGCGCGGTGCCGGCGAGCAGCATGTCGCCCTGGTTCAGGGTGCCGTCCTGCACGAGGATGTTGGCGACGACGCCGCGACCCTTGTCGATGTACGCCTCGAGCACGACGCCCTCCGCCGGGGCCGCCGGGTTCGCGCTCAGCTCCATGATCTCCGTCTGCAGCGCGATGGTCTCGACGAGCTTGTCGACGTTCTCGCCGGTGTGTGCCGAGACGTTCACGAAGAGCGTCGAGCCGCCCCACTCTTCCGGGTTCAGCCCGAGACCGCCGAGCTCATTGCGGATCTGGTCGGGACGCGCGCCCGGCTTGTCGATCTTGTTGACCGCGACGATGATCGGCACGTCGGCGGCCTTGGCGTGGTTGATGGCCTCGCGGGTCTGCGGCATGACGCCATCGTCGGCGGCCACGACGAGAACGACGACGTCCGTGGCCTTCGCGCCGCGCGCCCGCATCGCGGTGAACGCCTCGTGGCCCGGCGTGTCCAGGAACACGACGGGGCCCTTGGCCGTCTCGACGCGATATGCGCCGATGTGCTGCGTGATGCCGCCCGCCTCGCCCGCGGCGACGTTCGCCTTGCGGATGCGATCGAGCAGCGACGTCTTGCCGTGATCGACGTGACCCATGACCGTCACGATCGGGGGGCGGTGCTGCTTCGGGATCTCGGCGCCGCCGGTGCCCTTCGCCGCGCTCACCAGATCGTCGTCGCTCTTGGCGACGTTCTCGACCTCGTAGCCGAACTCGCTCGCGAGGATCATCGCGGTGTCGGAGTCGAGCGTGCTGTTGATGTTCACGCCGCCCTTGCCCATGGTCATGAGCTTCATCAGGACGTCGGTGGCCTTGAGGCTCATCTTCTGAGCGAGCTGCTGCAGGCCGATGTTGTCCTCGATGCGGATGACGCGCTTCTGCGCGCTCGGCGTCGTGATCTCGGTCTTCGCGCCCTTCTTGCCAGGCATGAGCTTCTTCTTGCCCATGACCCGGCCCTGCTGCGGCGGACGGCCCGGCTGGCCGAGGCCGGTTCGCGTGACCTCCACGCGGCGCTTGGCCATGCCGTCCGGCACGTACGTCGTGGTGCGCTGCTGCTGCTGCGCGTGCTGCGCGAGGATACGCTGGCGCGCCTCGAGCGACATCGGAGGCGCAGACGGTGCGCTGTGATCGCCGCTGCGGATGACGCCGGGGGGCAAGAGGGCGTGGCCGAAGCGCTCGGCCGCCGACGGGAGCGTGGACGGCCGCTGCGCCGGGGCAGGCGCCGCCGGCGCTACGGGGGGAGCAGGAGCCGCCTGGACCGGCGCCGGCGCCGGCGCGCTCGGGGCGTCCTCGCGCTCGGGCGCCCGCGGCGCCGCCGGACGTGGCGTCTCGATCTTCGCGACCGGCGTCTCGACGGGGGGTGCCGGGCGCTCCTCGCGCGGGGGCGGGGGGGATGCCTCGACCACCTTCGGCGGCGGGCGCGGCGCTTCGACCGGGGGCGGGGGCGCAGGCGCGGGCGCGGCGGCCGCGGCCGGCTCCGGCGCCGGCGCGGCGGGCTGGGCGATCGTCCGGCGGCGCACGACCGTCGGGCGGATGCGCTCCTCCACCGTGTTCTCGAGCTTGTCCTTGTCGATGGCGCGCTTGACGCGATCGACGTCGGCGGGCTCGAGAGAGCTCATGTGGTTGCGGACCGGAATGCCGAGCTTCTCGACCCGCTTCATCAGCTCGGTGTTCTCGAGCCCCAGCTCACGTGCAACTTCGTATACGCGCACCGTATTCATCCCGCCTTCGAGTCCGAGCGCTGCCGCCCGTGGCTCGAATCATCCTGGTTGCCACCTCGAACGCCCGAGAGCTGCCGCGCGACGTGCCCGAGCGCGTCCGCAATTCCTTCGTCTTGGATCCCCACGACCGCGACCTCGTCGCGACCGACCAGCGCGCCGAGCTCGGCCTTCGTGAGCAGCGGGATGGCCTTGCCCCCGAGGCGCGTCATCGCCGCCCCGATCTCTGCCGTCCGCCCGGACGCGTCCGTCGCGAGCACGAGCGCGACGACGCGCCGCTCGGCGATCGCCTTCTCCGTTCCGTCGGCGCCCAGGACGGCCAGCTTCGCGCGGATCGCTCCGAGCAGGAGGCCTCGTGCACGGGCGACGAGCTGCGCGCCCACGAGGGACACGAGCTCGCCGGCGTCCACCTCGACGCGCGCCTGCGCCGACTTCGCGAAGCCCCCCCGTCGCACCGCCTGCTCGATGCACGCGCGGCTCGCGTGCGTGGAAGCGCCCCGTCGCCCGAGCTTGTGGGCCACGTCCGGCACGATGGCCGCGGCGCCGTCCTCGACGAGGATGGCGAAACGGATCAGCTCTTCGCGCTCGGCGACCTCGCGGCAGCCGACACAGGTCCGCTCGGAAGCCTTCGCCTCCGCGCGCGCCGTCGTGCCGTCCTTCGTCAAGATCGCCTCCACGCCCGGTCCTCCGCTCAGCCCTCGCCCGGCGGGGGCGCCTCGGCGCGAGCCACGTTCGCGCGCTGCGCCGCGCGGATGCGCTCGAGATCCTTCTCGACGAACTTCTGGATCGCGTCCTTCAGGTCGCGCGCCTTCTGGTTGCCGAGGCCGGTGCGGATCGCGAGGCGATCCACGTCACCCTCGCGCATCACGTCGGCGACGCTCCGGTAGCCGCCGCGCTCGAGCGCGTCCGCCACGCGCTCGGTCACGCCGCTCGCGAGGACCATGAGGTCGCGCTCGCCCACGAGGTCGCCGCGCGACACGAGCTGCTCGACCCGACGCGCCCTGTGCGCGTCCATCGCGCCCGCCGCCTCGTTCCGGAGCTTCTCCGCCCGCTGCCCGACGCCCTCGACCGCCCCGATCTCGCTCTCCGAGGCCTCTGCGACCTCGTCCACCGTGCGGAAGCCAGACCGGTAGAACGACTTCGCGAGGTTCTCGTCCACGCTCGGCATCAGCGTGAGCGACTCGAGCGCCTGATCCTCGATCTGGCGGAAGCGCGACTCGCTGATGATGTCGAGACGCCAGCCCGTCAGCTGAGAGGCCAGCCGGACGTTCTGTCCGCGCCGGCCGATGGCGAGCGAGAGCTTCGCGTCCGGGACCACGAGCTCCATCGAGTGGTTGCCCTCGTCGATGATCACGCGCGACACCTCGGCGGGGGCGATGGCGTTGCAGACGAAGCGCGCCGCGTCCCGGTCGTAGGGGACGATGTCGATCTTCTCGCCGCGCAGCTCCTGCACCACGGCCTGGACGCGCGAGCCCTTCATGCCGACGCAGGCGCCCACGGGATCGACGTCGGAGTCGCGGCTGGTGACCGCGATCTTGCTGCGAGCGCCAGGCTCGCGGGAGGCGGTCACGATGCGGACGATGCCCTCGTAGATCTCGGGCACCTCCATCTCGAAGAGCTTCACGAGGATCCCGACGTCGCTGCGCGAGAGCACGACCTGCGGGCCACGCGCCTCCCGATCGATCTCCTTGAGCAGCGCGACGATGCGGTCGCCCGGCCGGTAGTTCTCGCGGGGCGTCTGCTCGCGCTTGGGGAGCACGGCCTCGGTGCGACCGTTCAGGTCGACGATGATCGCGTCGCCGCGCTCGAAGCGACGCACCACACCGCTGATCAGCTCGCCGCGGCGATCCTTGAACTCGTTGAACACGAGCTCGCGCTCCGCGTCGCGCACGCGCTGGATGATGACCTGCTTGGCCGTCTGGGCGGCGATGCGCCCGAACCCGCGGCGGTGCTGCTGCATCTTGAGCAGGTCGCCGAAGTCCTTGTCCTGCTGGCGCGCCTTGTCGGCATCCTCGGGGAGGTAGAAGATCTGGAAGCCCAGCTCCTCGCCCAGCTCGGCCTCGAGGCCGTAGCGCTTGGCGTCGACCGCCGCGATCTCGCGCTCGTCGTTCGTGACCGTCTCGACGACGGTCATGTACTGGAAGAGGTCGACGTTCCCGCTCTCCGCGTTGAATCGCGCCTCGAGCTCGCGGGCCATCCCGAACGACCGCTTGGCCGCCGTGAGGATCGCTTGCTCGACGGTCTCGATCAGCACCTTGGGGTCGATCCCCTTTTCCTTGCTGACCTGCTCGATTCCCTGTTGCAGCGACGAGGTCTGCATCTCGAACCACCTTCCACGCGCGGCCGGACAGGCCGCTCTTCTCTAACGATGGGTGTTGTGCTTGCTCTTGGACGCGAACTTGTAGACGACGTTCGCCTTCGCGATCGCCGTCAAAGGAATCTGGAAGACGGCCGGGCCGTCCTCGACGCGCACGAGGTCGCCCTCGAGGCCCCGCAGGACGCCGGCGAACTTGCGACGCGAGTCGTCACCCGGGAGGGGAAGGCGCGTCTGCACGCGCACCTCGCGACCCGCGTACTTCTCGAAGTCGCGGCGCCGCGTCAGCGGGCGGTCGAGCCCGGGCGAGCTCACCTCGAGGCGATAGCGGATCTTCGGCGCGACGGCCTCGTTCACGTCGAGCGCGACCGAGAGGTCGCGGCTGACCGACTGACAATCGGCGAGCGAGACTCCGCTGCCGGGCTGGGCCCCTTCGGCGCCCGCCACCTCGCGGTCGATCAGCACCCGCAGCACGGCGCCGCCTGGCTCGCGCAGCACGGACACGTCCACGAGCTCGACCCCGTGCGCGAGGCACACGGGCTCGATCACCTGGATCAGCGCGCTGTGTTGAGGGTCGTCGAGCATCGTGGTCACACCGGTCCGTCGAGCCGCGATCCGGCTCCCCGAGAGGTCCGACGCGCGTCGCCTGGTGAGTGGCGAGCAGGCCGGGGCCAAACGGGATGAGCGAGGTACCATGCGTACAGCGCGGCGGCAAGCCGGCCTTGCTCACATCCCGGTCCTCGGCTAGGGTCCGCGCCCTTCCGCCCTTTCCCTGGGAGAGTCCATGGCCCGCGTCACCGTCGAAGACTGCCTCGAGCACGAAGAGAACCGCTTTGCCCTCGTGGTCCTGGCCTCGCAGCGCACGCGGCAGATCATGAAGGGCGCTCCGGCGTTGGTATCGAGCAAGAACCGCCCCGCGGTCACCTCGCTCCGCGAGATCGCCTCGCAGAAGGTCCACTGGAACCGTCCCGTCGACGACGCGGTCAACGAGTACATCGTCGAGCGCAAGGCCGCCGACAACGTCCCTCGTTGATTTCCAGGGGCTCGCTACCGATCTCGACGGCCGTGCGTCGCGGCACGTAACCACGGCTAATTGAGGTCGCGAGACGGGTTCACGATGCGGCCCGGCTCGATGCCGAGGTCGCGCAGCACGCGCTCCCAGCGGTCCTCCGGCTCGGTCTCGAAGACGACCGAGGGATCGACCGGCGCGGGCAGCCACACGCCGCGGCGGAATTCCTCGTCGAGCTGGCCCGTGGACCAGCCCGAGTAGCCGAGCGCCAGCGCCTGGCGGCGCGAGCGGCCGGCCGATGCGATCGACGAGAGCAGCTTCCGCGACGCGCTGACGGCGAGCGACATGTCGATCCGCCTCGCGCTGTCGCTGCACTCCCCGGACGGGGACCTGCGGTCGGAGATCATGCCCGTGAACGACCGCTACCCGCTCGACCAGGTGCTCGCCGCGTGCGATCGCGGGTACGAGCGGCGCCGGCGGATGGTCTTCATCGAGTACGTGATGCTCGCCGGCGTCAACGACCGCTACGAGCAGGCGCAGGCGCTCACGAAGCTGCTCGAATCCCTGCCCGCGCTCGACGGCGTCGGGTTCAACGCGGACGAGGTGCAGGAGCTGCTCGACTCGCTTCTC
>JBGAQA010000290.1:0-1035 GCA_044220955.1 Sandaracinaceae bacterium
CCCGCTGGCCAGCCGAACAACCTCGTCTACGGCGGGACGAGCCAGTGCAAGATGGGCACGAAGGTGTGCGGCGCGTGCACCGGCTTCGTCGGCCCGAGCACGGAGCTCTGCGACGGGATCGACAACGACTGCGATGGCCAGGTCGATGAGGCGGCGTTCGGCGTCGGCCAAGCGTGCGGCGTCAACCAGCCTCCCTGCACCCCGGGTCTCACCGCGTGCGTGAACGGCGCGCTCGTCTGCCAGGGCGGCAACCAGCCCCAGGCCGAGATCTGCGACGGGATCGACAACGACTGCGACGGCGTGCCGGACGACGCGCCGCTCGCCGACGGGCCTGCGCCCGGGCAGAACGGCTGCTGGAACGATCCGGGCAACTGCTGCACGTTTGCCGGGCTCTCGTGGTGCCCGCCCGCCGGGGCCAGCTGCAATGGCAACGGCTCCCTCTCGGCGCCGTGCAACCACGGATCGCTGACGTGCGCCGGCGCCGCCGGCTGGGTGTGTCAGAACCCGAAGGGACCCGCCTCGGAGACGTGCGACGGCCTCGACAACGACTGCAACGGCACCGTGGACGACGGCGCGTTGCCGGGTGTCGGCGGCGTGTGCGGCAGCGACGTGGGCGAGTGCAAGCCGGGCATCATCGCGTGCGCGGCGGGCGTCCTCGACTGCGCGGGCGACGTGCCTCCCTCCCAGGAGATCTGCGACGGTCTGGACAACGACTGCGACGGGACGATCGACAACGGCATCCCGCTCGGCGGGCCGTGCACGCCCGTGTACGACGTGAACCTGTTCCCCGGCGATCGCTCCGCCTCGCCGTGCCAGCCGGGCGTGCTCCAGTGCGACGGCGCCGGCGGGCTCACCTGCCTCGGCGGCGTCGGACCGAAGGCGGAGGTCTGCGACGGGCTCGACAACGACTGCGACGGGCAGATCGACGAGATCGGCGCGGCGCCGGACGGCATCGACGGATCCGACAACCCGCTGCCGCCCCCGGCCGCGAAGATCGGCGATCCGTGCGGCGTCGATCAGGGCGTGTGCAAGGCC
>JBGAQA010000291.1:0-1032 GCA_044220955.1 Sandaracinaceae bacterium
GGATCTTCGCCTGGGTCCGCGGCGACATGTCGCCGATCTCGTCGAGGAAGAGCGTCCCGCCGTCGGCCTGCTCCCACTTGCCCTTGCGGTCCTCGAACGCGCCCGTGAACGACCCCTTCACGTGGCCGAAGAGCTCGCTCTCGATGAGTTCCTCGGGAATCGCGGCGCCGTTGACCTCGACGAACGGGCCCGCGGCGCGCGGCGAGGCGCGGTGGAGCGCCCGCGCGACGAGTTCCTTGCCGGTCCCGCTCTCGCCCGTGATGAGAACGCGCGCATCCGAGGCTCCCGCCCGCGCGATCTCGGACTTCAGGCGCGCCATCGCAGGGCTGTCGCCGAGGAGGAGCTCCTCTTCCGCGGCACGTGCGTCGCGGCTCGCGAGTTCGCGCCTGAGGTCGTCGCGCTCGCGCGCGAGCCGCGTGCGCTCCTCGCGCGTGGGGATGGCCGGCGCGCGACTGCGGGCGTCGCTCGCGCTCGCGCGCAGGGCGCGCATGTACTCGACGCGCAGCGCCAGCACCACGATGACCACGCGGATGTCGGCCGCCATGGCCATGAACATCTTGCGCAAGGTCTCGGCCGCTTCCTCTTCGATGCGGTCCCAGCGGATCGACTGCAGGCGGCCCACGCCCTCGACGAGCTTGCCGATCTCGGGGCCGAACTCGATCTCGACATCGCTCTTGTGCTGCGTGGCGTTGGGACTCGAATCGCGCGCGCCCGCCTCGCGCCGGGCGGAATGGTCGCGGTCTGGCTCCCCGTCGGCGGCCTCTCGCGCCGGACGTTCAAGATCGCGCTCAAGACCTTCGGCGCGGTGTTCGACGAGTTCGGCCCGGAGCGCCCGACGCTCGCCGCCCTCGAGGAGCTCTACGAGCTGGCCGAGCGCTGGCCCGATCTCGCCGAGACGCTGGAGGTGGACCTCTCGCTCGCGGAGGAGACGGCGGATCGGCTCGATCTGTACGCGCGCCTCGGCGACGTGCGGAGGCTGCACCAGCATGATCTTCCGGGCGCGCTCGACGCGTACAGGCAGGCGCTGCTCCT
>JBGAQA010000292.1:0-1031 GCA_044220955.1 Sandaracinaceae bacterium
CACTTGGTCGCCGCGATGACCTCCGGCGGACGGATCCGGTGGTCCCCGTCGGTGTCGATCAGCTCGAGCGTCTTTTCGTCGAGCTCGAGGCCCGTGGTGGGACACGCGAGCGCGACCCAGAGCTTCTGGTCGAGCTGGTCGAGCGCGAGCAAATCCTCGCCGCGGTCGAGCACGACCTGGTCGAAGCCGCCGACGCGATAGAACCGGAAATGATGGGCCATCGGGGCGGCACGCTAGCTGCCCTGCGCCGAGGCCAGCAATGGCCAACCCCGGCCCCCCTTGACGCGATGCGCCGGCCACCCAAAGCTAGCGACTGAATGGCGATTCATCGCCATGGATTCCGCCCCGGATTCCGCCCTGGGCCCCTCCGACGAGAGGGGCTCGTGATCAGGAGGCCCCGTGTCCCAAGACCTCGCACAGAACCGCTACAAGGCTGATCTCCGCGACATCCGCTTCCTCGTCTTCGAGCAGTTCAAGCTGCAAGACGTGCTCGGGAAGGGTCCCTACGAGGCGTGGGGCGTCGAGGAGTTCAACATGGTGATGGGCGAGGCCCATCGCTTCGCCGTCGAGGTGCTCGGGCCCCTCAACGCGATCGGGGATCGTCAGGGGTGTCGCCTCGAGAACGGCCAGGTGTTCGCGCCGGCCGGCTTCAAGGAGACGTGGGGCAAGATCTACGAGGGCGGCTGGAAGACCCTCGGCGTGAAGACCGAGTGGGACGGCCAGCAGGCGCCGCTCACGCTCGCCGTCGTCGTCGAGGAGTTCATGAGCGGCGCCAACACCGCGTTCATGATGTACCCGGGGCTCGCGCACGGCGCGGCCGAGGTCATCGAGGCGTTCGGCACGCACGCCCAGAAGGAGCGCTACCTGCGCAAGATGTACCACGGCACCTGGGGCGGCACGATGTGCCTCACCGAGCCGCAGGCCGGGTCCGACGTCGGCGCCGCGCGCACGGTCGCCAAGAAGCGCGCGGACGGCCTCTACGACATCAAGGGCACCAAGCTGTTCATCTCCGGCGGCGACCACGACTTCGC
>JBGAQA010000293.1:0-1027 GCA_044220955.1 Sandaracinaceae bacterium
GTGCCCGTGAGGTGCGCGCAGTCCGGGTTGCCGGTGCACGTCGTGCACATGTCGGTGGCGCTGTCGCACCGCGCGGCCGCCGCGGTCGGGCACTGGTCGTTCATGAGGCAGGCGACGCACTGACGCGCGGTGGTGTCGCAGTGCGTGCCGCCGGTGCAGTCCGTCTCGGCGACGCAGGCGACGCAGGTGTGGTCGCCCGCCGTGTCGCAGACGTGTGCGGTGCCTGCGGTGCAGTCGCTCGGGCCGAGGCATGCGACGCAGGTCTCCGTGCTCGGCAGGCAGCGCGGCGTCGCGCCGCCGCAGGCGCCGTTGCAGGGCACGTGCGCGTCCACCCCGGAGTCGACGCCCACGTCGGGCAGCGGGCCCGCGTCCGCGTTCGCGTCGCGCCCCGCGTCGCGCGCCCCGCCGTCGCCCCCCGCGTCCACGTCCTGACAGAGCGGGTCCGTCGGCCGCGACGCGCAAGGCGGCTCCACGGAGCACGCACTGCCGAGCACGAGGAGAGCTGCGAGAACGAGACGGCGCATGACTCGGATGCCGATCAGAACATGCAGACGCGCGGCGAGGCGCCCGTGTTGCACGCGACTCCCACCGGGCAGTCGTCGTCGCTGACGCAGAACACGCTGCACCGGTTGGTGGTCGCCCCGAACATCCGACAGACGCCGTCGTGGACGCCGGTCAGTCCACACAGCGCGTCGCCCGCAGCGTCGAGCGTCATGCAATTCGTGGCGCTGAATGCGGCCTGCGCTTCGCACGTGCTCTGGCGGAACGTGCACGTCATGGTCGACACGCCGTCGACGCTGGTCAGCATCGATGCCCGGACGTAGGGGCGGAGCGTGGTGCAGTCCCCGTTGGGTGCACCCGCGCCGGCCGCGTCCTGCCGCCACAGGCACCGGCTACCCGTCGGAACCGGGTCGGCGGCGGGGGTGGTCGGGTCGTCGTACGTCGTCGCGACGCAGAGCTGGCCGGCGCCGCAGTCGGTGTCGTGGGTGCACGCGCCGCAGGTCGGGGTGGCGCCGCCCGTGGGGGC
>JBGAQA010000294.1:0-1019 GCA_044220955.1 Sandaracinaceae bacterium
GACGATGCGCGTCACCCGCTCGGGAGCGAGCGGGGCCTCGGCGCGGACCACCTTCGCCAGCGTGCGCCCCTCGAGCAGCTCCATCACCAGGAAGCCGAAGCCGCCCGGCGTGAGCCCGGCGTCGATCACCGACACGACGTTCGGGTGCGAGAGGCGCGACAGGGCCTTCGCCTCGCGCCGCAGCCGCTCCGCGACCCTCTTCTTCCCGGCGTGCTTGCCGTGGATGACCTTGAGCGCGACCTTGCGGCGAATGGGCTCGGCCTGCTCGGCCAAGAACACCACGCCGCAGCCACCTTCCCCGATCTGCTGGAGAATCTTGTAGCGGCCGATGCGTTCTCCCACCACTGCGCGGAGGGACCCCGGTTCCGGGCTCGGGGCCGGCACGGGCCCATCGACGGCGTCGCGCTTCAGCTCGGCTTCGCGCGGCTGCAGCGCAACCCGCAGTACGTCCAGAGCTCGCGGGGCAAGTTCGAGCTCCTCGTCCTCGGGTCCCTCGCGCAGGCGCTCCTCGACCTGCGCGTGGCGCCGGGCGATGCCGGGCTTGCCCGAGTGCGCGCGCAGCTTGCGCGGCCCCTTGTCGGTCGGGCGGCGGCGCGGACGCTCGTAGTTCTCGCCGCCGTCGAGCAGCGCGCGCACCTCGCCACTGGCGAGCTCGCGCCAGCGCCCGGGCTTCAGGCCGCGGTCGGTGATCGGGCCGATGCGCACGCGCCGCAGGTGCAGCACCTTGTGGCCGACGCGCGCGAAGGAGCGGCGGATCTCGCGGTTCATGCCCTCGCGGATCGAGACCGAGAGGCGCGAGCTGTCGTGCTTGCGGCTCTTGACCAGCACGCGCGCGCCGGCCGTGCGTCCCTCGGACAGGTGCACGCCGCCGCGTACGCGATCGATGGCCTCGTCCTCGATGCGGCCGGTGCGGGCGCTGCGCTCGATGGCGTCGATGACGGCGTTGACCTGCTCGTCGAGCACGACCACCTCGATCTTCACCTTCGGCACGAAGTCGACCACGTAGGCGCTGCCCCGGT
>JBGAQA010000295.1:0-1015 GCA_044220955.1 Sandaracinaceae bacterium
GTTGCTCGCGACGCGCTCGGGGATCGCCGCGAGGGCGGCCTCGATCAGGGCGGGAGGCACGAGCGGCGTCGGCATCTCCGAGGGGTGCTGCCCGGCGCGCGGTTCGAAGACGGGCATCCACGCGGCGCGTGTGCGGCGCGGCGCCAGCGGCAGCAGCTCGCGCGCCATGTGAGCCACCGTGGGGAAGCGGTCGACGGCCTCGCGCTGGAGCGCCCTGTCGACGACGCCCACGAACTCGATGGGGACGAGCACCGAGACCGACCGCAGCGAGCGCGGCGTGCCCTCGACGATCTCCTTCATGAGCCCGTACATCGACTCGCTCTCGAAGGGCAGGATGCCCGTCACGCACTCGAAGAGGATCACCCCGAGCGCGAACTGATCGGCGCGCGCGTCGACCTCCTGCTCGGGGTGGGCGCGCTCGCGAAGGAGATCGTGGCGGGCGCTTCCTCTCTTCCGCCGCAGGCCAAGAAGGTTTTCGAGAACTCCATCGAACTCGCGGCGAACATCTCATCGCTGGTGAGAAGCCACGATGCGGTGCTGGTCAAGGGCTCGCGGGGCGTGCGGATGGAGCGCGTGGTCGCCGCGCTCATGGCGAAGATCCCTCCGGACCGGGCTTCGCCCGCCCCCGTCCGGGGCGGCGGGGGAGGGCGCTGATGCTGCTCTGGCTCGCCGAGTGGCTCGCGAAGGACGTGCGCGCGTTCAACGTCTTCGGCTACCTGACGCTGCGCGCGGTGCTCGCCTCGCCGCAGATCCAGGTGCGCGAGGCCGATCGCCAGCAGATGCTCGAACGCGCGCTCGCCCTCGGCCTCGACGAGCGCCGCGCGGAAGCGCTCCATGTTGATCCCGCCGACCTGCTGCGCGAGGCGCTCGAGGGTCGCGTTGTCGAGGTTCTGCTGGTTCTGGTAGAGCAGGTCGTGGTACGGCCAGAACTTGGCGTTGCCACCCTGGCGGAAGACCTCACGCGCCGCGACCGCCGCGGGCATCGCGCGGTCGTGGAAGGGCAGCGGGGCGTCCT
>JBGAQA010000296.1:0-1012 GCA_044220955.1 Sandaracinaceae bacterium
GCGCTCGAGGTCTGCAACGGCGTCGACGACAACTGCGTGGGCGGCATCGACAACGGGCTGACGTTCTTGAACTACTACCCCGACGTCGATTCCGACGGGTTCGGGTCGTCGGCGGCGGCGGCGCAGAGCGCGTGCGCTCCGGTCGCG
Source organism: Sandaracinaceae bacterium (assembly GCA_044220955.1). Lineage (GTDB taxonomy): Bacteria > Myxococcota_A > Polyangia > Polyangiales > Sandaracinaceae > JBBSAT01. Next base: position 148 of record JBGAQA010000296.1, read on the forward strand.
GGCATGGTGACGAGCAACAGCGACTGCAACGACGGCAACGCGAACATCAAGCCCGGCGTGGCGGAGACCTGCAACGGCTCCAACGCGTGCCCCGCGGACGGCTTCCGTGCCCTCAACACGGTGTGCAGGCCGTCGGTCAACCAGCCGTACTGCGACCCGGCAGAGGTCTGCTCCGGTAGCAGCAACGCCTGCCCGACGAACGACGGCATCAGCGCCGCCCTCATCATGAGCGAGAAGCGCGCCCTCGAGCTCGGCCTCGAGCCGCTCGCCCGCATCGTCGGCGTCGGCATCGCCGGCGTGAAGCCGCAGGTCATGGGCCTCGGCCCGATTCCTTCGACGAACAAGGCCCTCCGCCACGCCGGCATCACCGCCGACAAGATCGACCGGGTCGAGTTCAACGAAGCGTTCGCAGCCCAGGTCATCCCGAGCTGCAAGGAACTCGGCATCCCGTTGGACCGCGTCAACGTGAACGGCGGCTCGATCGCGCTCGGCCATCCGTTCGCGGCGACAGGCGGGCGGATGGTGCTCTCGACGTTGCGCGAGCTCCACAAGCGCGGCGGGCAGCACGCGCTGCTCACTGTCTGCGCGGCAGGCGGCCTCGGCGTGGCCGTCGTTCTGGAGGCGGCATGAACGCGGAGAAGGCCATGAACGAGCAGAAGGTGCTGACGATCCTGGTGCGCGAGGACGGCGTGGCGGTGCTCCGGTACGACGTGCCGGGCGCGTCCGTGAACACCTTGCAGGCGAGCTTCGCGGCGGAGCTCGAGAGGGCGCTCGACGAGATCGCCGAGGATCCAAGGATCAAGTGCGCGATCCTGACGTCCGGCAAGGAGGGGTCGTTCATCGTCGGCGCCGACATCGAGATGCT
>JBGAQA010000297.1:0-366 GCA_044220955.1 Sandaracinaceae bacterium
GCAAGGGCGATCCGGCGTCGGCGTCGGGCGTGTCGCGCACCGTGTGCAGGTTGCTCGTCACCATCGCCGTCGCGGGCTTGTGCACCGACTCGCCGTCCCCGAGCACGTGCGCGAGCCCCCAGTCCATGACGTAGGTCTCGCCGAAGCGGCCGATCATGACGTTGTCCGGCTTCAGGTCGCGGTGGATCACGCCGCGTGCGTGGGCGAACGCCAGCGCCTCGCAGACGCGCTGGATCACCGCCAGCACGCGCGTTTCCGTCCAGCCCTGCTCTCGCCGCGTCAGCAGGTCCAACACCTCGGTCAGCGTTCGACCGCGCACCAGCTTCATGGTGAAGAACACGCGGCCCTGCGCGTCGAGTCCCAATT
>JBGAQA010000297.1:376-1010 GCA_044220955.1 Sandaracinaceae bacterium
ATGCGTTCGATGCCGCGTTCTTTGGCTGGGAGCGCGGTGCGTTCACCGGTGCGCAGGCGAGTCACGCGGGCGTCGTGGGCGCAGCGGAGCGCGGCACGCTCTTCCTCGACGAGCTCGGCGACATGCCGCCGAGCTTCCAGCCTTTGCTCCTCCGCTTCCTCGAGAACCGCGAGGTCCTGCCGCTCGGCGACGCGCACGTCGAGCACCTTCATCGCCACGCGTCGCCCGATCTCGCGGTCGACGGCGCGCAGCAGGGCCCCTTCGCCTACGCGGAGCTGGTCCAGCGCATCAAGACCAAGGACTTCGTGGGCCGCCACTACGTGTGGCACGACGGCTTCGACAACTGGAAGCGGGTGCGGGACGTGCCGGACTTGGCGCAGTACATCGCGCCCGATCCGAAGAAGAAGCCGCCGCCGCCGCCCATCAGCGTGCGCATGGCCGCCCCCAAGGCGCCGCCCCTACCGGTGGCCCCCGCGCGGCCCCGCCACGACTCGCCGAAACTGACCAGGGCGAGGACTCGCGGGCAGACGGGCGGCGGCCGGCCGCCGGCGCGACGCCAGGCCCTGACCGCTCCCAGCAGCTCCTCGCGCCAGGTGGCGGCCGCTCCCAGCACAGGGGTGGGCAACTATCCCAC
>JBGAQA010000298.1:0-1009 GCA_044220955.1 Sandaracinaceae bacterium
GACGGCGTCGCCGACGACGCCCCCGACGCCGACCAGGACGGGGCCGACGCCTGCGCCGACTGCGACGACACGAACCCCGACGTCCACCCCGGCGCCTTCGACGCCTGCGACGGCCTCGACAACGACTGCTCCGGCGCCGCCGACGAGGCATGGGACGAGGATGGCGACGGGCTCTCCGCGTGCGGCGGAGACTGCGACGACACCGACCCCTCCCGCGGCCCCCACCTGCCCGAGGTCTGCGACGGCCGTGACAACGACTGCGACGGCGAGGTGGACGAGGGCTTCGACACCGACGGCGACGGCTACGCCACCTGCCGCGGGGACTGCGACGACACGAACCCCGCCGTACACACCGGCGTCGAGGAGGTGTGTGACGGCGTCGAGAACGACTGCGACGCCACCACCCAGGACGACGCCGACCTCGACGGCGACGGCTGGACCCTCTGCGACGGGGACTGCGACGACAGCTCCGCCGCCGCCCTGCCCGGGGGCACCGAGGTCTGCGACGGCCTCGACAACGACTGCGACAACGAGACCGACCCCCCGGACGCCCAGGGCGCCAGCCCCTGGTACCGCGACGGGGACACCGACGGCTTCGGGGATCCCTCGAAGCAGCAGCTCGCCTGCGAGGAGCCGGAGGGCTGGGTCGCCGACGACACCGACTGCGACGACACCCGGGGCGGCGTGAACCCGGCCGCCACGGAGCTCTGCGACAGCGCCGATCTCGACGAGGACTGCGACGGCAGCGCCGACGACGCCGACCCCTCGGCCACCGGCGCCACGTCCTGGTACGCCGACCTCGACGGCGACACCTTCGGCGACACCGCCTCGCTGGTCGTGCTGTGCGACGCCCCCGCCGGTCACGTCGACGCCGCGGGCGACTGCGACGACGCGGATCCGGCGCTGAACCCGTCGGCCACCGAGCGCTGCGACAGCGCCGACGTGGACGAGGATTGTGACGGCGTGGCCGACGACGACGACCCGTCCACGACCGGGAAGACCCGGTTCT
>JBGAQA010000299.1:0-1008 GCA_044220955.1 Sandaracinaceae bacterium
GAAGACGTGCTGGCCGCCGCGCGGTCGTTCGGCGAGCGCAACCTCGACGAGCACGCCATCAGCGAGCTCATCGAGGGCAAGCTCACCGACGCGCTGCGCTCCGTGGCAGCCAACCAGACCTTCCTCGACCTCCACGGCAAGCGGAAGGAGTTCGCCGAGCACATCCAGGCCGCGCTCGCCGAGGAGCTCTCGAAGAACGGCCTCACGCTCGAGAACGTGTCGATCACCGCCCTCGCGATGGTGCCCGTGAAGGACCTCGACCCGCACGACGTCTTCGACGCCGAGGGCCTCCGCGCGATCACCGAGAGCGTGCAGTCCAACGCCGAGAAGACGAACCAGATCCAGCGCGAGAAGGAGATCGCGATCCACCTCCAGAACGTCGAGGCGAAGAAGCGCTCCCTCACGATGGAGCAGGATCAGGCCCAGGCGGAGGCCGATCAGACGCGCCGCGTCCAGGAGTACAAGGCCACGCAGAGCGCCGAGACGGCGAAGGCGGCAGCCGAGTTCAACGACAACCTGGACCGGCTCAAGACCACCTCGTCGGCCGCCGGTATCTCGATCGCCAACGCGCTGCTGCCGACGCTGAACAAGCTGACCAATGAGTTCGTCACCGCGCGCGGCGCCGGCTTTGGCTTTCTCTCGGCGCTCTCGCTCACCGGCACGATTGGCCCTGTGGAAAAGCAGATCGAGCGCATCACCGCGCGGCTCAAGGAACTGAACGCCGAGAAGGCGCGCGGCGAAGGGCGAGGCCTGGCCGGCGCCATTTCCGGCAAGACGGTGATCGACGACATCGCGCAGCAAGAAAAATTGCTGAAGTTTTACGAGACGCTGCGCGACAAAGACAAGCAGGACGAAGCCGCCACGGCCGCCAAGCGCATCGCCCTGGCGGCACAACTGCAGACCAAGCTCGGCGACCTGGAAAAGCTCCGGGCCGTCGCCTCCGGCAAGGCTTCCGCCGACATCCTCCTCGAGGACGACAAGCGCACGGCCGCACAGATCGCCAACGCC
>JBGAQA010000029.1:0-72419 GCA_044220955.1 Sandaracinaceae bacterium
CTTCACGAACTACCGGCCGCAGTTCTACATGCGAACCACGGACGTCACCGGGACGATCACGCTCTCCGAGGACGTGAAGATGGTCATGCCGGGCGACAACGTCTCGATCAAGGTCGAGCTCATCACGCCCGTCGCGCTCGAGGAGCAGCAGCGCTTCGCGATCCGCGAGGGCGGCCGCACGGTCGGCGCCGGCGTCATCACCAAGATCACCGAGTGAAGGGTCAGGGAGAAGCATGACGACCAAGATCCGCATCCGCCTGAAGGCCTACGATCACCGGCTGCTCGACCAGAGCACGCTGGAGATCGTCGAGACGGCGAAGCGCTCGGGCGCCCGCGTCGCGGGGCCCATCCCTCTGCCCACGCGCATCAATCGCTTCACCGTCCTGCGCGGCCCGCACGTCGACAAGAAGTCGCGTGAGCAATTCGAGATCCGCACGCACAAGCGGCTCCTCGACATCCTCGATCCCAACCAGCAGACGCTGGAAGCCCTCATGAAGCTCGACCTCTCCGCGGGTGTCGAGGTCGAGATCAAGAGCTGAGCCATGGCCAAACTCCCCGTCTACAACCTCAAGCGCGAGTCCGTCGGCGAGATCACCCTCTCGGACGACGTCTTCGGGCGCGAGGTGAACCAGGACCTCCTCTACGAGGTCGTGAAGTCCCAGCTCGCTTCGCGTCGTGGTGGCAACGCCAAGACGAAGAACCGCGCCGAGGTGACCGGCACGACCAAGAAGATCTACAAGCAGAAGGGCACGGGCAACGCGCGCCACGGCGACCGCAACGCCCCGAACTTCGTCGGCGGCGGCCAGGTGCACGGCCCCGTGCCGCGCAGCTACGCGTACCGGCCCACCCGCAAGATGCGGCAGGGAGCGCTCACGAGCGCGCTCTCGCTCAAGGTCAAGGAAGGCGCGCTCACGATCGTCGACTCGTTCGACCTCGGCGAGATCAAGACGAAGGCGCTCGCGGGCGTCCTCGCCGCGCTGAAGGTCGATCGCGGCTCGCTGATCGTCGACGCGATGGCGAACCAGAACCTGCGCCTCTCGGCGCGCAACCTCTCGGACCACCAGGTGCTGCCGCCCGAAGGCGTCAACATCTACGACGTGCTCCGCCACCCCCACCTCGTGCTCACCAAGAGCGCGGCGCAGGCGCTCGAAGCGCGCTGCAAGGCCTGACGGAGACGACCATGCAGCTCGAGCACGTCATCAAGCGCCCGCTGCTCCTCACGGAGAAGGGCAACAACATGCGTGAGACGGAGAACAAGTATCAGTTCGAGGTCGCGCGCGAGGCCAACAAGCACGAGATCAAGGACGCCATCGAGACGCTCTTCAACGTCACGGTGGTCGACGTGAAGACGCTCGTGGTCCGCGGGCGCCTGCGCCGGATGGGCCGGGGGCACGCCAAGACGCAGAACTGGAAGAAGGCGATCGTCGAGGTCAAAGCCGGCGAGACGATCGAGCTCGGAGAGGGTAGCTGATCATGGCCATTCGCCACTTCAAGCCGACGTCCGCCGGGCGCCGCTGGTTCGAGGTCCCCGACCTCGCGGGTCTGTCCAAGGACGGGCCGGCGAAGAAGCTGACCGAGGCCAAGAACACGATCGACGGCCGCAACAACCAGGGTCGCATCACGAGCCGCTTCCGCGGCGGCGGCCACAAGCGCCGCTATCGGGTCATCGACTTCAAGCGCAACAAGATCGGCGTGCCGGGCAAGGTCGCGTCGCTCGAGTACGATCCGAACCGCTCGGCCCGCATCGCGCTCGTCCGCTACGCCGACGGCGAGATCGCCTACATCCTCGCGCCCGATGGCCTCAAGGTCGGCGACGCGATCGTCGCGTCGAAGAACGCGGACATCCAGCCCGGCAACGCGCTGCGCCTCCGCTTCATCCCCGTCGGCACGATGATCCACAACATCGAGCTCAAGGTGGGCAAGGGCGGCCAGATGGTCCGGTCGGCCGGCGCCGCCGCGCAGCTCATGGCCAAGGACGGCAACTACGCGCAGCTCCGCCTCCCGAGCGGCGAGGTGCGCATGGTCCACCTCGACTGCCGCGCGACGGTCGGCCAGGTCTCGAACCTCCAGCACGCGCGCGTCTCGCACGGCAAGGCCGGCCGCTCGCGCTGGCTCGGCCGCCGCCCGCACAACCGCGGCGTCTCCATGAACCCGGTCGATCACCCGATGGGCGGCGGCGAAGGCCGCACCTCCGGCGGCCGTCATCCCTGCTCGCCGTGGGGTCAGCTCAGCAAGGGCAAGAAGACCCGCACCAACCAGACGACCGACAAGTTCATCATCAAGCGCCGAGGCAAGTAAGTCATGCGTTCAGCCAAGAAGGGTGCCTTCGTCGACGGGCACTTGCAGGACAAGATCGAGAAGGCGCTCAAGGCCGGCGACCGCCGCGTCATCAAGACGTGGTCGCGCCGCTCGACCGTGACGCCCGAGTTCGTGGGCCTGAACTTCAACGTCCACAACGGGCGCAAGTTCATCACCGTGTTCGTCACCGAGAACATGGTCGGCCACAAGCTCGGCGAGTTCGCCCCGACCCGTACCTTCGGCGGCCACGCGGCCGACCGCAAGGTCGCCCGCCCTTCCGGAGCGCCCCCGGCCCCGGCGGCGGCCGCGCCCAAGAAGTAGCCACTCCGTGATCCCCCTGTGATCCAGGGGGATCGTTCCTGGTCCCTGTTTCTGGTTCGATCATCCCTTGAGGGTCGACCCCCTGCGTGTTAGATCCCGCGCCCTTTTTCGGCCGGGCTCGCAGCCAGGGTACGGCCGAGGTTCTGACGATGGAAGCCCACGCTCAAGCACGATTCCAGAGGATCGCGGTCCGCAAGGCCCGCACGATCGTGAACCTCATCCGCGGAAAGAACGCGGCCGAGGCGCTCGAGATGCTCCGCTTCACCCGCAAGGCGGCGGCGCCGATCGTGTTCAAGATCCTGGACAGCGCGATCAGCAACGCGCGCGCGAAGGACGCGAACGTCGATCTCGACAACCTGCGCGTCACGACGGCGTTCGCCGACAAGGCGCCGGACCGGTTCATGCGCCGCTGGCGCCCGCGCGCCATGGGGCGCGCCACCAAGATCGTGAAGGGCATGAGCCACATCACGATCATCGTCTCGGACGGAAACTGAGAGGACGACAGTGGGACAGAAGACGCATCCGTTCGGGTTCCGCCTCGGGGTCATCAAGACCTGGAATTCCAAGTGGTACGAGGACAAGAACTACGCGAAGTGGCTCCACGAGGACATCGCGCTCCGTAAGCACGTCCGCGAGGAGCACGCGCACGCGGGCATCGCCGGCATCGAGATCGAGCGCGCCGCCAACAAGGCCAAGGTCATCATCCAGACCTCGCGCCCCGGCATCATCATCGGCAAGCGCGGCGCGGGCGTCGAGCAGCTCCGCGCGGATCTGCAGAAGCTGACGTCGAACGAGCTCTTCGTGGACATCCAGGAGGTCCGCAAGGCCGAGACGAACGCGCAGCTCGTCGCCGAGAACATCGCCACGCAGCTCGAGCGCCGGGTGGCGTTCCGCCGCGCGATGAAGAAGGCCGTCCAGACAGCCATGAAGTTCGGCGTGAAGGGCATCCGCGTGTACGCGGGCGGCCGCCTCGGCGGCGCCGAGATCGCGCGCTCCGAGAAGTACCGCGAGGGGCGCGTGCCGCTGCACACGCTCCGCGCCGACATCGAGTTCGGCACGGCCACCGCCAAGACCACCTACGGCACGATCGGCGTGAAGTGCTGGATCTTCAAGGGCGAGGTGCTCCCGCAGCGCCGCCGCCGCATTCAAGCAGTCTGAGACGGACAGAGAGACAGCGTCATGCTTCAGCCCAAGCGCACCAAGTTCCGCAAGTCGCACACGATGCGGCTCACCGGCGTCGCGAGCCGTGGCAACAAGTGCTCCTTCGGTGACTTCGCCCTCCAGGCGACCGAGGGCGGCCACGTCGACTCGCGCGAGATCGAGGCCGCACGCATGGCCATCATGCGCAAGGTCAAGCGCGCCGGAAAGCTCTACATCCGGATCTTCCCGGACCGCCCCTTCACCCGCAAGCCGCTCGAGACCCGCATGGGCACCGGCAAGGGCGGCGTCGAGGGCTGGAACGCCCACATCCTGCCGGGCCGCGTCCTCTACGAGATGGAGGGCATTCCCGAGGAGCTGGCCCGCGAGGCGTTCCGCATCGCCGGCCACAAGCTCTCGATCAGCACGCGCGTCATCGCGAGGAGTGAGCAGCTGTGAAGACCGCCGAGCTTCGTGAAAAGACCGACGAGGATCTCGTCGAGCTCGAGAAGACGACCGCCCGCGAGCTGTGGAAGTCGCGCTTTGCGAACCACTCGAACCAGCTCGACGACACCAACAAGGTGCGTCGCCTGCGCCGCGACATCGCGCGCATGAAGACCCTCCAGACCGAGCGCGCGCGCGCCGCGAAGAAGTGAGCGAGAGATAGTCATGGCCGAGACGACCGCAGCCAAGACCGAGAGCGCCGATACGCGCGGCAACCGCCGCACGATCATCGGGCGCGTGGTCAACGACACCGCGAACGCGGGTCGCGCGAAGAAGACGATCGTGGTCGAGGTGGTCCGCCGCCTGCGCGATCCCGTCTACGGGAAGTACGTGAAGCGCAGCAAGCGCTTCCATGCGCACGACGAGACGGAGCAGTACAAGACGAACGACGTCGTCGAGATCCGCGAGAGCCGCCCCCTGAGCGCCACCAAGCGCTGGGTGGCGATCCGCCTCGTGTCCCGTCCCGAGGAGGTCTGACGTGATCCAGCAGCAGAGCGAGCTCGACGTCGCCGACAACAGCGGCGCCAAGCGCGTGGAGTGCATCAAGGTGCTCGGCGGCTCGCGCCGCCGCTACGCGGGCCTCGGCGATCTGATCGTCGTCGCCGTCAAGGAAGCGCTCCCCACCGCGAAGGTGAAGAAGGGCGAGGTCAGCAAGGCCGTCATCGTGCGGACGAGCTACCAGTACCAGCGCTCGGACGGCAGCTACATCAAGTTCGACTCGAACTCGGCCGTGCTGCTCAACGCGCAGCTCGAGCCCGTCGGGACGCGCATCTTCGGGCCGGTGGCCCGCGAGCTCCGTGGCAAGAAGTTCATGAAGATCATCTCGCTCGCGCCGGAGGTGGTGTGATGTCGAGCCGAGTCAAGAAGGACGACGAGGTCGTCGTCATCGCCGGCAAGGACAAGGGCCAGAGGGGCCGCGTCATGCGCGTGCTCCGCGAGGTCGACCGCGTCCTGGTCGAGGGCATCAACAAGGTGAAGCGCCACACCAAGCCGACGCCGAAGAGCCCGCAGGGCGGGATCATCGAGCGCGAGCAGCCGATCCACCTGTCGAACGTGATGCCGCTCGACAGCAAGGACGACAAGCCGACGCGCGTGAAGATGGGCACGGACAAGGACGGCAAGAAGGTCCGTCAGTCGGTGCGCAGCGGAACGACCCTGGACTGAGCGACCACGCAGATTTGAAGTCATCGAGCGGATCGCGACGCGACGGCTCGAAGGACGGGTAGGAAGATGGCCGAAGAGAAGACCGAGAAGAAGAAGGCCGAGAAGGCCCCGAAGGCCGAGAAGGCCCCGAAGGCCGAGAAGGCCCCGAAGGCCGAGGCGCGGCCGAAGCAGCCGGGTGAGATGCCCCGCCTGCAGAAGTTCTATCGCGAGCACGTGATCCAGGCGGTCATGAAGGACCTCGGCCTGAAGAACGTGATGGAGGTCCCGCGCCTCGAGAAGATCGTGGTGAACATGGGCCTCGGCAAGGCCGTCGGGAACCAGAAGCTCATCGAGAGCGGCGCCGAGGAGCTCGCGAAGCTCACGGGTCAGAAGCCGGTCGTCACGAAGGCCAAGAAGTCCATCGCGACCTTCAAGCTCCGCGAGGGGCTCGCGATCGGCACGATGGTCACGCTCCGCAAGGACCGGATGTGGGAGTTCGCGGACCGCCTGATCAACCTCGCCCTCCCGCGCGTCCGTGACTTCAAGGGCGTCTCGAGCAAGGCGTTCGACGGCCGCGGCAACTACACGCTCGGCCTGCGCGAGCAGATCATCTTCCCCGAGATCGACTACGACAAGATCGATGAGATCAAGGGCATGAACATCACGTTCGTGACCACCGCTCGGACCGACGAGCAAGGCCGCGCGCTCCTCCGCGAGCTCGGCATGCCCTTCCGCAAGTAACCAGATTCGAGAACAGAGAGAAGACGACCATGGCCAGCGCCCGTGCATTCGCGAAGATGGAGAAGGAGCCGAAGTTCCGTGTCCGGTACCGCAACCGCTGCAAGTCCTGCGGCCGGTCGCGCGCCGTGTACCGGAAGTTCGAGCTCTGCCGCATCTGCCTCCGCAAGTTCGCCCTCGCGGGCGACGTGCCGGGCGTGACGAAGTCGTCCTGGTGAGTCGCGGCGTCATCTAGACCCATTGTCTGAAGGCTTGTTTCCATGAGCAGCATGAGCAGCGACCCCATCTCCGATCTCCTCGCGCGGATCCGCAACGCCTCGCAGGCGCACCACGAGCGCACCACCATGCCGCTCTCGCGCGTCCGCGTGCAGGTGGCCGAGATCCTCAAGCAGGAGGGCTACGTGTCCGACGTGCAGGTCGACGAGGCCGGGCACGGAACGATCACGGTCGTCCTGAAGTACGGTAAGAACCGCCAGGGCGCGTTCGTCGGCATGCGCCGCCGGAGCCGTCCGGGCCGCCGCGTGTACGTGGGCGTCACGGAGATCCCGAAGACGCAGAACGGCATCGGCATCTCGATCCTCTCGACGTCGTCGGGGATCATGACGGACCGTACCGCGCGCGAGAAGGGCGTGGGCGGCGAGCTCCTCTGCGAGGTCTGGTGATGGCTGAAACGACACAGGCTCAGCGCGTCTCGCGCACCGGGAAGAAGCCGATCGCGGTCCCCGCGGGCGTCACGGTCACCGTCGCGAACGGCAAGCTCTCGGTCAAGGGGCCCAAGGGCACCGTCGAGCGCCAGCTGCACGAGGACGTGGACGTGGTCAAGGAGGGCGCGACGGTCGTCGTGAAGCCGAAGGCTTCGAGCGGCGATGCGGGCGCGCGCGTGCAGGGGCTGACCCGCGCGCTCGTGAAGAACGTCCTCGAGGGCGTCTCGGCCGGCTACAAGATCTCGCTCGACCTGATCGGCACCGGCTACCGCGCCGAGGTGAAGGGCCAGGATCTCACGCTCGCGCTCGGCTACTCGCACCCGGTCAACTACAAGATGCCCGTCGGGGTGAGCGCCCAGGTCGAGACGATCGACGTCGCTGGCACGAAGAAGCCGCGTCTGCACCTGAGCTCGTCGGACAAGGAGCTGCTCGGTCAGACGGCCGCGCGCGTTCGCTCGTTCCGCCCGCCGGAGCCCTACAAGGGCAAGGGTGTCCGCTACGTCGACGAGAAGATCCGCGAGAAGGCCGGCAAGGCCGGTGGCAAGGGCAAGAAGTGAGATGATGGCTCGGCTGCGCCGAGCGATGTGAGTCCTATGTGGAGTCGGCGGTCCCGAGGGGAACGCCATCACGGCTCCGGAGGAAGTTCGAGTGGCTACCGATACCGCACGTCAGCACCGCAAGACCCGCATCCGCAAGAAGGTCGAGGGCACGCCCGAGCGTCCGCGCCTCACCGTCTTCCGCAGCGCGAAGCACATCTACGCGCAGGTCGTCGACGACACGAAGGGCTCGACGCTCGTCACCGTCTCGACGCTGAGCAAGGATCTGCGCGCGGACGCCGGCGACAAGGCCAAGACCGACGCCGCGAAGCTCATCGGCACGGCCGTCGCGAACGCCTGCAAGTCGAAGGGCATCGCCAAGGTCGTGTTCGACCGCAACGGGTACCTCTACCACGGCCGCATCAAGGCCCTCGCCGACGCGGCTCGCGAAGCCGGACTCGACTTCTGAGTCGACAGGAAGACCAAGAACATGCCCTCACAGATCGACGCAGAGAGCCTCGAGGACCTCAAGGAGCGGGTGATTCACATCAACCGCGTCGCCAAGGTCGTCAAGGGTGGTCGCCGCTTCAGCTTCAGCGCCCTCGTCGTCGTCGGCGACGAGAAGGGTCACGTCGGCATCGGCCTCGGCAAGGCCAACGAGGTGCCGGACGCGATCCGCAAGGGGAACGACCGCGCTCGCAAGAACATCGTGAAGATCCCGCTCGTCGGCGGGACCATCCCGCACGCGGTCCACGCGAGCGCGGGCGCGGGCAACGTGCTGCTCCGTCCGGCCAGCGCCGGTACGGGCGTCATCGCCGGCGGCGCGGTCCGCGCGGTCGTCGAGGCGGCTGGCATCAAGGACGTGCTCTCGAAGATCGTCGGCACGAGCAATCCCCACAACGTCGTGCACGCCACGATGAAGGCGCTCCTCTCGCTCGAGTCGCTCGACGCCGTCGCCCGGCGCCGCGGCAAGGACGTACAGGAAGTCACGCACACGCCGGTGCAGGGCTGAGCGAACACCCGGGGCCGATCCGGCTCGCGGAATGAACAGCTAGGGTAGCGACATGAAGGCTAAGTTGAAGGTCACTCAGGTTCGCAGCGGGAGCGGCAAGGCCGACACGATGCGCCGCACGCTCGCAGGTCTCGGCCTGAAGGGCCCGCATTCGCAGGTCGTCGTGGACAACACGCCGGCGTTCCGCGGGGCGATCAAGAAGGTCCTGCACATGGTCACGGTGGAGGAAGTCAATGGCTGACGAGCAGCAGGTTCCGATCCTCTCCCGCCTGCGCGCGCCGGAGGGCTCGGTCTCGCAGAAGAAGCGCGTCGGTCGCGGCGTGGGCTCGGGCGTGGGCAAGACGTCCGGTCGCGGTCAGAAGGGCCAGAAGGCCCGTCAGCCCGGCAACATCCACAAGCTCCACTTCGAGGGCGGCCAGATGCCGCTCAACCGTCGCCTGCCGAAGCACGGTTTCAACAACAAGTTCCCGACCGAGCTCGCGATCGTGAACGTCGGCGACCTCGACGTCTTCGCGGCCGGCGCGACCGTCGACCAGTCGTCGCTTCGTGAGAAGGGCCTCGTCCGCGGGGCGTGGGACGGGATCAAGATCCTCGGCAACGGCGAGCTCTCGCTGAAGCTCACGATCAAGGCCGAGGGCTTCTCGGCCTCCGCGAAGGCGAAGATCGAGAAGGCCGGTGGCACGATCGAAGTGATCAAGCACGAGCCGAAGCCGGTCGTGCGCCACTCTGCGTCGTCCCGCAGCGGCTCCGCCGCGGGCAAGAAGAAGAAGGCCTGAGCCGATCCCATGTTCCAAGCCCTCGCCAACATCGCGAAGATCCCGGAGCTGCGCCGGCGGATCCTGTTCACGCTGATGATGGTGGCGGTGTATCGCCTCGGCATCTTCGTGACGACGCCGGGCGTGAACCGCACCGCGATGCGCCAGATCGTGCGCTCGCAGGGTGGCTTCCTCGGGATGTTCAACCTCTTCTCGGGCGGCGCGCTCGAGCAGCTCTCGATCTTCGCGCTCGGCATCATGCCGTACGTGTCGGCCAGCATCATCCTCCAGCTCATGAGCGTGGTGGTGAAGCCGCTCGAGGAGCTGCGTAAGGAGGGAGAGGCCGGCCAGCGCAAGATCAACCAGTACACGCGCTACGGCACGATCGTCCTCTCCACGATCCAGGGCATCGGCATCGCGCTCTATCTCGAGGGGCAGAACGCCAGCTCGGAGTTCGGCGACGTCGTCCACGATCCAGGCTGGGCGTTCCGCATCATCACCGTCATCTCGATGACGACCGGCACCGCGTTCATCATGTGGATGGGTGAGCAGATCACCGAGCGGGGTCTCGGCAACGGCATCTCGCTCATCATCTTCTCGGGCATCGTCGCGGACCTCCCCGACGCGCTCACGCAGACGGCCCAACAGATCCGGATCGGCCAGATCCAGCCGGTGTCGCTCCTCATCGTCTCGGGCATCGCGCTCGCGGTCGTGGCGACCATCGTCTTCTTCGAGCGCGGCCAGCGCCGCATCCCGATCAACTACGCCAAGCGCATGGTCGGACGGAAGCTCTATGGCGGACAGTCGTCGCACCTGCCGCTCAAGGTGAACTCTGCGGGCGTCATCCCGCCGATCTTCGCCTCGTCGCTGCTGATGTTCCCGAACACGCTCGCGAACCTGAACGTGCCGGGGATGCAGACGCTCCAGGACTATCTCTCGCCCGGCGGGTGGCAGTTCTCGATCGCCTACGTCTTGATGATCGTGTTCTTCTCGTTCTTCTACACGGCCGTGACGTTCCAGCCGGTCGAGGTGGCGGACAACCTGAAGAAGCAGAACGCCGTCATTCCCCGCATCCGTCCGGGCAAGGCGACCGCCGAGTACCTCGACTTCGTCATGACCCGCGTGACCGTCGGCGGCGCGCTCTACATGGCGCTGGTCTGCTCGATCCCGTCGATGCTCCAGCAGTGGTTCCACGTGCCGTTCTTCTTCGGCGGCACCTCGATCATGATCGTCGTCGGCGTGGCGCTCGACACGGTCCAGCAGATCGAGTCGCATCTCATCACGCGCCACTACGAGGGGCTCACCGGTCCCTCGGGCCCGCGCATCCGCGGCCGGCGGGGCTGACGATGGACTTGGTGCTCTTCGGGCCCCCCGGGGCGGGCAAGGGAACCCAGGCGAAGTTCCTCGTCGACAAGCTGGGGATCCCCCAGATCTCGACCGGCGACATGATGCGCGCCGAGCGGAAGTCCGGGAGCGAGCTCGGGCAGCGCTTCGACTCGTACATGACCAAGGGGCTGCTCGTCCCGGACGACCTGGTCATCGAGCTGCTCGAGAAGCGCCTGCGGGCCGATGACGCCCAGGCCGGGGCCATCTTCGACGGCTTCCCCCGGACCGTGGCACAAGCTGTGGCGCTCCAGGCCATGCTGAGCCGGCTGGGTCGGAAGATCGACCGGGTGATCGCGGTCGAGATCCCGGAAGACCTCGTAGTCGATCGAATTTCCGGCAGAAGAAGCTGCGAGCAGTGTGGACACGTCTACCACGTGCGCTATAACCCGCCCCCTCCGTCGGGCCGGTGCGAGCGCTGTGGCAGCGAGCGCATCATCCAGCGGGACGACGACCGGGAAGAGAAGGTCCGGCATCGCAACGTGGAGTATCTGGACAAGACGCTGCCCCTGCTCGCGCACTTCGAGGCTCTCGGGGTGGTCAAGAGGATCGACGGGGCCGGGAGCGTGGAAGACGTGACGCGGCGAGTAGACGCCGCGCTAGGCTGAGAGAGGGCGTCGTGCCCGGTCAGGTCGAGGGAATCGTCGAAGAGGAAGTTCCCCGAGGCCTCTACCGAGTTCGCAGCGAGGACGGTCGAACCTTCCTCGCGGGTCTGCCGACGACGAGTCGGCACGGAATCGTGAAGTTGCTCCCGGGTGACCGGGTGATCTTGGAAGTGTCGCCGACGGACGACACGCGAGCGCGAATCAAGCGGAAGCTGTGATGGAGAAAGTCCGATGAAGGTCCGACCCAGCGTCAAGAAGATCTGCGAGAAGTGCAAGGTCGTGCGCCGCAAGGGCGTGGTCCGCGTGATCTGCGAGAACCAGCGCCACAAGCAGCGGCAGGGCTGAGTCGCCAACCTCCTCCGACCAGAACGAATAGAGAGAAGCAGACATGGCACGTATCGCTGGCGTGGATCTCCCGGGACGAAAGCACCTCGTCATCGGCCTCCAGTACATCTACGGAATCGGACCCGCGAGCGCGAAGGCGATCTGCGAGTCGACGGGCATCGCGCCGAGCAAGCGCTGCGACGACCTCGACGACACGGACGTGAAGAAGATCCGTGACGCGCTCGAGTCGACGTACAAGGTCGAGGGCGACCTTCGTCGCGATCTCGCGATCAGCATCAAGCGCCTGATGGACCTCGGCTGCTACCGCGGCCTGCGTCACCGACGCGGCCTGCCTGTCCGCGGCCAGCGCACCCACACGAACGCGCGCACGCGCAAGGGCCCGCGCCGCGGCGCGACCGTCCGCCGGTAGTCCCTCACGATTTCGACTCGCTAGGAGCTCGCGAAGAAGATGTCCAAGGCCGCAACGAATCCGCCCCCCTCTGGCGCCACCGGTGGCAAGCCGCAGAAGGCGAAGAAGAAGGTCAAGAAGAACGTCGGCAGTGGCATCGCCCACGTGCAGTCGTCCTTCAACAACACGATCGTCACGATCACGGACCTGATGGGGAACGTGATCGCCTGGTCGAGCGCCGGCTCGCGCGGCTTCAAGGGCTCGCGCAAGAGCACGCCCTTCGCGGCGCAGCTCGCGGCCGAGGACGCTGCGCGCAAGGCGCAGGAGCACGGCATGACGACCGTCGCGATCTTCGTGAAGGGCCCCGGCGCCGGTCGCGAGTCGGCGCTGCGCGCGTTCCAGACGGCCGGGATGCGCGTCACGCTCATCCGCGACGTCACCCCGATCCCGCACAACGGCTGCCGTCCCCCGAAGCGCCGCCGCGTTTGAACTAGAGAGACACAGCCATGGCACGTTACACCGGACCGTCCTGCAAGCTCTGCCGCCGCGAGGGAGAGAAGCTCTTCCTCAAGGGCGATCGCTGCTACACCGACAAGTGCGCGTTCGACCGCCGCCCCTATCCGCCGGGTCAGCATGGACAGCGCCGCACCAAGGTGACCGAGTACGGCATCCGCCTTCGTGAGAAGCAGAAGGTCCGTCGTATCTACGGCGTCCTCGAGCGCCAGTTCCGCAAGTACTTCGCCGAGGCCGATCGCATCAAGGGCGTCACGGGCGAGAACCTGCTCATGCTGCTCGAGCGCCGCCTCGACAGCGCTTGCTACCGTCTCGGTTTCGCGGCCACGCGCTCGGACGCTCGCCAGCTCGTGCGTCACCGCCACGTGAAGGTGAACGGCAAGGTCGTCAGCATTCCGAGCTTCTGCGTGAAGCCGGGCGACAAGGTCTCGATCCACGAGCGCAGCCGCGAGACTGGCCGCGTCAAGACCGCCCTCGAGGGCGTCGAGCGCCGCGGCGTCCCCGAGTGGCTCGAGCTCGACAAGAACGAGTTCACCGGCACCGTGAAGGGCATGCCGATCCGCGAGGCGATCACGCTCCCGATCAAGGAGCAGTTCATCGTCGAGTTCTACAGCCGCTAGTTCCTGATTCGTACGACGCCACGGGTGGTCCGTGGCGATCTCGGGCGCGCTCGAGAGGGCACGCAGGCAAGACGGTCATATTACCGTTCTGGAGATGGAGAGAGACATGACGACGTTCGTTGCGCGCAACTGGCGAGACCTCATCAAGCCCAAGACCGTTCCGGTCGAGGACGGCTCGTCGCACTACGCGAAGTTCGTCTGCGAGCCGCTCGAGCGCGGGTTCGGCATCACGCTCGGCAATGCCCTTCGTCGCGTGCTCCTCAGCTCGCTCCAGGGCGCGGCCATCACCGCCGTGAAGATCGACGGCGCGCTCCACGAGTTCACCTCCGTCCCCGACGTCGTCGAGGACGTGACCGACATCGTGCTGAACCTCAAGGAGGTCGTCGTCCGCGCGCACTCGCCGAAGACGCACGTCGTCCGGATCGACAAGGAAGGCCCCTGCGAGGTCATGGCCGGTGACATCCAGGTCTCCGACCAGATCGAGGTGCTCAACCCGAAGCACGTCATCTGCACCGTCAGCAAGGGCGGACGCTTCTCGGCGGAGCTGACGATCAACGTCGGCCGCGGCTACGTCCCGGCGGATCGCAACAAGACGCCCGGCATGGCGATCGGCACCGTCGCGATCGACGCGCTGTTCTCGCCGATCAAGAAGGTCAACTACACGGTCACCAACGCCCGCGTCGGCCAGATCACCGACTACGACAAGCTCACCCTCGAGGTGTGGACGAACGGGTCGGTGAAGCCGCAGGACGCGGTCGCGTACGCGGCGAAGATCCTCAAGGACCAGCTCTCCATCTTCATCAACTTCGAAGAGGAGGAAGAGGCGAGCGCCGCGGACTCGAACGAGGACGAGCCGCTGAACGAGAACCTCTTCCGTTCGGTCGAGGAGCTCGAGCTCTCGGTCCGCTCGGCGAACTGCCTGCAGAACGCGAACATCCACCTCATCGGCGAGCTGGTCCAGAAGACCGAAGCGGAGATGCTGAAGACGAAGAACTTCGGCCGCAAGTCGCTGAAGGAGATCAAGGAGATCCTCGCGGACATGGGTCTCTCGCTCGGCATGAAGATCGATTCGTGGCCGGCGATGGTCGAGCGCTGGAAGGCGCAGCAGGCGCAGGCGTAGACAACGCCTATAGCGAATTGGCTATAGGCCTGGTCCAGAAGAAGAGTCAGTCATGCATCACCACAAAGCAGGCCGTAAGTTCGGGCGCAACACGTCGCACCGCCGCGCGATGTTCCGCAACCTCGCGGCGAACCTCGTGCTTCACGAGCGCGTCGAGACGACGGACGCGAAGGCGAAGGAGATCCGCAGCATCGTGGAGCGTCTGATCACGCGCGCCACGCGGCTGGGCGACGACCTCACGGCCGACATCGGCAAGCTCAAGGAGGGCGAGGGCGAGAAGGTCCTCGCGCGCCGCGTGCACGCGCAGCGCATCGTCGCGAGCTTCTTGCCGCGTCACGGCACGAAGACGAACTCGGATGGGACGACCGAGGAGGTCGATCTCGTCCACAAGCTCTTCCACGACATCGCGCCGCGTTTCATGGCGCGCGTGAAGGAGAACAAGGGCGGCGGCTACACGCGCATCGTGAAGCTCAACCCGCGCCGCGGCGACAACTCGCCGATGGCGATCGTCGAGATCCTGCCCGCCAGCGAGAGCTGAGCGAGCTGCGAGCGTTCGCGCGAGCCCTTCCCGTCCGCGGGGAGGGCTCGTTCGCGTTCTGGCCGCGCGCTCGCGCGTCTTGGTCCGGCTCCGCGCGCGTAGTCGAGGGGCGGCGCGTACGGGAGATCGGTCAGCTCTCCCAGATCACCTTCTTCTTGGCATCGAACCAGCCGTCGAGCTTCGCGGCCGCGTGGGCCTCGAGCTTCGCGCGCTTCAGCTTCATCGTGGGCGTCAGGAACCCGTTCTCGATCGTCCACGGCTCCTTCGCGATCACCACGAACTGCATCTGCTCGTAGCTCGAGAGCCCGGCGTTCGTCTTGTCGAGCAGCTCGGCGAGCGACTTCTCCACCTCCGCCTTCTTGGCGTCGTCCAGAGACTTCCGTGTCTCCTCGCTCAGCACGACGTAGGCGAACGCCGCTGGCTGTCCGACGCCCGAGACGCACGAGAGCTCGACGAAAGGACACTCGTTCAGCTTGTTCTCGATCGGCGCGGGCGCGACGTACTTGCCCTTCGCCGTCTTGAAGAGCTCCTTCACGCGGCCCGTGATCTTGAGGAGGCCCTCCGGCGTGCGCTCGCCGCGATCCCCGGTCTTGAAGTAGCCGTCGTCCGTGAAGGCCTCCTTCGTGAGGTCGGGCTGCTTGAAGTAGCCGGTCATCGTGCCGGGGCTCTTGATCAGGATCTCGCCGTCGTCGCTGATCTTCACGAGCACGCCTTCGTGCGGAACACCGACGTAGCCGGGCTTCGAGAGGCCGGGCTTGCTCATGTGCGAGTACGCGAAGTCCTCGGTCATCGCGTAACCCTCCATGAGGTTGAGGCCCAGGCGCCGGTACCACGCGATGAGCTCGGCCGGGATGGGCGCCGAGCCCGAGCCCGCGAGACGCACGTGCTCGAGCCCCAGGTTCGTGAGCACCTTCTTGCCGATGAACCCCCTCACGATGGGGATCGAGAGCAGCAAGCTCAGCCGGTCGGGCGGCATCTTCGCGAACACCCCGTGCTGGAACTTCAGCCAGAGGCGCGGCACCGAGAGGAAGATCGTCGGCCGCGCGCGATTGAGATCCTTGACGAACGTATCGAGGCTCTCGGCGAAGAAGACGCGCATGCCGGACACGAACGACGCCGACTCGATGTACGCACGCTCGAACACGTGCGCGAGCGGCAGGTACGAGAGCGCGCGGTCCTGATCGGTCGCCTCCACGCCGCGCACGATGCCCTCCGCAGCGTCCGACAGGTGCGCGAAGTCGTGCATGACGCCCTTGGGCTTGCCGGTCGAGCCCGACGTGTAGATGAGCATCGCGAGGTCGGCGCCGTCGCGCACGGGCTTGCCGGCGATCGGCTCCGCCTTCGCGACGAGATCCTCCCAGCGCGGGGTGACGTCCGGCGGGCCCATCGGCATCGCGAGCTTCGCGACGCCGTCGGGGACGCCTTTCTCCTGGTCCTTCCAGGTGTCGAGCTTGCCGACCAGCACGACCTTGGCCTCGCTGTGCTCGAGCACGTATCGAATCGTCTCGGCGCTCTCGGTCGGGAAGATCGCGACGGTCGTGAACCCGCCCATCCAGATCGCCAGCTCGGCGATGAAGAAGTGCGCCGTGTTCTTGGTGAGCATGGCGACGCGGTCGCCCTGGCTCAGGCCCATCGACCGCAGGTGCGTCGCCATGCGTCGCGCCTCGTCGACCGCTTGGCCCCACGTGAAGTCCTTCACCTGCCCACCGCCGAGTGGCTGGGTGAGCCAGACGCGATCGCGCCAGGCGGCTTCGTGGTCGTAGATGTGCTCGAGGATCTGCTTCTTGGCTGCCATCGAGCGCCGAGCACACCCGAGATTTCGCGCGCTGGCAAGCGTGGCGTGCTCTCGCGCGCGAGCGCGGATGGGAGCGGGCTGATGTTCGCTCGTCCGCGTTCCGCCTCACGGCGCACGGCGCCCGAGGACCAGGCCCTCGAGCCGCACCCCGCCCCGCGCCTCGGCCTGAGCCAGGAGCGTCGCCGGCTCCACGTCGGTCATCGCCAGCCGGAGGTCGAGCTGCAGCACCGAGCGACCGTCGTGGTAGAGCAGGTGCGAGCCGTCGGACGCGAGCATCGCGGAGAGCGGAGCGCTGGCGGTCCGGACGATCCGCAGCGGTGTCAGGTCGGTCGGTGACAGGATCTGGACGCTCGGATCGTCCGCCACGCTGACGATCGAGCGACCGTCTGCCGACCAGACGACGCCGTTCACGTAGCGATCGTGCGCCTGGGCGGACACCACGACGTGTCCGTCGTGTGGGTCGACGATCCGCACGCGCCCGGTCTGGTCACCCACGAGGAGCCGATCGCCACGTGGCGAGAACGTGAGGGCCGAGACCGGCTGGTCGTCGCCGACCATCGCGTGCTCGGTCGTGATGCCCGCCAGCGCGATGACACGCACGGACCCGTCGTGCCCGCCGACGGCGAGGCGGGTCCCGTCGCTCGAGACGGCGAGGGACTGCACCGTCGTCTCGGGGATCGGGATGGGCGTGTCCTCGGCGTGCGCGGCGCGCGACCATCGGAGCACGCTCGAAGCCGTGGGTGCGCCAGCGTAGATGGTCTCGCCGTCGGGGGAGACGGCCAGCCCGCGAAGGCCGATCGACACCGAGTAGTCCTGCACCGCCGGTCGCAGGGTCGTCGGCGCGTAGTCGGGCGCCTCCGCGATCAACAGGCCGCCGCGCAAGGTGAGGAGCACGATCGCCCCGTCGGCGGCGACGCGGCAGTGCTCGACGATTCCCACGCCCGGCGGGAGCGTCGCGAGCTGGGTGGCCGCGCCGAGGTGTCCGCTCGGGAGCAGCGGGATCGACCAGATCGCGGAGAGCGAGGCGGCGATCAAGCGGTGGCGCGGCGCGTCGATCTGCAGGTCGCGCACGCCCGCGCTGAGGCCGACGGCGTCGCGCGCGCCGCCGCCGACCGCGCGCATGATCGTGGCGTCGCCGAGGCTCGTGCGCGACTCGCTGGGGAAGAACACGAGGCGCGACCCCGCGATCTCGACGCGCCCGCCGTTCGCGTCGGGGAAGTGGACGACGTCGAGCGTACGACCGTCCGCCGCGTCCCGGATGGTCACGTGGTCTCCGTTCTCGTAGAGGGCCAGCGAGCCGGACTCGTCCCAGGCCATCGCGGTCGGCCAGGTGCGCGTCATCAGCTCGCGGACTCGAGGCGAGGCGTCGGGCGTCTCGGGGCGGAAGACGAGCGTGGCCACGAAATCGCTCGCGAGCACGGCGAGCCGATCTCCGCGCGGCGCGAACGCGGTCACGTAGGGCAGCGCACGCAGGGGCACGTGGCGAGCCTCGCCCGCGAGCGGCCAGGACCAGAGCTCGAGCTCCGGGACGTCGGTCGAGACCACCGCGATGCGGTCGCCCGCCGGGGACATCGTCCCGCGCAGCTGGCCGCGGTACGCGCTGGTCCAGCGCGCCACCTCGGTCATCCCGTCCGCAGTGAGCACGAGGATCGTCCCATCCGCGCTGGTCACCAGGATGGTGTCGCGCGTCGTCTGCGCGCTCATCGGGTCGGGCGTCTCGAACAGACGGTGTCCGTCCGAGAGGTCGTAGACGCCGGGCGCGCTGCTGGAGATCACGGCGACCCCGTTCGCTCCGAGCGCTCGAACGCGGCGCGCCTGGAGCTCGAGGCGCCGCTCGGTCCCGGCGTCGAGGTCGACGATTCGCATCGCCGTCTCGGTCGGGATGGCGATGGTGCGGCCATCGGCGGAGACGGCGCTTCGCAGGTGCGCTCCCGGGACCGTGCGCTCGAACTCGAAGCGTCGGCGGGCCTCGGCCTCGAGGTAGAGCGAGAGCGCGCGGACGTGGCGTGACGGCGGTGCGTGCATGGCGGCGCTGGAGTCGCGTACGAGGACCCCCGCGGCGAACACAGCCGCGCCGGCGGCATCGCCCTCGAAGAGCGCGCGCTCCGCCCGCTCGAGCAGGGCGTCGGCGACGGCGCTCTCCGCCGCATGCATGCTGTCCTCGGCCGAGCTCCGCTCGCGCATCGCCTCGTCCCGGGCGCTCTCGGCGATCGCTCGGGCGTGCGCCTCGTCCAGCAGGCTCTGATAGACGAGCACCGATGCGACGATGATCGAGAGGGCCACCGCGAGCACCGCTCCCGACGCGGCTCGGTGCTTCCGGACGAAGCGCATCGCGAGCTCGTACGCGGAGTACTCGTACGCGCCGACGGTGCGCCCGTCGAGATACGCCCCGATCTCCTTGGCCACCTCGCCGGCGTTCGGGTAGCGCGACGAGGCATCGCGCATGAGCGCGCGGTCGACGATGGCGGCGAGCTCGGCCGGCGCGTCCGGCGCTGCCTCGAGCACGCGCGGCGGCGGCGCGTCGAGCACCTTGGCGAGCACGTCGAGGGCGCTCGAGCCGACGTAGGGAGGCCGGCCGGCGAGGATCTCGAAGAGGATGGTCCCGAGGCCCCACACGTCGGCGCGCTCGTCGATCGACCCGAGCTCGCCACGCGCCTGCTCCGGGCTCATGTAGGCCGGCGTGCCGATGGCGTGCCCGTCGAGCGTCCGTGCCAGGTCGTCGACGGCGCTCGGGCGGCCGCTCTGACCCGAGATGCGATCGCTGGCGATCTCCGCCTCTCCCCGCACCTTCGCGAGGCCCCAGTCGACGACCAGCGTGTCGCCGAACTCGCCGACCATCACGTTGTCCGGTTTCAGGTCGCGGTGCACGACGCCCTTGCTGTGCGCGTAGGCCACGGCCTCGCAGACGTGCCGGAAGACGCCGAGCAGCGTGAGCCTCTCGGCCAGCGTGGTCTTCTCCTTGAGCACGCTGGCGAGGGAGCGGCCGCGGATCCGCTTCATCGTGTAGTAGATCGTCCCGTCGGCGCGCTGGCCGAGCTCGTGGACGGGGACGATCCCGGGATGCTCGAGCTGGCCGGTGATCCGCGCCTCGCGCAGGAAGCGAGCCGCCGAGCCGATGCTCATCGCGTCCTGCCCCGGCGGGCTCTGGTCGAGGAGCTCCTTCAGCGCGACCTCGCGACCGAGGTGCGTGTCCTTCACCACGACGACGCGGCCCATGCCGCCCCGCCCGAGCTCGTCTTGCCGGACGTAGCGTCCGGGGTGCTCGCTGGTCAGCGCCATGTGCGCGCGGCCCTGGCGCGCCGAGGCGACCTCGGGCGTCATCGTCGGCGCGAGCGCCGGATCGGTGGCCCTCGGGCCCGCGCTCGGGCGCCCGTCGTTCTCGGCGACGTAGGTCCGCGGGATGGGGGCCGCTGCGGCCGGGGAGGCGGCGATCTCGCCGCTCCCCAGCGTCTTGGCGAGCGCCGGGTCTGCACCGGGTTCCCGCTCGTTCGCGGCCACCGTGCGCCTACTTCGCCGCGCTGATCTTGAGCTCGCGCTTCAGGATCTTCCCCGTCGCCGTCTTGGGGAGCGAAGGCATGAAGTCGACGATGCGCGGGTACTTGTAGGCCGCGAGGCGCTCCTTGCAGTACGCGATGATCTCGTCCGCCGTGACGCTCTGGCCGGGCTTGAGGGCGAGGACGGCGCGCACCTCCTCGCCATGGCTCTCGTGCGGCACGCCGAGCACGGCCGCCTCGGCCACAGCCGGGTGCGCGTAGAGGACCTCCTCGATCTCGCGCGGGTACACGTTGAACCCGCCGCGGATGATCATGTCCTTCTTCCGATCGACGATGAAGTAGTAGCCCTCCTCGTCGCGGTGGGCGACGTCGCCGCTCGTGAACCAGCCGTCCTTGATGGACTCGGCGTTCGCCTCGGGCTTCTTGTAGTAGCCCTTCATGATGTTGTGGCCGCGGATGCAGATCTCGCCGGGGATTCCGGCGCCGTCGATCGTGCGGCCCTGCTCGTCGGTGAGCTTGAACTCGATCCCCCAGATCGGCCGGCCGATGGACCCCGGCTTCTTGGGTGCGTCGAGCGTGTTGAAGCTCGCCACCGGCGAGGTCTCGCTCAGTCCGTAGCCCTCGATGATGTTCACGCCGTACTTATTGTCGAATGCGGTCATCACCTCGACGGGCATCGCCGCTCCGCCGCTCGCGCAGTAGCGCAGCGCCGAGAGATCGAAGCGCTCCGCGTTCGGGAAGTGCAGGAGGGCGAAGTACATCGTGGGCACGCCCGCGAAGATGGTCACCTTGTGCTTCTGCATCAGCGCGAACGCGCTCTCCGGGTCGAAGCGGGGCAGGAGCACGAGCGTGCCGCCGGCGCCGAGCAAGGCGTTCTGTAGGACGGTCTGGCCGAACGAATGGAAGAGGGGCAGCGTGACGAGCGCCGAGTCCTCGGGCTTCATCGGCATCAGCGACGTGCGGACGAAGTAGCTGTTGAAGAAGAGGTTGAAGTGCGTGAGCTCGGCGCCCTTCGGTCGCCCCGTCGTCCCGGACGTGTAGAGGATCACGGCGGTGTCGTCGGCCGAGGTGGCGGGGACCTCCTCGACCGGCGTGGCAGTCGCGACCAGCGCCGTGAAGTTGAGCGCGCCCTCGGGCGCGCTCACGTCGCTGCGATCGGCCTTGCAGACGATCAGGTGCTTGCAGCTCTCGACGCGGCCGAAGGCCGCCTGCGCGGGCGCGAGGAATCCCTCCCACACCACGAGGGCGACGGCATCCGAGTCCATGAGGTGGTAGGCGACCTCGTCGGCCGTGAGGAGCACGTTCAGCGGCACGATCGGCGTCGCCGCGTAGTGGCCGCCGAAGTACGCGATCGTGAATTGCGGCACGTTCGGCAGCATCAAGGCGACGTGCTGGCCCGGCCTGACACCGAGGCTCTTCAGCGCACCGGCGAAGCGCCGAGCGAAGCCGTCGATCACGGCGTACGGCAGCGCTGCTTCGCCGACGACGATGGCGTTGCGTTCGGGAAATCGCTTCGCGCTCTCTCGAAGGATCGTCGCGAGATTCAGGCTCATCGTGGGGCCCCCTACGTAGGAGACGCGATGATAGGCGCGGGGGTGGTCGGTCGGGAAGACCTACGAGGGCCGCCCCGGGACGTTCGCGCCGCGGCGTGCCGGCCCTCGGTCGCGCGCTCGACGCCCGCCACGAAGGGAGCGCTCAGATCGCGGTGCACACGGCCGCGACGCAGGCGAGCGCGGGCGCGCGGCACGTGTCGGTCAGCGGGCAATCCTCGCGCGCGATGCACGGCTCGCCCGCGGTCGGCGCGTCGCGGCACGAGAGACCTCCGCTCGCGCTCGGGCCGCACACGCCCGCGCACTCGTTGCCGACGCTGCACGGCGAGCCGGAGGGCAGATCGGCCTCGCACGTGCCCGAGGGACCACAGTGCAGCGCGGCGGCGCAGCTCCGGTCGCTCTCGCAGCGGCCGCCCGCCCCGCGCGGCACGATGCACAGGCTCCCCGCGGGGGAGAAGTCGCAGCCGAGACCCTCGGCGCAGCGATTGTCGAGGGTGCATGGCATGCCTTCGGTCGGCAGCGATGCGCACGTCCCGCCCACGCAGCCGAGGCCGGCAGCGCACGCGCTCGGGCCGAGCTCGCCGAACCCGCAGGGCGCGCCGGCGGTCGGGAGCGGAGCGCAGTGGCCTCCGTCGCCGTCGCAGGCGAGCCCGGCTGCGCAGATCACGCCGCGCGCGCAGAGCTGGTCGATGGCCGGGCGCGGGGCGCAGGTCCGCGCGTCATCGCAGTAGAGGTCGGCCGTGCAGTCGCGATCGTCGGCGCAGCCGGCACCAGCGCTCGACCGCGCAGCGCACACGCGCCGCCCTCCGCACTGCGCTCCGTGGCCGCAGCTCGCGCCGTCGTCGCACGCGGTCGCGCTCGGCGTCGCGCACGCACCGGCCGTGCACGCGAGGCCGTACGCGCACGCGTCGTCGGTCGTGCACGGGGCGCCCGGGGCTCCGAGCACCTCGCACGCGCTCGCCACGCAGCGGAGCGGAGGCGCGCAGTCGAGATCCTGCGCGCAGGCGGTGTCGCGCGCCGCGAGCGCGCGACACGCGCCGCCGCTGCACGCGAGCCCCGTCGCGCACGCGAACAGGTCGGAGCAGGCGCCACCCTCGCCCACCGCGGGGCGACAGGTGCCCGTCACGCAGCGGCCGGCGCCCCCTGCACAGTAGGGTGTGGCGCACGTGCCGCCCAGCGTGCTCGGGTCGACGGCGAAGGGAGCGCACACGGCGAAGGGCACCGTACCGTCGGGGCTGGCGCAGGCAGGCGTGCCGGCCCGCGTCGCGGCCACGCACGCCGCGGCGGCCGTGGCGTCGATGCGCGCACCCGCGCTCACGAAGGGCTGCCAGGCCTCTTGGCATCGCACCGTCCAGCGTGCCGTACAAGCGCCGACGTCGAGCGCTCCTCCGGGCACGATCGCGCCGCAGCCGCAGTCCCCCGCCGACTCGCACACGAACGCTGCGAGGGGCGCGCAGTAGTCGCGCGCGAGATCCCCCCACGCCCCGCTCGTGTCGAACGCCGCACCGTCTCTCGCAGCGCCGTCCGAGGTGCTCGCATCGAGCCCGCCGTCGGCGGCTGACGGAGAGCCACCGCTGCAACCAGCCAAGAGGAGTGCCGCGAGGACGGAGCGAGCGTGGGGCGACATGAGCTCGAGGTGTGCGGCGGGGACGGTGCGGTCGCAACCGACGTGCGCGTCGCGCTCGGGGTCACGCCCCCGCCGGACCGGCGTGCTATAGCGACGCGCGCTCGTCCAAGGGAGGCTGGATCATGATGCGACTCGTCGAGTGGTTCCTGCGGCTGATCGGGCTCGGTCACCTCGTCCGGCTGAACAGGGACGTGAACCGCCTCGTCAACACGGTGAACCAGGGCAACTACCAGGGGGCCATGGGACAGAGCGCTGCGATGACGAACGCGCAGGCGCAGGGCGCGTACGGGCAGCCGGCGCCGCAGGTCGCGGCCGCCATGGGCGTCAACCCCTTCCAGAACCAGCAGGTGCAGAACGCGATGGTCGCGGGCGCGATGAGCAATGCGATGGCGCAGCACCAGAACAACGTGAACAACGCGGTCGCGGCCAACCCGGCGCTCACGGCGCCCATCGAGGGCGTCACGATCGAGCAGTATGCGCAGGTCGCGGCGGCCGCGGCCGCGAACCAGGCGCCCGGCGCGTTCCAGCAGATCCTGGCGCAGCACGGGATGGATCAGGCCAAGTACGACCGCGTCGCTGCCGGCTGGAACGCGCGCATGCGCGACGACCACACTTACGCGCTGACGACCCTCTACGGGCGCGCGTTCGGTGGCGCGGGCCAGGGGCAGTTCGGCGCTGCGGGCGCCGCGGGGGCGGGCTCGCTCGGCGCCACGGCGGCCACGGGCGTGGGCGCGAACGTCGCGGGCGGCGAGCCCTGCACGTGGGAGAAGTACAACGAGATCGGCGGCGCGCAGCGCGCGTGGGCGCAGTCCGGCAAGGACGTCAACGCGATGCTCAAGCAGCAGTTCGGCATCAGCGCGATCGACTGGTCGAACATGAGCCAGTACTGGATGGCCCGCATGATGACCGACGGCCAGAAGATGATGGAGATGAACACGCTGCAGGAGCAGTGGGCAGCCCGCTACGCCGCGCCGAAGGCGGACCAGGACCTCAAGTTCTAGGCCGATGAGCTCGCAGGTTCTCTCGGCCCAGCTCCAGCAGCTCGACGCGAACGTCGACGGGCACGTGCGCTGGATCGTCCAGACCGCTGCGGCGTGCCCGCCGGGAGGGAACCGGAGCTGGGACCAGGTGCTGGCGCAGTACGGCGCGCGGCCCGACGCCCCGCTCGCGCGGCTCGAGGAAGCCCGGCACGCCGGCCAGTCGCGGGGCGCGACGCTGAAGGAGGTGCGGCGGGCGATCGACGCCATGCTCGCGCAGGCCAAGGCCGAGCTGGACAAGCTGGTGCCGCCGGTTCGGTGGGGCGGCGCGGTGGTCGCCGGGACGAGCGACGCGAGCTTCGAGAGCTACGTGGCGACGCTGCGCGCGAAGCTCGCGAGCCTGACCGACGAGGTGCTCGCCCGCTACACCGCCGACGTCTGCCCGCCCCGGGCCGCGGTCGCGGCGAGCGTGAACAGCGTCTTCGCGAACGCGCAGGCGACGGCCAAGCTCGCGCCCTGGGCCAACTACGAGATCGACGCGACGAAGGTGCTCGAGTGCCACGCCTGCGGCGCGCCGCAGGAGGTCGCGCTCGACTTCGTCTGCAGGTACTGCAAGTCCCCGATGGTGAAGCGATGAGCAACGACGTGATGGAGCGCTGGCGCGGGTTCGTGCAGAAGGTGACCGGCCGCCTCGGCGAGATCATGAGCGAGTCGAACGCGGGCTTCGAGGGCCTGCTCCAAGACCCCGGTCTGGATCCGATCACGTTCACCAACGCCATGAACGCGATCGAGATCCGCTACAAGGATCTGCGCACGAAGCTCGCCACGACGTACTCGGAGCAGGTCGTGCTGCCGACGGTGTTCGGCGGCCGCAACGAGGCCAAGGAGCTGCTCGACCAGGCCGAGACCTGGATGGAGGACAGCTGGGAGCGCTTCCGGACCGGATGGAACGGCCGTCTCGTGCGTAGCCTCTGGACGCGCGCCCAGCCGCTCATGAACAAGCCCGCCGCGTGCTCGCGCTGCGGCGCGCAGCTCGCGCGCACGCTCTTCCACCAGGCCGAGAGCATCACGTGCGCGAGCTGCAAGTCCGTGAACTCGGTGTCGCCGGACCCGCTCGTCTACACGTACTTCGCGATGGCGCCCGACCTGATCGCGGACGAGCAGACCATCCAGCTCAAGCTGGCGGCGGAGCGGGGTCGAACGGACGCGCTCTGGCAGCAGTACTTCGAGGCCTACGCGAGAGCGCGCGCCGCCATCGCGCCGATGACCCCCGACGAGGTCCGCAGCTACGCCGAGTCGCGCATGAAGATGCTGCGCGCGTACCGGTGAGCGCTTGGAGTCGCTCCTCGTCCTCGCGCTGGTGCTCGGTGCCTGCGCCGCGATCTGGTCCCTGAGCCGCCCGAAGCGTCGGGCGACGGGAGTGGCCGCGCTGCGGCGCGAGCTGGCGCACCTGACGCACGACGAGGCGTCGGCGCAGCGCCTGGTGGAGGCCGAAGCGAGGCGCTCCCCCGAGGCGACGGAGAAGGAGCTCCTCGAGCGGGTCATCCGGCGTCTGCGCCACGAGCGGCGTAGATGACGAGGAAGGGCGCATCGGGCGGTCGCGGCGCGTAGGATGGGCAGCGTGGAACGTCGCCGCATCGGCCGGTTCGACGTGGAGGGCGTGCTCGGCCAGGGCGGCATGGGCGTCGTGTACGTCGCGCGCGACGCGCTTCTCGACCGGCGCGTCGCGCTCAAGGTCCTGCCACCCGGGCACGAGAGCGACGCCGCCGACCGGCACCGGTTGCTGCGTGAGGCGCGCAGCGCGGCTGCGCTCTCGCACCCGAACGTGGTGACCGTCCTCGAGGCCGGAGAGGACGCCGGCGCCGTGTACCTCGCGATGGAGCTCGTCGAGGGGGGAACCCTCGCGGAGCGTCTCGGGCGCGGTCCGATGACGCAAGCCGAGGTCGTCCACGTCGGGCTCGGCATCGCACGTGGCCTCGCCAGCGCGCACGCCAGCGGCGTTCTGCATCGGGATCTGAAGCCGGCGAACGTGATCCTCGGTCCCGAGCTCACGCCGAAGCTGGTGGACTTCGGCCTCGCGCGTGCCCCCGCGCGGTCGAGCGGGCCGGAGGAGCGCTTGAGCTTCACCGGAGTCGTGGTCGGCACACCCGGTTACATGGCCCCGGAGCAGGTCCGCGGGGGCGAGACCGACGCACGCACCGACGTGTTCGCGCTGGGCGTGGTGCTGCACGAGATGTGGTCGGGCGCGCCCCCCTTCGGCGCCAGCGGGCTCGCCGCGATGTCGGCCGTGCTCTACGACGAGCCGGCCGCCCTCGAGCTCGGACGGCCCGGCGCTCCGGCCGAGCTGCGCGAGCTCATCGGGCGCTGCCTCTGCCGCGATCCCGCGGGGCGTCCGCCCGATGCGTCGTGGGCCGTGCGCGTGCTCGGTGCGCTCGCCGCGAGGCTGCCCCGCGCCGGCGCCCCCGTGGAGTCACCCCTGCCCCAGCCGCGCGCCCAGGCCTTCGCGCCGACCCTCGAGGTCCTGCGCTCGTCGGTGCGGCCGCGGGCGAGCCTCTCGTCGCTCGTGGGTCGCGAGCGCGAGATCCTGGAGGTCGAGGCGGCGCTCGAGGCGGGAGCGCGGCTCGTGACCATCGCGGGGCCGCCGGGGATCGGCAAGACGCGCGTCGCCGGCGAGCTCGCGCGACGCGCTTCGGAGCGCGGCAGGCGCTCCGTCTCGGTGACGCTCGTCGGGGCCAAGGCGCTCGCCGACGTCGAGGCCGCGGTGTACGCCGCGCTGCGTCGCACGTCGTCCGAGACGCCCCTCGTGGAGCTGCTCGCGCTCGAGGACGCGCTCCTGCTCGTCGACGGAGGGGAGGCCCTCGCCGAGGTGCTCGGCCCGCTCCTCGAATCATGGATGCGCATCGCCTCGAGGATGCAGGTGGTCCTGTCCTCGCGCGCGGTCCTGCGGGCGCCCTCGGAGCAGGTCGTGACGCTCGCGCCGCTGCCCGAGGCGGTCGGCGTGGAGCTCTTCCTCGCACGCTCGCGCCAGGCGCGACCGACGCTCGTGGTCGACACCGCCGTGCGCGAGGCGGCCGTCGAGATCGTCCGCCTCCTCGACGGCAACCCGCTCGCGCTCACGCTGGCCGCCGCGCGCGCGGCCGTGCTCTCTCCGCCCCAGATCGCGACCCGTCTGCGCGAGCGCGCGCACGATCGCCTCTCCTTGCTCCAGGAACGGGGCAGCGCCGGGCTCGCGGACGCCATCGCGTGGTCGTTCCAGCTCCTCACGCCGGGAGCGCGTGCGCTCGTCGAGGAGCTCTCCGTGCTCGCCGGGCCCTTCGACGTCGAGGCGGCGGAGGCGATCGCGCGTGATCCGGCGGGCGTGATCGAGGGGCTCGAGCGGCTCCGGGACGCGTCTCTCGTGCGCGCCGGGCCCGAGCAGGGCGACACCGTCCGGATGATGGTGGACCCGAACGTGCGCGCGTTCGCGGCGCGGGAGCTGGAGAGGCGGGGCGATGCAGGCAGCGTCCGAGAGGCCCATGCGAACCACTTCGGCGCGCTCGCCGAGCGCGCGCTCACGGGCCCGGGCTCCGCGACGCAGGCGGCGGCGATCGCGCACCTCGATCTGCTCGACGTCGTCGCGCTGGCGACGCGCGCCAGCGCCGCCAGCACCCGGGCAGCGGGGCTCCGGGCGGCGACGCTCCTCGCTCTGCATGGCGAGACACACGACACCGAGGGTCTGGAGGCGAGCCTCGTTCGGCTGCTCGAGGTCTCGGACGGAGTTGCGGACGTCGGGTTCACGCTCCGCGCCCGTGCGGCGCTCGGTCTCGCGCGCGCACGTGGACAGCGGGACACGGAGGGTGCCGTTCGCGCCGCGCGCGAGGCGCTCGCGCAGGCGGTTGCTGCTGGCGATGGCGGTCTCGTGCACCGCGCACGGCTCGCGCTGGTCGACTCGCTCGTCGCCAGCGCCGCGATCGCCGAGGCGAGCGTCGAGGCGAGCGCTGCGCTCGCCGGAGCGCCGGATGTCGATGCGGAGATCGATGCGCTCGAGCGCGCCGCGACGGTCGCGTGGCGACAGAGCGCGCTCGATCGAGCGCTCGCGCACATGCGCCGGGCGCTCGCGCTGGTCGAGGCGCGTCGTGATCGCCGGCGCCAGGCGGCCGTCCTGCACACCATGGGCATCGTCTGCGTCCAGCAGGGCCGGTTCGCGGAGGCCCGCGCCGCCTACGAGCGCGCGAGGGAGCTCGGACGTGCCGAGGGCGCGACGCTGCTGGTGGCGACGCTCGCGAACAACCTCGGGGTCATCCACCACGAGCAAGATCGTCTCGACGAGGCGCATGCGGCATTCGACGAAGCGGCGCGAGACGCGCGGGCGGGCGGTCGCGCGAAGCTCTTCGCCGTCGCGCGGGGAAACCTCGCCTTCATCGATCAGGAGCAAGGGCGCAATGCCGAGGCGCGTCTCGGCCTCGACGAGGCGATCGCCACGCTCGAGGCCGTGGGCGACCGGCGCTACCGCGCCGCGTACACGCTCGCCCGCGCCGCGCTGCTCGCCGACGAAGGTGACGCGGAACGCGCCCGCGCCGACGTGGCGGCGGCCCGCGAGATGGTCCTGCCGAGCCCCGAGCCGCAGGTCGCCGTCCTCGTCGCGGTCCGCGCGGACTACGTCGAGCACGCCTTGGCGCACGATCCGGAGGAGCGCGCCGGGCTCGCCGTGCGCCTCCGAGCCCACCTGGCCGAGCTCGAACGTCCTGGGTCGATCTCGTCGCAGAGCGACCTGGTCCGCATGGCGCTGCGGCTCGTGCGCCGTCGTCTCGGCTGAGGTCCCCTCCCAGCTCGAACGAGGCGTCGGTGCGGGCGGAAGGCCGAGCGAGCACGACGGACGCTTCCGCCGCGTGTCGACGGTGCCACGGAACTCGTGCACGCAGCGCGTGCCCAGAGCTACGCTCGCGCCCATGCGTACGATGTCCCAGCTCGCCGAGGATCTGATCGACGGCGTGGTCGACTACCGCGAGGTCTCGCCCATCCCGTTCCAGCCCCGCATGGAGCTCGAGGAGGTGAGCCCAGGGGTCGGGTTCGTCTCGAGCTTCGCCAACGCCACGGCCGTCGCCACCCCTCAGGGTCTGGTCCTCGTGGACACCGGATCGTTCCTCACGTCGGGGCACGTCCACCTCGCGCTTCGCCAGTGGAACGCGAAGGACGCCGCCGCGGCCGTCGTGTTCACCCACGGGCACGTCGACCATTGCTTCGGCGTCGAGCGCTGGGAGGCGGACGCCGCCGCGGTGGGAAAGCCGGGCCCGACGGTCTACGCCCATGCGCGCGTCCCCGCGCGCTTCGACCGGTACCGGCTCACGCGCCGATGGAACGGCTGCATCAACGGGCGGCAATTCGGCGGAGAGGTCGAGTGGCCGGCGAGCTACCGCTACCCGGACGTCACCTACGAGACGGCCTTGGTCGTGGACGTCGGCGGCGAGCGCTTCGAGCTCTTCCACGCACGGGGCGAGACCGACGACGCCACGTGGGTGTTCGTACCGGGCAAGCGCCTGCTCTGCACGGGCGATCTCTTCCTCTGGGTCTGTCCGAACGCGGGTAATCCGCAGAAGGTCCAGCGCTATCCCCGCGAGTGGGCGCTCGCGCTGCGCGCGATGATGGCGCGCGAGCCCGAGGTGCTCTGTCCGGGACACGGCCTGCCGATCCGGGGCGCGGACCGTGTGCGTGGCGTCCTCTCGGACACCGCCGAGCTGCTCGAGTCGCTCCACGACCAGACCGTGGCGCTCATGAACCAGGGCGCGCGCCTGCCCGACGTGCTCGCGAACGTGCGGGTACCGACGCACCTCATCGAGAAGCCCTTCCTGCGACCCGACTACGACGAGCCTGGCTTCATCGTGCGAAACGTCTGGCGACTCTACGGCGGGTGGTGGGACGGCATGCCCTCCTCGCTCCAGCCAGCCCATCCGTCCGAGCTCGCGCGCGAGCTGGCCGTCCTCGCCGGAGGCGCCAAGGTGCTCGCCGACCGCGCGCTCGCCCTCTCGGAGAAGGGCGAGCACGCGCTCGCGACGCACCTCGCGGAGCTGGCCGGTGAGGCGGCGGGAAAGGACCCCGGCGTCTGGGAGGCGCGCCGCAAGGTGCTCGCCGCCCGCGCCGACGCGGCAGGATCGCTCATGGCGCGTGGCGTGTACCGCAAGGCCGCGGACGAGCCCTCGCGCTGAGGCCGCGACGCGTGCGCCCGAACCGCTACTGCTCGGCCATGGCGCGAGGCGGCGACGAGCCCCTCGGTGGCTCTGCGAGCCATGCACGCGGGTGTCTGCTCGTGAGCTATCCGAAGCGGATGTGGGCGAGGCAGGCGCTCGACTCGGAGGGGCTGCCGGCCTCGCTCGTGCGCGAGCTGGAGCGGCTCGCCGAGCGCGACGTCGTGACGCGCCTGGTCGCGCACGAGGGCCCCTGGCGCGATCGCGTCGAGCTCACCTTCTTTCCACGCGCGCGGCGTCACCGCGGCGTGCCGCTCGCCGACGCCGCCGAGCTGCTGCGCGCATCGAACCCGGACGACGGGGAGCCGGTCACGCGGCCGCTGATCCTCGTATGCACGCACGGTGTCCGCGATCGATGCTGCGCGCTCTTCGGCGCGGCCATCGTGGACGCGCTGCGCGTCGATCCGGGTGCGGCGGCTGGAGGCGTCGAGATCCGGGAGGCGAGCCACCTCGGTGGGGACCGGTTCGCACCGACCGCGCTCGTGCTGCCCAGCGGCCACACGTACGGCCACCTGGATGCGTCCGACGTCCCTGCCCTGGTCGCCGCGGCGGCCGAGGGCAGACCGTTCGGCTCCAAGTTCCGGGGCTCGCTCTGGCTCGACCCGCTCGATCAGCTCGCCGAGGTGGCCGCCGTGTCGGTCGCCGGTCCTGCGACCGGCCGCGCGCCCGTCGTCGGTCCGATCTCGCGCACCGAGGGGGCGTCGGAGGCGACCCTTCGCTGCGAGGTCACGATCGACGAGGCCCGCGTCGCGCTCGAGGTGCGCTGCCGGCTCGTCAGGCAGCTCGTCGTCGGGGACTGCCGCGCCGCGGACACCGGCCGATCGTCGGTGGTCGAGCGCTGGACCATCGAGAGCGTGTCGGTCGCCGGCTGACCTCGCGACGCGGCTTCGGAGGCCGCGAGCTACTTCTTGTCCGTCTTCGGCGGGCGCGAGGGCTTCTTCTCGCCGTTCTTCGCGCCCTCTTGTGGCTGGAACGCGGCGCGCGCGAGGCCACGCACGCTCCCGCGCGGCGTCGCATGGGGCGTGACCTGCTCGTCGCGCGGGGCGCCGCTCACGGAGCGTCGGGCGCCGTTCGGCCTCGGCGTCGCCGCGAGCACGTCGCGCGCGCGCGCGAGGGTCCGCGTCCGGGTGTCGGCTGCGCGCGCCTCTTGCTCCTCGAGATCGGCGACGATGGAGCGGAGCGCCGACTCGGTCGCCGCGCGCGACATCTCGGCTTGCTCCGCGCTCGCGCGCGCGGCCACCTCCGCGGCCCGCGCGCCCTCGAGATCCCCGAGGCGCGTCACGACCTGCTGCTCCGCCTGCTCGGTCGCCCGGCGCTGCGCCTCGAGCTCGCGCTCGAGCTCGCCCGTGCGGGCCATCAGTCGCGACACCTCCGCCTCGAGCCCCGTCGCTCGCCTGCGCGCGGCCTCGAGGTCGGCGGCGGCCTTCTGGCTGTCCCACTCCGCGGCGAAGATCCGCTGCTCGATGTCGTGCAGCTGGGTCGTCAGCTCCTCGGCGCGCGTCTCGGCCACCGTGAGGCGCATCGCGGCGCGCGCGTGCTCGTCCTTCTCGTTGCCGAGGCTCCTCTCGAGCTCCGCGACGCGCGCCTTGGCGCTCTCGAGCTCGCTGGCGCGCGCGCTCGCCTCCGCACGGTGCAGGTGGAGCTCCTCCTCGCGCTTCTGGCCGTCCGAGACACCCGAGCGCAGGGCGAGGAGCTCGGCCTCGAGCTGCGTGATGCGCTCGACCGAGCCCGTGGTCTCGAGCTTCGCCGCCGTCGCGGCCTGCTCCATGCGAGATGCCGTCGCTTCGGCGTCCCTCGCGCGCGCCTCGGCGGCGCGGAGCTTCTCGCTAGCGGCCCGTAGCTTCTCGTCGGTGGCGAAGAGCGCCTCCTGGAGCTGTCGCGCGCGCGCCTCGCCCGCCTGCGCGACCGCCGCCTCCTTCTGCCCACCGCGGGCACGCAGCTCGAGCAGCTGCGACTCGAGGCTGGCGACACGCTGGGCCAGCGCGTCGGCGGCGACCTCGCTCATCCGTCGCTTCGCGTCCGCGTCGCACACCTTCACGAACATCTCGCCCAGCACCGTCGCGTCGCGCGCGCGCGCCTCGCGCTCTCTGGCGAGCTCGGCCGCGAGCTCGCTCGGCGCCTGCGTCATCGCCGGGGCTGGACCGCCGAGGGCCGGGGGCCGGACGATCCCCGGGATACGGGGCATCCCCGGAGCGGTCGCCTCGGCACGGGGATCCCGGCGCCCGGGGGGACGCGCCTCGCGCGCTACGGAGGGTCCGCGCGAGGGCGGCGGCTTCCTGGAGTGGGTCACGTTCGAGGTACGAGTCTGCCACAGACCGGCTCGTTTCCGATCGGGCAGAGAGCACTCGCCCCGGAGCCCGCGCCCCGTCCGGGGCCGGTCAGATGCCGAGCCAGGCGTGCGCGTCGAGGGGACGCGTGCCCCGCCGGACCTGGAAGAAGATCGGGGAGGCGCCGACCGAGCCGACGCGACCGGCGCGCGGCATCTCGTCACCGACCTGCGCGTCGATCGCGCCGAGGCCGCCGTACACCGTGAAGAAGCTGCTGCCGTGGTCGATGATCACGAGCGAGCCGTAGCCCGGGTGGCGATCGGCGTAGGCCACGCGGCCGGCCGCGCCGGCGCGCACCGTGGCGCCGCGGGTACCGACCAGCTCGATGCCCGAGCCCTCGTCGCGGCGCGCGTCTCGCATGCTGGTCGGCGCCGCGACCGGCAGGGCCAGCTCGCCGCGCTGGGCCTCGAACGGGCTCGAACCGGCGCCCTCGGCGCCGTCGGAGAAGCGGATCCCGAAGCCCTCGTCGCCGCTGGACAGCGAGATCGAGCCGCCGCCCGGGGGGACGTCCACGGCGCCCGCGAGGGCCACGTCGAAGGCCGAGAGCTGCGCGCCCGCCTCGAGGAGTTGCGCCTTCTCGGCCTCGAGCGCCGAGACGCGCGCCCGCGCCGAGGCCAGGCGTGCCGCGGCGGTCTCGGTCTCCTCGCGGAGCGCCGCCTCGTGTCGCGTCAGCTCGTGCATCTCCTCGACGTCGCGCTCGAGCATCCGCTCGAGGCGCTCGACGCGCGCAGCATGACCGAGGAGCGCGTCGAACCCGCCAGCCACCGGGAGCACCCCGGCGCGCGTGAGGCGATAGAGCGCCCGCGTGCGGCCCGTCAGCCGGCGGCTCCCGTCCTCGCGCGCCGTTCCGATGCCGCCGAGCTCGGCCTGCACCCGCGCGCCGTCGGCCTCGGCCTGCTCGACCTCGGAGAGCGCCTGCGCGATCTCCACGTCGATCTGCGTCAGGCGCGTGATCGTGTCGACCGCCGCGAGCGGCTCGCCCTGACCGTGCGCGGGCGCCGCGACGAGGCCGAGCGAGAGGGCCAGTACGGTGAGCGTCGTACGCGTGCGCATGGCGTCCTCGTGACTCTCAGACGGTGAGGTAGCGGCGGAGCGAGACGGCGCTGCCCAGCGCGCCGATGACGCCGCCGAGCAAGAGCACGCCCAGCGCGAAGAGCGGCGGCATGAAGGACGTGCGCACGCCTGCGAGCGTGGCGAACACGCCATCGATCCGATCGTGCAGGCCGAGGTAGAGAGCCAGCAAGACGCCGATCGCGAGCAGCGCGGAGACGAAGCCCTGCGCGGCGCCCTCGACGATGAAGGGGCCACGCACGAACGAGTCGCTCGCGCCGCAGAGCTTCATGACCTCGATCTCCTTGCGCCGGCCGGTGACGGCGAGGCGGATCGTGCTGCCGACGACGAAGAGCACGGAGAGCAGGACGAGCAGCGTCATCCCGCTCGCGGCTCCGCGTCCGGCGGCCACGAGCGCCTCGAGCTGGTGGAACCAGCCCTGGTAGGTCTCGACGTCCTCCACGACGGCGAAGCTCGTCACGCGCTCGGCGATGCGCTCGGCGTTGGCGCTGCCCTCGGCGAGCGTGACCTCGAGCGAGGCGGGGAACGCGTCGGCGGGGAGCGCGGCCAGGCCCGACGAGCCGGCCGCGTCCGAGAGGAACTGCGTGCGCGCGTCCTCGGAGCTGACGTAGTCCACCGTCGCCACGCCCTGCACGCCCTCGAGCGCCATGCGCAGCTGGGCGACGTCGTCCTGCGCCGCCCCGTCGCGCAGGAAGATGGTCATGCGGGCCGTCTGGCCCCAGCGGTCCGCGACGCGTCCGAGGTTGGTCATCGCGAGCAGGGTCGCGCCGAGGCAGAAGAACGCGATGGTCAGGCTCGAGATCGCGACGAGGTGCAGGCGTGCTTCCTCGCGCATTCCGCGGGCGGCGCGAGTGATGGCTTGTCCGAGATCCATGTCCGGGTTCCCCTTGCCGCGCCTCAGCGCGAGCGTGCGAGCGAGACGACGTTGTTGCGCGGCGCGGCCGCGGTTCCGGGAGACGACGCGCTCGCGCTGCGGGCGCTCGACCAATCCGTGAGGCCCTTGCGGGCTTCTTTCACGTTCCCGTCGTCGATGTAGACGATGCGGTGTGCGCGCTCCTCGAGGAGCGTGTGGTCGTGCGTCGCGAACAGGACGGTCGTGCCCGTCGCGTGGATCTCCTCGAAGAGGGTGAGGATGTCGAGCGCGAGGTGAGGATCGAGGTTGCCGGTCGGCTCGTCGGCGAGCAGGAGCGCCGGCTCCGTGACGATGGCCCGCGCCACCGCGACGCGCTGCTGCTCGCCGCCCGAGAGATTGCCCGTGACGTCCTCGCCGCGGCCCGCGAGGCCGACGCGCTCGAGCGCCTCGCTCACGCGCGAGCGGATGAGACGGCGCGGCATCGAGAGGATCTCGAGCGCGATGGCGACGTTCTCGAAGACGGTCCAGTGCGCGATGACCTTGAAGTCCTGGAAGACGATGCCGAGGTTGCGGCGGAGATAGGGGATCGAGTCCGAGGTGAGGCGCGAGATGTCGCGACCCGAGAAGAGAATGCGCCCGTCGTCGACCTGCTGCTTTCGGTACACGAGGTCGAGCAGCGTGCTCTTGCCGGCGCCGCTCGGCCCCGTGATGAACACGAACTCGCCGCGCTCGACGACGAGGTTCACCCCGCGCAGCGTGGGCTGGTCGGGCTTGTGGTACTTGTAGACGTCCTCGAGCACGAGGATCGGGCGGTTCTGCGCGGTCTGATCCCGGCCGAGCCCCGCACGGAAGAACGCGAAGGGCCGGTTGCCGGAGGCGCCACCACCGCGCCCGCCGAGCGAGCGACCACCATCGTCGAAGAGGGCCATGCCTCGCGGGTAACAGAGTGCGCGCGGAGGGGGCAAGAAACCGGCGGTGCCAGCGGCGGCGCCTGCCCGCTCGAGCGGCGATCACGGCGCGGGCGAGGCTACGCAGCGGAACCCGAGATCGTTCCCGGTCTCGATCGGACGGATGTGGTGACGGTACTGGACGCGCGCGTCGACCTCGTCGGGCGAGCGCCAGCCGCCGCCGCGGATGATGCGCTGTGTCCCGGTGCTCGGGCCCGTCGGGTCCAGCAGCCACTCCTCGTGGTACGGCCCGTACCAGTCGCGCGTCCACTCGTACACGTTGCCCACGAGATCGGAGATCCCTTCCGGCGTGTTGCCCGCCGGGAAGCTCGCGACGGGCGCCGTCTCCCGCCAGCCATCCGGCCCGATGGCGGGCACGGCGGACGCGCTACATCCGCCGATGCACGTGTTGGCCCGCGACGGGTCCAGCGGTGCGCTTCCCCACGGGCTCGCGCGGCCGTGGACCCCGCGCGCGGCGAACTCCCACTGCGCCTCCGTGGGCAGCAGCGCGCCACGCCAGGCGC
This sequence comes from Sandaracinaceae bacterium, assembly GCA_044220955.1. Lineage (GTDB taxonomy): Bacteria > Myxococcota_A > Polyangia > Polyangiales > Sandaracinaceae > JBBSAT01. The sequence goes on from JBGAQA010000029.1 coordinate 36,047, forward strand.
AGTACGCCTCCGCCTGCGCCCAGACCACGCAGTTGACCGGGTGGTCCCCGCGATCCTGGCGGCGGCCGTTGCACCAGCTCTCGTGCTGGCGCACCTGCTCCGGCGTGAGCTGCCAGCCCTCCGGAAAGCGGATCGTGGTGGGCGCCTCCGGGCACGCGCCTGCGTCGACGCACGTCGCGTACGCGCGGACGCGCACCTCGGTGCGGTCCATGCAGAACGCGCTGAGCGTCACGCGGGGGCGCGGGTGCTCGTCCTCCGCCCCCTGATCTTCCGGCGAGCCCATCATGAACTGGCCACCATCGACGAAAGCCATGCCCTCGGGGCAGCGCGAGTCGCTCGTCAGAGCGGCGTGGACGATCACGGCCGCGTCGCTCCGATCGCCTTCGCCGTGGATCGGCCTGGCGGTCCGCTCGCGCTCCTCGATGCTCACCGTCGTCCCGACGACCAGGAGCGCGATCAGGGCCGTCGCGCCGAGCGCGAGGACCGTGAGCGCTCCGATCGCCGCGACGACGAGCACGACGCGCGAGCGGGGCGTGGCCGCGGGACCGGACGGCGCTGGTGCGACGGGAGGCGCCAGCGCGGGCGTCGGCAGCGCGGGCGTCGGCAGCGCGGGCGTCGGCACCGCCGGGGTCCGGGGGCCGCTGGGCGCGATCAAGGTCGGTGCCGACCCGCGCGGGACGATCGAGCTCGGCTCGAATGGCGGCCGCCCCGCCGACTCGCCGGCCTCGCGCATGGCCCGCCCACCGAGCTCGAGCAGCGCCCGCATGTTCGGCGGGCGCGCGGACGGATCGTGGGCGAGCGCCGCGTCCACCACCGCCGCGATCGGCGAGGGGACGTCGGCCGCGACCGACGAGAGCGGGCGTGCGCGCTCGGTCACGATGCGAACGAGCGCGACGTTCGGCGTCACGCCGCGCTCGAAGTCGTACGGCAGGACGCCCGCCAGCGCCTCGAACCAGATGGCTCCCATCGCCCAGACGTCGGACCAAGGACCGACGCCTCGGCCCTGGGCCTGTTCGGGCGCCATGTAGGCGGCCGTCCCGAGGACGTCGCCCACGCTGGTCAGTCCGGCCGCGAGACCGCCCTCGACCCTGGCGATGCCGAAGTCGAGGATCTTCGGGACGAGCCCGCCCTCGACGTGGTGGAGGAACACGTTGTCCGGCTTGAGGTCGCGATGCACCACCCCGCGCTCGTGCGCGAGCGCGACCGCGGCCATGGCGGGCGCGAGGATCTCCCACGCCTCGTGTGGCCCGAGGCGACCGCGCCGTGCGAGGTGTGCGGCGAGCGAGGTGCCCTCGAGGCGCTCCATCACGAGAAAGGGCGAGCCGTCCTCCGCCACGTCCACGTCGAGCACGTCGACCACGTTCGGGTGGCGCAGCGCCGAGGCGGTGCGCGCCTCGCTGACGAACCGGGCCACGAAGTCCGCGTCGGTCGTGAGGTGCGGGAGCAGGAACTTGAGCGCGACGGGCCGCCGAAGCGCCACGTTCTCGGCCGCGTACACGGCGCCCATGCCGCCCTTGCCGAGCACGCCGAGCAGGCGGTACTTGCCGCGGACGAGCGTGCCGACGCGGTCTTCTGGCGTGACGACGCGCACGGAGCCGCGACCTCAGCGACCGAACCAGCGGGCTCGGCGGGTGGCGCCGAACGCGTCCTTGTCCGCGCGCAGCGCGAGGGAGGGCTCCTGGTACGTGCCGGTCGGCTTGGGCCCGGAGAAGAAGTCGACGTCGACGCGCGAGATGCGCCCCTCGCCGAGCTCGACGTAGCAGGAGCCGGCTCCCGGGTTTCGTGCCGTGGGAGTCTCGCCTCGCAGCGTCGAGAGGATGTTGGCTGCCACGACGCGCGCGGCCGTCTCGGAGAACACGCCTGCCTTCGGCGCGCCGGTGTTGGCGAGGTCTCCGAGGGCGTACACCCCGGGGTGGGGTGTCTCGAGCGTACGCGGATCGACCTTGACCCATCCGTTCTCCGCCATGCCCGCGGCGACGACGACATCGGGCGCGCGGTTCTTCGGCACGCCGAGGAACAGATCACAGGGCAGCTCCCGGCCGTCGTCGAGCGTGATCGCTCGGCGCGCGGCATCGACCGAGGTGACGCGACGGTCCGGCACGAAGTCGATGTTCTTGGCGCCGAACTCCGCGAGGAGCGCCCTGGACATCTCGGGGGAGGGCGGCACGGGGCTGGGCAGAGGGTGCACGAGCGTGATGTGGCAGTCCCCCCGCACACCACGCCGAGACAGCTCGTCGTGGAGCAAGAGCGCGCACTCGCTCGGCGCCGGCGGGCACTTGAAGGGCGCTCCGCAGATGCCGATCACCGCGTGGCCCCTGGTGAACGTCGGGATGACACCTGCCAGGTGCGCGGCACCGGCCATCGAATAGAACTCGTTCACGCCCAGCGTGATGCCCGGCGTGCCGGAGACGTCGTAGTCGGCGCCGAGCGCGATGACCAGGATGTCGGTGTCGTGCGTGCCCGCGTCGGTCGTCACGCGGCGGCCCCTCGGGTCGATCGCCGTGACGGTCTCGCGTCGCAGCTGCACGCCGGGCTTGCGGAAGTCCCGGTACGGGAGCGCCACGGACGATGCGCTCGCCCGCCCGAACATCACGTCGAGCTTCGAGAACCCGAACGCGAACGACTCGCCCTTCTCGATCACCGTCACGCCCGCGTCCTCGCCGAGCGCCTCCGAGAGCGAGGTGCTCAGCTCGAGGCCGGCGAACCCGGCGCCCAGGATGACGATGCGAGACTTCATGGCTCGGAGCTCCGCGAGTGTGGTCGAGACGCGACCATGTCTACACGATCGGAAGCCCGGCGCGCGACCCGAATGCCGCGGGCGCGGCAGGGGACGTCAGCGCGGCGGATCGATCGTCGTGTCCGCGAGCAGCGCCGCCACCCTCGAGCGCGCGATCAGCTCGTCCCAGCGCGACGGCCCTTCGAGGAGCGTCGTCAACGCCAGGGGGTCGGGATCGGCGCCGAAGGGCGATCCGAACGCGTGCGTCAACATCCGCTCGGTCTGCTTGCCGTGGGGCGAGAAGCCCCAGATCGCCTCCTGCGACACGTCGTCGAGGCTCGCGTAGTAGCGCCACACGAAGAAGCCCGCGAACCACTCCTCCGGCACGAAGGTCGACAGGCTCGCCTCGAGCGCGCGCGACTGCTCTTCCTCGCTGTACGCGACGTCCGTCATCCCGTCGGGCCAGAGCCAGGGCTCGACCGCCGCGTCGCGTCGCGTCGTGTATCCCACCTCGACGAAGACCACCGGCATGTCGAGCGTCTCGCTGATGTCCAGGACGGCGTCGCGCGCCTCTCGCGCGCCTGCGAGGTACTCGTCGTAGGTGGCGCCCTCGTGGTGCGCGAGCGGGTAGAACGCGTTGATGCCGATCAGATCCAAGCGATCCCAGAAGAGCACGGCCTCCGCCTCGTCCCAGTTCGCGCTGTAGGTGAGCAGCCCCGGGTACGCGCCGCGCACGTCGTCGATGAAGGACGCCCAGAACGCGCCGAAGCGGCCCGACCACGACTTGCACTCGACGCCGATGGAGAGCGCATCCACCTCCATCGCGGCCGCGTCGCGCGCCCAGGCGAGCACGAACGCGCGGTAGCTCGCCTGGTAGTCGCGCCAGCCTTGCTCCGTGCCGGGATCGATCTCGCCGCGCCAGCCCGTCTCGCTCCACACCCAGAGGTGCGGTACCAGCAGCACCCGGATGCCGCGCGCGTGCGCCTGCTCGACGAAGCGCGCGATCGCGATCCGGTTCTCGCCGTAGGGCGCCTCGAAGTCCATGTAGATCTCGGAGCTCTCCAGCGACCAGATCCGGCCGAAGGGGGTCACCGAGACCCACGTCACGCCCATTCGCGCGAGCTCGTCGAGCAGCGCAGCCGAGTACTCCGTCCCGTAGCCGCGACCGGGCCACTGCGAGTTCTCGATCGGGCCCACCGTCACGCCGCGGATCGCGCCGATGCCGGCGTCGCGAAAGCCGAGGCGCCCACGCGGAAGCCGCTGCGCGGCTGCGGCGCTCGCGGCGGCAAGGACGAACCCGAGCGCGAGTACGAGGGGGCGCACGTCAGGGGAACGCGGCGAGCTGGATCCTGAAGTCGCTCGCCTCGGCCTCCCGCATCTCCACGAAGACGTAGTAGATGCCGGCCGAGAGCGCGCTCGCCGTGCCCACGTGCGCCGTGCCGTGGCCCGTTCCGCACGCGAGGTCCACGCCCGCGCCGCACTCGTCGCGCAGGGTCAGCCAGACGTCCCGCGTACCGCTCGGCACGGTGAACGCGTCGATGCTCACGTTCATCGCGGAGGCGAGCGTGAACGAGTAGAACGCGTCGACCAGGCCGGTCGCGGTGCAGGCGCCGCCGCGCAGGTCGTCCGCGAACGCCACCAGCGTGTCGCGCGGGCGCGAGTCGAGCGGCACGGCGAGCGCGATCGCCGTGCTGCAGACGTCGTTCGCGGGAGGCATCGTCGGCGGGGCGAGGGTCACGCTCGCGCTCAGCGTGCCGCTCGAGGCGCTCGTCTGCGCGGTGATCCAGTACTCGCCGGCCGGGAGCGCGTGGAAGCTCTGCGCGAGCGGCGAAGAGCCGGAGCGGCAGCGCAGCTCGGCGGTCCGGTCCCCGCACGCGGTGCCGAGCGCCGCCCCGTGCGTTCCGGCGCTCGAGGTCGAGATCGTGACGTCGTGAGGTGCCGTCAGCGTGAAGTGGAAGTACGCGTCGCGCGTGCCGCTCGCGCCGCCGCACGTCGTGCCCGAGTCGTACTCGAGCGAGGACAGGAGCACGCTCGCCATGCCGCTCGTGCTCGTGCCCACGGGCGTCACGTCGAACGCGGACGAGCACGCGTCGCCGGCGTTCCTCGGCGCGGGCGGATCGGTGAACGTGAAGGTGAGGGACCAGCCCGCGGCGCTCGCGTCGGTCGGCTCGAGGAGCACGTAGTACGTGCCCGGGCCCAGCGTGCGCAGGGCGAGGGAAGGCGCGCTCGCGGGGGTGCACACGATCGCCGTCGAGGCCGTGCTGCAGTCGGTCGTGAGCGCCATGAAGAGCCGGCCCGTCGTCGTGCCGGTCATCGTGCTCCCGGTGATCGACACGTCGCGCATGTGACCCGCCGGGATGGTGAAGCGGTACGCCGCGTCGCTCGCCGCGGTCGCGTGGCAGGAGAGCGTGTAGTCGTCGCCGACGTCCTCGAAGCGCCCGGTGAACGTCCCGCCGGCGGACACGTCCGTGGTCGTCCCGTCGCAGCGATCGACCGGCGGGAGCGCCGTCGGGTCGGAGAGCTCGATCCGCAGGTCGAACGCGGTCTCGCGCGGGGTCCGCACGATCAGGGCCCAGGTCCCGGCGCCGAGGCTCCGGTGGTTGAAGACCGTCGGCGACGCGCCCGCGCAGCGGAGGTCGGGTCCCGCGGCGCACGCGGCGAAGGGGCGCAGCGCCACCGCCGCTCCGCTCACGCCGCTGACCGTCACGCGGATGTCGTGCGTCTCGGAGAGGGTGAAGCGGAACACGGCGTCCGGGCCCGTCGGGCCGCAGCTCAGCCCGTAGCTCGTCGCCAGCCCGGCGGTCGACCCCGAGAAGGAGCCGCCCGTGGGCCCGAGGCGCAGGATGGTCGCCTGCGCGCAGGTGTCGTTCGTCGGGATGCAGCTCGAGTCGTCGTAGTCGCGCAGGCCGTCGCAGTTGTCGTCGCGGTGGTTGTCGCAGACCTCGACGGCGCCCGGCAGCACGTCGGCGGAGTAGTCGTCGCAGTCCCGTCCGCCGCAGGTGCCCGCGACGAAGCCGTCGTGGTCGAGGTCACGCGCCGTGAACACGCAGCCACGCGTGTCGTCGCACGCGTCGAGCGTGCACGCGCTCTCGTCGTTGCAGACCAGCGGCGGCACGCTCGAGCAGCCGCGCGTCGCGTCGCAGAGCTCGTAGCCGTTGCACGCCAGGTGGTCCGAGCACGACGCGTGGTCGGGCACGTGGACGCAGCGATCGGCCTCCTCGAGGCAGGCGTCGGTGGTGCAGTCGACCGTGTCCGCGCAGGGGGCCGCGCCCGCCGCGCAGCGCCCGGCCGTGCAGAGCTCGAGGCCGTTGCAGAAGCAGCCGTCCTGGCACTCGCCCGCGGCGATGCACGCGACGCCGATCGTCCGTCCGGGCGTCTCGCACGTGTCGAGCACCGGATCGGGGAAGCCCGCGTCGAGCGTCGGGAGGTTCGCGTCGACGCCCGAGTCGGTGGTCAGGAAAGACGCGTCCGGGTGGACCGGCGTCGAGCTCGCGGTGCAGCCGCTCGCCGCGAGAGCCACGACGAGGGAGATCCCCGCGATGCGTCCGACGTCGGTCACGGCACGGGCGTGATGAACACCTGGAACTCGTAGTTCCCCATCGCCGTCGAGGAGAAGCCGTCGACCACGTAGAAGTACGTCCCCGGATCGAGCGTCTCGGTGAGCTGGCTCGTCCCGGCGCTCCCGCCGTCGTCGTCGCAGCGCGCCTCCATGCCGGTGCGGCACGTGCCCATGAAGCGGTAGAGCAGCGTGTCGAACGCGGAGCCCTCGGTCGTCGCGGTGATGCGCGAGCGCGTGGCGAGGTCGAGCCGGAACGCGACGTCGGGCGCCGGCGTCCCGGTCCCGCAGATCAGGGGATCGTAGTCGTTCGCCATCCCCATCGTGGTCCCGCTCCAGAAGCCCCCCGTCGGCGGGATGATCACGGGGCCGCCGCAGCTGTCGTTCCCGGTCGCGGGGGTCGGAACGGTGGGCGGCGTCGTCGCGGTGATGTCGATCGTGTACGAGCCGCCGCGCGCTCCCTCGACGATCAGGTAGTACGTGCCCGCCGCCAGGGCGCGCAGGTGCGAGCTGATGGGCGCGCCGGTCGGGCAGCGCACCTGGGTCCCGGCGTTGTCGCACGTGGTGCGCAGCGACGCGTTCAGGTACGAGAGGCCTCCGTCCACGTCGATGGTCACGTCGCTCAGTGCCGGGATCGTGAACGAGTGGACCAGCTCCCGGTAGTTGTAGCCGCAGGCCGTGACGATGTCGTCCTCGGCGCCCGACATCGTCCCCGTGTAGCGGGTCCCCACGGTCAGCGGGATCGGGGTGGCGCAGAGGTCACCGGTCACGCGCGGCGTGGACGGGCCGACGTCCACGCTGAGCGAGAAGTCCGCCTCCACGTAGGACGGGCCCTCGATGAGGATGAAGTACGTCCCCGCCGGGAGCTGGTGCATCGTCCCGTCGGCCGGCGCGCCGCCGCGGCAGCGCACGGAGCCGGCGGTCGCGTCGCAGGTCGGCCTGACGTCCCAGTACATGTACTGGTTGTCGGGCGAGCTCAGCGTCACGGTGAGGTTGCTCTCCGTCGGCAGGTCGATCTGGTAGACGAGGTCCGACGCCGGGATGCCGCTGCACGACAGGGTCACGTCGTCGTGTCCGTCGACGAAGCTGCCCGTGTAGCGGCCACCGGTCGGGGGGATGAGCGTGGGCGCGGCGCACGTCTCGTTGGTCGGAGGCGGCGTCGGATCGGTCAGCTGCACGTCGAGCAGGACGTCGCCCGTGCCTTGCACGATGAGGTAGTAGGTGCCGGCGGCGAGCGCGCGGTGGCGGATCTCGCCGGGGTAGCCGTCGTCGCACTCGATCTCGGTCGTCGCATCGACGCACGTGGTGCGCAGCGCCACCTGAGCCGTCGCGAGATCGCCCTCGGCCGTGATGCGCACGTCGTGCGGCTCCGTGAGCGTGAGCGTCGCGACGACGTCCGGGTGCGCCGAGAACGAGCAGTTCAGCCGGTAGTCCGCGCTCGCGCCTCCGACGCGCAGGTCCATCGTTCCCGATCCCGTGATCGGGAAGGGATCGCCGCACGTGTCGTGCGCCGGGCGGCCGCAGAGCGGCATGCCGCCGTCGGCGCTGCCGCCGTCGCCGCCGTCGGCGCCGCCGCCGTCGAGGCCGCTGCCCTCGTCGGTCGTCCCGTCGCAGTCGTTGTCGATCGTGTCGTCGCAGATCTCGGGGGCGACGCCGCTGCGCGTCGGATCACGGTCGTCGCAGTCGGTGCCGTGCTCGCAGAAGAAGTCCGGATCGCCGTCCTCGTCGAGGTCGCGCGGTCGGTGCTCGCACGTCTTGGTGGCCTCGACGCAGCGGTCGAGCGTGCAGACGTCGTTGTCGTCGCAGGACTCGTGCGTGACGACGTGCTCGCAGCCCAGCCGGAAGTCGCAGAACTCGGGGCCGTTGCAGAAGATCCCGTCGTCGCAGCGCCCGTGATCGGCCGTGTGCTCGCAGGTCAGGAACCCCGGCAGGCATCGATCGTTGGTGCACGAGAGATGATCGTCGCAGTCGCCGTCCACCGTGCAGGGCACGCTGCCGTCCCGCGGGCTCGTCGCGGCGTCGGTGCCACCGTCGTGCGGCGGAGTCACCGGGCTGTCGCAGCCGGCGGACACCGCTCCGAGGACGGAGACGAGCGCGCAAGCGAGGAGCGGCGCGAGCCGCGAGGAACGGTGCAAAGAAGTCATGGCAGGCCGATGCGTCCCGAGGCGCACTGGATACTACACGTGGCTCGTGGACGGGGCACGCGGGCCCGGGAGGGCGGTCTCGGGCAAGACGAAACGCGCCGCGCCTTGACGGCCCCCCACCCCGGGGAACAGGCTCCTGCCGTGCAGAACGCGCTGCCCGAGGTCGCTCCCCAGCCCACGATGCCGCCCGACGCGGGCCGCTTCGGCGGGGGCTTCGCGCCCGAGCGGGGCGACTGGTCCTCCAGGATCACGTGGTTCGTCCTGTTCGCCGTGCCCCTGGCGGTCGTCATCACCGCGGCGATGCTCACGCCGTCGGCCTCCGGGCACGGCACGCACACCCAGCTCGGCCTCCCGCCCTGCGGGTTTCTCGTGTTCACCGGGTATCCCTGCCCGGGCTGCGGCCTGACCACCGCGTTCGCGCACATGGTTCGCCTCCAGATCTTCGGGGCCTGGCACGCCAATCCGTTCGGGATCGTCCTCTTCACGGTCACCGCGCTCACGATCCCGCTCGCCGCCGTGGGCTTCGTGCGGGGCTGGGGCGTGGTCGCGACGCTCGACCGGCTGCACGCGGAGAAGATCGCCATCGGTCTCTCGTTGCTCTCGCTTGCCGTCTGGATCATCCGCGTCGCCTCGCAGGCGTTCGGCGGCTGAGTCCGCGTTCGTCGTGATCGGGATCGACCCGCCCGAGCTCGCGCGCGAGCGGCTGCCCGCTTCGCTCGCCAGGACGGTGGTCTCCCTGCCGCCCGACGCGGTCCGGGCGCGCTTCCTCGCGGAGGTCGTGCCGCACGGGCCGCTCGTCGTGCGCGCGCACGGGGTGCTCCGCCGGTTCGCGTCCGACTTCGACGTGAACGCGTGGCTGGGCTCCTACCGCGTGTGCCTGCTGGGCAAGGCGTCGTTCGAGCGCCTGCTCGAGGGCGCGCCGCGCGACTCGCTCCTCGACGTCGGGGCGGGCAGTGGCAGCGTGACCGCCGAGCTCGCACCTCTCTTCTCACGCGTCGTGGTGACCGAGACCTCGCGCGGCGCCGTCCGGACGCTCTCGCGCCGCTACGAGACCCACGCGATCGATCTCGCCGAGCAGCCGCTCCCACGGGGCGAGCGCTTCTCCGTGGTCACGCTCCTGCACGTGCTCGATCGGGCGCCGCGGCCCCGGTCGCTGCTCGCGGCCGCGCGCGAGCGCGTCGCGGAGGGCGGGCGTCTGCTCGTCGCCTGCCCCCTGCCCATCCGCGCGCACGTGGATCGCGGCGGCGGGGCGACGAGCGATCCCGACGAGTGGATCGAGGCCGAGGGGACGTTCGAGGAGGCGCTCGTGTCCCTGGTCGACAAGCTCCTCGCGCCCGCCGGCCTCGAGGTCGAGCGCATCGCGCGCACGACCTATCTCTCGCAGGGCGACACGAGGCAGCGCTTCTACGCCCTCGACGACGCGCTGCTCGTCTGCCGCGTGCCCTCGCCGGCCCGCACGCCGTAGCCGCTCCTCCTACTTGCGAAGCGCCTTCTTGCGCGCGGCCGCGGCCACGTACGGAGGCACGCCCGCCCCCTTCGCGAACGATCGCATGGCCTCGGTCCCCACGTAGTCGAGCGCGCGCAGGGCGACCTCGGCCGGGGTCTTCGGGTTGCGGACGAGCCCCTGAGCCACGTTCGGCCGGCTGAGCCAGTCCTTGCGATCGGCGATCTGGCGGAGGAAGTCGGCGCCGAGCTGCGCGTTCTTCGCCCAGCCCGCGACCTCGTCGACCGTCACCTGCGGGCACTTGATCACCAGCGCGTGCAGCGTGCGGTTGGGATCGCGCAGGAGCTTGGCCCGATCCTCGCGCGTGCCGTGGCGCGCGAGCCGGACCTTCTCGGCCATGGCGTGCATCGCGCGTCCGCGAGGCGCGCCCGCCGCCTCGCTCGCGTCGTCCGCCGGCTCGCTCTCGTCCAGGGCGAGCCCGCCTTCGTCGAGCTCGTCCCCGGCGATCTCGTGCGACGTCGGGCCCGTGTCGGCGCTCATCCTCGCGTGCAGGGCACGGACCTCGCCCGCGCGCTCGGCGGAGACCGAGAGGACCACGCCCACGTCGGGCAGGATGCTCACGACCTCCGACTCGACGACGAGCGAGCCCGCATCGCCCGCCTCGATCTCGAGCGAGACCGGGTCGCGAAACGCGAGCGCCTCGGGCGCCGCCACGCGCGCCAGGAGCACGCCGCGCGCGATCTCCTCGTCGAGCGCGCGCGTCAGCTCGGCCGGGTCGGCGTACGAGATGCGGATGCGCAGGGCGGACACGGCCGTCAGAGCAGCGGGCGCGCTCCGCCCGCGAGCGTGGTCGCGGGCGTGGAGCTCGGGAACATGATCCCGGCGAAGAAGTCGTAGGTCTGTCCGGCGAGGAAGTCGCTCCACGGGATCTCGAAGCTGGCGAGGCGCTCGGCGAGCGCGAGCGCCGCGATGAGCGCGCCCTCCTCGGAGTCGACGGTGCAGTTGTTGCCGGCGAACCAGACGTTCCCCATGCCCTGGATGTCGTGGAGCTGGCGCTTCTTGGCCATGTCGTGGGTCGAGACCCAGCGGCCGTGCTTCCACTTCTTCTCGAAGATCACCTTCGCCGGATCCGGGCGCCGCGCGTGGTCGGCGACGCCGTACATCGACACGTAGCAGGGCGCCGGACAGCCGACGACGTTGTGCATCAGGTAGGTCGTGAACGTGTCGTCCAGCTTGTACGGCAGGTGGAAGAGGTTGCCCGCCGTGTTGCCGTCCCACGTGTAGTAGGCGTTGAAGTGCGCGTCCTCCTTCTGGAGGCGCAGCGAGGGGGAGAGCACGTTGGTGTCCTGGTGGATGACGCAGAGACCGGGCATGAGGTTCCAGCCCGCGACGTAGTCGTCCTGGATGTGCCAGTACGGGTTCTGCGCGTGCCCGAGCAGCTGGCCGTTCACGTCCATGTCGGTCGTGAGGATCACCGCGTCGAAGAGGGCCTTCGACACGGGCGCGCTCGGGTCATCCTTCTTCGCGAAGGGCACCCACTCCACGCACACCTTGTCGCCCTGCGCCTTCGGGATCACGCGGCGCACGTGCGTGCCCGTCTGGGCCGTCGCCCCGCGCTGCTCGGCGAACGCGATCATCCCCTCGACCCAGCGCTGCGCCCCGTACTCGAAGCGATCCCAGCCGAGCCCGGGCTTGGTGAAGCTGCCGAGCGGCCCGACGTGCTGGAAGAGCGGGATCTTCGCGAAGATCGGGAAGAGGTCCCGCTTCGTCATCGTCAAGAGCTCGTCGGTGCCGTAGCCGTTGATGATCGCGAGGTAGGACACGAGCATGTAGCGGAAGAAGTCGCCCGTGCGGTCCACGCCCTTGTGGGTGAGGTAGCGGTCGATGTCCCAGCTCATCCACCAGCTGAGATCGAACAGGCGCAGGTCCTCCGAGAACTGCTCGGCGTCCTTCACGCCGGCCGCCGTGTAGCCCTTCGCGAAGGCGGGGCCGGACTGGTAGGCGGGGAAGTTCCCCCAGTTGACGTCGTCGCGGAACGCCGAGGCGATCTTGAGCTCCGGGTGCTTCTTGAGCGCCATGGCGGTGACGCCCTGGAACTCGGGCAGCTTCAGCATCTGGTAGAGGTTCGGGTAGACCGGCTCGCAGACGAACTGCACGCCGATGTCGATGGCGAACGAGCCCGGGTCCATGTCGCCCGTCAGCGCCCCCTTGCCCGTCACGGAGTCGAACTTCACGAAGTACGTGTCGGAGTGGCCGCCGTAGGCCGGCTCGTCGTGGAAGAGCGTCGGGCGGAACGCATCTCTCTGCGCCTGATCCCGAGTGAGCGCCCAGAGCAAGGCGCCTCCCGTCGCACCGCCCCCCACGATCGCGATCTCTTTCGTTGCCATCGTTGCTCCCTCGTCGAGCCGCGCGAGAGGATACGTCGAGCCACGAGCAGCGTCGTCGGGGAATTCTCATCCACCACGCGAGCAGGTATGGTCGGGCCTCGATGTCGAGCCTCGGCGCGCCTCGGATCGTGTCGCCGGACGCCGACGTCACGTTCGGCTTCGCACCGCGCGTCGCCGTCTCCGTCTGGAGAGGGCGCGTGAGGATGGCGCACCTCGACGCGTGGGCGAGCGAGCTGCGCGCGTTCATCCCGCGCTGCGAGGGCCACGGCTACGCGTCGATCACCGTCATCGAGCCCTCCATCTCGCTCAAGCTCCCGGACGACGTGCGCTCCGCGTCGGAGAAGCTCCAGCGCGAGTGCGCGCCGCACATCAAGTGCCTGGCCTACCTGGTGGAGTCACGCGGCTTCGTGGCGGCGACCACGCGCACCATCGCGTCCGGGTTCCTGCTCGTCACGCGCGCCCCGTACCCCCTGAAGGTCTTCGGCTCGCTGGAGGAGTGCGCGCTCTGGGCGGCCCCGCACGTCGACGTGGGGGGCCGCGACGTCGAGCGGCTGGTGAACCGCGTTCGGGCCGGCGAACCGATCTGAGCCGCGGGCGCGGTCCTCCGGCTCAGGGCACCGGGCAGTCGCCGTAGGCCGGCAGCGTCTGCGTCGTCGTGAACGGTCCTTCGGTCACGCTCACCGTCCCGCTCATCGCCGTCGCGGCGCTGAACGTGATCGACTGCACGAGCCGGCCCGTCGTCGCCGTCACGGTGCCCGCGCTCGGGTAGCAGTCGCCGCGCGTCCACACGAGGCCGCGGATCGAGATCGACGTGGTCGTGCCCGAGCGCGTGGCCGTGAGGTCGGCGGAGAGCGAGAACGCGCCGGTCGTCGCGCCGATCGTCGCGCTCCCGGCGATGCTGGACGTGCCGCTCGTGAGCGCGACGTCCACCGTGAGCCCCGTGAGGCGGGTGGCGAAGCCGAGCGTGCCCGAGAGCGGAGAGCCGTCGACGGTGAAGCTCGTGAACGTGAACGTCGCGGTGGCCTCGCCCGCCATCACGCCCACGGCGAGGGACATCGTTCCGGTGACGACGTGTCCGCTCGGCGTGGTGCACGGCGTCGTCCCGAACTCGATCGTGATCGCCGTCCCGGTACGCGAGACGGTGCCGCAGCCGACGAGCGCGTCGGTGGCGTGCATCGCCACGGCCATCGCGTTCTGGTCGGCGGTCTGCATCCGATCGAGCACCGGATCGAAGCCGAGCACGTCGTCCGAGACCTCGAGCGCGGCTTCCGTCGTGACGACGACGTTGGACGTGTGCGCGTAGGCGTCCGTGTCGAGCGTCCCGCCGGTTCCATCCTGCCGGCAGGCCGTGACGAGCGCGGCGCACGAGAAGAGCACGATCGACCCGGAGATGTGGCGGTGTCTCATCCCCTCAGCGTACGACGAGCGCGCGTCGTGGGGTCGTGGACGATGTGTGGACGTGCACGTCAGTCGATGCAGAGCCGGCGTCCGCGGCCCACCGCGGTCGCGAGCGCGCCCGTGGGATACGCGCTCACGAAGTTGAAGCACATCTCGTCCTCGGTGCGCTCGCCGAAGTAGATGGGGCTGTCGGTGCCGTTGTCGAACGTACACGTCGTCCGGATCACGTCCCCGGGCTCTATGACCATCGCGCCGCCCGGCGGGGCGTAGCCGGTCTGCGAGTTGAAGTCCCACCGGCCGATCGACACGAGCGGCTCGATCCGCGTCGGGTCGCCGCCGCGCAGCACCTCCGAGAGGAACGTGACGCCGTGCGTGTGCATGTGGGGCCCCGAGCCCACGATGGTGACCGGGGCCGTGATGTCGGGCGTGCACGTGCCGACGACCGCGTGGCCGATCTCGCGCGGCTGGATCGCGATGTTGAGCGAGCCGAGCGTGGAGGTGCCGATCTCGTGGGGGCGCGGCGTGTCGGTCGTGCAGAGCGCGACACCGCTCTGGTCGGCGACGTCGGTGTAGCCGGCCACGTTCCAGTAGTGCACCTGCAGGATGACGAAGCCACCCGCGTCGGGGAGCTCGCGCCCCATGTCGTCGGGCAAGAGCTGGTTCTGGCCGCCGGGCGCCCACCCGGTCAGGAACTGCACGCCGCTGGCGAGGCCGCCGGTCGCGCCGCACTCCCAGGCATCGCCCACGCTCACGCCGGGGGGCAGGGCGTCGGCGGCGAAGATGATCCAGTGATGCAAGACGCGCGGATCGTCGATGATCGGCGCGAACGCGGTGCCCTGCGTCGTCGCACCGAAGGGCGCGGCGTACGCGAAGCACATCGTCGTGTTGCCGCTGCTTGCCGCCCCTGCGGGGAGCCGGAACGGCGCCCTCGGATCGCCGGGCGCGTGCGCGACGAACGTCGCGCTCGGCGGGCAGGGCAGGAACTCGGGCCCGACCATGTCGGGCGGCGGCGTCATCATCGTCTCGCCGGTGCCGGGCGGCGCGCCGGCGGCGATCCACGCGTCGAGCGTCGCCAGCTCGCTCGCGGGCAGCATCCCGGTCCCCGGCATCGGCCGCGCCGCGTCGTGGATGCGCATCCCGACCACCTCGAACACGGGTGTGCCGGGCGCGGTCGTCGCGGGCGCGTGCATCGCCTCCCAGGTCACGAGGCTCATCGGCGCGCCGAACTGCGGCGCGGCGGCGTGGCAGCTCGCGCATCGGGCGTCGATGATCGCCTGCACCTCGGGCGGCAGGGGCGTGGGCCCCGTGCTCGCGGGCGCGGTGCTGCACGCGCCCAGCGCGAGCAGCGCGATCGAGGTCAGGGTGGCGCGCGTGCGAGTCTCGTTCATGGCGAACCTCAGGTGGGCATCCGCGTGCCCGTGAGAACGATGGTGTTCTCTCCGAGCATGCCGTTCGTGGTGAGGACGAGCGTCCCGCGGGAGGGCCCCGCCGTGAACTGCGTGTCGAGACCGGTAGCGCTGGTCATCGTGGGAGGCGGCGCGACGCACTCGGGCGCCAGCGACAGCATCGCACCGTTCGTCGTGTACGTGCCACGGATGTCGGTGACCTGGTGCCGGCGAATCGTCCCCGCGGCGGTGCCGGCGAGCGTCACGTCGAGGGCGAGCTCCATGCGAAGCTCGGTTCCGTCGGCGACGATCCACGCCGTGCCGGCGATCGACGACGTCGACGGGTCGTACATGCTCCCCGTGCCCGGTCCGGTGAAGATCGTGACGTGCTCGATCCGCCACACTCCGGTCGGGTCGCCGCCGCTCTGCGCCGGAACGGGCATGCCGCCGTCGGCGTCGAGCGGGACGAGCTCGCCCGTCAGCGGGACCAGCCCGGCCGGGGCGGGGGTGACGTCGCACGAGAGGCCCCCGTCGGTCGCGGGCGCTGCGTCGGCCGTGGGCGCGGCGTCGGCCCCGCCGTCGCGAGGGGCAGCTGCGTCGATGACGAGGCCCGGAGCCGTGCTGCAGCCCACCAGCGCCGGCAGCCCGAGGGCGATGAGGGTCGAGCAGCGCATGGGGCGGACCCTACGCTCGTCGGGCTCGCGCGGGGTGTGGACGATTTGTGCACGCGTGCGGGACGCTTGGATTCCCTCGCCGCGGTGAGCGATCGTTCTGGCGTGGCCCGCCTGCTCATCGTGGAGGACGACCCCGCGATCGCGCTCCTCTTGCGCGATCACCTCGCGCGCGCCGGGCACGAGGTCACGCTCTCGCACGACGGGGTCGACGCGCTCGCGCGCGTGGACGGGCAGCTTCCCGACCTCGTCGTGCTCGACGTGATGCTGCCCGGTCGATCGGGGCTCGAGGTCTGCGCCGCGATCCGCCGCCGGCCGCCCCCGCAGCCGGTCGTGCTCATGCTGACCGCGCGCCAGAGCGAAGAGGATGCCGTGGCCGGCTTCGAGGCCGGCGCCGACGACTACGTTCGAAAGCCCTTCGGCGTGACGGAGCTCGTGCGGCGCGTCGAGGCGCTGCTCGTGCTCGGCCGCCGGCAGCAGCGGGCGGCCGCCGAGCCTCGGATCGCGATCGGCGCGCTCGTGATCGATCTCGGCGCGCGCGTCGTCTCCGTCTCGGGGAAGATGGTGCACCTGACGCCGAAGGAGCTCGACCTGCTCGCGCACCTCGCTCAGCGTCCGCGCGTCGTGATCGATCGCGAGACGCTGCTCTCGGACGTCTGGGGCTACCAGCACGCGGGCTACGCGCGGACCGTGGACAGCCACGTCACACGCATCCGCAAGAAGCTCGCTGCCGCGGGGCTCCCCGGCGAGCTCATCACCACCATCCACGGAAGCGGCTACCGGCTCGACGCCGACCCGGGCAGCGAGGGGTCGCCGTGAAGCGGCTCTCGGTCCGCATCGGGCTGGCGATCCTCGGACTCGTCTTGTTCGTCACCGTGGCGCAAGGGCTCGGGCTCGCGCTCGTCTTCCTCGAGCAGATCGGTGGCGTGCGCGAGCGGCTGGCAGAAGAGGGCTCGGCGCTCGCCCGGCTCGCCGTCGCGGACGGCGTGGACGACGCGACGCTCCGCCGAGAGCTCGGCCCTCTCGACCACCTCCGCGTGGGCGTCTACGACACGCAGGGGAGGCGCGTCACGGCGAGCCGCGACGACCCGAGGATCCGCGAGCACCTCGACGCCGATCTGCGCCGCCGCGCGCGCGATCGGCGGGGGCTGCCCTACTACGTCACCCCGATCGAGCCGGGGGCGCCGACCGACTTCGTCGTGGCCGTCGACGAGGGGCGACGCTTCGTCACGTTCTACGAGGACTCGGCGCCCGAGGCGTTCCCGACGGCTCGCTCGCGAATCCTCGTGCTCGCGATGCTCGTCGCCGTCGCCATCGCCCTCGCGCTGACGTTCGTCATCGCCCGCCGCGTGCGCACGGCGATCCAGACGACCGAGCACGCGGTGCGACGGATGGCCGCCGGCGATCTCGCGGCGCGTCTGCCGGCGAGCGGGGACGACGAGCTCGGCTCGCTCGTGCGCGACTTCAACGCGATGGCCGAGAAGCTCGAGGGCGAGGCGGAGCGGCGCAAGGCGCTCTTCGCCGCGTTCACGCACGAGATCAACACGCCGCTCACCGCGGTGCTCGGCTACCTCGAGTCGCTGCGCATGCCCGAGGTGGACGCCGACGTCGCGACGCGAAGGCGCTACGTCGAGGTCGCGTTCGAGCAGGCCCGGCAGCTCGACACGCTCGCCGACGACCTCACGACGCTGTCGCGGCTCGACTACGAAGGGCTCGCGCTCGACCGGGAGACGGTGGATCTGCGCCGTGTGGTCGAGGACGAGGTCGCCGCGCTCCGACCGCGCGCGGACGAGCGGAAGATCGAGCTCGGCATCGAGGGGGACGCAGCACGCTGCCCGCTCGATCGCACGCGCTTCGGGCAGGTCGTCAGGATCGTCGTCGACAACGCGATCCGTCACGGCGCGGGTGGCACCGGCGTGCGAGTGCGGGTCGCGGTCGAGGGCCGATCCGCCGTGCTCGAGGTGATCGATCGCGGCGCCGGCATCCCCGCCGAGCACCTGCCGCGTCTCGGGACGCCCCTCTATCGCGTGGACCCGTCGCGCGCCCGGACGGGCGCGGGCGGCCGCGGGCTCGGCCTCGCGATCGCGCACGGCATCGTGAAGGCGCACGGCGGCACGCTCGAGATCGCGTCGCAGGAGGGAGAGGGAACCCGCGTCCGCGTGGTCGTCCCGACCGCTCTCGACGATCAGGAGACGAAGCTGGCCTGATAGTCGGGATCCTCGATGCCCGCCGCGGCCGGCGTGACGTCGAAGGGCTGGTAGCAGTCGAGCATCACGGCCAGCTCGTCGGTCCGCGTGCTGCCGATGCTCTTCTCGTAGCTGCCCGGGTGCGGGCCGTGCGGGATGCCCGCGGGGTGCAGCGAGATCGAGCCAGGGCCCACGCCGCGCCGCGAGGTGAAGTTGCCCCGCACGTAGAAGAGGATCTCGTCCACGTCGACGCTCGAGTGCGGGTAGGGGCAGGGGATCGCCTCCGGGTGGAAGTCCGTGAGGCGCGGGACGAAGGAGCAGATGAGCGCGCCCCCTCGTGCGCCGCCGCCGGCCGCGAAGGTGCCGTGCCACGTCGGCGGCAGGTGGATCGAGCTGACGCGCGGCTGGAAGGCGAGGATCGGGAACGCCCAGGGCCACACGCTCCCGTCCCAGCCGACGACGTCGAGCGGGCTGTGGGGCACGGCGAAGTCGTGGAACCGATCGCGACGCTTGACGACGACGTGGCGGATGCCCTCGTCGAGCGGACCCCGGAACGAGGGCCGCACGAAGTCGCGGTGCGAGTAGGGCGCGTCCATGCGGAGCTGGCCCGTCTCGTTGCGGAACTGCTTGGGCAGATGGAGGCCCCCGCGGCACTCGATGGTGAGCCAGTGCTGCGGCTGGCCCGCTTCGAGGTCGAAGCGATGAACCAGCGCGCGCGGGACGAAGACGTAGTCGTCCTTCTGGAACGGCACGTCGCCGAGCATCGTGCGCAGCGTGCCGCCGCCCTCGTGCACGAAGATCAGCGTGTCGGCGTCGGCGTCGGCGAAGTAGACCGGATCGCTGCGATCGGGGTGCGCGACGCCGAGCACGATGTCGCCGTTGAAGACGAGCGGCACGCGGGCGTCGATCGACGCGCCGCCCCTCGGCTCGGTGGTGCCCGTCTTGAAGTGGCGCTTCGCGAGCCGGCCGGGGCTCTCGCTCGGGTGCGCGTGCGGCGCGCGCCATCCGTGCGGCAGGTCCGCGAACGTCTGCTCGTGCGGGCGGTGCAGGTGGTAGGCGATCGTGTACGCCGCGTCGAACCCGTCCCGCGTGAAGCACTCCTCCCAGCGGAGCGCGCCGTCCGCGCCGCGAAGCTGCACGTGGTGCTTCTTCGGAACGTCTCCGAAGACGAGACGCTCGATCACGGAATCCGACCTTCCGATTCCTGCTGGCGCTCGATGCTCTCGAAGAGCGCGCGGAAGTTGCCCCCGCCGAACCCCTTGTCACCCTTGCGCTGGATGATCTCGTAGAAGAAGGGGCCTGCCTCGCGCTCGCGGTAGAGGCCGGCGGAGTCCTTCAGGAAGATCTGGAGCATGTACTCTCGCTCCTTCTCTCCGTCGACGAGGATCTCGAGCTTCTGCAGCAGGTCGATCGGCTCGTCGATCTTCTTGACGCCGATCGCCTCGAGGCGCTTCGGGAGCATCTCGTAGTAGCTCGCCGGCGTGGGCATGAACTCCACCCCCCGCGCGCGCAGGCCCTCGACGCCCGTGAGGATGTCGCCGATGACGAGCGCCGCGTGCTGGATCCCGTCGCCCTTCTGGTCCTCGTAGAAGAGGTTGATCTGCGACGCCTTGAAGTGCGGGCGGAGCGGCTCGTTGTTGGCGAACTTCGCCTGCGAGCGCGGATCCCACATCACCGCCGAGCGCAGCCCGGAGCCCTTGCCGTGCTCGCTCGCGGCCTTCTTCTTCGAGACGTCGTTCGTGTGGAACTCGATGCCCCAGAAGCGCTCGAAGCCCATGACGTGCTCCATCCAGAGCAGCGCGGGCGCCATCGTCTCGAAGTTCGTCGTGACGTGATCGATGTGGCTGAACCCGAACGCGTTGGTGCCGCCGGCCTGCGCGGCCGCGCGGGGCACGCCCGGATAGAGGCCTCGGTACCGGTCGCGCTGGACGAACCGGAACGTCGAGCCGCCGAAGGGCGTCGTGATCGGGAACGAACGGAAGGTGCCGAAGTCGTCCTCCGTCGTGACGATGTCCGTGATGGGCGTGCCGCCGCGGCCGTCGAGGAGCCGGAACGCGTGCTCGATGTCCTCGACCTCGAAGATCAGCGAGCCGACGCCGTCGGGGTGCTTGCCGAGCCAGCGGGCGGCACGACCGTCGCTCCGCTCGCCGTCCGGGGCGCTGACGACGATGCGGACGTCGCTCGCCTCGAACACGGCGGACCTCTGGCGGCCGGCCTTCGTCAGCGCGGCGTCGCTCCCGCCGACCTCGGCGAGGTCGAACTTGCGCGTGTAGAAGCTGCGAGAGCGCTCGAGGTCGTGGACGTAGTAGTGCAGCGCTTCGAGACGGACGATGCGGAGGGACTCGATGGGCATGGCTCTCGTGCTCTCTACTTCTCGGAGTCGGGCTGGCGATCGGGATGGGCCGCGAACACCCCGGGCAGCTTCGCGAGCGCCGCGTCGATCCGCGTGAGCGTGGGGAAGTGGTGCGCGACGTCGATCTCGAAGCGCCGCGCGGAGAAGAGCTGGGGTACGAGGCAGCAGTCGGCGAACGTCGGGTGATCCCCGACGCAGTACTCGCCGGCCGTCTCCTTCACGCGCTCCTCGAGCGCGCGCAGCCCGGACTCGTTGTAGTGGATCGCGTGCGCGCGTCCGGCGCCCTTCGCGAGGGCGTCGATTCGGGCCATCGGTCCCATGTTCTGGTGCGGCTGGATGCCCGCGTTCACCAGCTCCGCGAGCTCTCTCGCGCGCGCGCGGAGGTAGTGATCCTTCGGGAGCAGCGGGTGCGTCGGGAAGATCTCCTCGAGCAGCTCGAGGATGGCCATCGACTGCGCGACGACGCGGCGCTTCCCGTCGACCTCGAGCTCGATCGCGGGCACCTGCTCCATCGGGTTGCGCCCGTGGTGCTCGGCCGCCAGGTGCTCCTTCTTCACGATGTGCACCGGCACGTACTCGTAGCGCAGCTCTTTCAGGCCGAGCGCGATGCGCACGCGGTAGCTCGCCGAGCTACGGAAGTAGTTGTAGAGGCGGATCGGGGCGTGGCTCATCGGACGACCTCCTGGTCGATGGTGCCGAAGAGGTCACTCTCCGCGGCGTCGGTCATCTGGATGCGGACGCGGTCGCCGTACCCGAGGAAAGGCGTGATCGGCTTGCCGGTCGCGAGCGTCTCGCGCGTCCGGCGCTCGGCGAGGCACGAGACACCGCGCGCCGGGTCCTCGTTCGACACGGTGCCGCTGCCGACGATCGTCCCGGCGCCGAAGCGGCGCGTCCGGGCGATGTGCGCGACGAGGTCGAAGAAGGAGAAGTGCATCTCCGGTCCGGCGTCCGGGTCGCCGACGAGCACCTCCTGCTCTCCGGCGCGCGTGAGCCAGGTGCGCAGACGCAGCAGCACGCGTCCGTCCTTCCACGCGGCGCCCAGCTCGTCCGGCGTGATCGCGAAGGGTGCGAACGCCGTCGCCGGCTTGCTCTGGAAGAAGCCGAAGCCCTTCTCGAGCTCGCCAGGCACGAGGTTGCGGAGCGTGACGTCGTTGACCAGCGTGACGAGCTTCACGTACTTCGATGCGTGTTCCTTCGTCGTGCCCTGCGGAACGTCCGCGAGGATCACCGCGATCTCCGACTCGAAGTCGCAGCCCCAGCTCGGATCGGGGAGGCGGATGGGCTCGCGCGCGCCGAGCATGTCGGACGAGCCACCCTGGTAGACGAGCGGGTCGGTGCGCAGCGTCTTGGGCGGCTCGGCGCCGCGCGCCTTGCGGACGAGCACGATGTGGTTGATGTACGCGGAGCCGTCGACCCACTCGTAGGCGCGCGGCAGTGGCGCGGCGAGCGCAGCCGGGTCGAGCACCTCGCCCTTCGCCGCCTCCGGCCCGAGCGCGCGCAGCGCGGGCTCGCAGCGATCCCAGTCGTCGAGCGCGGCCTGCATCGTCGGGGCGACCGAGCCGGCGCGCACGAAGCGCGTGCCGTCGGGAGAGACGACGATCAGGCTTCCGTCGCGACCGCTGCGCAGGCTGGCGAGCTTCATGGGGGTGCCGAGCATATGCGGGCACGCGCACGAAACGCAGCCTCGATCGCGAGAATTGTCACTTCTTTGACCACCGATCCGCCGACCGGTTATCCGCGAGGTGGAGGCTCACCGTGCATCAGGACGTCCAGCTCACGCTCGCTGCTCTCTCGCTCACGCTCGCGGCCGCCGGCTGCTCGAGCACGCACGAGCCGGTCTCGGCCACGACGGGCGTGTACGCGCTGACGATCGCCGGAGAGGTGGACGCGTGCAGCCCGCTGCGCGCGACCGGGCCGATGGGCAGCGCGGGCATCGTGCAGCACGGTGCGCTGATCACGCTGACCGCGCCGGATCCCACGACGAGCCTGCCGACGCTCGTGTCGCTGAACAGCGAGGCGAGCTTCTCCGACGAGCGCGTCACGACGCTCGATCCCTGCACCGGCGCGACGCTGACGCGCACCTACAGCGTGGTCGGCCACGACGGCGACGGGCTCGACGTCGCCTACACCGAGACGTGGACGGGGATGAGCACCTGCGGGGCGGCGATGCGTTCGATCATGCCGGCCGCGCCCAGCCGTGACTGCCGAGCCGACCTCGTGATGCACTACCGCCTCGAGACGCCCTGCGCGGCGCCTTGCCAGCTCCGCCTCACGGTGGACGGCGGCGCCGCCTGCCAGTGCTGATAGACTCGACCGGGTGAGCGCGCTCGATCCGCGAT
The DNA here is from genome assembly GCA_044220955.1 of Sandaracinaceae bacterium. Lineage (GTDB taxonomy): Bacteria > Myxococcota_A > Polyangia > Polyangiales > Sandaracinaceae > JBBSAT01. Next base: position 58,626 of record JBGAQA010000029.1, read on the forward strand.
CGATCACGGACGCGGAGTCGGTCCGAACGCTCGCGGGCACGCTCCGAGTGCTGATGTCGCGCCGCGGGCCGCGCGCGATCGCGGGCATCGCCGCGGCGAGCTGGGGAGCGCGCCTGGCCGCCGGCCCACTCGGTCCCCTCGACGCCGTGGCGGTGGGGGCGGCCATCGGCGTGTGGCCGATCCAGGAGTGGGTCGCGCACAAGTACCTGCTGCACCTGAAGCCGACGACGGTTCTCGGGCGCTCCTTCGATCCCTACTTCGCGCGCAAGCACCGCGACCACCACGTCACCCCGCGCGACGTCGACCTCACGCTGCTCCCCTTGCGCGTCATCCTCGGGGCGGCGCCGTTCACCGGCGGCGTGTGGCTGGGCGTCTTCGGCGCGCGGCGCGCGGCGCTCACGGCCATGGCGACGTACTCGACGATGGCCCTCGTCTACGAGTGGACGCACCTGCTCGTGCACACCGACTACCGGCCGACGTCCGAGCTCGCCAAGACGGTGCGCCGCAACCACCGCCTGCACCACTTCCGCAACGAGAACTACTGGCTCGCCTTCACGATGCCCGTCGTCGACACGGTCTTCGGCACCGCGCCCGATCCGGCGTCGGTCCCGCGCTCGAAGACGGCGATGGACCTGCACGGCCTGCGCGCCGCCGCGGAGCCGGCCCCGGACCGATGAGGGGCTGAGCACGAGCGGCGTCGTCACGCGCAGGCTTTCGTGTACACTGTGGATCCGTAGTGACACAGACGATCTCCGGGAACACCACAGGCCTCGCTCCTTCCGACGTTCACGCGCTCGAGCGCCTCTCCCGACGACGCGTCCCCTTCGACCGACTCCTCACTCCCGAGCTCGCGCGCTCGATGGGCGAGATCAGCGCGGCCACGGGACGCCAGATCGGCGTGCTCGTCACGCGGGGCGGCGAGATCGAGCACGTGGTCGTCGGCGACGCCACCAAGCTGATGCTCCCGGACCTCGGCCGCATGCGCGCGGCGCACGGGCGCTTCCGTGGCCTGCGCCTGGTGCACACGCACCTCTCGCAGGAGGGCCTCACGCGCGACGATCTCGTCGACCTCACGCGCCTGCGCCTCGACCTCGTCGTCGCGATCTGCCTCACGCAAGACGGTCAGCCCACGACGATCCACTACGGGCACAACGTCCCGTCGATCGACCCGCGCACGCCGCCCTATCGCACCGTGGGCCCGATCCCCTACGGCAAGGAAGACGCGAGTCCGGCCGAGATCCTGAGCGAGCTGGAGGACGCGTTCGCGCGCGCGGCGCGCACGCAGGTCGTGAGCGGCAAGGACGGTCGCGCGATCCTGCTCCACGTGACCGACCGTGCGCACGCCGCGCACGCCGAGGACTCGCTCCGAGAGCTCGAGGATCTGGCCCGGACGGCCGGCGTCGCCGTCGTCGATCGGATCCTTCAGGTGCGCGACGCGATCGATCCCAGGTTCGTGATGGGTCGCGGCAAGCTGGACGAGGTGGTGCTCCGCTCGATGGCGCTCGACGCGAGCGTGCTGATCTTCGATCGCAACCTCTCACCCTCGCAGGCGGCGGCGGTCGCGGCGATCACCGACATGAAGGTGATCGATCGCTCGCAGCTCATCCTCGACATCTTCGCGCAGCGCGCCGAGAGCCGCGACGGCAAGCTCCAGGTCGAGCTCGCGCAGATGAAGTACCTGCTGCCTCGCCTCGGCCAGAAGGACGACTCGCTCTCGCGTCTCACGGGCGGCATCGGTGGGCGCGGGCCGGGCGAGACCGTCCTCGAGGTCGGAAAGCGCCGCGCACGCGAGAAGATCTCGCGCCTCGAGAGCGAGCTCCGGCACCTCGCCGTGCAGCGCAAGCAGCGCCGCCAGCGCCGACGCCGCCAGGAGATCCCGATCGTGTCGATCGTCGGGTACACGAACGCCGGCAAGAGCACGCTCCTCAACGCTCTCACGAACTCCGAGACGCTCGCCAAGGACGTCCTGTTCGCGACCCTGGACACCCGCTCGCGGCGGATCCGCTTCCCCGAGGAGCGCGAGGTCGTGATCACCGACACCGTCGGCTTCATCCGCGATCTTCCGAAGGACCTCTTCGCCGCGTTCCGCGCGACGTTCGAGGAGGCCGAGGACGCCGATCTCCTGCTCCACGTCGTCGACGCGTCGGATCCGGCGATGGTGGACCACATCAAGACGACCGAGACCCTGCTCGGGGAGCTCGGCCTCGCCGGCAAGCCGACGCTCCTCGTGCTCAACAAGTGCGACCGCATCGATCCGCGCGACGCCGCGCGCCTCGCGTGGGAGCGTGATGCGGTCTCCGTCTCGGCGGTCGATCGCTCGACCTTGCGCGCGCTCCTCGAGCGCATGGCCGACGTGCTCTTCGACGGCAAGCGCGACGCGCTGCTCACGCGGACACAGGACGTGGCCGCTCCGGTCGAGGCCGACGTCGACGCTGGCGCGGCGGCGGCTTCTTGAAACCACACGGGAGGGAACGAGTATGCGAGGGGTACGAGTCCTGGCTTGGGGTCTGGCGCTCGCGAGCGTGAGCGTTGGTTGCAACAACGGAAACGGCGCGCCGGTCGCGTTCGGGGAGCTTCCGGGGCGGCTCGGGGCGAGCTACTGCAGCTTCGCGTCGCGCTGCGGCTACACGGCGCTCTTCGAGCAGGGGCTCTTCCACTCGTCGATCACCGACTGCCCGGGCCAGGCAGCGCGCTACTTCGAGGACACGACGTTCGCGCAGTACGATCTCGCGATCGACCGGGGCACCATCGTCTACCACCCGGAGAACGCCGGCGCGTGCCTCGCGGCGTTCGACGGAATCGGGTGCGGGCTCGGGGCGCTCAGCGGCGCCCCTCCCGGGTGCCGTGAGACGTTCGAGGGCAGGGTCGCCGACGGCGGCGCCTGCACGCTCTCGGAGGAGTGCTCCGAGACGAGCAGCTGCACGGGGAGCGGGAGCTCCTGCGGGATGTGCTTCCACCAGCTGCAGATCGGCGAGAGCTGCACCTCGGGCGGCGCCGCGTGCGCGTCGGGATCGTTCTGCACGGCGGGGGTTTGCACCGCGCAGGTCGGGCAAGGCGGCGCGTGCGATCCGATGACGAGCGAGGCCTGTCGCAGCGGGCTCTCCTGCGTCCCCAACTCGGGCGATCCCTCTCACGGCACCTGCATGGCGCCGCCCACGGCCGGACCGGGCGAGCCCTGCGCCATGGCCACCTGCGCCACGGGGCTGGTGTGCGCGATCTCGGGGACGTCGGCGACCTGCCGCGCGCCGCGCACCGACGGAACGTGCGAGTACGTCGTGAGCGGCACCGACTGCGCGGTCGGGACGGTCTGCAACGCGACCAGTCCCGGGATGCCGGGGACGTGCGTCCCGTACCCCGTGCTCGCCTCGCCCTGCACCACCGCCTGCGCCGCGCCGGCGCGCTGCGTGAACATGGTCTGCCAGCCGACCCGCCGGATCGGCGAGACCTGCGCGAGCTCGGACGAGTGTCTGAGCAGCACGTGCACCGCCGGCGTCTGTGTCGCGCGCCCTCTCTGCACCCCCTGACGGTGGGCAGGAACGCGCGGCGTCCATAGTAGGATGCAGCGCGTGGCCGAGCCGTCGAACGATCCGGAGGGACGGAGTCTGTCGGAGGTCGCGCTCGCCGACCCCGACGGGCGCGCCATCGATCGCGCCGCGCGCTGGATGGGGATGCTGGGGCGATTCCAGGTCCTGGCCGGAGGCGGCCTCGCGCTCGTGGTCGCCGTCGGCGGGATCGTCTGGGCGCTGAACCAGGCTGGGCCCGTGGAGGTGGAGTCGAGCACCACCCCGCCGCTGGTGCGCCTCGGGGAGGTGTCCACCGAGAGCGCCGCGCTCGCCGGCGCGATCGTGCTCGCGTTCGGCCTGCTCTTCCTGCGGGGCGGCGTGATGCTCACCGACGCGGCGGAAGATCTCGAGCGGCACGCCTCCGGGCGCGCGGTCGAGGCGGGGCTGCGACACCTCGCCGGCTACTTCGTCACCGAGATCCTGGTCGTCTCGGTGCTGATCGCGCTCCTGGTCACGTTCGGGATGCTGCGATGAGCGCGAACGACGCGCCGCCCAAGCGCGACGACCAGACGAGCCCCTTTCCGCTCGAGCGGGGTCGCAGCGAGCCGCCCGCGCTCGCCGAGCGGCCCGACGCGGAGACCACCGGCGAGCGCACCGGGCCCTTCCTGCTGGAGCGCGAGAAGCCGCCGGAGAGCGAGGCGGAGGGGCGGGCCGTCGAGGCGGAGGCGCGGCTCTGCGCGGACGCGCGTCGCGCCCGGCGGCGCATCGCCGGCACGGTCTTCGTCCACGCGCTGGCGCTGGGCGGGCTGGGCGCGCTCTCGCTCGTGCGCTGGTCGAAGGGCATGGCGACGCCGCCCGAGCTCGCGCTGGCGGTGCTCGCGCTCGGCATCGCGCTGGTCCACCTGCGCGCGGCGTATCGGTTCTCGCGCCTCGGCCAGCAAGCGGTCCGCGACGGCCGGCTCCTCGCGGGCGCGCTCTCGGATCTGCGCACGGTGATCGTGCTCAAGGCCATCTCGCTCTTCCTCGCGCTCACGCTGATCTGCTTCTCGCTCTCGATGGTGATCTCGCTCGTGGCTTCCATCTGAAGAGGATCGATGACGAACGAACGAAGGCCGCGCGTCCACCGGATGGTGATGTTCAAGCACGGGGTCGCGTATCTCGAGCGGAGCGGGCCGGCCGATGGGCCCTTCGAGCTCTCGTTCGACAAGGACGAGATGAACGACGTGCTGAAGTCTCTCGCGGCGTGGGTCGAGAAGGGCCAGGCGCGCGTCACCTCCATCGCGTTCGAGAAGCCCGAGGATCCGGAGAAGATCCTCGCGCGCCGCAAGCTCGTGCTGGAGCCGACGCACGCGTTGCTGGGCCTGTTCGCCGCGTTCCGCGGGCGCCGCGTGAAGGTGGAGCTCGCGGCGAGCGCCGTGGAGGGCGAGGTGATCGGCTTCGAGGACGTTCCCGCGGCGGAGGGCGCCTGGGACCGGCGCGTCCTCTTGCGCATCGCGGGCGATCGCGTCGGCCTCTTCGCGCTCTCGGACGTACGCAGCGTCTCGCTGCTCGAGGCGCCCTCGCGCGCCGACCTCGAGCTGCTCGTCGACCGCACGCGCGCGGCCACGGCGGGTGACAACCGCATCGTCGAGATCGGCCTCGAGGGCGAGGCCGAGGATCTGCGGGTCGCCTACGTGGTGCCCGCGCCCGTGTGGCGCGTGACGTATCGGCTCGTGCGCGGCACGGACGCGCAGGGCGGGGAGACGACGAGCCTCATCGCCTGGGGCATCGTCCACAACCCCGCCGACGAGGATCTCGAGGAGGTCGAGCTCACGCTGACGACCGGGCAGCCGGTCTCGTTCGTCATCGACCTCTATCACCCGAAGAACGTGCGGCGGGTGCAGGTCGAGGAGTCGAGCCGCGCGCTCTCGGCCGCGCCGACGGCCTATGCGGCGGCGATGCCGGCGATGCCCGCGCCCGCGATGGCGCCGGCGGCGGCCGGTCCCTGGGGCGGGGCGCCTCCACCCGCGGCGCCGGGCGCGCCCCCTCCGCCGATGTCGCGCGCGGCGCGCGCGGGGATCGCCGGCGACATGCTCGCGACCTTCGGCGGTGCCGAGCCTCCCGCGGCGGGTGTCGAGCGCGGCGAGCTCTTCGAGTACCGCGTCGCGGCGCGCGTCTCGATCAAGCGCGGCGGCTCGGCGATGGTGCCGCTGCTCGCATCGCAGCTCGTCGCGAAGAAAGAGCGCATCTGGCGCCAGGGCAGCCCGCCCGCGCCCGATCTCGTGCTCACGTTCGAGAACACGACGGGGGCGGTGCTCGAGGAGGGCGCCGCGGTCGTGTACGACGGCGACGTCTACGCGGGCGAGGCGATGGTGCCCTACCGCGTGCGCGGGGCCGAGGCGAAGCTCGCGTTCGCGAAGGATCTCGCGGTGCGCTGCAAGCGCGAGAGCAGCCAGCTGCGCACCGTGTCGCGCATCTCGCTCGGCAAGCACGGCCTGCTCGAGGAGGTCCGCTGGGAAGAGCGCATCGACCTCGGCGCCGAGAGCGACCACGCCGAGCCGATCGAGGTGATCTTCGAGATTCCGCGCACGAACGGGCGCAGCTTCGAGCCAGGTTCGCCGCAGCCCTTCGAGTCCACCTCTGCGCACCACCGCTTCCGGCTCGCCGTCGAGCCGCGAGCGCGAGCGAGCCTTCGCCTGCGCGAGACGTGGATCGAGATGCGTCGCATCGAGTACGAGACCGTGCAGCAGGGCAACCTCGACGGCTGGCTCCGCGACCACCTGCTCGATCCCGGAAGCTGCGCCGCGCTCGCACCGATCGTCGGGCTCTGGGCGCGCGCGGCCGAGATCGATCAGCGCATCGCCGTCGTCGAGCGCGCGCGCGCGGCGGCCTACGAGGGCCAGAAGCAGCTCACCGCGCAGCTCGGCGTGCTCAAGGAGGGCGGCCCCGAGGGCGAGCTGCGCCTGCGCTACGCCCGCGAGCTCGCCGGTTCCCAGGATCAGGTGAACCGCATGGGCCAGGAGATCGCGTCGCTCGCCGTCGAGCGCGACCGCGCGCGGGAAGAGGCTGCGCGCCTCCGGGCCGCCCTCGTGGCCAAGGCGCCCTGACGATCCGCTCCGGCGCGTGCGCGGGGCCGTGATCGACGGACGCGCTCGCGTGTCCGCTGGTATGCTCCCCGCCGAGGGATCGCACATGACGGACAAGCGCAGCAGCAAGACGCGGGGACTCTCGGGGGACGACATCACGACGCGCGCGGTCGGACGACGCTCGGCCATCCGGACGATGGGCGTCACGGTCGGGATCGGGGCGCTCACGCTCGGGACGGAGGCCTGCCACCACCACGGCGTCCGCGGATGCACGGACTCCGACCCCGTCGACCGCGCCGGCTACGGAAGGCGATGCGGCGGCTACTACGGCCCCGGCTATCGCTGCAGCGATCGCGACCCCTACGATCCGGCCGGCGCCGGCCGCCACTGCTGAGCCGCTCGCGCGCTCAGCGCAGGTGGACGAACGCGTGGCCGCCGGGGCGGAGGCCCTCTCCACGCAGGCGGATCGCCGTGCCCGCACGCAGGGTGGTGAGCCGTACCCGCAGTCGGCGCTCGACGCCGACGACGCCGGTGCCCTCGCACTGCGGGCACTCCTCGCGCCGCGACCCGAAGAACGTGGGCACGCGTCTGCCGCCGTCGCCCTCGCAGACCATGCACGTCCGCATCGCCCAGAGCGTGAGGGGGATCCAGCGGTGTCGCCGCGCTCCGCTCGCGCTCACCGGGAGCGTGCCCACGAGGTGCGGCCCGACGAGCACGCAGGGGATCCGGACGGGCGCGATCGCCGCGGACGACTCCCTCTCCCGGAGGCGCAGCACGGTCTCGTACGCGGCGCGGACCTCGCGAAAGCGCGCTGCCGCGAAGGGATCGCCGGGGTTGGTGTCGGGGTGCACCGCGCGCGCCATCCTGCGGTACGCGACCTTGATCTCGGCGAGGGAGGCGTCCGGCTCGAGGTCGAGGATCTCGAACGCCGTCAGGTTCGCCATTCCTGCGCTGACATCGGGGCTCGCCCGAGGTTCCCGTCGGCGGGTCGAACGCTCCGCTCAGTCGGAGAACGCCAGCCCGCCCGCCACGGCCGTGATGTCGGGCGGCGGGTACGACACGTTCTGCGCGCTCGGGCGGACCGGTGGCGGTGTGGTCACGACCGCCGCCGACGCACGCCCGGGCGCTCCGTTCCCGTTTCCGCCCTCGGGCGCGCTCACCGCGACCGGGAGCGTGCCCTGGTCGGCGGCCAGCGTCTGCGGCGCACAGGCCGCGAGCGAGCCGACGAGCGCGAGGGGGCCCACCACGCGCGCGAGCCGCGAGGGCTCGGGAGCGAAGACCGGCGCGCCGTCGGCGGAGCGGACGAAGAGGCGCGCGCACACGCTTCCGTCCCCCTGCGCCCGCAGCGCGCCGATCACCGCCAGCGCGCGCTTGCGGCTCGCACGGCGCAGATCGACCACGGCGCGGTCGCACTTGCTGCAGAGGTAGGCGCCGCTCGCGTCGCGCGGCATGGCGTCGAGGTTCTCGGAGCAGGGCGTGGCGATGCGGATCTTCATGCTCGTTCCGACGCGCGTGTCGCACGAAAGGCCTGCCGAATTCCCCCGTCGTTCCGACGCGCTGCGTCGTGACTTCCAGTCACAGGAGTGACCGAACGATGACATACGTTGCCGGCGACGCGGGCTATGCCAGAAACCGGCCCCTTGGCCGAGGCCCGCTCGCACCGCCCGGCGGGTCGACAGAGAGAGAAAGGAAGCCTGGCGCATGTCCTCGCCGAAGTTCGAGCCGATCGCAGTCGTGGGAGTCTCGGCTCTGTTCCCCGGTTCGATCGACAAGACCGGCTTCTGGCACGACATCCTCAGAGGGCGTGATCTCCTGAAGGAGATCCCCGAGTCGCACTGGCTGATCAGCGACTACTACGACGCCGATCCGACCAAGCCCGACAAGACGTACGCCAAGCGCGGCGCGTTCCTCTCGGACGTCCCCTTCGACCCGATGGAGTGGGGTATCCCGCCGAGCATCGTCCCGCAGACCGACACGACGCAGCTGCTCGCCCTCATCGTGGCCAAGCAGGTGCTCGACGACGCGACCCGCGGGCAGTTCGCGTCGATCGACCGCTCGCGCATCAGCTGCATCCTCGGCGTGACGAGCGGCCAGGAGCTGATGGGCTCGATGGTCTCGCGCCTGCAGCGACCCATCTGGGTCAAGGCGCTGCGCGAGGCGGGGATCCCCGAGAGCGAGGTCGTCGCGATCTGCGATCGCATCTCCGCGAGCTACACGAAGTGGGAGGAGGCCAACTTCCCGGGCCTGCTCGGCAACGTGACCGCGGGCCGCATCGCGAACCGTCTCGACATCGGCGGGACGAACTGCGTCACGGACGCGGCCTGCGCCTCGACGTTCAGCGCGATGAGCATGGGCATCAACGAGCTCGTCGTGGGGCAGTCGGACCTCGTGATCGCAGGCGGCTGCGACACGATGAACGACATCTTCATGTACATGTGCTTCAGCAAGACGCCGGCGCTCTCGCCGACGGGCGACTGCCGCCCCTTCAGCGCGGACGCGGACGGCACGATGCTGGGCGAGGGCCTCGGCATGGTCGCGCTGAAGCGCCTCTCCGACGCCGAGCGCAGCGGCGACCGCGTGTACGCGGTGATCCAGGGCATCGGGTCGTCGTCCGACGGCAAGGCGCTCAGCGTGTACGCGCCGCTGCCGCAGGGGCAGGCCAAGGCCGTGCGGCGCGCGTACGCCGTCGCCGGCTACGGGCCCGACACGGTCGAGCTGATCGAGGCGCACGGCACCGGCACCAAGGCGGGCGACGCGGCCGAGGTCGAGGGCCTCAACACCGTGTTCGACGAGGCCGCGAAGGCTGCGAAGAAGACCGAGCGCAACTGGTGCGCGCTCGGCAGCGTGAAGTCGCAGATCGGCCACACCAAGAGCGCGGCCGGTGCGGCGAGCTTCATCAAGGCCGTGATGGCGGTGCACCACAAGGTGCTTCCGCCGACCATCAAGGTCAGCGCGCCGAACCCCAAGATGAAGATCGCCGAGAGCGCGTTCCACCTCTCGACCCAGGCGCGTCCCTGGATTCGCGGCAGCGCTCACCCGCGGCGCGCGGGCGTCTCGAGCTTCGGCTTCGGCGGCACGAACTTCCACCTCGCGCTCGAGGAGTACCTCGGACCGGCCGAGGCCGCGCCGCGCTCGCGCGTGAGCGGCACCGAGGTCGTCCTCGTCACGGCGAGCGATGCGGCTGCCCTCGTCGCCGAGCTGCGCGTGATGGCGGCCGAGGTCGAGAAGGCCCCGCGCCACCACGACGACTGTCCGGCCGACATGCTCCGGTTCCTGGCCCGCACGACGCAGGAAGGGCTCGACGCCCGCGCGGGCGCGCGCTGCGCGATCGTCGCGACGGACGACGCCGACCTCGCGGCGAAGCTGAAGATGGCCGCCGACAAGGTCGCCGCGGCGAAGAGCGGCCCTCTCGCGCTGCCGAACGGGATCTACTTCGAGGCGGGCGCGCACGAGGGCAAGGTCGGCTTCCTGTTTCCCGGCCAGGGCAGCCAGTACGTGGGGATGAGCGGCGCCGTCGCGATGACATGGGACGCGGCGCGCGCGCCCTTCGATCTCGCGGCGGACATGCCCTTCGAGGGCACCCCGCTCGGTGACGTCGTGTTCCCGCACCCGGCGCTCGATCTCGCGACCGAGAAGCAGCAGCAAGAGCGCATGACCGCGACCGAGTGGGCGCAGCCCGGCCTCGGCGTGGCGTCGCTCGCGTTCTTGCGGCTGATGGACGCGGTCGGGATCATTCCGTCCGCGGTCGCAGGCCACAGCTTCGGCGAGGTCATGGCGCTCTGCGCGGCCGGCGCGATCGGTCAGAAGGACATGCTCGCGATCGCGCGCAAGCGCGGCGAGCTGATGCGCGACGCGGGCAAGTCGACCCAGGGCTCGATGACGGCGGTCGTACTGAGCGCCGAGAAGCTGCGCGCGCGGATCGAGCAGTCGAACCTGCCGGTCGTCGTCGCCAACGACAACGCGCCCGATCAGGCCGTGCTGAGCGGTCCGACGGGGGCGATCGAGGCGATCGAGAAGCAGCTCGCGAGCGAGGGCGTCACCTTCAAGCGGCTCGACGTCGCGACCGCGTTCCACTCGAGCGTCGTGAGCGATGCGACCAAGCCCTTCGCGCAATTCCTCGAGAGCGTCTCGTTCGGCCTGCCGAAGTGCGACGTGATCGCGAGCGCGACGGCGAAGTCCTACCCGCAGGGCAGCAAGGAGGCGCGTGGCGTGCTCGCCGAGCAGCTCGCGCAGCCGGTCCGCTTCGTCGAGCAGGTCGAGGCGATGTACGCGTCGGGTGTCCGCACGTTCGTCGAGGTCGGCCCGGGCTCGGTGCTCACGGGACTGGTCGGCAAGATCCTCGGGGCGAGGCCGCACCGCGCCATCGCCCTCGACAAGAAGGGGGCGAGCGACCTGTCGGCGTTCCACCACGGCCTCGCGCGCCTCGCGGCGTCCGGCCTGCCGGTGAAGCTCGGCGCGCTCTGGGCGGCGTTCGAGGTGCCGGTCGATCCGCGCACGCGTCCGAAGCCGAAGATGAAGCTGATGCTCAACGGCTCGAACTACGCCAAGCCCTATCCGCCGAAGGGCGGCGCGGCGGCGCTGCCGCCTCCGAACCCGGACCGCACCCAGCCGCGGAGCGCAGCCGCGAGCGCCGCGAGCGCGTCGGGGGGTGGCGGCGGCCTCGCGATGGTCACGCCGAGCGCGGCGAAGACCGTGGCCCCGGCGCCCGCCAAGACGAACGGCAACGGTCACACGAACGGCAACGGCAACGGCAACGGCCACAAGATCCTGATGACCCCGGCGGCTGCCCCGAAGGCGCAACCGGTCCAGACTCCGGCGCTCCGTAGCCCGGCGACAGGTAGCCCGGCGACGGCCGCAGCGAGCAGCACGATGACACAGCAGTCGAACAAGCCCCCCATGAGCGGAAACGCGCAGCTCGCGTGGATCCAGGCGTACCAGGAGTCGCAGCGGCAGACGGCCGAGGCGCATGCGACGTTCGCCAGGGCGATGGGCGACGCGCACGCGGCGTTCCTCCGCTCGGCGGAGACGAGCTTCGCGGGGCTCGCGAGCATGCTCGGCGGGACGGCCCCGATGGCGGCACCGACCTACGTCGCGCCGCCTGCGCCCATGCCGATGGCCATGCCCGTGGCCGCTCCCGCACCGGTCGCCGCGCCGCCTCCGGTCGCGCCCGCGCGCGTGGCTCCGGCCGCCGCGCCCGCGCCGCCCATCGCGAAGACCGCCGCTCCGGTCGATCTCATGAAGACGATGCTCGACGTCGTCGCGACCAAGACCGGCTACCCCGTCGAGATGATCGGCATGGAGATGGAGCTCGAGGCCGACCTCGGCATCGACTCGATCAAGCGCGTGGAGATCCTCGCGGCCGTGCGCGAGAAGGCGCCCGGCCTGCCGGACCTCGATCCCGCGGCGCTCGGCGCGCTGCGCACCGTCGGCCAGATCGTGCAGCACCTCGAGAAGCACCTCCCGGCGTCGAGCGCGTCGCCGGCCCCGCGACCGGCGGCCCCGGCCGCCGCGCCGGCGGCGGCCGCGTCGAGCGTCGATCTGATGCAGACGATGCTCGAGGTCGTCGCGCAGAAGACGGGCTACCCGACCGAGATGATCGGGATGGAGATGGAGCTCGAGGCGGATCTCGGGATCGACTCGATCAAGCGCGTCGAGATCCTGGCCGCGGTCCGCGAGAAGGCGCCCGGCCTGCCGGATCTCGATCCGGCGGCGCTCGGCGCCCTGCGCACGGTCGGGCAGATCGTCGACCACCTGCAGAAGCACCTGCCTCAGGCGGCCGCTCCGAAGACGGCGCTCGCGCCCGCGCCGGTCGCCGCCGCCGCGGCGAGCGTGGCGAAGGGCGCGCCCGTCGACCTGATGAAGACCATGCTCGAGGTGGTCGCCGCGAAGACGGGCTACCCGACCGAGATGATCGGGATGGAGATGGAGCTCGAGGCCGACCTCGGGATCGACTCGATCAAGCGCGTCGAGATCCTCGCCGCCGTCCGCGAGCAGTGCCCGGGGCTGCCGGATCTCGATCCAGCGGCGCTCGGCGCGCTACGCACCGTCGGTCAGATCGTCGATCACCTGCAGAAGCACCTCCCCGCGGGCGGCATCGCTGTCCCGACGAGCGCCGTCACCGCATTAGAGAGGCCCGCGGCGGAGGCCGCAGCCGCCGCGAAGCCGCACCGCTACGCGCTGCGCGCCGCTCCGCGCGCGGCGAGCGGGATCGTCTCGCCCGCGCTCTTCGAGGCCCAGAAGCTCGTGATCACCGACGACGAGCGGGGCATCGCCCACGCGCTCGTCGCCGCGCTCGCCGCTCGCGGGGTGAAGGCCGAGGTCGTCCGCGAGGTGCCGGCCGACGCCGACGGCGTCGTGGTGCTCGCGGGCGTGCGCGCGCTGACCAGCGTCGACGCAGCCCTCGCCGCGGCCCGCGAGTCGTTCCGCGCTGCACGCACGTTCGCGATCCGAGCCCAGGCGCAGGGCGGCTTCTTCGCGACCGTCCAGGACACCGGCGGCGACTTCGGGCTCTCGGGCTGCATCGCCGCGCCGATCCAGGCGTGGGCGGGCAGCCACGCGGGCCTCGCCAAGACCGCGGCGCAGGAGTGGCCGAAGGCGAACGTGCGTGCGATCGACGTGGCGTGCGGCGGCCGCGCGCCCGAGCTCGTGGCCGAGGCGCTCGCGAGCGAGCTCGTGCACGGCTCGACCGATCTCGAGGTGGGCCTCTCGGAGACCGGTGCGCGCGTCGTGCTCGAGAGCGTGCCCGCGTCGATCGCGGCGTCGGCGCCGGTGCTTGCGAAGGGCGACGTCGTGGTCGCGAGCGGCGGCGCGCGCGGTGTGACGGCCGCGACGCTCATCGCGCTCACGCGCGCGACGCAGTGCCGCCTGGTGCTGCTCGGCCGCACGGCGCTCGCGGACGAGCCTCCGGCGGCCCGCGGGGTCGAGGGCGACGCGGCGCTGAAGAATGCGCTGCTCGAGGACGCCAAGCGGACGGGCGAGAAGGTCACGCCCGCCGAGCTCGGCAAGCGCGTCGAGCGCATCGTCAACGCGCGCGAGGTCCGCGGGACCATCGCGGCGATCGAGGCCGCGGGAGGCGCCGCGCGCTACCTCGCGGTCGACGTGCAGGACGGCACCGCGCTCGGCGCCGCGCTCGACGACGTTCGCCTGGCGTGGGGCGCGCCCGTCCGCGGCGTCGTGCACGGCGCGGGCGTGCTCGCGGACAATCTCATCGCCGAGAAGACGGACGC